>CAZZCB010000044.1:0-1720 GCA_964652835.1 uncultured Candidatus Saccharibacteria bacterium | reverse complement strand
AGAAGTATCGAGCTGACGAAGTGTCCCAGCAGCTAAATTTCTAGGATTTGCATATTCTGGCAAACCTTCTTTTACTCTTTCTTTATTTATCTTAAACAAATCAGATTTTTTAATCCAAGCCTCGGCGATGGCGACAAAATTATCTTTTGTAGAAACTTTACTCGGAATACTTTTTACCATTTTTAAATTCTCAGTGATGTCTTCTCCCACCTCTCCGTCGCCTCTTGTTGCGCCTAAAACAAATTCACCTTCTTCATAAGTCAAAACAACTTTTAAACCATCGATTTTAAGCTCAACGATGTATTCAAGTTTTTCATTTTGAACTCCTTCTTTTTCAATAAATCTTTTTATTTTTTCCTCCCAGGCCAAAAGCTCATCGAAACCAAAAATGTTATCGTACGACCACTGGGGTACAACATGACGAACCTTTTCAAAACCTTCTAAAATCTTACCGCCGACTTTTTGACTCGGGCTTTCTTTTACCATCTTTCCGAATTTACCTTCCAGCTCTAAAAGCTCGCGCACTAGCGCGTCGTAAGCCTCATCAGAGATTTCTGGAGCGTCTTTTGTGTGATATAGAAGGTTATGTTTTTCTATCTCCGAACGCAAGTTTTTTATTCTTTTTTCGGCCTCTTTTTTGTCCATCCTATTTTCAAACGGATAAATATAATAAGCCTATTTTACACTAAAAACAAAAGCCCGGCGAATGGCTTCGCGAAGCCATTCGCCGGGCTTTTTGGGCCCGACTAATACGTAACTCTAATAGATCTTTCTACCTTTTTAGGGTTATTGCTGACGTCGTCGCAAGCTGTGTTCGTACCTTTAGACTCGATAAGAACAGAGTATCCAAGTCCCGGGTTTGTTAAAGCTCTTTTTATAGTAACGTTTGCGCAGAGCTCGCTTTCAGATCCAAGTCTTGCGCTAAAAGTATAAACTTCGTTTGCGTCCGCATCACTGGTTTCATTAAAGTTTAAAACAGCAAGGCCGTTACATTGTTGAACAAAACTACCGCTGTCTATCAAGTTTGTTCTAGTGAGGAACAGGGCGCATTCGATACCACCATCTGCGGCATAGAAAGATTTATTACCTTCTGAAGCAGAAGACGAAAGCACTATTTCTTTTAGAGAAATAGAGGCAATACCGATAGCCATCGCCAAAATAACGCTCACTAAAAGCACTGTGAAAAGAGCAACGAAACCTTTTTGATTTTTATTTTCAGATATCAACATAAATTAATAAATCCAATCAAATAAATTATACTGGAAAGATGTTGAAAAAGTTCTCGATCCTTGAACCCAAGAAACTGTAGAGTTTATTAAAATCTCACTTGAAGCAGATCCACCGATAGGAACAACACTTATGGTTCTAGTAAAGATAGAATCTGTGATTGAGTCATATCCATACAGGTTCGCATCGGCGTCGTATGTTAAGGCTGGGCAAACACCTTGATCACAAGGAACTATCACCTGAGAACTATCTATAGTACAAGTATCCGCGCCGTTTGTAGAATAACAGCCATTCACGTTTAAGTCGTTTATAAAAGGTGTCCAGTATCCAACACCGCTCTCTATCGCATAAGTATCTCGTAGATTTCTGATTAGCTCTACCCCCTCTTGAGCTAAATATGATGCCACTAATTTATTTTTAACAAAGACGTTGTCGTTCACACCTCTTGCTGTTATAGAAATAAGTCCGGTTATCGATGTGGCAAAAATAGCAA
>CAZZCB010000043.1:0-1740 GCA_964652835.1 uncultured Candidatus Saccharibacteria bacterium | reverse complement strand
CTTTTAATGTTTTTATTATAAGGTCTTCTATTTTAGTTGTTTTTTCTGGGTTCATGAGTCTATTTTAACTTGTTTTTTGTAAAAAGTAAAGTATTTTTTTACAAAATAGCTAAAAAAGTTATATTTTTGGACAAAAGACAAGATATGTGGTTTAATACATACGAAACGAACCTTGAAACAAACCAGTTCGCGAAAGCGGACGTAATCCACAACACCATGGAATACCAGACAATCACCATTGATTACTCTAAGTCGCTCGCGGAAATGATTGAAGGCGGCGAGTATGATTTGGTGAACAAAAGACTCTTAAGTGGCATATTTCCAACAAACCGCTCTGGTTTGATAACTCTCGAAACGAAAATCTTTGATCGAGAGTGCGAGTTCGAGAGATATTGGAACGTGACAAAGTTTAGGTTTCGTCCGGCGATGATTGAGGAGCTTGTGGTGTACACCTCAAGAAAATTGTACATAGAATATTCAGCCGGTCTCGTGGCCTTAGGGTCGTCTACGATGGTTAACGCTCTGCCCTCTGTCGCACATTATCGTGAATATCGATTTGAGCGATCAGTCGGCCTTTTTTCGGCAAATTTTGGATATGAGCCGAAGACCAAGTTTTTGGGTGTTCGAGAAGTACAACCCAAAAGCTGAAAAGCTTATACGAAGAAGTCTGAGCCGACGTATTGTGTCGGCTCCACTTTTGAGGATTTCACCCCGGTGGAATTTTCAAAGAGTGGAAATTAATTTAATGAAAATAAATATATAGGAGCACTCGCTTCGCTCATCTCGTATATTTCCGTCATTCGGAGATCATACGAGCAAGCTCGTCGATACTCCTCACTAGGAAATATGAAAAATAAAAAATTAGTTATTATTGGAGGTGCCACAGGATCAATCGGTTCTTGTTTTTTTGAGCAGTATATACTTGAATCAGGCACTCACGTTGTCGGTCTTTCTAGATCTGGCCTACAATCATCTGATATTCCAAACTACCACTCTATAATCCATTTTGATTTTGAAAATAAGGCTTCTTACAAAAAACTAGAGAAGCTGGCTTCATCTGGAGAGTATAAAAAAATAGTGTATGTTCACGCAATCGGTAAATTTATTACTGAAATAAAGAAAAATAAAAATGGCTTTTGTGAACTGAAAGAAAACGATATTAATCAAGAAGTTATAAAACTTACATTTGATTACACCTCAAAGATAGTTAATACAATCTTGAAAAGCGCGCCAAAATCTACAAAAGTTATTGTTGTAAATATTGGGTCGCTTTCTGATGAATTTAAAATACCAGTATTCCAGTCTTGGAGAATTGCGCAGGAAGAGCTTTTAAAATTCTTTAAAGTAAAAACAAAATCCTTTAAGAACTTTTCAGCTTTAACAGTTAGAGTTTCTACGATACTCGGCGCTAAAGAAATAATCGATAGACCATATTTGTTTAGCACAAACACTGATCCAAGTTTCTGGTTACCTAAAACAGAGCTGGTTGAATACGTAAAAAGAAGAACTAAATATTTTTTCAACGATTCTAAGATTGAAAAGTTGTATAGGTATTATCCAAAGTTTGATAAGGGTCACTGGGATTCTAGAAAAACTTTTATCAGAAGAGTCCAGGAGTTATATAATACGAAAATTTAACAAAACCCCGCGAAAGCGGGGTTTTGTGTTGTATGCTAAAATAAGGCTATGGAATATATTACTAGGTCTGAAAATGAGACGAAATCTGTCGCAAAAGATTTA
>CAZZCB010000042.1:0-1741 GCA_964652835.1 uncultured Candidatus Saccharibacteria bacterium | reverse complement strand
ATCTTCCCTTCCATTAAAAGTTTTTCAATATGAGAAATAACAGTCTCTTTAGTTAGACCTCTTTCGACAGCGATATCATCAATACTTTTTTCTTCCAAAAGCAGGGCTTTCGTTTTTTCAAACGTACTTGTTTTATCCTCTTCTTTTTGTTTTGCTTTTAAATCTATTTTGGTTAGAGAGCCACCGCACCTAACTATAAAATCCTCTTGGGATTTTTCCATTTCTTTATCTGTCTTTTTATTTAAATATTCTAAAATCTGGTCTGACTTACTTCGGAACTTTTTGTCAGCTTCGATAATCTTCGGGTGCACCATCAGAGCCTGTGCGTTAAAGCCTAGAAGTTTAAGTCCTTGTAAAGTCCGTACACGAGAAAGAGCCACATAACCTTGTCCATACTCAAAAGCGCGACCGAGGTCTATCTCGGCGGCGTCTAGCGACATCCCTTGGCTTTTGTGAACGGTGATAGCCCAAGCGAGCCGCAGGGGTACCTGAGAAATAGAAGCGATGATTTTATCGCCGTCTTCAATATTCCAAGAAGTCGGCTCGATCAAGATTTCTTTACCTTGGTTGGTGACGATAATCGGGTGACCTGTTTCTTTTTCAAAATCTATAACTTCGCCCAAAGTTCCGTTTACGTAACCGACATCAAAATTGTTTTTGGTACACATCACCACAGCGCCGATTTTAAGACACAGATTTTCCGGCGAAAGACAGCTTTCTTTTAGACGCTGAACGTGGTTCCCTTTTCCTTTCGAATTCATTTCATAATACTCTTCGTCAGTATCAATCTTCGCCAGCTCTTCTTGGTTTATCTTGTCGACGTCGGCGTTGTGAGTGTAGAGCTTTGTCGCTTTTATCACATCCTCAAAAGAAACATCGAGACGGTCGCGAAGTTCTTCGAATTCTTCTTCGACATCCCCTCTTCTTATGCGATCGAGGATACCCAAAAGCGCATCGTCTTCTTGACGGTGCTGTTCGGTTATATATGTAACGAGCGGATTTAGTTCTCGCCAAGAAGCTGATTCAAAAGCGAATTTTGTTTCTTCTCCTTTTTTAGAGATTGGAGGAAGCTGGAAAAAGTCACCCACGACGACGACCTGCATACCACCAAACGGCAGGTTGTTTCTTCTGAAAGATTTACAGATTTTATTTACTGAATCGAAAACGTCGCCAGAGAGCATCGAGATTTCGTCGATAATCAAAACCTTTGTTTGTTCATATCTTTTCCAGAGATATTTTTTTGATTCTAAGTCGTCGACTTCGTAGTCGGTGATCTTCTGTCTTGCGCCGATTCCAGACCAAGAGTGGATAGTCACTCCGCCGATGTGTGTCGCGGCGATACCCGTCGAAGCTGTTATCGCCACAGAGATATCGTGCTCTTTTAAATACTGAGTGTATTGATTTAGAACATATGTTTTACCAGCACCGGGCGCACCAGTAAGAAAAACGTTTGCTCCAGTTTTGAGAATTTTTAACGCATCTGATTGAGTCATTATGGTTTTAATTTTACCATGAAAAACAAAAAAGCCCCGAGCGGGGCTTTTATTGTTATCGTTTTGACCATTGCTTTCTCTTTCTCGCAGCTTGAGCAAGACCTGCTTTTCTTCTTTCTCGTGATCTTGGGTCTCTTTTTAGGAAACCTAGTTTCTTCATTGGACTTCGTAGAGATTCGTCAAACTTTACAAGTGCTCTTGTGATACCGTGTCTGATAGCATCTGCTTGTCCGTTGATTCCTCCACCA
>CAZZCB010000041.1:0-1754 GCA_964652835.1 uncultured Candidatus Saccharibacteria bacterium | reverse complement strand
ATAGAAGAAGCAAAAAAACGAGACCACCGAAAGCTCGGTGCAGAACTTGATCTTTTCACTTTTTCAGAACTTGTCGGTCCTGGTCTTCCGCTTTTCACTCCGAAAGGAACAATATTGCGAGACACAATAATCGAAAAAATCGCAGGTATTCAGAAAAAATTCAATTACCAAAAAGTCACTATTCCCCACATCACAAAGGCAGAACTTTATAAAACATCAGGTCACTACGACAAATACGGTGATGATTTATTCAAGGTAAAAGGACGAGGTGATACAGAATTCTGTATCAAGCCGATGAACTGCCCTCACCACACACAAATCTTTGCTTCAAAACCAAGAAGTTATAAAGACCTACCTCTAAGGTATGTCGAGACAACAACAGTTTATAGAGACGAACAAGCTGGCGAGCTGATGGGGCTTTCTCGCGTACGAGCCATCTCACAAGACGATGGGCATATTTTCTGTCGCCCTGACCAAGTAGAGGAGGAAATAAAAAATATAATTCACATAATCAAAGAATTTTATACGTCACTCGGTATGCTAGTGGATGGGAAGTATTGGGTTTCTCTTTCTGTTAGAGATCCGCAAAACTTAGACAAGTATATCGGTGATGAAAATATTTGGAACACAGCGGAAAAGACTCTTGAAGAGATTTGTAAGAAAGAAAATTTGAATTACAAACGAGTAGAAGGCGAAGCTGCTTTTTACGGACCAAAGATAGACTTCCAATTCAAAGATGCTCTAGGCCGAGAATGGCAACTAGGTACAGCACAGCTGGACTTCAACATGCCGAGCCGATTCGGACTTGAATACACAGACAAAGACGGCGAAAAGAAAACTCCAGTTATGATCCACAGAGCTATCGCTGGTTCACTTGAAAGATTTTTATCTTTAGCTATCGAACACTTCGCTGGGGCCTTTCCTGTTTGGATGTCGCCTGTGCAAGTGGCTGTGGTTCCAGTAAACACTGATGCACATGGAGATTACGCTAAGCGCGTTTATGAAAAACTTTTAGAGGCCGATGTGCGCGCAGATCTATACGATGACAACGAATCTCTAGGCAAAAGAGTGCGTCAAATAAAAACACAGAAAATCCCTTTTACTTTAGTTATTGGTGACAAAGAAAAAGAATCTGGAAAACTGACAGCTGAAGGAAGAAATGAAGAGAAAAATGAAGATTTAAGTGTAGAAGAAATAATAGATTTAATACAAAAATAAAAACTACAAAAACCGCCTTTCGGCGGTTTTTGTATAAGCCCTATATATGTGCTAAACTTTTGCAAAAGCACCGGCCATGAAAAAAGCGAAGAAAAGTGCCAGAGAAAAAGTTGAGGCAAGAGAGGCCAAGCTTATCGCCAAGCTCGCAAGGGAGGCAACTGGCAAGGCTTCAAAAAATGCCATCATAACACAGGGATACACCACCGTATCCCGAGCTGGAAAAGTTGTAAGGGTCAATAAGAAGGGTGAGGTCATTAAGACACTCAGCAGTATAGACCGATGAGCTTCCGAGCACCCGGCCCCATGAGAATCGTCACGCGACGGTTCTTTTTTTATAAATTTGTATATTTTCTAAATATGGTAAAATACTTTTATAATTAAAAAATATATTTTTATGACAAACAACAACCTGCACAACCTAATGTCACAAATGACGACAGAGCAAAAGTCACTTTGGAGAATTGAAAATCACTACATCGAAGAAGCTGGTAGCGCTGAAGAAAGAGCTTTCTGGGAAGAAATGAAGGAAGACAAAA
>CAZZCB010000040.1:0-1924 GCA_964652835.1 uncultured Candidatus Saccharibacteria bacterium | reverse complement strand
TCATTTGACGTTTAAAATATAATCTGCTAATATACGGGACATGTTAAAGATAAGACTACAAAGAACAGGAAGAAAAAACGAGCCGTATTTTCGGGTTGTTGTTGGTGAACACACAAACTCTGCTCAAAGCGGAAAATTTTTAGAAGTTTTGGGTTCATACGATCCAAAGGCTGGAACTATCACTCTTAAAGATGAAAGAATCAAGCACTGGATAAGTAAAGGAGCTCAGGCCTCAGGAACAGTTCACAACTTTTTAGTAGATAAGAAAGTAGTAGAAGGTTCAAAGAAGAACATCTTGCCAAAGAAAACTTCTACAAAGAAAAGAAAAGAATTAAAGAAATAAAATAAAAAGAATAAATTTTATTCACAATAAATCACAACGCTTGGTTGTGGTTTTTTGTTTGACAGGTTAGAATACTTAAAGCAGTAATTCTTAGTCAGAACTCTGCAAATTAAAATTATATTTTAATGCAAAATATGGAAAGAGATACAGAATTTCTAAGTTACGTTGTTAAATCATTGGTTGACAACGAAAACGAAGTGAAGATCGATCGAAAGGTAGATGAAATGGGCGTGCTTTTGACACTTTCTGTCGCACGAGACGATATGGGAAAAATTATCGGTCGTCAAGGAAATACAGCGAAAGCTATCCGAACACTTCTAAGAGTAATCGGAATGAAAAACAACTCTCGAGTAAACCTTAAAATAGACGAACCAGAAGGTTCTGAGAAAGCTCCAATGGCTTCTATGTCAGCCGACGTAGACGCAGCGATGAATGATCTAAAAGGAATCTAATCAATCAAAACACAAACTTGTCGCGACACGGCAAATAATCAAAACCCGCCTTACGGCGGGTTTTGTATTGCAATTTTCCTTAAAAACTATAATCTATAAACATCCATGAATTTCCACGTAATCACAATTTTCCCAAACATGTTCGACTCGTACCTAGGCGAGTCTATTTTGGCGCGGGCGATAAAGGAAAAGAAAATTAAAGTGAAGTTCTATAACCCACGTGATTTTGTCCGAGGTAAACTTAGAAAAGTTTGGCCAGATGGAAATATCTCTTCAAAGATAGACGACAAGCCGTACGGTGGTGGGCCCGGGATGGTTATGATCGCCGACCCGATAATCAGAGCATGGGAAAAAGCGATGAAAAGTAATAAAAAACCATCGGCTAAATATAAGACTGTAATATTCTCTCCATCAGGTAAAAAACTTGATACGGCTTTCGCAAAAAATTCTGCAAAGAAATTTACTGACGTTATTTTAATTTGCGGACGATACGAGGGGATAGACGCTCGGGTTAAAAAGATAACCAAAGCAGAAGATTTGTCCGTGGGTGACTATGTATTAACAGGTGGAGAAATCCCAGCGATGATTGTTATCGACACTATTTCAAGACAAATAGAAGGGGTTCTAGGAAAGATAGAATCACTCGAGGAAAATAGAGTTTCAAGTTCTGAAATGTATACACGCCCAGAAGTTTACGAATTCAAAAATAAAAAATACAAAGTTCCAGCAGTCTTTAAATCTGGTGACCATAAAAAAATTGAGGAGTATAAAGAAAGTTCGAAAAAAGTGGTAAAGTAGATTTAATAAATATGATTTTTACAATAATAAAAACTTATAAGGATGTTAAAAATGGAGTAAAGGATCCGTCAGGTTTCGGACAAGACACTTTACTTGAAATAATAAAAATTCCACTTGTGATTTTTACAATTGGCGGAACTCTGGCCCTAGCTCTTTTCTTTGTTTTAGGATTTACAAGTCTGTTAAGTGGACCTTTTGGATTTTTTAAATTCGTGTTTTGGTTTTTAGCTATATTTTTCGTTATCCTAGAAGTCGTCTTTTGGAAGCTTTATTCTAAGGCAAAATCCCTCATCCAAAAAGCTAAAAATAGGGTAGACGAGGAGATAAATAC
>CAZZCB010000039.1:0-1939 GCA_964652835.1 uncultured Candidatus Saccharibacteria bacterium | reverse complement strand
ATTCCGCCACCTATTATCACTACATGTTTTTTCTGTACCATAAATATGTTTTAAAGCTAATAATAATTTTTTGCCAGATATTTGTTCTTGCTCTTTTGCGGAAAACGTCATAGTCCTGTTTTTCTATTTCACAGAGTATTTCTCCATAAAGTCTACTTGAAAGCAGGATGGGGAACTGAGCTTTCTTTGGAAGCAGGTGAATTCCTTTCTCAGCTTTTTCAAAAAGCTTTCTCGCCTCCGCTATTTTAAATTTTACAAAAGGACGGCATAGTCTGTAGTTTTTTACATCGTCAATATCAAGCTCGTATTTTAAAAGCTCTTCTCGAGGCATGTAGATTCTTTTTCTTTTGTCCCAGTCGTCTTTCACGTCCCGGAGGAAGTTTGTGAGTTGCATCGCTTCTGCCAGAGCTTTCGCATAGGGAATAGCTTCTTCTTTAAAGTCTCCTACGATTTGCATCATCATGAGACCCACAACAGTCGCCGAACCATACATATAGTCCTCGAGTTCTCCCGCGTTTGCGTATTCTTTCTTTTCTAGATCCATCTTCATCGAGTTTATAAAACTCTCCGTGTATTCTTTTTTTATATTAAATTTATTTACAACTTTTATGAAAGTTCGCATCTCTGGTCTTTCTGAAGATCCTCCTCCTTCTACTTTTCTCCAGTCCCTGACCCAAGACTGGAAATCTTCCTGTGCCTCTATTTTGTTTTTAGTTTCGTCGACAATATCGTCTAGTTTCCTGACCCAGGCATATAAAGCATATGTGGCAAATCTTACTTTTTTAGGAAAAAAACGAGTGGCCATAAAATAGCCCCTCCCGTGTTTCTTCATTACTTTTTTACAATGTTGCCAATCGTTCATTTTATTTTTCTCGATTTGTTATTTTATGTGAAAACTCTAGCCAGACTTCTTCGTCCGGAAGCCTTGATAATAATTTTTCTGTTTTGTTTATCAGGTCTTTTCTTTCAGTCTCTATTTTTTCTAGCGTGCCCGAATCTTTTATAAGCTGTTTTAGATTTTCTCTTTCTTCTTTATTTAGATTTTTCCCCAAATAGCTTTTGAAAGTTTTGTTGTCTTTCAGATAAAAAGAAATCAGTGTTGCTTGGTTTGATTCAATATCCTGGAAAGTCTTTTTGTTTAGTTTTTTCTCATCTCCGAAGATGTCGAGCAGGTCGTCATCTATTTGAAAGATGATACCGAGGTTTTCACTAATTTGTGAATATGTTTTTTTAAGAGATGGAGTCACTGATTTTTCACGAAGAGATACACCGATTTGTGTTGGTCTCATAAAAGTATATCTTGCAGATTTGAAAATAGTTTTTTCATCTATTTCTTTTTTTGACCAGTTTTTTCTTGTAGACATTTCTACGTCCATTGTTTCTCCTACAATAACTTCCTCTATTAACTTAATAAAAAGAGAACGTGACTCTGTTGTGTTTTGTCCAGAAGAAAAAACCTCATGCGCCCAGTTAAAAGACAGGTCGCCCATAAGCATGGCGTAGCTGTTTCCAAAATGCTGGTCTTTTTCTCTCGAGTGTATTGTTTTTATCCCGTGTCTTGCTGGCGACTTGTCTATAATGTCATCGTGAATAATAGCTAAAAGATGCATAAATTCAACTCCGATCATGTGGGGAATTATTTTTTTATCAATCTTGGATATATTTCCGTAACCTAAAAATAGCATGTATGGTCTGACACGCTTTCCGTTTGATGCAACTTGCTTAATATATTGAATTAGCTCTTTGGTTTTTTTGCTTGATGTTGTCTGAGTGGCTCTTTTGATTAATTTATCTAAATGACTTTGAAATATTGGTTCAAATTTTTCTCTAAACTGGGCTGGTGACATATTTTTTATTTTGTGTGTAGATGCATATAAATATCCTCGATAGCTGTGACTGCGTCTCCTGCCGCGATGTTGTTTTGGTGGTAAAGAATGTT
>CAZZCB010000038.1:0-1993 GCA_964652835.1 uncultured Candidatus Saccharibacteria bacterium | reverse complement strand
AATGTTTCGACATCAGTTGTAATTTTTGCCATATGTGAATTCGAATTTCTAGTAATAATCGTGTCCCCACATAATACCAGAAAAGGGAAAGCAGGGGAAAGGGTTGACGAGTATTTTAAACTGTTATATTATTTTAATAAATTAAAAGAAAAAACTGAAATGAGCAGCAGAAATAAAACCCCGCATTCGACCATGGTCGTATTTTTTCTAGTCAGCTCCTTAATTACAATTGCTAGTGGTGCTAGTGTTCTTCTTAACATGTTCGCTATATTATTTTTTGGTAATCAATATGGTTTTTTGATGGGTGGTGTAATTTTGTTCTTCTTGGGCCTTGTATCTACTGGTCAATTTGCAATTTTATTAAAAAAATATGAATGATTGCAAAAGAGCGCGGGCCTTCGGCCCGCGCTCTTTTACTCTAATTGCTACTAACTACTTTCTACTCTCCAGACTACGGCATCAGCTGCTTCCCAACATTCTTGAAAAAGTCACCGATGGATTTCATAACTTTTACAAAAGGGTTTGAATAGCTGTTGTGTCCTTGGTTATACCGGCCAGACATGCAAAGCCCATAAACCACATACCACGCTGGATCTTTCAGAACTCCAGAGCCGAGTGAGCCGGCCATCGTGATTGGTAAATTTAAAATATTTTTTGCTATGCGTTCTGTCATCTCGTTGTTTGTTGCTCCTCCGACGATAATCGCTCCGCCAGCAAGTCTTCCGTCTTTGTTTATTCTCTTTAGAAACTTCTGGATAATATCAAAAAATTCTGTAACTCTAGCTTCCATTATTTCTTCAATATCTTTTTGGTCAAAGCTTCCTGTGATTTCACCTTTTTTTATTTTCTCAGCGTCGTCTAAATTTATTTTAAGTCCTAGAGCTAAATCGTTTGTTATATCTCGTCCACCTAAAGGTAAAACTTTAACAGAAATAATATCTCCATCTTCGAAAACAGAAAGAGAAACAGTTTCAGCTCCGATATCTACCAAGATACATCCAGCAGTTTTTTGTTGGTTGGTTAAGATAGCCACACTTGAAGCCAAAGGTGCAGCGATAACATCTACCACATCCACCCCAGCGTTGTTTACAGAATTCACCAAAGCTTCTAAATGCTGATTTATACAAGTTATAAAAAGGGAAGTGACTTCAAGCTTTACTCCACGTAGGCCCTCCGGTCTACCATAAAGGTCTTTGCCGTCTAATTTGTAAACATAAGGAATAGAATCGATAACATGTCTGTTTAGAAGTTTAAGACCTTGCTCGCTTTCTCTGACTGCGTTTTGGACGTCTAGCGTGGAAACCTCATTGTCGGCTCTTGAGATTATAGAAGTTCCTTTTGCGAGTTTGGACTCGAGGCTTATTCCTCCGACAGCGAGAGTTGCTTGGCGGATTTTGATTCCTGACCGGTGTTCAGCTTCTCTAACAGATTTGATAATACTTCGGACCACTTCTTCTTGGTCGTTTATGTATCCGTTTTTAATACCACGAGCTTCTGATTTTCCTGTGCCTATTATCCGAGAAGTTTTTTTGTCTCTTTCTTTAATATGTTCAACAACCATCACTTTCACTAAGTGACTACCGAGGTCTATTCCGACTGTGATGTTTTTTGACATTAGGATTTTCCAAAGAGAAAAAAATTAAAGATGAAACATCTTTACAAACTTTTTTTCTTCAGCTTCCATTTTACTACTATGTACGTGTCCTTTCAAATGTAGCATTCCGTGGATAACTAAAAATCCTAAATACTCCATGTATTTCTTATCAAAGTTTTTCGCTTCTTTTCTGATCGTTTCTAGGTTTAAAATTATCTCTCCAGAACCTGCCTGCGCAGGCAGGGTTTTTGTAAGAGGGAAGCTTAAAATATTTTTATGACTTTTGTCACCTTTAAACTGGTTGCTTAATTCTTCAATAACCTTTTTTTGAACGAAAGTGATACTCAGCTCGTATCCCTTTCCTAGTATTTCGTCTTTTATACGAACAAAAGGCAAGCT
>CAZZCB010000037.1:0-2069 GCA_964652835.1 uncultured Candidatus Saccharibacteria bacterium | reverse complement strand
ACATCTGCTTTTATCTTTTGCAAAATCATCGCAGATATTTCTTCTGGTCTTTTCCATTCTTCACCAAACTTCACTTCGATACCACCGTTCGCTGATTTTCGAGTTTCGAAAGGAATAGCTTTTACATCTTTCTGAACTTCTGCTTCGTCGAAATTGTGACCAATAAATCTTTTGATTTGATAAATTGTGTTTTTTGGATTTGTGATAGATTGACGCTTTGCTGTCACACCCACCATCGTGTCTCCGTTTTTCGCCAGAGCAACAATAGAAGGAGTTGTTCGCATACCTTCTGCGTTTTCAATAATCTTTGGCTGACCACCTTCGATGATAGCTACAGCCGAATTTGTTGTTCCTAAGTCTATACCAATTATTTTACTCATATAATTTTAGATTAATTTTCCTTATAATGATTTTTAACTCTCTTTATAAATTCTTCTAAGTCATCAATATGAACCTTCATTGTGTCGTAATTTCCAGACGCTCCAACATATCTTATACCTTCACCAAGATTATATTCTGGAGAAAGACCTTCTTCGCCATCAAGTAAAGACGCGATACTTTTTGCTTGTCTTCTTAACTCTTGATTTGCAAAATCACCAACTCTTATAAAACCATTTTCATCAATTTTGTTTTTATATTTTTCCTTAAGGGATATTTGAGGTGCTTGTTCCATATATTTTTAGATTAAATTAATAATTTTACGTTTTACGATCCAAGTTCTACGCTTTATATTTATAAATCTTCACCTTCGCTGGTCGTATCACACTCTTACCTTTATATCCTTTTTGGATCACCTCAGAGATTTTTCCATCTTTATCTTTATCATCTGTTTCTATTTCCTCTAGTGCGACATGCGTATCTGGATTAAACTTTTCTCCAACCTCACCGAGAGCATGGATGCCGTTATTAGACAAAACTCCTGTTAGCTGGATGTAAATATACTCAATTCCCTTTCGCCAGTTTTCGTTTACAGATTCCCAAGTCTCTTTATTCTTCATCGCCATATCAAACGAGTCTAGGACCGGCAGAAGTTCTTCAATAAATCCTTCGAGAACATAACCTTTGAGTTCTTTCACCTGATCAGCAGAATCTTTTTTCAGGTTCGCATAGTCAGCCAGCGCTCTTTGCCATCCATCCATATTGTCTGCTGCTTTTTTCTTTACTTCTTTTAGTTCTTCTTTTAGTTTTTTTATTTTATCTTTTTCAGTCGCTCCGAATTCTTCGAATTCCACATCAGAATCACCATCTTCGCCAGGCTCTAAAATTATATCTTCTTCATTATTGTCGCTTTTTATCATCCCATTAGAGATACCAAATTATTAGTTTGGGTACCTTGATTAAGCTTTTAATTAAATATTTCTTGCCCGTTTTAACAGAAATCTCTAACGGGACAAGTTTTCTTTTTTAACAACCTTAATTATATATTTTTGAAATTATTTTGACAAGTTTTTTACGCTCGCAAAATACTTGTAAAATATTATATTGCCTGTTAAAATATTGTCAATGGCAAAAGTAAACAAAATCCAAGAAAAAATACTAGAGTTTTTAAACGGCAAAAAGGCTTCTAATAAAGAAGTTTTGTTTGAAGGTGTGGAAAGTGCCGAAACTAGCAAATACGCCGTTTCTAGGACACTTAAAGGCCTTACAGAGGGTGGTCTGGTGGAGGAAATAGACACTGAAAGATCTTCTTTTTATAAAATCACACCCGAGGGCCGAAACAAGCTACGAAATATAAAACTGTCTTCCCCGACGAGCCTGGTTTCCACTGCTTGGGACGGCTTTTGGCGGATCGTTATATTAGATCTTCCTGAAGACCGAAAAAGTGAAAGAAACTCTCTAAGATATATTTTGAAAAAAGCGGGATTTGTATGTTTGAAAAATTCGGTTTGGTTTTCACCGTATCCACTAGAGCACCTGTTTATGAATATTAAAAAAGATATGGGACTGGGTGACGAACTAATAATCCTCGTCACACAATACATCGACCCAATTTCTGAAGAAAAATTGTTAGAGGTTTTTAAAGGGTAAAAAAGAAGAAGAGCGCCCCGACATGGTCGGCGCGCTCTTTA
>CAZZCB010000036.1:0-2262 GCA_964652835.1 uncultured Candidatus Saccharibacteria bacterium | reverse complement strand
TTTAAAACATATTTATGGTACAGAAAAAACATGTAGTGATAATAGGTGGCGGAATAGGAGGCCTCGGACTCGCTTGTCTTTTAGGTAAAAAAGGCTACGAAGTAAGTCTTTACGAGAAAAACGCAAAAGTCGGTGGACGAGCAAGCGTCTTTGAAAAAGACGGATTCGTTTTTGATATGGGTCCATCTTGGTATCTTATGCCGGACGTATTTGAAGACTTCTTTAACCTTTTAGGAGAAGATATAAAAAGCCATTTAAAACTTACGAAGCTATCACCTTCTTACAGAGTTTTCTTTCCGGGCGACGAAAAATTCCCAGTGCTCGATATGTATTCAGACCTTTCAAAAGATTTAGAAACTTTTGAAAAACTAGAAGCTGGATCCGGAGAAAAAATCAAAAAATACTTAAAAATATCTGGAGAGCAATACGAGCTTGCAAAAGATAAGTTCATGTACAGAAATTACAATTCTATTTTTGATTTCTTACAAAAAGATTTTATGAAAGAGGGCCTGCGGATGAATCCTTTCCAAACAATGGAAAGCTATTTAAACAAATGGTTTAAAGATGACAGACTAAAAAAGATTTTAGAATATACTTTGGTTTTTCTCGGGAGCGCGCCAGACAAAACTCCAGCGCTGTATAACATGATGAACTTCATCGACTTTGATATGGGTGTGTATTATCCAGACGGCGGGATTTACAAAGTCATCGAAGCCCTAGAAAATATCGCGAAAAAACACGGCGTGAAAATATATACTGACTCCCCTATTTCTGAGATTTTAGTGGAAAATAAAAAGGTAGCGGGAGTACAGCTTTCATCTGGCGAAAAAGTACTCGCGGACTTTGTCGTCTCAAACGCTGATATGAATTTCACAGAGATGGATTTAATAAAAGAAGACAGCCTACGGACGTATAAGAAAAAATATTGGGACAAAGCTGTGATGGGACCTTCAGCATTTATTCTATTCCTTGGACTTTCTCGTAAGGTAGATTCTCTCACTCACCACAACCTTCGCTTTTCAAAAGACTGGAAGAAAAATTTCGAAGAAGTTTTCGACAATCCTAAATTCCCTGACGATCCTTCTTACTACGTTTCTTGTCCGTCAAAGAGTGACTCTTCTGTTGCGCCAGTAGGTAAGGAAACTTTATTTGTCCTTGTACCCGTCGCCTCTCACCTATCTTTCACTGACGAGCAGAAAAAAGAATACCGGGACAAAGTGATAAACATGATGAAAAAAGATTTAGATATTCCTGACCTCGAAGATATTATCGAATACGAATCGATGTATACACACGAAGAGTTTAAAGCAGATTACAACGCTTTCGGCGGAACAGCTCTCGGACTCGCCCACACATTAAAGCAAACCCTAGTGCGTCCAAACAACAAAAGTGCACGCATTGAAAATCTTTTCTATGTAGGAGCTGGAACAAACCCAGGTATCGGTATGCCAATATGCCTCATATCCTCTGAGCTCGCGTATAAGCGAATTGAAGGAATAAAACACCCAAATCCTTTGAAGGAGTTATAAAAACAAACCAGCCCCGCGGGAATTCCCGCGGGGCTGTTGGTTAGTTGCTGTATAAACTCAAGAAGTGAGTGCGAGCCCAAGCAACAAGAGCCCAACAATGAAGGCCATGAACAAGGCCATTGCTCGATCGACCCTCTTGTGGATCTTGTGGATTCGAGCTTTCCTTTCCTCGAGTGTTTCCATGGTTTACTGTTTCTTATTATATTATATAGTACATCTTAATTAATGTCAATACCTACCCAAACTTCGTCACCATGTAAATAATTGACCAGACCATCGGTGTGACGAAATTCACCCATGGGAAATACGTATAGATTTTAAATAGCTTGTTGTCATCCTGCGTCTTTAAAGACTTAATCATCAGGAACACATACACCAAGACTGCAATCAGCGGAAAGACTCCGACGAGCGTAGAGAAGAGCACAGCAGAAGCCACATAGAAAACAAGACACATGACTATCGTCCCATTTCTTCCCAGCCACGTCGCGATAGTTTTAAATCCAGCATCGCTATCTGCTTTTATATCCGGTACAGCAGAGTAAGCGTGCATCGCCATCGCCCAGAGGATTCCAGCGATAAATCCGACAAGTGGAAAGCCTTCCCCGCCTGCGAGAAAATATCCGAAAACTCCAGTAAATATGTAGTGCCCGGCAGAAAAAAGAGAATCAAAAAACGGACGGATTTTTGCTCTGATAGGTGTCGCAGAATAAAAGCTAGCGAAGAAATAAAAGAC
>CAZZCB010000035.1:0-2392 GCA_964652835.1 uncultured Candidatus Saccharibacteria bacterium | reverse complement strand
TTGACGAGGGTAAATACATTGATACAGGAGAGATAAACCCACTTACTGGTGAGCGCATTTTTTATAATCCTAAGAGTCAATCAATAAAAACAGAAGAGCAAAAAACCACACCAAAGAAAGTAGAAAAACAAAAAACTGTTTGCGAATTTTGTAAACAAGATCCATGTGCTCGTTTTTGTAATTTTAGGTAAAAATGTGCGGAGGCGGGGAGATTCGGTCATGAGTTACTAAGTAAAATTCTTCGCTTCGCTCGAATTTATACTAGTACTCTCTACCCCGGCTCGATTGTCTCGCCATGCTCGACATATCTTCGCCTTTCGAATCCCCACGCAAACAAAGCAGTTTGTTTGCTCCTCCTCCGCAAGGCTTTCGCCTTGCTCAATCTTTGCGGAGGCGGGGAGATTCGAACTCCCGAAGGCTTTGACACCTTGCCACCTTTCCAAGATGGTGCACTAGACCGCTATGCGACGCCTCCAAAATTTAGTATAATTAACTTATTAAAAATTTAGTTATATTCACATGTTAAAGGAATTTAAAGAATTTGCAATGAAGGGAAATATGATCGACTTGGCTGTCGGTATAATAATCGGAGGCGCTTTTGGAACAGTGGTTAAATCTTTAGTTGATGATGTTGTTATGCCTATTATTTCAGGACTTTTAAAACTTCCAGATTTCAGTAATCTTTTCTTAATTTTAAGAAATCCAACAGGGGAAACTTTTACTTCTCTTTCTGTTGCGCGTGAGGCTGGGGCATCTGTTTTAGCACTCGGTGCTTTTATAAACGCATTTATAGCGTTTCTGGTTGTTGCTCTGGCGCTATTTTTTGTTGTAAAAGGAATGAATAAGTTAAAGAAACAAGAGGCAGAAAATCCGGCTCCAAAAGGTCCATCAGAATTAGATGTATTGATGGAGATAAGAGATTCTCTTAAAAAATAGTCAAAAATCCTAAACCTTTAAACGGTTTAGGATTTTTGGTATAATGGCAACATGTTTGAATTACCAAAATTAAAGTATGAATATGGTGCATTAGAGCCTTTCATTGATGTAAAAACAATGGAAATACATCATACAAAGCATCACGCGGTATACGTAGATAAATTAAATAAAGCCATAGAGAGAACAGGGTGGGTAGAAAAATCCATAGAAGAAATTTTATCGAGTGTCTCAGGGCTTGAAATAGTTGTTCGCAATAATGCAGGCGGTCATTGGAACCATTCTTTTTTTTGGGAGATTCTATCAAAAGACGGCGGAGCTCCAGGAGAAAATTTTATTAAGGCTATTGAAAAAGATTTTGGTACTTTTGATGAATTCAAAAATAAGTTTACAGAGTCAGCTTTGAGTCTTTTTGGTTCTGGATGGGTCTGGCTTATTAAACAAGACGGTGTTTTGAAAATAGTCCAAACTCCTCTTCAAGATAATCCTTTAATGGATGATGTAAAAGAAAAAGGTGTACCGATCCTGGGTCTAGATGTTTGGGAGCATGCGTATTATCTAAAGCATCAAAATAAAAGAGCCGACTACGTCTCTGATTTTTGGAATGTGGTCAATTGGAATAAGGTTGAAGATTTTTTCAATAAATAAATATATGGAATTCAAAGAATTTGAATTAAATGAAGAAGAAAAGTTTATGCTAAGAAGTAAAAATTTATCAACACAAGAGCTTCTAGCTAATGTGGATAGATTTCGCCGGATTAGTTTTAATTGGAAAAATCCAGATTTTTCATATCTATTAGAAGAGCCAATGAGAGGATGGGAAAGTGCTAAAGAAAAAGGTTTACCTGTTCCAGAAAAGCCTAGTGATGCTAATTTGTTATTATTTGTTGATTATTATAGTGAAAAACTAAAAGAACAAGATGCTTCTGAAGATTTGGCAAAGTCTTTAGCATATATAAAAAAAACTTTAGAAATTCAAACAGTACCAGATTTTGACACCGACCAAGTAAAGATGCTTTACGAACTAGATGATTTTGAAAGGTTTATAAAGGCCCAATCTAATTACATATATGAAAAAAATAGGGCAATGGGTTTTGTATATGATGTAATCCTTTTTTCAATTAATAGAGTTCGAGAAATTATTAACCAAAAAAGTTTAGAATAATTATGAACTCTGAATCATTAGAAAGTCGTAAAAGAGGACTTACTGAGCTTGAAAGAAAAGTCACTCAAGAAAAGGGCACAGAGCCTCCGTTTTCTGGCGAGCTTTTGAATAATAAAGAAAAAGGGACTTATGTTTGCAAGGTTTGCGGCCAAACACTTTTTTCTTCAGATGCAAAGTTTGATTCAGGTACTGGGTGGCCATCTTTTGATAAGCCGGAGAATTTAGAAAATGTTTCTCTTATTAAAGATGAGTCACACGGGATGAGTCGCACAGAAGTCCAGTGTAAAAACTGTG
>CAZZCB010000034.1:0-2719 GCA_964652835.1 uncultured Candidatus Saccharibacteria bacterium | reverse complement strand
TTTGTTGTTTTTTGGCTTAAACTCTACTATTTTTAGGTGTGAAGTGTGGGTCTAGAGTTTTTGTTACTTTTTTATCATGAAAAAAGTAAATAAATGTTTTTGAAGAAAGAAAAATAAACCATTCTATGTTAAAATAAACTCCTACCAGAAAATTACTTAAATTTGACCGACCCCACAACCTATGGTATTATAAATCTGTAATTAATTTATTTTATATGCAACAACCTCCATTTCACAACTTCACAACAAAAGCGAAAGACGCTATCAGACGAGCGCACGAGCTGGCTGTCGAGCGTGGTCAAAACCATGTTAACTCTTCACACCTTTTCGCAGCGCTTCTTCTTCAAGATGAATCGATGGTTTTATCTATTTTAGAAAAGCTTGAAGTCGATACAATACTTCTAAGTTCTCATGTTATCGAAAGTATCGATCCGCCAGAAAACGCCTCGACTGTTTCTCCGTCGTTTCAACTTTACTTAACTCCTGATCTCGCTGGCGTTATTGAAAACGCGAGTAAGGTCGCAAAAAATCTAAAAGACGATTTCGTTTCTACTGAACACTTATTTATCGCAGTGCTCGACGTTCAAGGTGAGATGAAAAACATCTTGAGTCAATTTAAAATCGAGAAAAAAGAAGTTATGAAAGCTTTAGAAGAACTAAGACAAGAAGGCGGAAAAACTTCTTCTGTAAAATCTCAGTTCAGACTTCTAGCAAAATACACAAGAAACCTGACGGCTCTAGCAAAAGCAGATAAACTCGATCCAGTGATCGGCAGAGATGCTGAGATAAAAAGAATAATGCAAATTCTTTCTCGAAGAACGAAAAACAATCCGATACTTATCGGTGAGCCAGGCGTCGGTAAGACTGCAGTGGTGGAAGGTATGGCTGTGCGCATCTCAAAAGGTGACGTGCCAGATTCTTTGAAAGATAAAGAACTTGTATCTCTCGACCTTGGTTCTCTTATCGCTGGGACAAAATACCGAGGAGAATTTGAAGAAAGGCTAAAAGGCATAATGAAAGAAATCGAAAAGTCAGAAGGGAAAGTCATTCTTTTTATAGACGAAATACACATGATAGTCGGAGCGGGAAGTTCTGATGGTTCGATGGACGCAGCTCAGCTTCTAAAGCCGGCGCTTGCGCGGGGAGAGCTCAGGGCAATCGGTGCGACGACAATAAAAGAATATCAAAAGCATATTGAAAAAGATGCAGCTTTGGCGCGTCGTTTCCAACCAGTTTACGTAGAAGAGCCAACACGTGAAGACACTGTGGCTATACTTCGAGGTCTTAAAGAAAAATATGAGCTGTATCACGGCGTGCGTATCACAGACGACGCGATACTGACAGCAGTGGATTTAAGTACAAGATATCTAACAAATAGATTTCTGCCGGATAAAGCGGTGGATTTGATCGACGAAGCTTCTTCGTCTCTTCGGATGGAGCTAGAAAACAAACCAGAAGTCTTAGAAGATGCGCATAGAAAAATAATGCGTCTTGAGATTGAGAAAGAAGCTTTGAACAAAGATTTGGAAAATAAAACTTCTTCTTCAGAAAATGCGAAAGAGAGAATGAAAGAAATCTCAAAAGAAATCGGCGAACTAAAAGAAAAAACAAAAGAGCTAGAGCTAAAGTGGAAAAATGAAAAAGAAACTTTGGGCGAAATAAAAGAAATAAAATCAAAACTAGAAACACTTCGTTTTGAGGCTGAAAGCGCGGAAAATCAGTCTGACTTGGGGCGTGCCGCAGAAATCAGATACGGAAAGATTCCTTTCCTAGAGAAAGAACTCGACAAGAAAATGACTCGTCTAAAAAAACTTCAAAAATCTCGAAGAGTTTTGCGCGAAGAGATTAACGAAGAAGATATTGCAAATGTTGTTTCTCGTTGGACAGGAATTCCTCTTTCACGAATGCTTGAAGAAGAAAGAAGAAAACTTGCACGTATGGAACAAGAACTGTCAAAAAGAGTTGTCGGGCAAAAAGAAGCTATTATAAAAATCTCTGACACTATCCGCCGAAACAGAGCTGGTATTTCAGATCCAAACAAACCAATAGGTTCGTTTATCTTGCTTGGTCCTACTGGAGTTGGTAAAACAGAGCTGACAAAAACTCTAGCTGAGTTTATGTTCAACGACGACAAGGCTCTGATCAGAGTGGATATGTCTGAATACATGGAAAGACACTCAGTGTCTAAGCTTGTTGGTTCTCCTCCAGGATACGTCGGCCACGACGAAGCAGGACAGCTAACAGAAGCGGTGAGACACAGACCTTACTCCGTGATACTTTTCGATGAAATAGAAAAAGCTCATCCAGAAGTTTTCAATATCTTGCTTCAGGTTCTAGACGAGGGTCGCCTAACAGACGGAAAAGGCCGAGTGGTGAATTTCAAAAACACTGTGATAATCCTGACTTCAAATATCGGTTCACAATTCATCGACAAGATGGAGCGAATTGGTTTTTCTTCAGGCTCAGACAAAGAAGAATACGAAAGCACAAAAGAAAAAGTGATGGAAGCTCTGAAAAATCATTTCCGTCCAGAATTCTTAAACAGACTCGATGAGATAATAGTCTTCGATGTTCTTTCACCTGACGTTATTTCAGATATTGTAAAAATCAGAATTGAAAAAGTGGGACAAAGACTTCTTGAAAAGGGAATCTTGCTTTCTGTTTCAGACAAAGCTTTGGTTTATCTCGGTCGGGAAGGTTATGATCCTAAATATGGAGC
>CAZZCB010000033.1:0-3149 GCA_964652835.1 uncultured Candidatus Saccharibacteria bacterium | reverse complement strand
CTTTCGAAGGCCCGGTTGCTACACGCGACCGGGCCTTTTTTCTTTCCTAAATTTTGGTAGAGTGTATAGGTAATGAATACCGAAGAAATAAAAAACAAAATAGAAGATCTGGAGAGTCAAATGGCTTCACCTGATTTTTGGGCTGATAAAAACAGAGCTCAATCTGTTATAAAAGAAATAAGTGAACTAAAAGACAAACTTGAAGGTTTTTCAAAATACGATAAAAAAGATGTGATTTTAAATATTTTTGCTGGTGCAGGTGGAGATGATGCAGAAGACTTTGTAAGAATTCTCTACGAAATGTATTCAAAGTTTTTTGAGAAGAATAATTTTTCACAAAAGATAATAAACGAAAACAAATCAGATAGCGGTGGATACAGAAGTCTTTCGATAGAAGCAAAAGGAAAAAACGCTTATGGTATTTTAAAAAAAGAATCTGGCGTGCACAGACTTGTGCGGATTTCTCCTTTCAATGCAAATGCTAAACGCCATACATCTTTTGCGATGGTGGAATTCCTCCCGCTCATAGAAGATAAAAATGATTTTGCAATCCCGAAAGAAGATCTAGAAGTTTCTTTCGCAAGGAGCTCTGGTCCAGGCGGGCAGAACGTAAACAAACGTGACACAGCTGTCAGACTAACTCATATTCCGACAAATATTTCTGTGCACGTCGAGTCAGAGAGAAGCCAAGAGGCAAACAGAGAAAAAGCCGAAGGGATGATAAAAGGTAAAATAATAAAAATACTCGAAGAACAGAAAAAAGAAAATCTGGGCGAGCTTTCTATTTCTAAAACAACAGACAATGAATGGGGAAGTCAGATCAGATCGTACGTCTTCCAGCCATATCAAATGATAAAAGACCATCGAACGGGAGTCGAAATCAGGGATTTAGACAAGGTTCTCAAATCTGGGGAAATCGACGAATTTATCAGTGCAGAAAGGCTCCTTTAGGGGATTTCTGTGGATTAGAAAATTTTGGTATACTATATTCCATGATACGTTTTGAAAATGTAACAAAAATCTACCCCAATGCTGGCGAGGCTTCTGTTGAAGATTTAAATTTTGAAATCAAAGCCGGAGAGTTCGTTTCTATAGTCGGACACTCTGGTGCTGGTAAAACAACAATAGTAAAACTTTTACTAGGAGAAGAAAAACCTACAAAAGGGGATATTTTTTTTGATGAAATAGAGGTGAACAATTTGCGACCGTCGAAGCTGACAAACCTACGAAGAAGAATAGGAACAGTGTTCCAAGACTTTAGACTTCTTCCGAACAAAACAGCTTACGAAAACATTGCTTTTGCGATGGAATCTGCAGGGAAGACCGACGAAGAGATAGAGTCAGATGTTCCACACGTTCTAGATTTGGTTGATCTAGGTTCTAAAGCATTTCACTTTCCGCACCAACTCTCTGGTGGAGAAAAACAACGCCTCTCAATAGCTCGCGCTATTATCAACAATCCAGAAGTCGTGGTCGCAGATGAGCCGACAGGAAACCTAGACCCAGTAAACACATACGAAGTTGTTCATATTCTTAAAAAGATTAACAGTCTCGGAACTACAGTTATTTTAACAACACACAACAAAGGTGTGGTAGACGCAATACACAAAAGAGTTATAACTCTAGAAGACGGAAAAGTCGTCAGAGATGATGAAAAAGGAAAATATATAATTTAATTTTTTAAAAAATATGCGTGTAATAGATATAAAAAGAATAGTAAGAGGAGGATTTCTAAATTTCGTTCGAAACGGATTTGTTTCTCTTTCTTCTGTTTTGGTTATGACTATAACTTTGTCTGTAATCACAATAATAATCCTTTCACAGGCTGTTCTAAACTTCTCTCTAAGCCAGCTTCAAGACAAAGTAGACGTGACAGTGTTTTTTACAGTTGGAGCTTCTGAGTCAGAGATCTTAGGTATTCAATCACAACTTCAGCAACTTCCAGAAGTTGCTAGTGTGGATTATATTTCTGCAGACCAAGCGCTCGAGAATTTCAGAGAAAGACATAGTACAGACTATCTGACACTTCAAGCTCTAGAAGAGCTAGATGAAAACCCGCTCGGAGCAACGCTAAATATCCAGGCCATAGAAGCTTCAGAATACGAACAAATAGCAAACTTTCTAGAATCCGGTGACGCGCTGGCGAGCAATCAAAAAGTTATCATAGACAAAGTAAACTATTTCCAAAACAAACTTGTTATCGACAGACTTATCTCTATAACAGAAGGTGCGAAAAGACTCGGTGTCGGTATCACTATCGTTTTGGTTTTGATCTCTGTGATTATCACTTTCAACACTCTCAGATTAAACATCTATATCGCCAGAGAAGAGATCGGTGTTATGCGCGTTGTTGGAGCAGAAAACCACTACATCCGTGGTCCGTTTATGATAGAGGGTATGATTTACGGAATAGTTTCAGCTTTCATAACTATGCTGATTTTCTATCCGATAACTCTATGGCTCGGAGCAAACATGTCTGAATTTTTAGGAATAAATCTAAACACTTATTACTTCTCAAACTTCTTCCAACTATTTGTTATCACTGCAGTTTTCGGAATGTTGCTGGGAATAGTATCGAGCTTCTTAGCAACCCGCGCATATCTTAAAAAATAGTTCTAGAATCAAATGGCAGACAAAAGATCAAAAACAAAATACATATTCGTTGTTGGCGGAGTCATGAGCGGTGTCGGTAAAGGAGTCACCACCGCTTCTATCGGGACCATTTTAAAGAGCAAAGGTTACAAAATAAGTCTAATAAAAGCTGATCCGTATCTAAACGTAGATGCGGGAACAATGAACCCCACCGAACACGGTGAGGTTTTTGTTATGGACGGAGGACTTGAGACAGATCAAGATATGGGAAACTACGAAAGATTTTTGAATCAAACTCTTCCTAGAGAAAACTACATGACAAACGGAATGGTTTTTAAATATGTTATTGATAAAGAAAGAGCTCTCGGCTACAAAGGTAAATGCGTCGAACCGACATATCACATCACAGAAGAAATCCTCCGAAGAATAAGCGAATCTGTGAAAAAGACAGACGCTGAGATAGTGGTGGTAGAAATCGGCGGAACTATCGGTGAATATCAAAACGCTATTTTCCTCGAAGCTGCTCGTCAGCTTAAAAACAAAAATCCAAAAGATGT
>CAZZCB010000032.1:0-3422 GCA_964652835.1 uncultured Candidatus Saccharibacteria bacterium | reverse complement strand
ACGCTATTTTCCTCGAAGCTGCTCGTCAGCTTAAAAACAAAAATCCAAAAGATGTTATGTTCGTTATGGTTTCGTATCTACCGACACCTCCGTCTATTGGAGAAATGAAAACAAAGCCAACTCAAAACGCTGTGATGCAAATGAACTCCTATGGAGTTTCTCCGAATATTATCGTCGCACGCGCAGAACTTCCTGTCGACAAAAAAAGAAAAGAGAAAATAGCCACCATGACCGGTCTTCTTTCTTCTGAGGACGTGATCGCCGCGCCAAACGTAAAAAGCATTTACGACGTTCCGGTGAACTTTGAAAACGATGGACTGGGCATGCGAATTCTAAACCACTTTGACTTAAAGCCTAAGAAGAGAGATTTAAAAGAATGGCGAAAAGTCGTCGACAAGATGCGTCAGGCGAGCAAAGAGGTGAATATCGCTGTTGTGGGTAAATACTTCGATACAGGCGATTTTGTGCTCTCTGACGCGTATATTTCTATCATCGAAGCTTTGAAAATCTCTGGAATACACCTGGGCGCAAAGACAAATCTTCACTGGCTTGATTCTAAGAAATTCGAAAGTGGCGGTAAAAAAGAACTAGCAAAACTTTCTAAATATGACGGGATTTTGGTCCCGGGAGGATTTGGAGAAACGGGTGTTGAAGGGAAGATAAAAGTTATCGAATATGCTCGCGTAAATAAAATCCCTTACTTTGGAATATGTTACGGAATGCAACTGATGGTTATTGAATACGCAAGGAATGTTTTAGGTCTTGCCGACGCTCATACTGTGGAAGTAAATAGTAAAACAAAAAACCCAGTCATAGACATAATGCCAGAGCAAAAGAAAAAGCTTGAGATAAAAGATTTCGGCGCGTCGATGAGACTTGGTGCTTATGAAGCTGTCATAGCGAAAGGCACAGTTGCTTTTTCTGCTTATAAAAAAGTGAAAATTTCAGAACGCCATAGACACAGATACGAAGTAAATCCAGAATATGTGAATATGATAGAAAAAGGCGGACTTATCTTTTCTGGTAAATCACCAAATGGCGTTTTGATGGAAATAGCAGAACTTCCAAAGTCAGTTCATCCGTTTTTCCTTGGAACACAATTCCACCCAGAATTTTTAGCGAGAGTTTTAGATCCACATCCACTTTTCACAGAATTTGTGAGAGTTTGTATGGGGAAGAAGTAATATGGAAAATATGCCAGAAAAAAAGAAAATAGAAATAAAGCCAACGGGATCTTATTTTGAGTTTGATGAAGACGGCTTTCTAAAAAACCCAGCATCTTTAGATAAAGTTCAAGAAAAATGGAGACCTGTTTTAGACGATGTTGTGGCGGTTTATAAAAAACATTTTGGTGATAAATTGATAAATGTTTATGTTCGTGGATCTGTTCCAAAAGGCCAAGCTGTAGACGGTATATCAGACCTAGATAGTTTTGCTTATGTTGATTTAAAAGATGATGAGATACAGAGCGGTTGGCAGGCAGAAGATCGTAAAGAATTAAAAGAAAAGTATCCTTTCGTGGAAGATTTTGAAATATATGCAGAAAGCCTTCCTGAAAATCCAGGATTTATCATTTCCCAATCTCTTTGTTTGTATGGAAAAGAAATAGAGGTAAATAAAAGAAAGCCCGGAAACGATATGATTCTTCACATCGCCAATGATCAAAGATATGAAAGTGCTGACAAATGGTTTAAGGAGGTGGATCCATCTCTTGAAGAAAAAATAAAAAACAAATGTGTATGGCTGATGAAAAATATCTTGCGTTCTGGCTTTGAAATCACAATGGAAAGGTCAAAAAGATATACCAGAGATTTATATTTGTGCTACAAAGATTTTTCTGAGTACTATCCAGAGAAAGAGGGGATTATGAGAGAGGTTTTAGATCTTGCCTTAAATCCAATTTCAGATAAAGAAAAAATCCTAGAAATAAAAAATAAAATAACCCCGTTTTTATTAGAAGAAGCTAAAAAGGTTTTAAAATAAAAATCCCCTCGCGGGGATTTTTATTTTTGTCTTTTTTATTCCTCTCGCATTGGTGCGTTTTTGACTATTTCTAGAATCTCATCTTCGTCGTCTGTGATTGTGTAGAAATTTAAATCTTCAGGTGAGATGGTTTGAAAATCTCTGAGCATTGTTTCTTTTATAACCTTGTCTAGTGGTTCCCAGAATTTTCTTCCGACTAAGATTATCGGCACTTTAGATATTTTTCCTGTTTGAACTAAAGTTAGTATTTCAAAAAGTTCATCAAAAGTTCCGAAGCCACCAGGGAAGTAAAGATAAGCTTCTGCAGAATACGCCATCAAAACTTTTCGTGTGAAGAAAAAGTAAAAAGGAATTTCTTCTGTTACGTATTTATTTGTGTTTTGTTCCATTGGTAGCTTTATCGTAAGCCCAAGTGAAGGTTTTCCCATTTCATATGCACCTCTGTTTCCAGCTTCCATTATTCCTGGCCCACCGCCTGTTGCAATAGAGTAGCCGAGCTCTCCTGCGATGCGTCTAGAAAGCCTTAGGGCTCTTTGATAGTCTTCGTGGCTCTCAGGTAAACGAGCAGATCCCCAGAACGTCACAGACTTTGTATGGTCTTTGTGAGATTTGATAATATCGAAGCCCTGGCGGAATTCTTCGTTTATAACACAGATACGAGTTTCTGTTTCGTCGCCGTTTGTTATGTAAACACATCCATTTTTTATTTCATCTATTGTTAAGCGCTTTGGGCGCATTGGTTTGTTTTCTGTCATATGGAAATATTATATCAGATGTTTTTATTTTACTTATTCTCTACCTATTTCAGAAAAAGAAATTCCTTTATAAATATATTCAATTACTTCTTTAATCACAGGAACAGTATTAGAAGGCAGATTTTTAATTGGAATCCAAACTATTTCGTCACACTTTTCTGGTTCTGCGTTAATAGGCTCGTTTGACCATTTGTTTACTTTAAAGAAAAAATCAATGTAATCATATTCATGATTATTGGGTGTTATTCGGTAAGATGTGTGAACTAATTTTATATCGTCAGTTTCAATATCCACGCCAACTTCTTCTTTTGCTTCTCGTATCGCAGCTTCAGTAGGGTATTCGTCTACTTCGATGTGCCCAGATGGCATTTGATATTGTCCGTCTGCATAGCCTGTGTTAGCTCTTCTGAGTAAGAGAATTTCATCGCCTTTTTCCAGGATAACGAATACAGCAATTCTAACTTTGTGTTTTTCTGTCATATTTATTAATTTTACCTTATTTTGAGAAAAAGTCTGAATTCTGGTATAACTTAACTGTGTGAAATTACCGGGTCTGCTAATGGTAGGCAACATGACTCTGAATCATGTAATCTAGGTTCGACCCCTAGCCCGGTAGCAGAAACAAAAACCCCTCGCTTTAGCGATGGGTTTTTGGTTCTCGTTTCTTTAGGGGAAGTGGGTGGC
>CAZZCB010000031.1:0-3448 GCA_964652835.1 uncultured Candidatus Saccharibacteria bacterium | reverse complement strand
TGCTCTTGTGATACCGTGTCTGATAGCATCTGCTTGTCCGTTGATTCCTCCACCAACCACCATAATAGATACAGCAAAACTTTTTGGAGCTTCTTGTTTATCAAAAGGATCAGTAACAACTTTTCGTAGGTTATCTACTGGGAAATAGTCGTTTAGCTCTTTGTCGTTAACAACAAAAGATGTCTTTGCTGCAGGAACAATACGGACACGCGCTGTTGCTGTCTTTCTTCGTCCTACCGCTTCTATGTATTTTTCTTTTGTTTTAGCTGTTACCATATTAGTCGTTTATTATTAAATTCTTCATTAGTCTTGGTCTTAATTTGTTTGCTGGAAGCATTCCGTATACTGCGTTTCTTATTACCTCTCCGTGGCCTTTCTTTTCTATAAGTCTTGCAAGAGAGTCTATTTTAAGTCCGCCTGGATAACCTGAATATCGTTCATATTCTTTTTCTTCCATCTTTTTAGGATCGATTGAAAGTTTTGATGCATTCAAAACAACAACTGTGTTTCCAGCCTCTTTGTGCTTTTCGAAATCAGGAGTGTTTTTACCCATAAGAATAGAAGCTATTTGATTAGCTATTCTTCCGATTTTCTTATTTTCTACATCAATTTTATATTCCATATTGGTAATAATTAGTATACTTATTTTACAAATTCAATCAATGCCATCGGCGCAGCATCTCCGTCTCTTGGAGGAAGCTTCATTATTCTAGTATATCCACCTGATACATCTTTGAATTTTGGAGCGATTTCTTCCATAAGCTTCTTAGTTTCTGGAGCTCTGTTGATAAGGCGTGACATAATTACTCTTTTTGTGTTTACGTCTCCTTTTAGCGCTCTAGTTACAAGCTTTTCTACCATTGGGCGGATTTCTTTAGCTTTAGCCTCTGTAGTCTTGATTCTACCGTGAACGATAAGAGACAATACCAAAGACTTAAGAAGCGCGCTTCTTACTTTTGTCTTTCTACCGAATTTTCTAACGTTATTTCCGTGTCTCATATGTTTTTATATTAATTATTTGATTACTTTAGCAGAATTCCAAAATTACTCAAGGCCCTCTTAATTTCTTGGATACCTTTCTCTCCCATACCCTCAAGTTCTAGTAGGTCTTGTTCACTCTTTCGAGCGATACCTCCGATAGTTCGGATTTTACCATTTACTAGAGAATTTAGAGTTCTTGTTGAGAAATTTAGATCCTCGATTCGAGTTTTCATCATTTCTTTCTCTTCATCTTCACCAGATTCTTTTGATTCTTCTTGTACATCCTCAACTTCTTTTTGAACAGCTTCGATAATAGCTTCTGGCTTTTCATCTAGACCTTTAAAGTCGTGGATGGCTTGAAGTTGAACGATCATAGTTTCGATAGATTTTTCAACAGCTTCTCTTGGAGAATATGTTCCATCTGTTTCAACTGTGATGATAAGTCGGTTGTAGTTTGTAGAGTCTCCAACTCGCATGTTTTCAACATCGTATGCAACTCGTCTGATAGGTGTGAAGATCGCGTCTAGAGCGATGTGTCCGATTTCCATTTTTTCTTTTTGGATTTCGTCTTTTGACACGTAGCCTAAACCTTTTTGAATAGTCATCTCGATCTCTAGGTCAATCTTACCTGTAACTTCACAGATATATTGTTCAGGAGATAATATTTCTACTTGTCCTGATGTTTTGATATCAGAAGCGAAAACTTCTTTTGGTCCTTTTACTTTAAGAGTAATGATTTGTGATTCGTCTGTTAGAAGTTTAAATCTTACTTTCTTAAGGTTTAAGATTATGTTGATAACATCCTCTTTAACACCGTCCATAGTAGCAAATTCGTGGTCTGCACCCGAAATTTTGATAGAAGTTATAGAAGCTCCTGGAAGAGAAGAAAGAATAATTCTTCTTAGGGAATTACCAAGAGTATGTCCGTAACCTGGATATAGATTGTCTATTTCATATATTCCTTTGTTTCCCTCTTCTTTAACAAGACGAGGCTTTGACGGTAAGATGATGTTTGTATCAATCATAAATAACTTGACTAATAATAATAAGTTAACAAAAATGGATTATCGACTGTAGAATTCTAGAACAGTGTTGAAATCAAGAAATGCGTCCTCTTTCTTTGGTTTTCCTTTTACTTCCGCTTCAAGCTTGCCGGCATTAAATGAAAGCCATACAGGAGTTTGGAATTTTTCTAATTTTTTATCAACGTCTAGGAACAGAACTGAAGACTTACTTCCTTCTCTAACTGAAACTTTGTCTCCCACTTTAAGTCTGTATGAAGGAACATTTGTTTTTGTACCGTTAACTAGGAAGTGTCCGTGAGACGCCATTTGTCTTGCTAGTCTTCGAGTAGACGCTAGGCCAAGTCGGTAGATAGTGTTATCTAGTCTTGTTTCTAGAAGTTCGAAAAGTTTTTCAGATGCAACAGATCCTTTTGAACTTGTAGCTTCTTCTACATAGTTACCAAGTTGCTTTTCAGAAATACCATAAGAGAAACGAATCTTTTGTTTTTCGTTTAGCTGTTGTCCGTATTCAGAAACTTGCTTTCGTGGTCCCTTTTTAGCTACTTTATTTTTCTTAGCTTCAGATAGCATAAATTTCTGTGATTGACATTGGTCAAACACTCCACTACCTAGACGTCTACAAATTTTATATTTTGGGCCTATTATCATAACTCATTCGTTAGTAAATAAATTTTTAAACTCTTCTTGGTTTCTTAGGTTTTGGTCCGTTGAAAGGAATTGGTGTCGTATCTTTTATAGCGCTTAGTTCGATACCTCGTGACATGAAAGCTCTGATAGCTGATTCTCGTCCTGTACCAACACCTTTTACTACAACGTTTGCTTCTTTAACTCCGATAGATTCTGCTTTCTCACCGATCAGGTCTCCTACTTTTGCCGCAGCAAACGGAGTCCCCTTTTTAGCTCCTCTGAATCCTAGAGCACCTGAAGATGACCAGAAGATTACGTTTCCTTTTTTATCTGAGAAAGAAACTTTAGTGTTATTGAAAGTTGCCTCAACAAAAAGCACGCCGTCTGCCAGCTTTCTTTTTGAGGTTTTAGCCAGAGCTCTACTTTTAAGCTCCTTATTCATCCCCGCTCCTTTAGATTTTATAATTCTTTTCTTTCCCATATAATATTATATCTTTGTAGCGATAATCTTACCTGAACCCATAGTCTTTCTAACTTTTCCTCTTCCTTTTCTAGAGTTTGTTTTAGTTATCTGACCTCTTACTGGAAGATTTCTTGCATGTCTTGATCCTTTATATGAACCAATATCTTTAAGTCGTTTGATATTTGCTGAGACTGTTCTCTTAAGGTTTCCTTCTATTGTGAAGTTATCTTCGATAATCTTTCTAATAGTGTTTTCCTCGTCTGTAGTTAAGTCTTTTGGCATTTTACCGTACTCAACTTTTGCTTCATCTAGGATTTTGTGAGCTCGTGAACGTCCAATACCGAAGATAACT
>CAZZCB010000030.1:0-3490 GCA_964652835.1 uncultured Candidatus Saccharibacteria bacterium | reverse complement strand
GCCACCCACTTCCCCTAAAGAAACGAGAACCAAAAACCCATCGCTAAAGCGAGGGCTTTTTTGTTTACCTGAATTCTGATATAAATAGACTGTAATAGACTGTAATTGCTGGATCGTCTAATGGTAGGACTGCGGTTTCTGGTACCGCCTATCTAGGTTCGAGTCCTAGTCCAGCAGCAGAGATGAGTTACGATTTAGAAAAAATGCAAATTGACTCCATGAAATGGTTTTTAAATGGTTTAGATTATCATTTTTTTACATTCGCTAAATTTGAAAAAACACTTCACCCTTTTAATAAAACAATCCCTCACGAAGAGCGGATTAAGTCTCATAGTTATATTAAATATGAAGTTGAAGCATATATTTCGAGATTATTTAGATTTCGTAGTTTTTTCCATAATATCAAAAGAAGATTAAATATAAGCAGACCAGATAGTGCCGATTTATTAGAAATATGGGATAGCTTTGAAGCTGGTGGAGTAATAACAAAATTCAGAAACAAATGGATTGCACATAGGTCATATGATGACCCAAGACACGGAGACACTGAAGATACTCACGCAGAAGTTCTAATTAATTTAGAAGGATCTGGAACATTTTGGGAGGACAATCATTTTATTATTTATTTTGACAAAAGTAGATTTGATATTTGTGATTACCACAATAAGTTTAAATCTTTTTTCAATTGGTTTATGGAAAAAATTAAAGAAGGCCAGTCTGTAAAATAAAAACATCTGATATAATATTTCCATATGACAGAAAACAAACCAATGCGCCCAAAGCGCTTAACAATAGATGAAATAAAAAATGGATGTGTTTACATAACAAACGGCGACGAAACAGAAACTCGTATCTGTGTTATAAACGAAGAATTCCGCCAGGGCTTCGATATTATCAAATCTCACAAAGACCATACAAAGTCTGTGACGTTCTGGGGATCTGCTCGTTTACCTGAGAGCCACGAAGACTATCAAAGAGCCCTAAGGCTTTCTAGACGCATCGCAGGAGAGCTCGGCTACTCTATTGCAACAGGCGGTGGGCCAGGAATAATGGAAGCTGGAAACAGAGGTGCATATGAAATGGGAAAACCTTCACTTGGGCTTACGATAAAGCTACCAATGGAACAAAACACAAATAAATACGTAACAGAAGAAATTCCTTTTTACTTTTTCTTCACACGAAAAGTTTTGATGGCGTATTCTGCAGAAGCTTATCTTTACTTCCCTGGTGGCTTCGGAACTTTTGATGAACTTTTTGAAATACTAACTTTAGTTCAAACAGGAAAAATATCTAAAGTGCCGATAATCTTAGTCGGAAGAAAATTCTGGGAACCACTAGACAAGGTTATAAAAGAAACAATGCTCAGAGATTTTCAAACCATCTCACCTGAAGATTTAAATTTCTACACAATCACAGACGACGAAGATGAGATTCTAGAAATAGTCAAAAACGCACCAATGCGAGAGGAATAAAAAAGACAAAAATAAAAATCCCCGCGAGGGGATTTTTATTTTAAAACCTTTTTAGCTTCTTCTAATAAAAACGGGGTTATTTTATTTTTTATTTCTAGGATTTTTTCTTTATCTGAAATTGGATTTAAGGCAAGATCTAAAACCTCTCTCATAATCCCCTCTTTCTCTGGATAGTACTCAGAAAAATCTTTGTAGCACAAATATAAATCTCTGGTATATCTTTTTGACCTTTCCATTGTGATTTCAAAGCCAGAACGCAAGATATTTTTCATCAGCCATACACATTTGTTTTTTATTTTTTCTTCAAGAGATGGATCCACCTCCTTAAACCATTTGTCAGCACTTTCATATCTTTGATCATTGGCGATGTGAAGAATCATATCGTTTCCGGGCTTTCTTTTATTTACCTCTATTTCTTTTCCATACAAACAAAGAGATTGGGAAATGATAAATCCTGGATTTTCAGGAAGGCTTTCTGCATATATTTCAAAATCTTCCACGAAAGGATACTTTTCTTTTAATTCTTTACGATCTTCTGCCTGCCAACCGCTCTGTATCTCATCATCTTTTAAATCAACATAAGCAAAACTATCTAGGTCTGATATACCGTCTACAGCTTGGCCTTTTGGAACAGATCCACGAACATAAACATTTATCAATTTATCACCAAAATGTTTTTTATAAACCGCCACAACATCGTCTAAAACAGGTCTCCATTTTTCTTGAACTTTATCTAAAGATGCTGGGTTTTTTAGAAAGCCGTCTTCATCAAACTCAAAATAAGATCCCGTTGGCTTTATTTCTATTTTCTTTTTTTCTGGCATATTTTCCATATTACTTCTTCCCCATACAAACTCTCACAAATTCTGTGAAAAGTGGATGTGGATCTAAAACTCTCGCTAAAAATTCTGGGTGGAATTGTGTTCCAAGGAAAAACGGATGAACTGACTTTGGAAGTTCTGCTATTTCCATCAAAACGCCATTTGGTGATTTACCAGAAAAGATAAGTCCGCCTTTTTCTATCATATTCACATATTCTGGATTTACTTCGTATCTGTGTCTATGGCGTTCTGAAATTTTCACTTTTTTATAAGCAGAAAAAGCAACTGTGCCTTTCGCTATGACAGCTTCATAAGCACCAAGTCTCATCGACGCGCCGAAATCTTTTATCTCAAGCTTTTTCTTTTGCTCTGGCATTATGTCTATGACTGGGTTTTTTGTTTTACTATTTACTTCCACAGTATGAGCGTCGGCAAGACCTAAAACATTCCTTGCGTATTCAATAACCATCAGTTGCATTCCGTAACATATTCCAAAGTAAGGGATTTTATTTACGCGAGCATATTCGATAACTTTTATCTTCCCTTCAACACCCGTTTCTCCAAATCCTCCCGGGACCAAAATCCCGTCATATTTAGAAAGTTTTGCTAGTTCTTTTTTACCGCCACTTTCGAATTTCTTAGAATCAAGCCAGTGAAGATTTGTCTTTGCGCCCAGGTGTATTCCAGAGATTTTCAAAGCTTCGATGATAGAAATATACGCGTCAGAGAGCACAAAATCGCCTGTATCGAAGTATTTTCCTACAACAGCGATATTCACCTCTTTGCTCGCTTGGCGCATCTTGTCGACGATTTTTCGCCATTCTTTTAAATCTCTTTTCTTAGGCTTTAAATCAAAGTGGTTTAGAATTCGCATACCCAGTCCATCATTTTCAAAGTTCACTGGAACGTCGTAAATGCTTTTTACGTTTGGCGCGGCGATCACGTCTTCAGAAGAAAGAAGACCGGTCATGGTGGCTATTTTTTCTTTTCTTTTTTTGTCGACAGGAAGTTCAGCACGCGCGACAATAATGTTCGGAGAAACTCCATAAGAGTTCATTTGCATCACAGCGTTTTGAGTTGGCTTTGTTTTCATTTCGCCTAAAGACGGAGGCGTCGGCAAATACGAAACCATAACGAACATTACATCTTTTGGATTTTTGTTTTTAAGCTGACGAGCAGCTTCGAGGAAAATAGCGT
>CAZZCB010000029.1:0-3928 GCA_964652835.1 uncultured Candidatus Saccharibacteria bacterium | reverse complement strand
TAAGCGACGAAGAGGTTCTGCCGATAATGGAAGAGGTATATAAAAAAATAGGGGAGAAAGGTTTTGAAATAAGATAAAAAATGAAAAGGCCCGGAGCGAAGCTCCGGGCCTTTTCTTGTGGGGGCTACCCATCACAAGACATGTCCTTGTGGTAAACCACTGAGAACAGAAACAAAACGATTGCGTTGATTATGTGCATTTTCACTTTCATCTTGCAGGATTTAAGTGGTTCTTTTTATATGTTAGGCTAAAAATAATTTTTGTAAAGGTAAAAAAGAAAGAGGGTTGCTCACGCTCGTGAGCAACCCCCTTGAATTGTGAAGCCTAAGGCTTCTTTTCTTTCCTGCAGAACACCCACTTTTGGGTGTTTGCGTATTTCTGACGGGACTGAGTCCAGTAGATGTCGTGCCTCTTGTCGAGCTTTTCGTTCGGGCCAAGGGCATAGAAGCCTGTCCATCCACCGCGATCAATATTCTGCGGCGTGGTAAAGAACCAAATGGGTGAATCCTGGTCCTTTATTGTCAGGTACATTTGAGGTACCAGCCAGAGTGGAGTCGCCTCCCATCCTTTGGACGTCATATGTAACTTGAAGTCTCGATGTTCGTATCCTCTTCCGAAACCTTGTTCTTGAGGACTTGTTATCAGTACTTCCAAGACTTCATCTGCCGGCTTCTGCCAGACCTCTTTTTTGTCCTCGAGTGTCAGCGTGGGACTCTTCAGGAGAACATCCTCCTTTTTTCCTTCCAGGTTCCACCAAACAGTCAGTGTGTCTTGAGCGTGCACCCTTCCAGTGACACAGCAGAAGAGAAAGAAGGTGATTACCATCGCCCACAAAAAAGGCCTGCTTGAAATAAATTTGATCATGTGCGTGAGCTTTGTTGGTTTAGTTCTTTCTTATTATACATAAAAATATGTTTTTGTCAAAGATGGTTTAGTTTTAAAAAATTAATTTATAAACGAAAAAAGCCCCGACGTATGCACGCCAGGGCTTCGATCTTTTGTGATGTTGGCACGAATGAGCTTGGGTCAGGGAACTGGTCGGACAAAGATCCAGTCGTAGGGAGTTAATCCCTCCTCTATCGACAAGTGACCAAGAGGTCCAAAGTTCGACAGGTTCGGAAATGGCTCCGGATCTTCTCCTGGTTGGACTTCTCCAACTATTTGGTAGTACCAATCTACCGAATTCCTGCCATCGTTCTGTAGAACTACGATAGGGATGTAAAGGTTCATATCCCTATCGTTTGGATGCATTGTGTACGGAGCTGTTGCGATGAAAGCCATGTACTTTTTTGCATCAGAGTCGAGCTTGATGATGCTCGACATTTTCTGCAAGGAGACAGAGTCTCGGGGGCATAGCTTCATCCCCATTTTCTCTGCTTCCCAGACAGCCTTTGCGTAGCTGTCTTTCTTCGGGTCTATTCCGAGCTTGTCCAGCGACACACTCACCAGTTCGAGGGGCTTGCCCTGATACTGCATTTGACCGATGACATCTTGTGAAAAGAGGGAATTCGGCACGTTCACGAGGATGGCGATGATCGCCATCAAAAGGTACTTTCCGATGATCTTATTCATGTTGGTTCGTTTTGTTTATATAATACATAAAAATAATAATTTGTCAAATAAAGCCAGTCTATTTCTCCCCATTTTGGTTTAAAATTTATTGTAAAAAAAGCTAAAATTTGGTATAATAAACAGGTTAAATAATCAATAAAACTCATAAATATGGCAAAAGATACCAGTAACTATAGTGCAGATGATATTTCAGTTCTCGAGGGGCTAGAGCCTGTTAGAAAACGACCAGGAATGTATATTGGATCAACTGGTCCAGACGGTCTTCACCACCTAATAAAAGAAATTTTCGACAACTCTCGCGACGAAGCGATGGCGGGACACTGCGACCATATTGAAATTACGCTACTTCCGGACGACTATGTACGTATTGCCGACAACGGCCGAGGTATCCCTGTGGGAATTCACTCTAAAACAAAAGTTTCTGCACTGGAGACTATCATGACCGTGCTTCACGCCGGAGGTAAATTCGGAGGAAAAGACAAAGGTTATAAAGTCTCTGGAGGTCTTCACGGTGTGGGTGCTTCTGTGGTAAACGCCCTATCTACAAAAACAAAAGTTATAGTTCACCGAGAAGGTGGTGTTCACGTTCAAGAATATAAAATCGGAAAACCACAATACAAAGTTAAGAAAATCGGAAGTTCAAAATTAAACGGAACAATAGTATCTTTTCAGCCAGATATCGAAATTTTCAAAGAAGTAAAATTTGATTGGAAAAGAATTGTTAATCACTACAGAGAACAAGCATATCTAGTTCGAAAACTTCGTATAACAATAAACGACGCTCGGGACTACTCTGGGAAGATCGACGAAGAAGATGCTTTTTATATAAAAGATATTGGTCTTGAAATACCTTCAACTACTTTCTACTTTGAAGGAGGTATCGTTTCTATGGTTGCTCACTACAACGAAGACTTAAAACCAGTTCACCGAAAAATATTTTACGCAGAAAAAGAAGTCGACGATATTTCTGTCGAGATTTCTATGCAATACGTAGATGATATTTCTTCTCGTATTGTTCCTTTTGCGAACAATATCTACACGCCAGGAGGAGGTATGCACGTTACAGGATTTAAAACTGCGCTAACTCGTCTTATAAACAACTACAACAAAAAGAATAATATCCTAAACGAAAAAGAAGGAGGGTTCACAGGGGATGACGTGCTTGAAGGTTTGACTGCTGTTGTTTCTGTGAAGATGCCAGAGATTCAGTTTGAAGGTCAAACAAAAGACAAACTCGGAAGTCCAGAAGCCAGAGGTGCGGTGGAGTCAGTTTTCTCTGATGCATTTAATAATTTCCTAGAAGAAAACCCCGACGAAGCTAGAGCGATCTTAAACAAAGCAGTTCTTGCTTTAAAAGCTAGAAAAGCCGCGAAAGCTGCGAAGGATTCTGTTCTTCGAAAAGGAGCTCTAGAAGGTATGACGCTCCCAGGAAAGCTTGCTGACTGCCAGTCAAAGTCGGCTGAAGAATCAGAGCTCTTTATCGTAGAGGGAGACTCTGCGGGTGGTTCAACAAAAATGGGACGAGACAGAAGAACTCAAGCCGTACTTCCACTAAAAGGTAAAATCTTAAACGTAGAAAGAGCAAGACTAGACAAGATGCTCGCTTCGAACGAAGTGAAATCTTTAGTTATCGCTATTGGTACTTCTATTGGTGACACATTTAATATTGAAGATATTAGGTATCACAAAATAATCATCGCAACCGATGCCGACGTGGACGGTGCGCACATCAGAACTCTTCTTCTGACTTTGTTCTACAGATATTTCAAACCAGTTATCGAAGCAGGATTCCTTTATATTGCTCAACCACCACTTTACAAAATCACGAAAGGAAAAGAAAAGTATTATATGTATTCTGATGATGAGAAAAATGCATTCTTAAAGAAAGAAGGAATCTCTGAAGAGGAGATTAAAAACGATGGCGAAGCTGATGAAGCAGAAACTGTCGGTGGGGAAGCTGTAGAAGAAACTAAATCTAAGAAGCCTAAACTTTCCGTTCAAAGATATAAAGGTCTCGGAGAAATGAACCCAGACGAGCTTAAAGAAACAACGATGGATCCAGAAAACAGAATCTTACTTCAAGTTCAGATAGACGATGCAATAGAAGCTGATAAAACTTTCGATATGCTTATGGGTAGCGAAGTTCCTCCAAGAAAATCATTCATCCAAACAAATGCGAAGGTGGCGGAGATTGATATATAGTTAGTTATTAGCTTTTAGCTTAAACAAAAAATCCCTTGCGGGATTTTTTGTTTTACAAAATATTTTTTATTAATTCCTTTAATTCTTCAATATGCGCTCTTTTGTCTTCCTTCATTTCTTCCCAGAAAGCTCTTTCTTCAGCGCTACCAGCTTC
>CAZZCB010000028.1:0-3964 GCA_964652835.1 uncultured Candidatus Saccharibacteria bacterium | reverse complement strand
AGCTCATCAGGCTCATAACCTGAAGGCGTCCGTTCGAGTCGGGCCCCCGCAACAAATAAAAACAAAACACCCTCACGGGTGTTTTGTTTTTATTCTATATAAACTCAAATTCTTTAAAAACTTTTTCAAACTGAGCTATTACTCTTTTAGCTTCCCTGTGATCCATTTTAAAATTTAAACCCTCGTGAGCAATTTTGTTTCTAACTTTGTGCGCCTCCCAAGCCTCTTGCAATGTATTAAAATCCGAAGGCTCAACCGACTTTAATTTCTCTCCTAGGTTATCACCCTTGTAACCTATTCTTGTAACCATCTCATCTAAAATATTGTCAGCTTCGATAATAGCAAGTCTCCAGTCAGAAGGATTTTCAGAGTGAACATGATCAAGCACTGTCTGCCATCTATCATTTTTCTTATAGACCTGTATATCAGCTTCAAGTGGACGACTTAATTTCACAGCTTTCTTTTCTCGCATTTCACTCTTGCGAACTAGAACATAGATGATAACAGTAATAGCGATGATGGCGACGATAGACAAAATAAAAGTTATAACGCTGTCTATTGTTTTTAAAAATCCGCCTCCGCCCCCACCAGTAAAACCGCCAGTTATAAGCTGGTAGATTTTCAAGAAAAGATATTCTATGTTTAAAGATTGCATCCCGATTGAAGATTGCAAATCAGAGATTTGCGAACCGTTTTTAATATTTATAATTTCTCGAAACCATGTTAATTTACAATGTCTTATTTGAAATTTAAATTTTTAAATCTCAAACGGGACAAGTACTTTCTATTTTACCTCAAATTTCTTTCCAACTTCAAATAATAAATTTTCTCCGAAGTGTGGAGCCATGAATTGTATATCGAGTGGAAGACCAGATGTGTCAAAACCTGCCGGTATAGATATCGCAGGAACGCCAGTGATGTTTGCCGGCACAGTAAAGATGTCTGACAAATACATTTCCAAAGGACTCGCTTTAGCGCCAGGTTTAAAGGCTGGAGAAGGAGTTGTTGGTGTCACTATCAAATCAACTTTTTCAAAAACTTTGTTCATCTCTTCTGTAATTTTGTGTCTCATTTTTACTGCCTTGTTGTAGTAGGCGTCATAGTATCCATGAGAAAGAACGTAAGTTCCGAGCAAGATTCTACGTTTTGCCTCTTTTCCAAAACCAGCTTCTTTTGTTTTTTTGTATGAATCAGCAACATCTTTTCCTGGAACAGAAAGCCCAAACCTTATTCCGTCAAAACGAGAAAGGTTGGTTGAAACTTCTGCTGGCATAAGCACATAGTAAACAGCCAAAGAATATTCCATGAAAGGAACTTCGATATCTACTATTTCGTATCCAAGTGATTTTAGTTTTTCTAGACTTTTTTCAAAGTTCTCCAATGTTTCTTTTCCTATTCCCTCGCCTTTTAGAAAACTTCTCGGCACGCCGATTTTTTTCACTTCCTTTGTATTGCAAATTCTGTCAGATTCTTTTATGCATGTGCTGTCTTTTACATCTTCTTTTGAAAGGGCGCTAAAAACTATCTCGGAATCTTCGACAGTTTTTGTAAATGGTCCGATAATATCGAGCGATGAACCCATCGCCATAAGTCCGCTTCGAGAGATAGTGCCGTATGTAGGCTTAAGCCCCACGATTCCACAAAACCCTGCAGGCTGTCTGATAGATCCGCCAGTATCAGAACCAAGTGAAAAGAGCGCCATATCCCCTGCGACAGCCGAGGCTGATCCGCCCGAAGATCCTCCGGCAACAGTTTCTGTATTCACCGGGTTTTTAGTGATTCCATACGCAGAAGTTTCAGTCGAAGAACCCATCGCAAATTCATCCATATTTGTTCGTCCGATTATCACCGCACCTTCGTTTTTCAGAGTCTCTATCACCTTTGCGTCGTAAGTCGCCACGTAGCCTTCTAAGATTTTAGAAGAAGCTCCTGCTCTGTGACCCTTAAAAAGCAAGTTATCTTTTATCGCAAGGGGAATACCAGTCAAAGTTTTTGCCTCGCCTTTTGAAATAATTTCGTCAGCAATTTTTGCTTGCTGTAAAGCGTCTTCGAAAATTTCTAAATACGCATTTACATCCGTGTTTCTTTTTTTAATTTCTTCGATATAAGCAGTGGTCAAATCAAAAGAAGTGAAATCTTTATTTCGAAGTCCTTCCTGCACTTTTTTAATTGTGAGGTTTTTTAAATCTATCATGTTACAGAATTTTCTTAACTTTAATAAATCTATTTTCAGTATTTGGCGCAGAAGAAAGCAGATCGTCTGAAAATTCTCCTGGAGTGTTTTTCGCCACATCAATTCTGGCCACATTTTCGGTCTGGTAAACCGGAGACACGTCGCCCAAGTCTACAGATTCAATCTGCTTTATATAGCCTAAAATAGATTCAAAGTCTTTCTTGAATCCTTCAGCTTCCGCCTCATTTATCTCTATTTTTGCGAGTTCTCCCAGCTTTTTAATATCGTTTATTTCCATGAGCTACAGTATATAAAAAATTAAGGGTTTTTAAAAGGCTAACAATTACAACCTTAGAAATAGTTTATTTTAAGAATAATTTATCGAAATCTTTCTCATTTAAAATACTAACTCCTAATTTCTGCCCGTCAGAAAGCTTTGACCCTGGATCTTCCCCTGCCACCACATAACTTGTATTTTTTGAAACAGAGCTTGCGACTTTTCCGCCTAGATCTTTTATTTTTTTCTTGGCTTCATCGCGAGACATGTTTGAAAGAGTTCCTGTTAGCACAAAAGTAAGTCCTGCAAATTTATTTCCGCCAGATTTTAGCCTTTGTATTTTTACATATGGCAAAAGCCCAGAAAGCTCTATTTGGTTATCTTTATTTGCCAGCCAATGGGTAACAGATCTTGCCACGACTTCTCCGACGCCTTCTACTTTTTCCAAATCTTCGAATTTAGCATTTTTAATATTTTCAAAAGTTTCAAAACGCTTTGCTAGAAGCTCGGCCGTTTCTTCACCAACATGACGAATACCGAGTGAATAAATAAATTTATTTAAAGAAACATTTCGCGCTTCCTGTATCGCACTTAGTAAATTCTGTATTGATTTTTCTTTAAAACCTTCGAAACCTGTTAGGTCGCCCGCCTCAAGCTCGAAAATATCTTTTCTTTCAGTAACCAAACCTTCGTCCATTAAAAATTCTACAATCTTTTCGCCAAGCCCGACTATATTCATCCCCTTTTTAGAAACAAAATGAATCATGTTTTCAAGCCTAATAGCCGGCATATTTTTATCTTTTACATACCAAGCGACCGATTCATCTTTTCCTGATGTATCTTTTACGATTTCTAGCCCATGTTTTTTTGCATAATCTGGTATTGAAAATTTCTTTTCTTTTCCTGTTCGGAGATTTTTCAGCACTGTCACAACTTCTGGAATTATGTCCCCCGCCTTTCTGATTATCACTGTGTCACCCACTCGCACATCGAGCCTGTCTATCTCGTCTTGGTTGTGAAGAGTCGCGCGAGAGACTGTCGAACCCGCCACAAGGGCCGGCTCCAAATGCGCCACCGGAGTCAAAGCCCCTGTGCGCCCAATCTGAATCTGAATATCTAAGACTTTTGTAGTAACCTCTTCTGCTGGGAATTTATAGGCCACGGCAAAACGCGGGGCTTTTGCAGTGTAGCCTAGCGCCTCGCAAATCTTTTTAGAGTTTATTTTTATCACAAGCCCATCAATACCGAACTCTTGTTTGTCTCTTTTAGAAACCCAAGAATTATAAAGTTTTTCTATCTCAGAAATATTTTTACAAAGCTTAAAGTCAGAGTTTACATTGAAGCCGTTTTTCTTTAGGAAATTAAGTTCTTCTTCGTGAGTTTTTAATTTGTCGTCTGCGCGCTTTTCAGGAAATTCTATATCATAAACAAAAGTCTGAAGATCTCTTTTCGCTACAGTAGAAGTATCGAGCTGACGAAGTGTCCCAGCAGCTAAATTTCTAGGATTTGCATAT
>CAZZCB010000027.1:0-4195 GCA_964652835.1 uncultured Candidatus Saccharibacteria bacterium | reverse complement strand
AAAGCTATCCACAAACAAAGACGGGGCTTTTCTGTTAAAATATAGACATGAGTCCAGAAGAAAAATCTGCGCAGTACTTGGATTTAAATGCAAACGAAAGACTTCTTGAAATTCAGGCAGAGATTGTTGCTATTGAAAAAAGAAGACTGTATGAAAAATTAACAGAAGATAGAAAACAAGAATTAAAATCCAGAATAGATTTTCTTGTCTCAGAGCAAAGAATGATTTTTGAATCCAAATATAAAAACCAAAATAATCAAAGATTTATAGAAAAAGAAAACGGAGAATTAAAACAAATACTTAAAGATGAAATCGACGAAGAGAGAAAGATAGAAGGGGAATTAAAAGAGATAAAAAAAGCCACAGAAAGCAGGATGTGGTACGAAAAATGGTGGGGAAAAATACTTATAATACTAATCGGCGCAGCGATACTTGGATTTTTTGAAGTTAATAATTCTTTGATAAATAGTTTACTAGGCTAATTGAAACAAACTAATGGATACAAATAAAAAAATAAACGTAGCAATAAATGGTTTTGGGAGGATTGGTCGTGCATTTATGCGCGTAGCTCTTTCTCGGCCAGAGATAAATATCGTCGCTGTGAACGATCTGGGTGATATAGCAAATCTCGCATATCTTTTAAAATACGATACAGCTTACGGAGCTTTCCCATACGACGTAGAAGCTAAAGACGGAAGTCTTTTTATTAATGGTAAAGAAATAAAATATTTTTCAAGCGCAAAACCAGAAGAGCTTCCTTGGAAAGATTTAAATATAGACGTGGTGGTGGAATCTACTGGATTTTTCACAAGCTTTGAAAAATCAAAAGCGCATTTAGACGGCGGAGCAAAGCGCGTTGTTATTTCAGCGCCAGCGAAAGGTGAGCCTTTGCCAGGTATTGAATCTGCAACAGTGCTTATGGGTATAAATGACGACAAGCTTGCTACGTGCCAGATAACTTCAAATGCTTCTTGTACTACAAACTCAGCAAGTCCTGTTATCGCAATCCTAGACGAAACTTTGGGGATTGAAAAAGCAATCTTAAACACAGTTCACGCATACACCGCTTCGCAATCTATCGTCGATGGTCCGAAAAAAGATTTCCGAGAAGGTCGCGCTGCTGCGCAAAATATCATCCCAACATCTACTGGCGCTGCTATCGCAGTGACAAAAGCTTTGCCACAGCTTTCAGGGAAATTTGACGGCATCTCGATGCGTGTGCCTGTAGTCGCTGGATCTATTGTTGATATTACTTTTATTTCAAAACGCCCGACAACAGTAGAAGAGGTGAATTCCATATTAGAAAAAGCAGGAGAAGACCCTCGCTGGGAAGGTATTTTCACTGCAACAGACGAACAGATAGTTTCTTCAGATATTATAGGCTCAAAATACGCTTCCGTGGCCGATCTTTCGATGACTCGTGTTGTAGACGGGAATTTAGTGAAGGTTTTAGCCTGGTATGACAACGAAATGGGGTATACACACACGCTGGTCAAACATGTGGTAAAATTAGGAGGTAGTATTAAATAGATATGGAAGGACTTAATAAAAAGGAAAAACTTTTTGGTAAATATAACATAGATTCTAATGGATTTGTAAATCTTGGAGATATTGCTAGGGGTGAAATTAAAAGACAGGCTCAATATATCAGCAGGTTTGTTGATGGGTTAGACAGCGAGTATCCTAATTTATCAGATGGACTTGTTTTTTGTAATATTAAAAATGAGAGAACTGGAGAAAGTACTGGTAATTATCACGAATATAGAATTCACAAAGATAGTGTTGATGAATTTGTAAAAAGAGTAACAGAGTATTATAAACGATAATTAAGATAATATGTTTACAGTAATTTTCGTAATTTTAAAACTTTTAGGCTACATTAGCTTTTCTTGGTGGTGGATTTTGCTTACGCTTGTTTTAGACAGGTTAATTTTAAGTCCACGACGTAAATAATTTATGATAAAAGGTGCGCCTAAAAATGAAAGAGATGAAAGAGGATTTATAAACCATCACGGCGATTTAACCGAGGATGAGATTTTGGCCGCCGTTAAAAAGAAACGAGAAAGAAAAAGAAGTGGATTAAGAAATTAGAAATTTAAAATATACGCTTATGTTTGAGAAATGGTTTGGAGGAAAAAAGAAAGTAGAAGGTATTAACTCGGATAAAAATTCTGTGGAAGGCGTGGCACATTTTGATGGAACTAAGACAGAGAAAGATTTAGCCGGTGATGACTTCAATGATGTTTATAAAAAAGTTGAAGAAAAAGAATCAATTGAAGAAAGAGAGAGAAGAATGGGTCTCCAAACAAAGAGACACTCATATAGTCATCTTAACGTGGCGGAAAAAGTTAGTAATGAAAGAAATAAGGAGAAAATAACAGAGCTTCACTCTGATTGGAAAGAGCAAGAACCATTTGCACTTGATTTACCAGATGAAGATGAAGAAACCGTTGACAAAAAACATCTAAACGCACTAGTGGAAGGGTATGACGAAGGGGACGACTTTGAAGAAGAGTTTATACCAGGAAGTGCTCCTGAAACTTATGAAGAATGGAAAGGGAAAGATAACGATCTAGAAAAAGCTGCTTAGTTCTAAAAACTACCAACTAATCTCTATAAACTATCCATGAAAATATTTATCGGAACGGATCATGCAGGATACGAAATGAAAGAAGAGCTCAAAACATATTTGGGCGATTTAGGTCATGATATTTTTGATAAAGGTGCTTTTGAATTTGACCCGTCGGATGATTATCCAGACTTTGTTTCTCTTGTCGCAGAAGGTGTATGTGCTACTGCTCCTGAGTCGGAAGATGTTGTCAGAGGAATAGTTCTCGGTGGGACTGGAACAGGCGAGGCGATAGAAGCAAACAGACTTCTCGGCGTGCGGACTGCTGTTTATTACGGTGGACCGATAGAGATAGTTAAGCTCGCCAGAGAACATAACGATGCAAATATTTTGTCACTTGGCGCAAGATTTATAAATTTAGAAGAAGCAAAAGAGGCTGTAAAAATATTTTTAGAAACTCCATTTTCTGGAGCAGAAAGACATATTAGAAGAATTGTTAAGCTAGATAATTAGTATGGATCACATAGAAATAGAAAAACTTAAAAGTACAGTTTCAAAGATGATGCAAGACGGCAAGGGTATTTTGGCTGCGGACGAAAGCAACGGAACTTGTAACAAAAGATTTCAGGCTTTAGGAATCCCTGAAACAGAAGAGGAAAGAAGACGCTGGAGAGAGCTTCTTTTGTGTGCGCCAGGAATGGAGCAATATGTAAGCGGAGTTATTTTATACGACGAAACAATCCGTCAGTCAGACGGAGGCGGAAAGCTCTTTACGCAGGCTTTAAAAGAAAAAGGAGTTTTGGTTGGTATAAAAGTTGATGAGGGTTTACATGAATACATCGACCATCCAGGAGAAAACTTAACACACGGTTTAAACGGTTTGCCTGCGCGTATGCAGGAGTATAAATCTTTGGGCGCGACTTTTGCCAAGTGGCGAGCTGCGTATCAGATATCAGAGAGAACTCCGAGTGACGATGCGATCCGTGAGAACTCAGAAATACTCGCAAGATACGCAGTGATCTGCCAAGAGCACGATATTGTCCCTATGGTGGAGCCAGAAGTCTTGCTCGACGGCGCGCACGATATAGAAAAGGCGAAAGAAGTAACAACAAAAGTCTTGAAAGGGCTTTTTGAAGCGCTGGCAAAACACCACGTTCATTTAGATGGCTTGATACTTAAAACAAGTATGGTTTTGTCTGGAAAAGAAGCAGAAAACAGAGCTGATGCGAAAGCCGTAGGAGAGGCGACGGTAGAAGTTTTGAAAGAATGTGTCCCGGCAGAAGTTGGCGGAGTTGTGTTTTTGTCTGGTGGTCAAACATCTGATGAAGCATCGCTTAATTTTGATGCAATAGCTGAGCACGAGCCACTTCCTTGGCCACTTGCTTTCTCTTTCTCTCGGGCAATCCAAAACGACGCGCTCGCAATGTGGGCTGGAAAAGTTTCAAATGTAGAGTTGGCGAGAGAGGCTTATATTGAAAGACTGAAGTCAAATTCGCAAGCTGATCAAGGTTTACTTTAGCAAAAATATTCTCTTACTTTTTTCAATGAAAGTGAGCGTTACTTTTTTCTTAGCAAAAAAGTAACCAAAAAGCCAAGACCTAATTAAATATTGCTTAAAATAATAGA
>CAZZCB010000026.1:1491-4674 GCA_964652835.1 uncultured Candidatus Saccharibacteria bacterium | reverse complement strand
ATTGTTTAGAAAAGTATAAAGGGTATTGTTCTAATTTTTGTCGTTTGTGCGATGCACTGCCTTCTAAAATGAATAGATTTTTGGTTAGAAGAGATAAGAATAAAAAAAATGGAAATCCGTACAGAAAAAATTATTTAAGAAAAAATTTTGATAATTTAGTTAAATAAAACAAAAGCCCGGCGCGAAGCGCCGGTCTTTTGTTTTATTCTACTGAACAGTAATCGGAATTATTTTTGTCTCAGATAACGAAGATGCTAAGTTCGTCATTGTGACCGTGACAGTATATGTTCCAGGGGCTGTACCCAGAGGTATCCATATTCCTCTAGTTATGTGGCGTTCATCATCGGGAGACAGGTTTGTTAGAAGCGCTGGTATTCCTCCTCCAGAACCATTTGGCGTAAGATCTGAGTAATCTATCGACATATCAAAGTTTGAATTTGGGCAAGATAGATAATCTAAGTTTTTAGTGTATACAAAAATTGTTTTGGCTGACCCCGCGCTCGCTGGTTGGTTGTTTGTAATCCCTAGGCTTAGCTGTGGAGCGAGTCTCTGGCACTCTAGATTTGGATTTAGATTTACCTGAAATCTTCGATACTGTGGGTTTGTGGTCGGGAGAGTTTGTATTGTCAGTCCGTATCTTGGTTCAGAATATGTTTGTCCCGGGTTTAGCGATACTTGATAAGGGTTAGACTGTGTTCCAAGATTTGGCGCGTTTCTTAAATACATTAACTTGGAATTTTTTGGATTGATTGCGCCATAAGTGTTGGAAGTAAAACCTTCTTTGTAGACAAATATTCCTTGTTTGTTTTCCGCAATATTATGAGGTGGCCCGTCTCCAGATATTCCTCCAAAAGCGCCAGTACTAAGTCCTGCATCAAAACCAAATCCACTTCTAAATTCTATCCATATTGGAGTTTTGTTTGAATTTGTTACGGGTTTAATCTTGTAAGCTTTTGGTATTTGAAGTTGCCCAGCATTTGGTGGGGATCCGATGTCAGATATAGAATAAATCCCTGACTGAGTTATCGTTCTGAGTTCGTTTCCTGAAAACCATCCAAGCTTAGATTTAGACCAAACATTTAAATGACTCGCTATATTGTTGTAAGACATGATGTCGTAGTAATTTCCCAGACCTACTCCTTCGCAGTTGTCAGTTGGAAGATTTCCTTCACATGATATTGCATCTGCGTGATGTAGACCCATAGCGTGTCCGAATTCATGAGTAAGTATTGCCTCTAGATTTGTCATTTGGTGTGTGCCAGCGATACTTTCAGAGCTTCCTGGATTTAAAGTGTTCCAAACTGAAGCTGATACATTTACCCAAGTCAAAACTTTGTTATATGTTGTTCCGTTTATCACCATTGGGGTCGGCTCCAAGAAAGAACTACCAAGTGAAATATTTCCATTACATAGGGTAATAAAAACAACGTGCCCGTAACTATTTAAATCTATTTCTTCACCGTTTCCTATAAAAGAACCCAGATTCTCCGGCATTGCTTGGCAAGCTCCGCCAGTGGCCGATGTTGGTATTGTGTACCATCCAAAAACATCTCCAGTTATTGATTGTCTACCGTAAGAAACTTCGTTAAAATATCTTGCAAATTTTCCATCTCCAAACATCATGTTATCTATTGTGCTTGGATAAAAAGGTTGAGTGGCTGTGTCTTGATAATCAAACAAAAACACTGCAACTTTTCTTGGTTTTGCTTTTCCTAAAGTTGACGTGGTTAATTTTTTATCTAAAGTTTCTTCTTTTACTCCATCATAAAGAGTTCCGAGGAAATTTGCGCTTGTAAGATAAACTTTATTTGTTCTTATATCTAAAGTTCCTTTGACGTCGTATATTCCACCTGTTATTTCTGTGTTTATATTTTCAGTAACAACTTCGTAAGATTTTCCATCTATGAAAATCATTTGCCTTGTTTGGGCAGAGAGTTCTTTTTTACTTGAAGAAAAATCTTCAGTGATTAAAGTACTTATTATTCTTCTTCCAGAAATGTCTCTAGTCTTTTGCTCGGTAGATTTTGCCACGGCTGCTTCTTGATTTTTCATATTTGCTAAAACCGGACTGAGAGAGATTATGGTAATGCAAATAATAGAAACTATCAACGCTCCAAAAAGTAGAACTTTTTTATTTAATGTTTTTTCCATGACTTTATTTTACCTTGAATGTTTTTAAAATCCAACAAAAGTGTGAGTTTTGTCAACTGAAAAACATATCTTACTTTTTTCATGATAAAAAAGTAACAAAAAATCTAGACCCACAACATCCACCTAAAAATAGTCGATTTTAAGCTAACAAAACTGCAAACTCGGAAAGCTTAGGCTTTCCTCAAACAGTGGAGTTTTGAAAGCAAAATCGACTATTTTCTTAACGGTGTATTTATGTAGGGTCGGAAACATAAATTTCAGATTAAGTGAAAAATTACAAAATAAAAAACCAAAAAGTCTTAATTACTAAAGGCTTTTAAAACAACGTTAAATCTGGTATATTTTAGAAATGGAAAAAGGGAAAGAACATCCACTCGTAAAGCTCGCGACTGAATCTATCGGTGTCTTTTCTCGTATGGGTTTTGAGGTTGCTACTGGTCCCGAGCTTGAAGACGAATGGCACAACTTCGACGCTCTAAACGTACCGAAAGATCACCCAGCTCGTGATATGCAAGATACTTTTTATATAAAGAGCAAGCCTGGATTTGTTTTGCGAACTCATGCGACAAACTCCTCTGCCAGGTCTCTTGAGCTTCTCGCGAAATCTGGAAAAACAGAAGGCGCTTTTATTTCTGTCGGAAAAGTTTTTAGAAACGAAGCAACAGACGCGACACATGAAATGCAATTCTTTCAAATCGACGGGTGTATGGTCGGATCAAAAGTAAGTTTGGCTAATATGAAAGCTGTGCTTTTGGAATTTTACAAACAAGTTTTAGGTGAAGATGTTTTAGTGGAATTCCGTCCGAGTTTTTTTCCGTTCACAGAACCATCTGTTGAGATTCACACAAAGTTCAAAGGTAAATGGCTCGAGATGATGGGCGGCGGGATGATTCACCCAGAAGTTTTGAAAAATGTCGGACTCGACCCAGAGAAAGTTCAAGGCTTTGCTTTCGGTGGAGGTCTCGACCGTGTTGCGATGGTAAAATGGCAAATCCCTGACGTGAGATATTTTTATCAAGGAGATTTACGGAT
>CAZZCB010000026.1:0-1391 GCA_964652835.1 uncultured Candidatus Saccharibacteria bacterium | reverse complement strand
GGACAGCGAAGTATAAATAACATTGTCGACGCGACAAATATCGTAATGTTTAATGTTGGCCAGCCAACGCATGCTTTTGATTTGGCAAAAATAAAAGGTGAGATAAAAATTAGAAATGCAAAAGCCGGAGAAAAAATCACAATTTTAGGCGGGGAAGAGAAAGAGCTTTTAGAAACTGATTTAGTTATTGCAGATGAAGAAGGCGCTCTCGCTATCGCCGGAGTTAAAGGCGGGACAAAAGCCGAGGTGGATGAAAATACAAAAGATATAGTGATAGAAGTTGCAAACTTTGAACCTTCCGCTGTTCGAAAAACAGCGCGAAGACTAGGTATACTTACAGACTCTACAAAAAGATTTGAAAATGATTTATCTCCAGAGTACGCTACTCTCGGTATGACAGAACTTTCTGCACTAATGTTCGAAATGTTCCCAGATGCTTCGTTTGAAGATATTGTCGACGTTTACGAAACAAAAGAAAAGTGGCAAGAAAAAAGAAAAATAGTCGTGTCACAAAAAGATATAAACAGGGTTTTGGGAGTAGACTTTGACGTCGCGACGATAACCACAGCGGTTCTTTCACTTGGATTTGATTACAGTGAGACAAACGGTATTTTCCAAATCTTTGTTCCTGGAGAAAGACTTGATCTAAATATGACGCAAGATTTAGTTGAAGAAATCGGACGAACTATCGGCTACGACAAAGTCACTCCGGTAATGCCAGAAATTTCTGGGGCGCCAAAAGTAAATGATATTTTTGCGAAGATTTTTGCGGTGCGTGAAAAACTTTTAAATGAAGGATACAGCGAGACTATGACATATACTTTTGGTAAAAAAGGGAAGCTTGAGGTGGCTCGTGGGCCAAAAGGAAAGTCACACCTCCGGACAAATATTTCTGAAGGACTAAAAGATTCTTACGAGATGAATAAATTAAACGCCGGAGTTTTGGGTCTTGGTGATGTAAAACTTTTTGAAATTGGAAATGTTTTTCCTTCGGAAGATTCTGAAGTCTTAAATATTGCTTTGGCGGATAAAAAGAGCGTGACAGAAATGTCACTAGATGATTTTGTAAAAGAAAATAATATAGATTTTTCTTCGTATAAATTTACTGAAAGAGAGAGTGGAAAAAATATACACTTTAAACAGTGGTCAGCTTTCCCATCTATCGTCCGTGATATCGCAGTTTTGGTTCCAAACGAAGTAGATAAAAAAGAGATAGAAGATATTTTAGAACAGGCGCCTCTTTTGGCTCTCGCGCCAAGACTTGTGGATGTGTATCAGAAAGATTATAAAACTTCGTATGCATACAGAATGGTTTTTCAATCCAATGAAAAAACTTTAAGCGACGAAGAGGTTCTGCCGATAATGGAAGAGGTATATAAAAAAATAGGGGA
>CAZZCB010000025.1:0-5161 GCA_964652835.1 uncultured Candidatus Saccharibacteria bacterium | reverse complement strand
ATCAATGGAAAAAGTAAGAGCTAATCAAAGAAATAAATTTTGATAATCTAAAAGACATTCGGTTATCCACAACTTTCTTTAAAAATAATTTGTCCTTTATGTCCTTTAGGAATATAATAAAAGTGTTCGAAGATTTAGAAGAAAAAGATATAAATAGTCACCCACTTTTTGGGTCCACAATAATTTAGTATCATCATATTCTTCATAGAAATTTAGAACAGCAAAAGCCTGATGAAGTAGATGGCTTCAGGGGAAGCAAAAAGTTTGAAGGAAATTTTAATATAAGCTAGTCGACGGACTACTAAACGTAGATTTGTACATTAGATGAATTTGAAGAGAAGTTTGTTCTTTCCTAGGGGTAACCATTCCTCATACGCCGTATTAGGCGACAATTTAGATGAAGCAAAGACCTGAACGTATTTTTTTAGTTTAGGTCTTTCGCATTTTAGGGAGACATTTAGCCTTATTAAAAGGCTTTTTTATTTTAAAGAGTCTTCAGCACAAAAAGTTCCAGATCAGTAGATAGATTTTCGCCCCGTCTATCGTCGTGATACAAAAAAACCAAGTCTTTTAAGGCTTTTTTGAGAGACTGTTCATCCCAAAGCTTTGAAGCCGGCAGAGTTTTCTTAAAAACAAAAGGATTTAGACCTGTTTTTTTAATATCTTCATCGCTCCCGCTTTTCCCCTTCACTAAAATCAGGTTTTTAATAGACCAAGTCAGGATATTTGCCACATCCACCCCAGGAACACCTTTTTTCGAAGCTTTTTGAAGAAGAACCCAGACTGCCTTTTTATCTTTTTTTGCAAAAGCATCTGTAATACTGAAAACATTGAACTTTTCTTCTTTTTTCGCCGTAACATCAAAAAAGTTAATGTTTTTAACCTTTTTTTCGATAGGTTTTAGATCTGTTTTAGTTAAATTTGACTCAAGAAAGAAGAAAGCGTTTTCTGACTCTTCGGCTTCCTTTATTTTCTTAAATATTTTTGACCTGTTTTCATCGTTTTCAAGCACAGAATCTAAGATAATGGCTGTTTTATTACCAAAAAGGCTTCTACTTTCTATATAATTTTCAAATTCCCCGAGGTTAAAGCTATTTTCATCCATAAAAACCTTGTCATATACAGAAAAACGTTTGAGGTCACTCTCAAACGCTTTCTTTTTATTTTCAAAGTTTTTTCCAGAATAAATGAATATCATCTTTTTTGTTTTATTTTATAGCCACTTTCTAACCTTACTCTTATATTCTTTATATAATTCACCATGTCTTTCTTCAAGCAGAGCCTCTTCTTTCTTTAAGAAATAGATATTTACGATAATTCCAGAAACAATAGACGTTCCGATGATGAAAGGTGTGTTTAAAATAAGACCAAGACCGATCAAAAGGAAGCTAAGACCGAGGTATTTTGGATTTCTTGTGTATTTGTAAGGTCCGTTTGTAAAATCGTCGATATTGCAGACATTTGCATTTTTTCTCATGTGGGAATACTTCTCGCCATGTTTCTCGGCTGAATATATAACCATTGTCGCCAGAACCACTAGCGCAAGACCGATAAATTGGTTTAGAGGCTCTGTCATAAATCTCATCGGGAAGAATATGTCGAGCAAAACTCCGACAAAAAGTCCAACAGCAAAAACAGAAATCGAGTAAGAACTTATGTGTGATACGCTATTTTTTTCCATATGTTTATTATACCAAATATTTTACATTGGCAAATAAAACAAGTTACTAACCTGATATAATCTATATATGAATCAAAATAACCTAGAATTGAAACACTTTTGTTCAGATTTTGTGCCCCTTAGAAAAGCCTTACTGAAAATCGGAGCAAGAAAAGAAGTGGTAAAAAACCAGAAAGATTACTTTTTTGAATTACCTAAATCAAAAACAGGAAACCCGAGACTAAAGTTAAGAATCGAAAACGAAATTGAAAAATTAATATATTACGATAGACCAGAATTTAAAAAGAGCAAAGAAACGGCATCAAAAATAAAGCTCTATGAAGTTAAAGATAAAGAACTTCTGCCTTTTCTAAAAGAATCTTTGGGCGTAAAATCAACCGTTGAAAAGAAAAGAGAAATTTGGAGAAAAGACAATACTGTTTTTCATTTAGACAATGTTAAAACTGTCGGTAAAATTTTTGAAATTGAACTACAGAAAAATGGTAAGATAAGTAAAGAAGATGTTAAGATGTTTAAAAATTATCAAGACATACTTTTACCTTATTTGGGCGACGTAATAAAAAGCTCAAACTCTGATCTTATTTTAAATAACAAAAATAAAAAATAATATTTTATAGATTAAAAGCCCCGGCGCCACAGGCACCGGGGCTTTTAATCTTTACTTTAACTCCCCCCAATTATTCCCCACTGCAAAATTAACATCAAGCGGAACTTCTGGTTTATATTTTATAAAAGAATTTTCCAAAACGTGCTCCATAATATCTTCAATAATAGGCGCCACTTTTTCTGCCACGTCTTCTTTTATCTCATAAATAAGTTCGTCATGAATCTGCAAGATAGGAAAAACTTTATCTGACAAACCTTCTTTTTCTATCCGCTCGTCTACCATCTTCATCGCAAGCTTTATGATGTCGGCCGAAGTTCCCTGTATCGGCGCATTTATCGCCATTCGCTCCGCCATCGCGCGAATAAAAGGTAGTGTAGAGTTTATCCCTCCGAAATATCTGCGTCGCTTAAACAGCGTTTCTGTGTAGCCAAACTTTCTAACAAAATTCTTCGTGTCGTCTAGATAGTTTTTTATAGAACTAAACTGCTCGAAATATTCATCGTAAAACTTTTGCGCTTCTTCTTTGCTCGTGCCTATATTTTTCTTCAGCGCCAGCACCCCCATCCCATAAAGAATTCCGAAGTTTATGATTTTTGCCATCCGTCTCATTTCTTTATCCACCTTTTCCTCCGGAACTTTGAAAACTTTTGCTGCCACCGCCGCGTGAATATCTTTTCCTTCTTTGAAAGTTCTGATCATATATTCATCACCAGAAAACATCGCTGCGATTCGTAGCTCAACCTGAGAATAGTCAAAGGAAACTAGCTTCCATCCTGGCTCAGCGACGAAAGCGTCTCTTATCGCTCGGCCCAAGTCGCTTCTGGTCGGTATGTTTTGAAGGTTTGGATTATTAGAAGAAAATCTTCCAGTTGATGATCCGTGTTGGATAAATTCTGCGTGAAGTCTTCCGTCTTCTTTTACCAAAGCTGGCAAAACGTCTATATAAGTCGAAAGTAATTTCTGAAGCTCACGAAAATCTATTATCTTTTTTATGATCGGATATTCTTCTTCGAGTTTTTCTAAGGTCGAAATATCTGTCGAATATCCACCACTTGCAGACTTCTTAATCCCCTTTGTTGGCAAAGCCATTTTAGTGAATAAGATTTCAGAAAGTTGTTTTGGCGACTTTATATTAAACTCTTCGCCCGCAAGTTTATAAATATCTTTTTCTAAAATCTCAAGCTTTTTATGATACTCAGTGCTTAGTTTTTTAAGATATGCCGTATCAAGCCTTACTCCACGATCCTGCATCTTTTTTATAACTGGGATTATAGGCGCTTCTATTTCTTCATAAACTTTTTCTAGATTTCTTTTTTTAACTTCTTTCCAGATTATCTTTTTTGCTTCATCAAAATTTTTTGTTTTTGCAAAATTTAAAATATCATCCATTTTTGCATTTATCTTTTCAGAATCTATCAGCCAAAGAGCAATAGAAACTTTTCGCAAATCTTCATCACTAACATTTTGTGATTCCTGTACATCTTCTTTTACTTCCGGAGCACTCTCCCCTGTCAAAACTTTTTTAAATCTTCCGGCCAAACTTTTAAACTCGAATCTCTCACAAACTTTTTCAATGTTTTCTAAGTTTGCCGAGTCTTTCCATTTTTTCTCTGGCATAGAAAATTCAACTGGCACATCACGCATTATCGTCGCCAAAGTTTTTGAAAACAAAGCTTCTTCCTGACCTTCTTCTAGAAGTTTTACTATTCGATCTGTTATCCCGGCTTTCTTGAAAGCGGTTTTATCTTTGGCTAGTTTTTTATAAATATCTTCGATAGTTCCGAACTCTGTTATGAGTGTCGTCGCAGTTTTCTCACCGATCCCGGCGATACCGATAATATTGTCCGACGGATCGCCACGCAAACCTTTATAGTCCGGCAAAAGTTTCGGACCGAAACCAAAACGCTCTTTCACTGCTTTTTCATCGTATAAAACAGTATCTGTAAGCCCTCGCTTTAAAGTAAAAACCTGCACCGCTTTTTTATCCACGAGTTGCAGTGTGTCCATGTCACCGGACGAGATTATTATTTCATTGTCTTTGTCTTTTTTTAAAATCTCAGCAAGTGTACCCAAGAGGTCGTCTGCTTCATAACCTTTTTTCTCGTAGTAAGGAATAGAAAAAGCATCCATCAAATCTCGAGACTTTTTGATTTGGTCGTTTAGCTCATCGTCGTTTTTCTTTCGGTTTGCTTTGTATGTCGCTGTAGCATCACTTCGAAAAGTTCCTCCTGGCATATCGTAACAAGCGATAATATAGTCTGGATTTAAAGTGCCCAAGATAGACAAGATCATGGTCGAAAGTCCATAAAGCGCGCCTGTTGGTTCTCCGCTCGCAGTCGCAAAGTCAGGCAATGCGTGATACGCGCGGTGAATTATCGCATGTGTGTCGAGTAGAACTATTCTTTTTTTATTTTCTTTAGACATATATTATTTTTCTCTCATCAACCTCTCCGTGTTCGATTCTTATCTCTATCATGCCCTCTGGAGCATTTTTCCAGATCTGGTTCGGCCATTCTACGAAAATTATATTGTCTTTAGCATTTTTATACTCTTCCCATTTTATAGCTTCTAAGCTCTTTTCATCTTCTAATCTGTATAAATCCATGTGGACCAATCTTTTAAATCCATGATTTTCTTGCTTTCTATTTTCTTCGCCTATGTCATAGATTCTTTGGATTATAAAAGTAGGACTTGTTACTGGGTCACTTACACCGAAAAACTCCGCCACACCTTTTACAAAAGCAGTCTTCCCTGCACCAAGATCTCCAATTAGCCCCACAAAAATGGCTCCTTTATTACTTGAAATTATTTGTTTTATTAAATCTTTTGCGACAGATTTCGTCTCATTTTCAGACCTAGTAATATATTCCATA
>CAZZCB010000024.1:0-5759 GCA_964652835.1 uncultured Candidatus Saccharibacteria bacterium | reverse complement strand
ATATCACGTGTTTTTGCTTATATTTTCTTGAAAAACATAAGGAGAAACACGGATTGAACAGGATCTACCGGCTTTTGACCGATACTTGGTATATTACCAAAATTGGGTAAAAAGTCAACAGAAAACCACCTTTCGGTGGCTTTCTGTTATTTATAGTCCCCTCCGTTTTCTGTCTCGAATTCTTTTCGAAATTGCATCCATGCAATAAAATTACCGAATCTATCTAGTTTTTTAGTAGGAGTAGCAACATGCTCAAAAGGACTCCAGTGACCAGAAGAAGATAGTTTTTCGCACAACCTTATGTCACTTTCTAAATCTGAAACTTTTCCATTAAAAAGAGAATAACTGACTCTGGCACACCGAGCAGCACTTATCTTTTTCTTTACCTCAATATCAAGATTAGCTTCGTTGTCCATAATAAAAGGTAGATGCCATTCACCTGTATTTAGAACATCAGGGTTTTGGTTTTTTAGCAGAGTATTGATTTGATTTGCGACCTCTCTAATTTCTGGCTGAGCATCGTCATTCATTCTAAGTGATAGAAAATTATTCCATTCTGTAGCGGTAACAATAACATCAACCATGAGCCATGGTTCGATTAACCTGTTTATGACTTCTTTGTGCACTCCTACTTTTTCACTTAAATAATGAAAAAGAACTGGAACCCATCTTGACCATCGCCATAACTTATTTGCTAAAAATAAACGCACTCCATAGATTGGTGAACCAGATTTCATTCCTGGCTGGTTTTCTCCAAAATAAACTGGTATGAAAGGATTGTGGATCACCTTATCTCTTATTCTTTTAGCTGGTATTGCCCTACTTGAAGCTGAGTTTCTAGACAAGGCCCTGTGACTTATTATGTGGCCCCAAATAAATTTAGGTATTTGCATAGTAAAAGTCGCTAACCGTTTCTTAGTCTCAAAAGATTCGGAATATTTTATTAAGTTAACTTTAATTTGATTCATATTTTTCTATTATATCAATAATGTACTTTGGAACATCTATAAAACCATTACTAAGACCTTCGCTAGAAAAAACAGATTCTAACGTAGACCCAAGAAGCAAACCTATTGTTTTTTCTATTTCTTTTGGGGTTGATTCATAAACATTTCCCTTAAAAGTTATTGGGAAGCCATTGTTTACTAAGATAATATTTTCCCAAATAACATCTGAATGAACACCCGAGAATGAATTAGCTTTCTCTCTTACGTAAACTGCCGGGAACTCACGGTCTGCGGAAGACATGCTTATAAGGTAAACATTGTGTTTTATAATATCTTTAATTTCTTCAATCTTATTGCTATCTACAATGTTCGCACCCACGGCCCCAATAACAGTATTTATGTCATTGTTTTTTATTAAATTAACGATATCTTCTGCGTCATGATGAGCGATATCATAACCCAAAACAAAATAACCCTTTGAACTTAAAATAGAAAGCATATTGGCGCCAATTGGCCCAAGACCTACAACTAATACTCTTGGATTCTCGATATTATATTTCTCAAAAACATCAATAACTCTTTGGCATCCGAGCTCCGCAATTAAAGGGCTTTCTTTTATTAACTTAACACTCGATCTGGCAACATTAAAGATTGGAAAATTTATTTTAGACTTCTCAAGCTTTCTAAAACCAGAGGATGTTTGCTCAACACCCAAGACAGGGACACCTTCAGGAATTAGGTTAAACTTGTCGTTTACAACTTTTAATAGTTCCCCGCCGTCATCTAAAATAACAATTTTTGATGGATTTTTTATTAAACTAAGAAATCGAATAAACTCTTTTTGGGAGTTTTCTGAGTGTTGTAAGTCGAAAGAAATATTTGAATTAAATTCTGGTTGGCTAATATTAAAACCCTCCAAAGAAAGATTCTTTAGAACTTCATTACTAGTTGAATATATTTTTCCAAACATAAAAATATTCTCTTTCGGAACAGAGTATTCATGTATAAGCTCTATCATTTTGGCTTGAGGCTCAAGAATATGCTGACAGCCTAAAATATAAACATTTTTAAGTTGTTCTTTTTTATATAAACTTAAAATCTCTTCTAAAGCTGGATAGTGGTAACTGTATTGCATGTTAATTACTCTAGTTTATTATTTACAACGAAATATAGCAATATAACAAAAACCCCTCGCGGGGTTTTTGAATTATTTTTTCTTAGCTCCGGCTACTTCTTTTTTGAAAGGCATACCGATGAAGTCAAATAGTGCTTTTGCTTCTTTTTTACTTTTAGCTGTTGTAACGATAGTTACTGCGAATCCGAATACATCTTTCAATTCTTCGTCTCCTGTTTCTGGGAAAATAGTGTGTTCTCTGATTCCAAGAGTTAGGTTTCCGATATTGTCGATTATTCTTGATTCAACACCTCGGAAGTCTTTTGTTCGTGGTAGCGCGATGTTTATAAGTTTATCAATAAAAGAATACATCTTTTCGCCTCGTAGAGTCACAGACATACCGATCGGCTCACCCTCACGAACTTTGAACTGAGCAATAGATTTCTTTGCTGATCTCATTGCCGGCTTTTGTCCGGCAATCTTAGCAATTCTTTCTGCAATAAAAGCGTTTTTGTTTTTATCGTTTCGCATCTTTGATCCTGTTCCAACAGAAATCACCACCTTTTGAATCTTAGGTGCAGCCATAACATTTTTATAGCCGAACTCCCCTTTCAAGGCGTCGAACGATTCTTTAACTTTGTCTTTTACTGTTTTCATGTTTAGTTGTTAGTTGTTAGTAAATAGTTTTTAGAAACTTAAGATGTTTTTTTAGCCTTTGGAGACTTTTTTGGTGCGTCTACAAGTTTTACATTTGAAAGGTTGATAGGTCCTGCAACTTCGATAATTTGTCCTGGTTGTTTTGAACCTTTAGCTTTTGAGTGTCTTTTTTTAATATTTACACCTTCGATGATAACTTTGTTTTCAGTTCTAAGAACCTGGATAACTTTTCCTTTCTTTCCTTTATCACCTCCTGTGATAACTATTACGTTGTCGTTTTTCTTTATCATAAAAATTTTATAGTACCTCAGGCGCTAAAGAAACAATCTTTTGGTAACCAAGCTCTCCGATTTCTCGTGGGATTGGACCGAAGATTCTACCTGCCTTTGGCTCTTTCTTACCTTTATCAATAATAACAACAGCGTTGTCGTCGAAACTAATGTATGAACCGTCCTTTCTTCTGAAAGGTTTTCTTTGTCTTACAACAACAGCGTGGTGAACATCTTTCTTTTTAACAGATTTTCGAGGTTCTGCTGTTTTGATAGAGATAACAACAAGATCTCCGATCTCTGCATATCTTCTTTTTGAACCGCCAAGAACCTTAAAGACTTTTGCGTCTCTACCTCCTCCGTTGTCAGTTACTTTTACTTTTGAGCCGTCTTGAATCATAAGCCTATTATTATTTCTTTATAACAAATCTCTTTGTCTTTGAGATTGGTCTTGTTTCAACGATTTCGACCTTGTCACCAAGAGCAGCTGAATTTAATTCATCGTGCACTTGATATTTTTTATCCTTCTTGAAAAACTTTTGGTACTTTGGGTGCTTTACGAATCTAGCAACAGAAACAACCGCAGTCTTATCGTTCTTTGTAGAAACGACAACACCTCGTAGCACTTTTGGATTTTTCACCTCGCCTGCTGGCTGGTTTGTTTTTGTATCTGCTTTAGTTTTCATAAATTATTAATTATTTTTTAATTCCCTGTTTTTAATTTCAGTCAAAATTTTAGAAATGTCTTTTTTTAGATTCGACTGTTTTTTCGTGTCTTTGTTTCCTCCGTGAGAAAAAGTGAATCTAATCTTTTGTAGCTCGGCTCTCTTTTGGTTCAACTCTTTTGCGAGCTCCGCATCTTTAATTTTACTAAAATCTTTACTCATATTATTTTTGCTCTCTGGCAACTATTCTTGTTTTGATAGGTAGTTTTGTTCCGGCTTTTCGAAGAGCTTCTCTCGAAACTGCTTCTGAAACTCCGTCAACTTCAAAGATCATTCTTCCTGGTCTTACTTCGAAACAATATCCTTTAAGGTCTCCTTTACCTTTACCCATACCTACTTCAGCAGCTTTTGCTGTTATTGGTCTGTCTGGGAAAATTCTGATCCAAATCTTTCCTGCTTTTGTAAGCTCTCTTACGAGCGCCTTTCTAGCTGATTCGATTTGGTTTGAAGTAACTCGTGAAGGCGTTTCTGCTTTTAGTCCGTAAGAACCGAAGGCTAAAGTGATACCTCGTGTATCAGGTCGCAAAAGTCGGTCAGGATGCTTTCGTCCTCGTTGCCACTTTCTGTATTTTACTTTCTTAGGGAATAACATATAAGTTTAATTATTTTTTATCTTTATCAAAAACTTCTCCCTTGTAAATCCAAACCTTAATACCGATAACACCGTATGACATATTAGCTCTCTCTCGCGCAAAGTCAACATCAGCTCTAAAAGTCTGAAGCGGAATACTTCCTTTCTTTACAGATTCTGTTCGGGCCATATCAGCACCGTTTAGTCGTCCTCCGATAAGGATTCTAGCTCCTTTTACTTCTCTAACAGCCATAACTTTTTCTAGAGTTTGTTTTAGAACTCTTCGGAAAGGCATTCTTTTTTCAAGACCTTCTACTACAGTTAGAGCGACGATTTTCGCGTCAGCGTCAGGATTAGAAACTTCTACGATATCTACTTTCAAATCTTCAGGGATAACAATGGAGCTTTTCTTCATCATTTTTAGAAGATCTTCTTTTAGTTTTTTAGCACCTTCACCTTGTCGTCCGATAATAACTCCAGGTCTTGAAGTTTTGATTATAACTCTTACTCCGTTTCGGCTTCTTTCGATTTCGATTACAGAAACAAAAGAGTTCTTTAGTTTTTTAGTTAGATATTCTTTTATGAAAATGTCCGCTCTTAAAAAGTCTGAGTATTTTTTATCAGTCGCAAACCACCGAGATTTCCAATCTCTTAGGATTACCATTCTATGTGCGTATGGGTGAACTTTCTTTGACATAAATATTTATTACTTATCCGCCTTTGGCGCTACTTTTTTAACAGTCTTTTTTGCGACCTTTTTAGCTACAGCCTTTTTAGCTGAAGCCTCTTTTGTTTCTACTGTTTGTGCCTTATTTTTCGCATTCTTTTTTGGTTTCATCAAAGAAACGTCAGCTAAAGTTACAACAATATTACTTGTTCTTTTGTTGATTCGGAAAGCAGAGCCACGAGCTCTCGGTCGGTATCTTTTCAGTGTAACTCCTTGGTTTATCTCGATATTTTGAATAAACAAACCAGTTTTTACGTCGAAGTTTTCTTTTGCGTTAGCTAGAGCAGAAGCGATAAGTTTTTCAACCACTTCAGTTGCTCGTTTTGGCATAAATTTAAGCTTTAGAAGAGCGTCTTCTACTTTTTTACCTTTAACAGAGTCAGCCACAAGGCGAACTTTTCTAGGAGATTGTCTGTAATTTTTTAATATTGCTTTCATACAAATGTAAATATAGATTATTATTTCTTAGCTGTACTAGTTGCCGACTTAGCTGCTTGCGCTGCTGCAATTTCAGATTCTTTCTTCTTTTGCTCAAGCTCTTTCATAAGCTTACCTCCGTGTCTGTGGAAAGTTCTTGTAGGTGAGAATTCACCTAGTCTGTGGCCCACCATGTCTTCTGCTACAAGCACTTCAATGTGCTTTCGGCCATTGTGAACACCAAAAATAAAACCAACCATTTCCGGAGCGATCTGAGAAGATCTTGCCCAAGTCTTAATAACCCCAGTTTCTTGAGGTTTTTTTCCAGCTAT
>CAZZCB010000023.1:0-6279 GCA_964652835.1 uncultured Candidatus Saccharibacteria bacterium | reverse complement strand
CCCATATCATCTTTATCAAAAGATCCACCGATACCAAAACCGTCGAACATACTTCCGTTTTCTGTTTTCATTTCGGCTAAAGCTTTTGCCGACTCTCTTCGTAAATCTTCATGCCTGCCACCCTGAACCACACCAAAAAGAGCCTGTATATTCTCAGGATCTAATTTCTCATGCGCAACCAAACTTCTCATCGCCCATCTGTGAGTTCTGTCCATCGCTTCTTTTTGATATTCGTGAGTTGCTTGTGGGCTCGTGCATTCGTCGAATGCGAAAATCATATCCGCTCCCAAATCAAACTGAACAGCCATCGAAGACTCTGGAGTAAACCTGTGAGAGCTTCCATCTAGATGAGATTTGAAAGTAACGCCCTCCTCGTCAATCTTCGCAAGCTTGCCTTGGTTTCCTGTTCCGCCGTCGTCTACCTTTTTCTTGTTTTCATCTCCCGCTTTCGCAACCTTACTTACGTGTTCACCGAAAGCAGCGCCCAAAGAAAAAACTTGGAAGCCACCAGAGTCTGTCATTGTCGGACCTTGCCAACCCATAAATTTTGCAAAACCTCCTCCCTTTTTTACAAGTTCATTTCCAGGCTGAAGATACAGATGGTATGTATTCGCGAGAACAACTTGCACGCCGAGACTTTTAAGCATTTCCGGAGTCATTGATTTAACTGTCGCCTTAGTTCCGACCACAACAAAAGAAGGCGTTAAAATATCGCCGTTTGGAGTATGTATCACACCCGCCCGCCCGAGCTTACCCGGAAGCTTTTTTTCAATTTTAAAATTAAAATTTTCCATCTTTTTAAATAGTAGTTTTTACCTGTACCCATTTTAGCTCCTGGATATTAGCAGAGCTTCGGAAGAGAACTTTTTTATATGAATCTCGTGGATCAAAGAGAACGCTTTCCACCACTCCGACGACATAGTTGTTTATACTTGGATAAAGAAAAATTTGTCCAACTTCCACGTCGAGTTCTCTTGGGAACTGAATCTCAAAATCCCCTGCTCCGCGACCTCGGGCATTAAAATATCTTCCTGTGTTTTCAAGTGTAACCTGAGATATGTATCCAGGTGAAGAATATAAAATAACTTTCGAGTAGTCTTTATCTACGCTTTCTATTTCACCTATCACCACGTTGCCGAGAGCAAAAACTAAATCATCAACTTTTACTCCGTCGTCCGCGCCGACATCTATAATCAAAGTTCCATATAAAGAATGGTTCGGTTTCGCTAAAATAGTCGCGATTAAGTTGTTCTCACCTGTACTTCGCAGGAATATTTCTTTTAGAGCTTCGTTTTCTTTTTCTAAAAGCGAAGACTGCATGAGTTCAATCCGACTTTCCTCAAGACGGTTTTTCAATATTTCATTTTGTCTTATCAAATCTTTTTTCGAAGTAAAAACTTCTTTCAAAAAAACGTCTGTAAACGCTACTTCTGTTTTCCAGATAGGAGTCACTGCTCTACCTAAAAAATCAGAAACGAAGTTTAGTTTTCCTCCACGAAACATAAAAAATAAAAAAACAAAAACCAAAAAAATGATTATCGAATAGTTTCTTCTTTTATATTTTCTATCGAGGCGGTAAGTCATATTGAGTGTCGATTAAAACATCTTTATACTTCTCTAGATTTTCCAAGATAACTCCAGTACCTCGAGCCACCGCTGTCAGAGGATCTTCAGAAATATGCACCGGCATTTTTATAGCTTTTTGAATAAGCTCTGGAAGACCTTTTATGAGCGATCCACCTCCTGTCAGCACGATACCTCTGTGCATCACGTCAGATAAAATTTCTGGTGGAGTAGTTTCTAGAACCTCGCGAATACCTTCAACCAATGTGTTTATAGAAGCAGATATCGCCTCGCGTATATCAGAATCCGTAACAACAACTTGTCTTGGAAGACCTGTTACGAGGTCTCGCCCGCGGACTTCTGTCTCCACAGGTTCAGGCAAAGGTAAAACAGAACCGATTGCGATTTTAATATTTTCTCCAGTTTTCTCTCCGATTAAAAGTTTAAATTCATTTCGGAAATATGTCATTATGTCGACGTTTAATTTGTCTCCTGCGATTATTAAGTTTTTAGATTGAACTATTCCGCCAAGCGAGATGATCGCGATGTCTGTCGTTCCTCCGCCGATGTCTACTATCATCGACCCCACTGGGTCGTGAATAGGTAGACGAATACCCACAGCCGCGGCTGTCGGCTCTTCTACAATATGCACCTCGCGCGCTCCGGCGTTTTTCGCAGCGTCATAAACAGCGCGCACTTCCACAGAAGTAATCCCTGACGGCACACCGATCACAACTCTTGGTCTGAAAAACTTTGGAGACATTTTCTCTACTTTACCGAGAAGATATGCGAGCATTTCTTCTGTAACTTCAAAGTCAGAAACGACACCATCAACCAAAGGTCTAACAGCTTCTATGTGTGGAGGGGTACGGCCGAGCATTTGTTTTGCTTCCGCACCGATAGCGACGATTTGTCCTGTCTTTTTGTTCACCGCCACCACAGATGGTTCAGAAATAACAATACCTTTTCCTTTAAGGTAAACGAGAGTGTTGGCAGTACCTAGATCAATACCAATATCATTTGAAAATAATTTATATAATTTCGTGAACATAATCTTTGAGTTCTTTTAAGAGGTCAGCTTCCTGCATAATCTTTCCTTTCTCTTCTTTTCGGCTTTTCATTTCATATCCACCTTCTTCCTGGCTTCTTTTACTCACCACAACCCGAAGCGGTATACCTAGCAGGTCACTGTCGGCAAATTTTTCTCCTGCATTTGCTTCTCTGTCATCGAACAAAACATCTATTCCCTCTTTTTTAAGTTTTTCGTAAAGTTCGTTTGCTTTCTCATTTTCTCCTAAAGAAATTAAATGCACGTGGAAAGGGCTGACTTCTTTCGGCCAGATAATTCCTTTGTCGTCTGAAAATATTTCCACCATAACACCCATTAGTCTAGTAACACCTATTCCGTATGAGCCGAGATAAACTGGAATCTTTTCACCATTTGCACTGTTAAAATTTAAACCGAGCTGTTCACATTTTTGAGTACCAAAAGTAAATATATTGCCAACCTCTGCAGCTTTTTTAGATTCGAAATCTTCTTTTTTAAATCCTAGATTTTCTAAAGATTCATCTGTGAAAACTTCTTCGTTTATTGCCACTTTTCCATTTTTATGCAAATAAATTACATCTTCTCCGGCATCACAAACTGTTTGAAATTCATGACTAAACTTATCTGTAAAAACCCCACCAGAAGCAGAAGTTACAAATGTTATATCCCCGAGTCCTAGTCGGTGGTACACATTCATATACGCAATTATAGACTTATTATAAAAATCCATATGTTCTTCTTCGGATACAGAAAAAGAATACATGTCTTTCATAATAAACTCACGACACCTCATAACGCCGCTTTTTGCCCTCTCTTCGTTTCTCATTTTGTTCTGGAATTGATGGACGTAGACTGGTAAATCTTTATAGCTTGAAATATTTGGCACCATCATGTTTACAATCGGCTCTTCATGAGACCAACCAAATCCAATATCATTACCATTTTTAAGTTTTGACTTAAACCAAATATCAACATTGTCATCACTCCAACGATCCGTCTTATCCCAAATTTCTTTTGTTTGGATTGAAGACATTGTAATTTCTTGAGATCCAAGAACTGACATCTCTTCATTAATTATATTTTTTATTTTATTTAGAACCCTTAGACCTAAGGGTAAGAAACTATAAACCCCCGCCATCTCTTTATTTATAAAACCGCCTCGAATAAGAAGCTCGGCGTTTTTTGACACTTCGTCAGCTGGCGCTTCTTTTCTTGTTTTTGTGAATAGCTTTGATTGTTTCATATAGGGCTTATAATACTTGAAAATTGGTTTTTAAGCAAAAAGACGAAACCCTTGAAAAAATCCCCCTTTTGTAGTAGAGTATTGATTGTCTGTTAACAACTCTGGCTCGGATTTTAGGAGGGCGAAAGCCCCCTAAAATCCGAGCCTTGGTGCCCTCTTGTCGAAAGAGTGGTAAAACGGAAATTCACGACCTTACTACAAAATTATATTTCGAGTAATTTGGATAAAATTTTTAGCGAGCCGAGGTTTAAAATTTTGAAGCACTAGCACAGCTAATGTTAGAAATTTTAAACAAGGCAAAGCAAAAATTTTACCAAAGGACGATGTGAATAGAATTTTGTAGGAAGGTCAATATTAAAATAAAAAGAATTTCTGTGCAGATTAAAGAGCTCGACATACAGAGCAAAATTATAAACATGTCAAAAGCAAATTTACAAGAAATGATTGACGCTGGTGTACACTTCGGATACACAAAAACTCGAAGACACCCAAGCGCAAAGCCTTTTATTTTCGATACGAAAAACAAGGTAGACGTTATTGATCTAGAAAAAACATCTGACCTTTTAACAAAGGCAGAAGAATTCGTAGCATCTTTAGGAAAGGACGGAAAGAAAATTCTTTTCGTTGGAACTAAAGCTGAGGCGCAAGAAGTTACAAGAACTTCTGCTGACGCACTGCGAATGCCTTACGTTACAAACCGATGGATCGGTGGAACTTTAACAAACTTTACTGAAATCAAAAGACGAGTAGATATTTTGGTTGACCTTAAAGACAAAAAATCAAAAGGTCTTCTAGAAAAATATACAAAGAAAGAACAATCTGACTTTTCACGACAAATTAACAAAATGGAAGGATATTTCGGAGGTCTTGTTGGAATGGACAAAAAACCAGATGCGCTTTTTATTATCGACGTTAAAAAAGAAGTTAACGCGGTAAAAGAAGCTATCCAGCTTAAAATCCCTGTAATCACAATCTCAAGTACAGACTGCGATATTTCAGAAGTTGCTTACCCTATCGTGGCTAACGACGCCGCTATTTCAAGTCTAAAACTTCTAACAAACAAAATCGTAAAAGCTTACGAGTCAGCAAAATAATTTTAGAACCGCTTTTTGTTATAATATAAAAAGCGGTTTTAAAGTTTAATTAATAATTTAGTACTTTATCTAAATATGATAACAACAGAATTAATCAAACAACTTCGAGACGAAACAGGTGTTTCTGTTATGCAATGTAAAAAGGCCTTGGAAGAAGTAGGTGGAGACATCGAAAAAGCTCGAATAGTTCTAAAGAAAAAAAGTGGAGCTGCTGCTGAGAAAAAAGCAGACAGAGAGCTTGGTGCTGGGTTCTTGGTGGTAAACACACAAGGAGATACTTCGGCTCTTATAACTCTACTTTGCGAAACAGACTTCGTGGCTAAAAACGAAGAGTTCGTAAATGCAGCTAAAAAAGTTGCTGAGATGGCAGTAGCAGAAGGAGAAGCTGTAAAGCAGTCTTCACTTGAAATGATAAACGAACTTATCCAAAAGATGGGTGAAAATATCAAAGTCGGAGAAGTGAAAGTTATGAAAGGAAACGTTGGTTCATATGTTCACAACGGCCTAGTTGGAGCTGTGGTTACTCTAAAAGAAAAGAACGACGACCTAGCGCGTGATATAGCAATGCACATCACAGCGATGAAGCCAGCTTTCACAAACGAATCTGACATCGACGAAACAGCTAAAAACAATGCAAAGGAAATCTTCGAAAAAGAAGTTGCTGAGCAAGCTAGTGGTAAACCAGAGGAAATGAAAGCTCAAATCCTAAAAGGAAAAATCGACGCTTACTTTAAAGATCAAGTTTTGATGAAACAATCTTTTATCAAAGATCCGAGTAAGACTATCGAACAGCTTCTAAAAGAAAATAACAATTCTCTGGAATCTTTCGTAATCGAAAAAATATAAAATGCAAACACTTCTTATCATATTTGGAATATCTTTATTTGGAATTATGGTAATGATTTACCGTGGTATTTCTCGTGTTCGAGAACTTCGTCTCGAACACGACGATATCACGCACCCTATGGGTAAACATATAAATACTTTTTGGGAAAAGGTAAAACTTATCCTAAATTATATTGCTCACTCTTTCGCTATTGTTGTTTCCAGGTTGTGGGCGAGAATATCTCATAGAGTTTTCATTATAAGAAGAAGTATTGTGAATAGAATAGAAACGTATTTTAAACACAAAAACGAAAACAACTTGAGTAAAGAAGTAAAAACTCAGTCTATACTTTTAACCACGATTAAAGCGTATAAGAAAGAGATTAAGAAATTAAAACAGACAATAGAGCCAGACCAGATGAGACCAAAGGATGAGACAAATAAAGAGTAGTATCAAGGTTGACTTTATTGTCAAAACAAATAAAATAGAGTAAGTTTTTGAAATA
>CAZZCB010000022.1:5609-6718 GCA_964652835.1 uncultured Candidatus Saccharibacteria bacterium | reverse complement strand
GCATCGCACAAACGACAAAAATTAGAACAATACCCTTTATACTTTTCTAAACAATCATCACAAGACAAATGCAGAACATGACAGTTTTCATTTTTACAATGTCTATGTTCATCTGTTTTGTTTTTGTCACACAAATGACACACTGAAATTATTTCATCTCCCACCCTCTCGCCCAACCTTTCATCAAAAACGAAATTTTTACCCTTGAATTTATTTGGCAAACCTTTTTCTTTTACCTGATGAGCGTAATCTATCACTCCACCTTTTATATGTTTTACATTTTTAAATCCTTTATGCTTCATCCAAGCACTCGCCTTTTCACATCTAATTCCCCCGGTACAATAAAGCAAAACCTCTTCATCTTTTTTATCGGAAAACATATCTTCGACTTTTGCGAGCTGTTCACGGAAAGTATCAACTGGCATTATCTTTGCATTTTCAAAATGTCCAATTTCAGCTTCATAAAAATTCCTCATATCTATCACAGTAGCACCTTTATCTATCATCTGGTTAACCTCTTCTGCGCTAGCATATGCACCAGTGTTGGCTGGATCAAAAGTTGAGTCATCCAGTCCATCTGCGACAATTTTTGGGCGGACTTTTACAATCAACTTTAGGAAAGATGATTTACCTTTTTCTTCTACAGCCACTTTATACGGCACTCCGACAAACTCTGGCAATCCTTGGATAAATTTATCAAACTCTTCAAAGTTATACTCTGGAACATTCATTTGGGCGTTTATACCCTCATGAGCGACATAAATTCTACCCAAACATCCCAGCTTTTCGAAATTCACATACAGAAAATCCCGCATCGCTTTTGGATCTGCGATTTTTACATAACGATAAAAAGATATTGTCTTTCTACGAAAATTTTCTTTTTCTATTTGAGCAAAAAGCTGCTCTTTTGACTTTCTGTTGTAAAGTTTTTTCATCCCGTTAAAGATAGCAAATCAAAGATTTGCGTTTATTCAAATAATTTTAATAATTAAATTTATATATTAACATTCCCGCTTTGAGATATTAATTTAAGTAAATATCTCTAACGGGATTAATCATAAGATATTTAGATATTAAAACTTTTTTATGTTTTTAGGAAGGGTTGACAA
>CAZZCB010000022.1:0-5509 GCA_964652835.1 uncultured Candidatus Saccharibacteria bacterium | reverse complement strand
ATGTCACGAAGCCCCGCAGCCGAAGGCTGCGGGGCTTCTTTTTTTATATCCTATTTTTTATCTCTTCTACTAGCTCACAATATTTCTCATTGCCCTCGCCCATATCTTTTGGATCGCAGGGCGTATCCCAGAATTTAAGATTTAATATTTCATCTGAAACACGGATTATTTCAGACTTTAGATTTTCTACTTCTTCATCAGTTGGCATAAAAATATGTTTTGTGAATTTACCTTTTTCATCTGCTTCTACGAACTCGAGCGCACCTTCATCCATTTTAAATTTACCATCTTCATAAAGCTCTAGAAGGAGTTTGTAGAAAACTATTTGTCTATAATACCCGCCGTCAGAATCTTTCGTCTCACCTCGCACAACTTTTTCTGATTTTGGTTTTCCTGTTTTGTAATCCACCACTCGGACATTCATCCTGCTTCCACCAATAAATTCTAGTTTGTCGAGCACGCCAGTAAGTCTTATTTCTGGAGTTAGGTAAACACCGTTTATCCGGAACTCTGTTAAGACGTCTTTATTCCATTTTCCTTTATTTTCTTTATGCCATGCCTCAAGAGTCTTATGACCTTTATCGAGCAAATCTTCTCTATCGTGGTCACGAAGAGACTCATTTGCAAGCCTTTCTTCAAACCTCTGAAGCAGGAATTCTTTTCCAGGCTCTTCATATTTTAAGCTTTCAAAAAAATCTTGAAGAACGCCGTGAATCACGACTCCATAAATCTGACTTTTGTTTTGAGCTTCTGGTAGACGCACTAAGTTCCGGTAAAAATACAGCCATGGAGATTTTAGATAGTTGTTTAGCGCTGAAACAGAAAGACCTTGAGACAAAAACTTTTCTCTAACAAACTGCTTATATTTTTCTTTGTATTCTAAAGACGTCGGCAAAGTTACTTTTTCTTTAAACAAAATCTCTTTTTCATTTTGGAATTTTGAAGTCACATTTTCTGTGTCTACCACGTCAATTAAAGATTCATCTATTTCAGATATGAACTGACTTGGGACACGCTCGCGTCCATCCCCAGAAAAAGCTCCATAAGAAATATGAACTTCTTTTTTCGCCCGAGTGAGGGCCACATAGAAAAGCCTTCTTTCTTCAGAGTCGCTATCGCCATCTAGATAATCAAAGTCATTTTCTTTTTTATCTTTTACTAAAGAATAAACGGATGGCAAAAGTTTTAAGATTTCTCTTTTACTCTTATTTCCAAAATGTCCGTCATATGCGCCGACAATATAAACATACTCAAACTCAAGACCTTTTGATCTGTGGGCTGTCATTAGTCTAACTGCAGAAGATACTGGTTTTGCCTTTCTTTTTATCGACATACTATGTTTTTCCAACGTGTCTATGTAAACATAAAAATCAGAAAGACGAGCCGAAGGGTTCACTGACGCCAAACTTCTCGCTTCGTCAAAAAATGTATTTATCGTTTCGAGTTTTTCACCGCTATGCGATAGAGCAAGAGCCAAAAGTCCAGATTCTCTAAAAATCTTCTCCAGACAAACCACTAAATCGTCATTTTTAGAAGACTTTACCCAATGTGAAATTTTACCGAAAACTTCTGCAAATTTATCTGGTGCTTCAAGCGGAATTTTAGAAAGCTCGCCTTCTTTATCTGAAATCAAATCGTATAAATCAAACTTTCTTTTATCTTTCGCCGTTCTTATGACTCGCATCAAATCAATAGCTGATATTTCAAAAATATCTAGATGGAGCATTTCCGCTAAAACGTCGTCGCTTCCGAAATTATGAACTGCTTTTATTATCGTCACCAGTTTTTTAACAAAAGAGTCCCGCAAGATATCTTGGTCAGATTCGATAACGTATGAAATACCGAAACGAGAGAGCATGTCTGCCAACGGAAAAGCGTCACTGTTGTTTCTGTAAAGCACAGCTATTTCTTCTGGGGCTACGCCATCTTTTATTTTCTCGCTTATGCAGGAAGCTAGAAAATAGTTTTCTGCGGAGTCATTTGAAAGCTGATAGAAGTGAATATTTTTCTCACTTTCTTTTGTATTTGATTTAAGCTTTTTCTCTCCAGCTAAAAGAGAGTGCGCAGAGTCAAGGATTTTCTGTGTTGAACGATAGTTTTCTTCTAGCGTTACAAGCTTTGCGTTTTTATACAAATGCTTAAAATAGAAAAAGTTTTCAAGCGACGCTCCTTGGAATTTGAAAATAGATTGTTTCTCATCCCCCACGACAAAAAGGTTTGGGCTTTCGTGAAAGTTTACCAAAAGCTCTAGGATTTTATTTTGAGCATTGTTTGTGTCTTGATGTTCATCTACTAAAATATATTGGTGGTTTTCCTGAAGTCTTAAAAGAAGATCAGCGTCCGCTCGCAAAGTTTTCAGAACTTCCATAATCATATCGTTATAGTCGTACTGTTTATTTTTTACCAATTTTTCTTCATAGGATTTATAGACAGACAAAAGTTCTTTGTTTTTATTTATCTGTTTCTTTAAATCCCCATACTGACTTTTCATCTTTCCTTTATGTGCACCTTTTTCGTGGTAAAGGTCTGAAATTTTTTCAAAATCTCTTTCAGCAGATGAAACTAGCTCTTCAAAATCTTCTGGCGTAACACCTTCTCTTTTTAAGTCGCTGATCGCAGATAAAATAGCTTTCGTATAGTACAGAGTATCTCCAAAAGGTTTTAGAAGCTCAAGCTTTGACTCTATTATTATTTCTTCAATCAAAGAAATCTGTGTGACGTCTGTTATATTTTTTGACCCGATGATCCTGCCGAAACTTTCTGGGTTATCTTTTATCACATCGTTCGCAAATCCGTGGAAAGTTTTTATAACCACAGAATAAGCTGAAGAGCCTATTATCCCTGAGAGTCTTTTTCTCATACTTGCGACACCCGACTCAGTAAAGGTTAGAGCTAAAATATTCTCCGGAGCCGTGTCCGTCTGTCTTAAAATATTTGCAATACGAAGAGAGAGGATTTGAGTCTTCCCTGTTCCAGGACCAGCCACAACCATCACGGGTCCGTCGATAGTGTCTACAGCCTCTTTTTGACCGCTGTTTAAGCGTTTGTACGCATCTAGAAATGCTTTTTCATCTCTTTTCATGGGGATATTATAACACAGCCAAAAAAGAGGATATAATTAAAACAAAGCACAAAAGATGGAACCGCAAAAATCCATAAAGCTAAGCTTCATAATAAACCACCACCCAAGCGAGGAAGGGGGTGACACAGAAAGTTTTCATTTTGCTCTTTTTTTGGATGACAGGATTGGTGTAGTAAAAATCATCCCTAAAAAAGAACAGAGGATGGAAACTTTTACCGACTTAGAAGACCTGAAAAGTCGAGGTAAGGCACTTGGGCTCACGAGCTGGGATTTGAATTACGCCTCTCGGATACTTAGCCGTGTCTGAGGGGTTTATTTTTTTATACCCAAAGCCTCTAGGAATGCCTTGTTGTTTGGTTTACGCCCTAGAAAATCTTTCATTATCTTCATAGCATCTTCCCCGTCACCTTTTTCTAAAATCTTTCTTCGAAGATCCATACCAACTTTTTTATTCATTATTCCTTTTTCTTTAAACACAGAAAAGATGTCATGTGAATATACTAAAGCCCACATATAAGAATAGTATCCAACATCGTACCCACCGTAGATGTGCCCGAAGTTTGCTGGCCAAAAACCTTTATCTGAAATATTCTTGTAGGAAGATTTTTTTATTATTTCATCTCTTAGTTTAAAAACTTCAGATTTTGGATCCAAATGAAGTTTAATATCAAACAAAGCGAGAACAAAAGTTCTGTAATTTTGCTCAATAGATAAAATATCTCTAGTGCTTTGTATCTTCTCAATAAATTTCACATCTAACACTTCTTTCGTTTTGTAGTGAGAGCTTATTGATTGTAAATATTTATTGTCATCTAACCACATCTCGAACAACTGCGATGGTGTTTCAACAAAATCTAGACTCACGGATATTCCTGCTTGAGAGCCATATTTTGATCTTGTTAACAATGAATGCATTGCATGCCCAAACTCATGATAAAAAGTTTCAACTTCTAAAAACGTTAGGAGTGACGGACTTGTTTTTTTTGGTTTAGAATAGTTAGAAATAATAACACTCACTGGGGCATTGTACGTGTTTGTTTTTTTATCATAATAACCATGAGACATTGTCCAGTGACACGCATGTCCATACTTACCTTTTCTTGGATAAAGATCAAAAGCTAAGTGTGCTATTTTTTTACCAGAATCAACAACGTCAAACATTACAACGTCTTCGTGCCATAACCTTATCGTATTATTTAATTCAAAAGAAACGCCAAACAATGAACCAAAAAGCTTAAATACTTCTTTTGTGATTTTATCTAACTCAAAATATTGTTTTATTTCATTCTCATCAACAGAAAAATTGCTCTTAATGTATTCATTCAAATAGTATTTGTCATCGAAATAATTAATTTTGTCTTTTTTTACCTCCTCTGCGAATCCAATAATTTCTAAATATTTACTTTTTAGTTGCCCTATGTTTTTCTCTAGGAAATCAACAACCGTATCTGCTTTTTTAACAATTCTATCTTCCAAAACATACTCTGCGTGATTTTTATAACCTAAAACAACAGCCTTTTTATCTCGAAGTTCGAGTATTTTCTGAAGTCTCTTTATATTTTGTATCCCCCCTCTTTTTTGGTCTTTATCAATAAGTTCTTTTCTTTTTTTATGATTTCTTGCATTTTTAGCAAATGGTTTAAATTCTGGATAATCGGTTGAAACAATATATTTTCCAGTTTTTTTATCTTTTTCCAGTTTTTTGATAAAAACATCATCCATTCCGACCAACTCTTCTTTTGTGCAAAGTATTGTACCTCTAGAGTTATTAATAGCCAGAGAAGAATCCTGCTCTAATTTATTTAAATCATTTTTAATTTTCATTAAATTTTTCTGGCCTTCTTTAGACAAATGAAAACCCATATTTTCAAAACTTCTCTTCATGTCTTTGTACAAACGAGACTGATCTTCTTCTAATTTTACTGGCTTGTACTCAGAAAATGCACGATATAGATCTTCGTCATGCATTAATTCTAATTGCTTTTTTGATAGTTCTAAAATAACTTTCGCAGATATTTTTCTCACAGATTCAGATGGGCTAACATAGGAAAGTAGCGCAATAGTGTTTGTTTCTATTTCTGGCAAACCAGCTTCCTCGATAGCTAAAATAGTATTATAGAAATCTCTATCTTTTTTAGGAATATTTTTTATTGCGTCAAAATCTTTCTTAAGCTTGGCGATTTGTTTTTCTGCGACCTCTTTAATCTGTTTATCTTTATAACTCACCCATTCAAAATCTTTTTGTGTCTTTGGAATTATTTTCATATCTTAAATAAATTAGTCTTTTTTAAAATCAAGCGAACAGGAGTTTATACAATACCTCTCGCCTGTAGCGCTCGGACCATCGCTGAATACGTGACCGAGGTGCGCCCCACAGTTTTTACACTGGACTTCTGTGCGACTCATCCCGTGTGACTCATCTTTAAT
>CAZZCB010000021.1:0-7275 GCA_964652835.1 uncultured Candidatus Saccharibacteria bacterium | reverse complement strand
ATGAACCCAGAAAAAACAACTAAAATAGAAGACCTTATAATAAAAACATTAAAAGACGGACCCTTGCCGTCTATGGATTTGGTGAAGAAAATCTCCGTACAGAGGATAAGAGCAACAAAACAAGCCGTTTACTCCGCACTACGGAAACTCAAAAAAGAAGAAATCGTGGTTACTCACGGCAAAGTAGCATCTCTAAACAGTCTTTGGATAAACAAAATGTCTGACTTTTTCGCCGAGGCAAGACACCACTACTCTATCGCAAACGTCGAAGCAGAAGGATTCCTTGCTCTTGAAGACGGAGATAAGATCACATACAACTTTAAAAACCCGGAAACGACAGATGCGTTCTGGGGTCACGCTTTTGATATTTTGGCGAATATAATGGGGAAAGATGAACCAGTATTTATCTACAACCCGCACCAGTGGTTTCTTCTGGCAAGAGAAGAACAAGAAACGGCTCTGTTTAAAAGAATAACCGCGCAGAAAAGACAAATACTTATCACAAGCCCGGGACAAGAAGCGCTGGATAAATTTGTTAGAAAATATTTCGACGGAACATACACGCAGTATTATTTATCCGACCACGAGCTTTTCAAGAAATCAAACTACTATGTAAACATTTTCGGTGACTATTTGGTAGAAGTTTGGATCGACGAAAAGACGCAAGAGAAAATTGATAATTTTTATAAAACAAATTCAGAATTTACAGAAGAAAACAAAAGAAAGATTCAGAACATAATAGCGACTCAAGGTAAGAACAAACTTTCTATTTCAAGAGACAAAGACAAGGCGGAAAAAATAAAGAAAATGTTAAAAAAAGATTTTTATATTATAAAGAGTTAAACAAAATAGAAAAGCCCCGCGTAAATACACAGGGCTTCTTGAACGACTTTACTGTTAGGCTCGTTCGTTTTCCTTGGGAATGATCACTTCGGCACCTTCATCATATGATTCCCAATATGATGAGACAGGCAGCGCGCCTGAATCCGTGCAGTAGCTCCACGCATCACCTGCGCATGAGATTCCTGCATCTGTTCGAGAAACGCCTCCCTATCCTGCTCACTGAGAGCGTCGTAGGCCTTCATCATTACGGGTGACAAGTCCGCTCGTGTCATGGCAGTAAGGTTTTATTTAGGTAAATGAGCATCTGAGGATAGTATTCACTCCTGATCCTGTCGGCATATGATTCGTCACCGGTCATCTGCCAAAGCATCCAGAGGATCTTTGCGTCTTTTCTGTGTTCCGCTGCAAATATAGCATAACGTATCGCTTCCTCCCACTGTCCTGCTCCCGCATACCTACCCGCCATGTTCTCCTTGATGAGAATCATTTCAGGACAAGCAGAGTAAGCAGAGTCGAGTAGAACACCATAAGAAGCTGGGTCCGTCATGCAAACATCGTTGGCGACACTAATAAGATACGATGAGTAGAGACACTCCCACAAAGGTAACTTCATAACCTGGGGGTGCTTAAGGTCTCCCGGTGTAGCACTGATTGCCTTGAAGATGGGATCAAACTGATTCCCGGCTGAATCAACCAGCGCAATATGAGGATTCTCATATTGTAGTATCTCCGCAATGTAAGTGTCGTCATGCCAATTCTCAAGAGTTGCCTGGTTCAACAAAAACGAACGCAGATAATCTTCGCAAACCTCACCTGCATACAAATCCAATGACGGGAAGTGTCGCTCGGCCAAAACTGCAGCTTTCACTGCGCGCCCAAAGCACCCCCTTTCATCGAAAGAGATATTCAGAAGGTTGACCTGTGCCTCAGAAAAAGGTTCGCCTGCGGGTATATCCCAGCCAAGGGAATACAAGAAAGAGATAGGATCTTCGTGACCCTTAACAATTTCTTCTGCTACCTCAGTGTTGAACTTGCCCAGGGCGGCAGTCTTGAATTGATTAAAGGTCATCATGGTTTTCAGGTTTTAAGGGACTTTATTGAAGAGTAACATAAAATTTAATTTTGTCAAACATAGTAAAAGCCTAATAAGAAAACCCTGCACGCTTGGTGCAGGGCTTTCTCTGGGCACCCATGTTATCACACGAGCGTTCCCGGAGGGATTGCCTCTTTGGCGAGGCGGTCCGCTTCTTCCGATGCGAACTTGAGGATGACGGCCTTCATCTGTGGCCAATCCTTGTCCAAGGTGCCATTTTGCATGGTCACCCAGTTGGATCCATCCTGATCTTTCAGTCCGATGGACTCATAGACGGATTTCACCAATTTATCGAGGTCATCCTTCACTCGCTTTTTCACGGTGAGTTTCAGGATCTCGAGAGCCATCTTTTCTTCACTTACGATCGTTTCCATGTTCACGGGGGTTTGTGAGACTTTAGTCTCGATTAATATTCGTTGAATTGGAAGAACTGAGTGTTTCCGATATTTGAAATTCCATCGGCGACAAACTCGTTCAAGAAATAAGTTAACATATTTAATAATATTTGTCAAGCATATCAAAAACCACCCCTGCATGCGCAGGCATGCTCTCGGGTGGTTTTTGTTTTTTAATTCTTATTTATTATCTTTTGGTACTGCTCTCGTTATCGTCACGTCAGGGTTATCATTTGGTTTCCTGGCTTGGTTTTGTTTTTTCTTTTTACCTCCCCCTTTCCTCGGCCGGAAACCAATCAAATATTTCTCTGGCGAAAGCGTTAGGTCCATAAAATCATTACAAGCTTCTATAAGTCTTTGTGATGCCGACTTTGCAAAAGAAGCAACTTCGACTTGTATCCCAGAATGAATTTGCAAATACTGCACGAGTGGTACAAAATCTCCGTCACCAGAAACCAGCACCACTGCGTCAACTTTCGGCGCGAGAGTAATCGCGTCTACAGCAAGACCCACGTCCCAGTCACCCTTTTTTGCTCCACCGAAAAAGACTTGAAGGTCTTTTGTTTTTGTTTCGATTCCGTTTTTATGTAGAGCTTCGAAAAAGCCTTGTTCGTCGCCCGCTTCAGATGTGATAACGTAGGCTATTGATCTAATAAGTTTTCTTCCCGCTAGTGCATCTTCGACTATTTTGGCGAAGTTCACTTTGTGACCATATAGATTCTTTGCAGAATGATATAGGTTTTGCGCGTCTATAAAAATAGCTACACGTTGTTCTTTGTGTTTTATAATCATAAATAGTTGTTAGTAATTAGTTTCTAGTTTTTAGAATATAAACTAGAGTTTATTAAATTTGTTCTCTAAAATTAAAATCTTTGTGACCCTACACGAGAACACCGTAAAGAAAATAGTATGTTTTGCCTTAGAAATGAGTACTGTTTGAGGAAAGTATGGACTTTCCGAGTTTACTCATTTCTTGGTTTAAAACATATTATTTTTAGGTGTGAAGTGTGGGTCTAGAGTTTTTGTTACTTTTTTATCATGAAAAAGTAAGGATAAAAACTTTTTGTATAAAAATGTTGTAAAAATATAAATATTCTTACGTATATATAGTAACACCATAAAAACAAAATCCCTCTTTTAAAGGAAGGGATTTTGTTTATTAACTGATTTTAAGATCAGCGACAATCTTGTCGTAAGCAACCTTGTCATTCTTCGCAAGGTATTTTAAGTGCTTTCGTCTCTTTGAAACCATCTTGATAAGTCCTCTTCGTGAGTGATTATCTTTTTTATGAGTTTTCAGGTGAGAAGAAAGCTCTTTAATTGCTTCAGACAGCAAAGCCACTTGAACGTGTGAAGACCCTGTGTCCTTGTCGTTTATAGCAGACTTTTTAATTATCTTTTGTTTTTTTGCTGTTTTTAACATGGCCCTGATATTACTATATAAAGTTTTATTTCGCAAGAGCCCCGCCCTTTGCCCAGCATAAGCCAGAAACAAGGCGAAGCAAATTTTTAAAATCCCTCATGAAAATGTTTTCTTACGAAATTATTTATATAATAGCATATTATATGCCACTTTGTCAAGCCTGTGGGGTTGTTTTATTTTCCGACTTTAAATTTATGTTAAAATAAAGTCATGCAAGTAACCTCAGCCAAAACACAATTCTTAGAATATTTAGAAATTGAAAAAGGACTTTCTCTTAAAACCGTCGAAAACTACGACAGATACCTTTCTCGTTTTTTTGAATTCGCAAATATAAAAGATGTAGGAAAAATAACAGAAGACAAACTCCGCGAATTTAGAATTCACTTAAACAGACAACTTGGAGTAAAAGTAAAAGGTCAGTCGCAAGCAGGCCTAAAGAAAAATACTCAAAACTATCACCTCATAGCCCTACGAACTTTTCTAAAATACATGATGAAGCGAGGGGTAACAACGATGACGCCAGACAAAATAGAGCTCGCGAAAATTTCACAAAGAAGCCTGGATTTAATATCAGGTGGTGAACTCGGTAGACTTTTAAATGCGCCAGAGGGTGACGCTCTTTCAGCTCTTCGCGACAAGGCAATACTTCATCTTTTCTTTTCTACAGGCCTCCGTGTTTCAGAGCTTGCAAGTTTAAACCGAGACCTCGACCTTTCAAAAGATGAGTTCTCTATCAGAGGAAAAGGAGAAAAAGTTCGTGTTGTGTTTTTATCAGAAGATGCAAAAGATGCAATCAAAAAATATTTAAAGGCTAGAAAAGATTTTAATGAAGCGATGTTCGTACAGTTCAGCAACAACAAAAGTGATAAAAAAGATGCAAGACTCACTCCCCGCTCGATAGAAAGATTGGTGAAAAAATACGCTATCAAAGCTGGGATTTCTAAAAAAGTTACTCCGCACGTGATCCGCCACTCTTTCGCCACAGACCTACTCCAAAATGGCGCAGATATAAGAAGCGTTCAAATGATGCTCGGCCACGCAAATATCGCCACAACACAAATCTATACCCACGTAACGGACAGCCAATTGAAGGATGTCCATCGTAAATTTCATGGTCGAAAATCTAAATAAACCCTAGATTTAACACACCAACATTTATGTTTTACGTATATCTATTGCAGAGTAGAAAAGACCTAAAATTCTATATTGGTTCAACGAACGATTTAAAGAAGAGATTTAAAGAACACTCAGAAGGTAAGGTCTTTTCTACGCGACCGCGAAGGCCTCTAGATTTAATTTATTATGAAGCATACAAAACAGAATCTGTCGCTCGGAAACGTGAAAAATCTCTAAAATATCGCGGTCGAGCACGGGCACAATTATTAAAACGAGTTACTGAGGGTTTGTTTTAAATGTTGGTGTGTGGGTATACCCACGTAACTGATAGTCAGCTTAAAGATATACATAAACCCATACACCAAGTTAATACATTTGTGCAGATATTATTAGCACATATTTAAACTACATATTTTATTTTATAAAATAAAACTTAGGTTTTAACTTGGTGTGTTGGGTAAAAAGTTTCACTCTAAGAGGAAGAAATAAAATGCAGAAACCCCAACCCGGGTTTCTGGTTGAGGTTTGATCATTTGCCAGTCTTGTATCGGCCGGCAACTTCACCATTTTCACGGATGGCAGAACCGTATGCACTGTAAACATCGGACGAGCTGGCGCCACGAGTAAAGATGTAGAGGGTAATAGCGGCAACGGCGATTATCGAGATTAAGATGGTCATGGTGAGGTGGTTTGGGTTGGTGAGACGACGAACGACTTGCTTTGATTATACACTTTTTAAACACGCCGTTGCAAATATTAAATGTTAAAATATTTCTACGATGTCATACGATCAAAATAAAAAATATTTCGAGACGGCTTATAAAACTGGCTCTGATATATGGACCCATAAAAACTATAGGGCGAAAGTTTTTGAATATATTTCATATATACCTTCACCGGGATTTGTTTTAGATTTAGGAAGCGGTCGTGGTATTTGGCCTTTTATTTTTGTCGACTTTGGCTTCAAAGCTATTGGTGTGGATTATGTTACAAAGTTAATTAAAGCAAACAACCAGGAAGTTAAATTTAGAGGACTCGCGAGCAAGATGCGTTTTGTGGAAGGCGATGTTTTTGATTTACAGTTTGCAGATGAAACATTTGACGCGGTAACAGACTTTGGTCTTGCTCAACACTTACAAGATGAAGATTTTAAAAAATATGGAAAAGAAGCTACTCGGGTTTTAAAGCCGGGCGGATATATATTAAATGTTTCTTTTTCGAAAAATACAAAACAATTTTTAACTTTTTCTCCAGCAAACTCAGAGAGTGGAGAATTCCAGGTAGATGGAGTTCACTATTACTTTTTTAAAGACGAAGAGATTGTAGATTTATATGGCGAGAATGTTAGAGTCATAAACCAGGAACATATTGTTATCCCAGAAAGTAAAAATGAAATTTTTGTTATAACCTTACTCCAAAAACAAAGTTAAGGTTAGATAGGAAAAAGCCCCGTCCCGACGTTAAGTCGGGACGGGGCTTTTTCTTATTATTTAAAAATCAGATATAATTAAGCGTATGAAAATAATCTCATGGAACATAAACGGAATAAGGGCTGGCGTCAAAAAAGGAGCTTTTGCCGAGGCTTTTAAGCTTAAACCCGACATACTTTGTCTTCAAGAAACAAAAGCAGAGGTGTCACAACTCACAAAAGAAATATTAGAGCCAAAAGGTTACACTTCTTTTTTCTCAAGTTCAAAAATTAAAAAGGGTTATTCGGGCGTTGCGATCTATTCAAAAGAAAAGCCAGAAAAAGTAAATTACGGTATCGATATGCCTGGAGACGACGATGAAGGACGAACTGTTGTGGCGCATTTTAAAGATTTTGTTTTACTAAACTGCTACTTCCCTAACGGCGGAGGCGGACCGGCGCGTCTCGCATATAAACTAGAGTTCTACGATGCTTTTTTAAAATTTATAAACAAACTTAAAAAATCTGGCAAACAAATAATCTTCACGGGTGATGTAAACACTGCGCACACAGAAATAGATCTAGCGCGCCCAAAAGAAAATGAAAAGAACACTGGTTTTTTGCCAGAAGAAAGAGAATGGATAGATGAAGTTATAAACGACGGATATGTAGATGTTTTCCGAAATTTATATCCGAACAAAAAAGAAGTTTATACTTACTGGGACCAGAAGACGCGCGCTCGCGAAAGAAATGTCGGATGGAGAATAGATTATTTTTTCGTTTCATCTAGCTTAATGCCGAGGGTTAAAAGTTTTAAAACCCACGCAGACTTTATCGGATCCGACCACTGCCCTATTGAAATAAATTTATAGTAAAATATTTGTATGAATAATATGGAAAATAAAAAAACAGAACATAAATCAGAAAAAAGAATTTTTAGTATTGTAAAAAGAATTCAAAGTTTTGAACATGCGGGAAATGGAATACGAGTATTTTT
>CAZZCB010000020.1:0-7338 GCA_964652835.1 uncultured Candidatus Saccharibacteria bacterium | reverse complement strand
CATTTTTTCTACAAGCTCTTTCTAGAAGTCTTGAGTGTAGATAGAAAACGTCTCCTGGGTATGCTTCACGACCTGGTGGTCTTCGAAGTAGTAGTGAAATTTCTCGGTAAGCCACAGCGTGTTTTGAAAGATCATCGTAAACAATCAAAACGTCTTCGCCTTTTGCCATAAAATATTCTGCAATAGAAACACCCGTGTAAGGCGCAAGGTAAAGCATCGCTGGGTTGTCAGATGCTCCCGCTGCGACTACAGTCGTGTACTGCATCGCTCCTGCTTCTTCTAGTTTTGAAACAGTTCGAGCGATTTTAGATTGCTTTTGACCAATAGCCACGTAAACACATTTCATGTTTTGGCCTTTTTGGTTGATTATCGTATCGATAGCGATAGCAGTTTTACCTGTTTGTCGGTCACCGATGATAAGCTCACGTTGTCCTCGTCCAACCGGGATCATGGCGTCGATAGATTTGATACCTGTTTGAACTGGCTGGTTTACCGGTTCACGACTCATAACTCCTGGAGCTATTTTCTCAACTAAAACTTCTACTGTTTTACCAAGATCACCTTTTCCGTCGACAGGCCGTGCTAAAGGGTCAACAACACGTCCGACGATACCGTCACTCACTTCTACTGAGAGAATCTTTTCTGTTCGAGTCACGATATCACCTTCTTTAATATCTTTGAAATCACCTAAAATAATCGCTCCGATAAAATCCTCTTCGAGGTTTAGAGCAAGGCCGAGCGCTCCATTTGAGAAAGACAAAATCTCAGATGCTTTCGCATTTGGAAGTCCAGATATTTTTGCAATACCGTCGAAAACGCTGACAACCTGACCTGTCTCACTTTGCAGAACTTCTGGTGTGAAGTTTGCGATTTTGTTTTTTAAACTTTTTATAAATTCTTCTGTTTTGGCCATAAAATTATTTTATTAGTGATTCTCGTAAAAACTCGATATTCTTCTTTAGACTTGCGTCTAGGATTCTGTTTTTCCCTTTGATAACAAATCCTCCGATAAGACTAGGCTCGACTACCACCTTAAACTTATCTCCTTTTTCTTTTTCTATATAACCTTTTATTTTCTCCAAGACATCAGTGTCGAATTCGTGCGAGGTTAAAACTTCGATAGTTTTTGATTTTTCTTCTTTTACTTTTTCCTGCTCAAGCTTATTTAAAATATTTGGCAAAAGATGAAGTAAATGATTTTCTTTTAGATAAAGCAGCAAGTCATCTGCAAAAAGATCACTATCGCCACCTGACGAAATGTTTTCTTTCACTGCTTTAACTATAAGATTTGAAGATATCATGACTATTTAAGTAAGCCTTCTGCGAAAGCTTGTGATTTGTTTTTATCCATTTGGTTTACAGAAACTTTTTCAACTCCGTCCAAAACCATATTAACGAAATCTTTCTGTAGTTTCTTTTCAGTTTCCAAACGCACTTTTTCAATATCTTTAAGAGCGCCTTCTTTGATTTTTTCTGCTTCTAGATTTCCTTCTTTTTTAGAATCGGAAATAATAACTTTCGCTTTTTTATCAGCCTCCTGTGTTATCTCTTTTGACTGTTTTTGAGCTTCTCTTAGTATTACGTCTTTTTCTGACTCAGCCATAACAAGAGCACTTTCTGCCTTTTTAGCATCGTCTAAACCTTTTTGGATTTTTTCTTGTCGCTCTTTTATAGCGTGACCTAACTTTTTAAATACAACATTACGAAGTAAGTAATAAATAATCAAAAAGTTAACCAAGTTTGCCAAAGCAACTTTCCAGTCAAAACCCAAATTACCTAAAACATCTCCGATCATAAAGTGTATTTAATAGATTAGATAATAAAGAACGCAACCAAAGCGTAAATCGCTGTTGATTCACAGATCGCCATACCAACGATCATTTTTGTAAAGATTGAATCTCCTGCATCTGGATTTCTACCGATAGCTTCCATAGCTTTTGCGGCTACGAAACCTTCACCAATAGCTGTTCCAAGCATTGAAAGTATGATAATTCCTTTTGCTATATATTTTGCTGCTTCTGCTTCCATAAATTTTATTTTAATCGCCGTAGCGAAATTAATTAATAACTAATAAATAACTTTAACTTTTCTGTGTCCCTGGTTCCGGACCAGCGGCCTGCATATAATACACGGTTATCAGTGATCCGAAAACAACAGTTTGAATGAGAGATCCTAGTAGTCCGAACGCCACCCAAAACGATGGCAGAACGAAGGCGAATATTCCGATAAGTATTGTTGTAAGAACATCTCCCGCATACATGTTTCCGAAAAGACGGAGCGAGACAGAAATAACTTTAGCAAACTCTCCGACAATATCAAGACAAGCGATCAGTATAGTAACAAAGACATATATCGGACTTAGGACACCTTTTTTCACATCTTCCCTAAGCTGTTTTACTGGGATGTATTTGTTAAGGTAACCTAGTATTCCGAAATCTTTTATTGAAATGATGTGTAGCACGATGATGGCACCGAGAGCGAGACCGAAAGTTGTGTTGAAGTCCCCCGTGGCTGTTCGGAAGATCGCTTGCCCGTCCCAAGTAATACTGGAAAGTCCCGGCAGAAGTCCTAAATAGTTTGAAACTCCAACGAAGATAAAGATAGATGCGATAATCGGGAAAACTCTTTTCGTGTGATAGTCGTTCCCTGTTATTGTACTTATCTGTTTATGTATCGCTTCGTAAACTATTTCAAAGAACGCTTGGGCTTTTCCAGGAACTAGACTTTTTTTACGAAAGGCAAAAAAAGTAAAAGCTAAAAGTAAGATCAGAATCAGAAATATAAAAATTGTTGAGTTGGTTATCGGATAACCCAAAACCTCAAAAATGGTCGAAGGACCAATATCCGCAATATCTCTTTTAAAACTAAAAATTTCTCCGTTCATATATTTTAATTTTTAGCTTCTTCGTTTTTTAATTCTTCTTGTTTCATCTTTTCTCTAACATCTCTGTATTCTTTTGTCAGCTTTGCATTCTTTCGAAGCACAACAAACCAAGAAAAAACCAAAGCAAGAAAAAGAGCTATTAGAGTTATGGTTTTATCTGTACCAAATTTTGCATCAAAATATTTTCCTAAAAATAGCGCAGTAAAAGCTGGTACTGCAAAAAGAGGGATATTTATAAGTGAGTTATAGAAAAGCTTGTTGGTTACCTTGTGGTAATCAGCATTGTTTATTTGCTTTGGTTGTATGTCTTTGTCTTCCATAAACTTAAAAAAGACCCTTTAGAGCCTCGGGAATTATATCACAATCCCCTGAAAATAAAAAATACTATTTACATTTAATGAGTGCGGGAATATACTTTCCCCGAACCTTAGTTCCTTCCACTCTAAACATACAAAACCAAATGACAAACGTGCTTCAAAATCGGTCGCTTCTACAGGAAGCGTTTTTTCAGTTGAACGAACAGAATTGGAGGAAAACTATCGCTAAGATAGTCGCACTGAATGTGTTCTCTTTTTTCATTTTCTTTCCTTTGGAAACAGTTGTTTTCGGGTATTTCTACGGAATGACACTAGCGGAGTCTATCCAGATACGCACAGTTGCAGCTTTCTTCAACACCCTCACCTGTATTTATTGGGAACGTATTGAAGAATACTTTAAATCCAAGATGTCACACCTTCCACAAATTAAGTGGAAATGGCTCAGGTTTAAAGTCGAGAATCTTTGGCAAGAAGTATCTCTCATTATTGTAAAGCTCCTTGTAAACGGCAAAACCTATGTTATTGTCGGAATCATGGTCGGACATCTGGGTAGCCCAACAAAGCTACTAATCAAGGTCGGAGTGATCGTTCTCATCTCATACTTGGGCGCAGACTTCCTAAAGGATCGGATGACACCATTCTTCGAAAAAATGATGTTCGGAGAAAAAGAACCGGTCGACCCGATTTTCCGAGTTAAAACCACTTCACGGATAGTAGAACTTGAGGAGGAGGTATGCGAAGAGGCGTGAAGCAAAAAAGCATTACTAGAGCCGGGCCCATGGGCCCGGCTCTTTCTTTTTTATAAGTACTTTCGGGGCTTGACTTTTTCCTTTAAATATGTTAATGTGCGCTGGAAGTTTAGTCTTCTTGACTAGACGCTCTTTCACAACGAACTCAAACAAACACCCAAGAGAATGGCCAACGAAAATAAGAGACCCGAAGATGGTGCGAATAAGAACTCCCGAAAAGGAACGGAGGTTCATATCATCACAAGGGGTAGAGCGTCAGTAACGCTCCATCGACCCGAAGGGGATGACCGAGTGACCTTTTCCTGTGAAGGTGGAGGCACTCATGGCGAAAGTAAACCGTCGGGCAGTACGTCTGACCAAGCTTCTGACAAAGGAGCGGCAACGGCAACGCAAACTGCCCCGAAGGCTGAAACCACTGGAGATGCCACGAAAGATGCATCGGCTCCACAACCTGAAAAGAAAGCTGGAGTGACCGAAAAGCAGACGTTGGCAAATCCTTCGGGAGGGACTCCTAATAAGGACGCCAAGACGGAAGACACCGAGGCTACCGAGCGTCGATACAAGCACGAACAGGAACAGCTGAAGATCAGTCGCGACGCCAAGGCAAAGATGAAGGCCGACAAGAACAAAAGCCTTTATGAAGCCATCGACAAAGCCCACAACCGGGCCGAGACAACCTTCAAGAAAGGTCATTCGATCGGATTCTGGAGCGGAGTAGCTGGATTCTTGCTTGGGGCGCTTATCGTATGGGCTTGCTGGTTCTTCTTCGTCTGCAGTGATTGCAGTAACGGCACCGGGAGAGTCGAGGTGGTCAAAGTTCTTCCTGATGAATATGAAGTGACGGAAGATTCGGCCGGAGTTGACACCACTAATCAAGGTGAAGGCTTCGCGCCAGATCCTGATACGGATGATGCTTCGACCGAGGAGTACGAAGACCAAGAGGTCGCCGAGAGTGACAACATCACCGCTGTAAGTTACGGTGAGTATGCTGTCGCAGGAGAAGACCTTGTGATGTTGGTTTACGACTGCCTGACTAGCGACGACATGAACCTGAGACTTCAGGCCGGCGACAAACTGGATGGAGAGAAAAAGGAGCAACTATTGGCCGCCATAGTCAGCACACTGCTTGCTAGCAAGAAGAGTGTGGACTTTTCCACTGGGAGACCCGCTATCCGGGAGTTTAACTACGAAGGCAGTGGACATACCCAGCTTTGCGACAAAGTGAGCTATCAGGCCCACCACATCGTAAGTTACGGTAAATACTATGCACCGGAGTTAGCTGACGAATCGTTCAACTTTTGGGCGAATATCGCAGTGGATCCATTACAACTCAGAGCTGAGACGGATTTCTCCGTAGCGGTAGACGAGACTCTTAATGTGCTACATAAGGCATTGAAAGAGCGTCGTTACACTGAGATGAACGGAGTGAAGGTTGCCGTAAACGAAAGAAGGGTAACCCGAACACCGCGCGCAACTGGAAGAAGCCCTACGAGCGTAACTCGAAAGAAGAGTGTTCGAAGACCTCCTTCCAAAAGTAAGACTCGTACGTCTCTGACTACAGCCAAAGTTCCTTCAGGTTTTTACAAAAACCCAGTACCAGGATCAACCTGGGAGAATAACCACTGGGATGGTAAGACCTACGCTGTCGATATGATGGCGGCAAAAGGAACACCTGTTTACGCTTCGGCAAGCGGTAAGGTTATAAAGTCAGGTTGGGGTAAGGGTAAGAAGTCTGGTAAAAGAGTTACAATACGTGACCCTAATGCAGACTTGTTCTACGGCCACCTTGACGTGATATACGTTAAAGTTGGACAAAAAGTCAAACAAGGACAATTGATAGGTAGAGTTGGGCATACGGGTAGCGCAAAACCTAGTTCGCCGCACCTTCATCTAGAAGTTTTTAACCGAAAGGTGAAGAACTTTCCAAGACCTTGGACTTCGTGGACACAAAAACAACGCAGAACTTAAAGCCGGGATTCGTACAGAATCCCGGCTTTTCGCATTTTAAAATCAAAATTTATAAAACACAAAATCCCCTTTCGGGGATTTTTCTGTGCGCGTGCCAGGGGTCGAACCTGGGACCTACCGCGTGAGAAAGTGCATAGACACTTTCGCAAGACCTTTTGAGATAATTTGTTTTTATTTACAAGCTTTGTGCGCGTGCCAGGGGTCGAACCTGGGACCTACCGAGTATCAGTCGATTGCTCTACCAGCTGAGCTACACGCGCACAAAACCAACAAATTTTAAAAAACAAATTATCCAAAAGGTATACCGCTTCTGTAAGAAGTCAGTCGATTAGAAACCTCACGCCACCAGCTGAGCTACACGCGCATATTCCTCCTTATACGGAACGAGAAATACTATACCAGGAATTTTATTAAATTTCAATAAGAGAAAACTGACTGACCAAGAATCAGATTATTCAGGCAAACTCTCCAGCTTTTCTTCACTAAAACTTTCTATCACGTCATCTATATTCCCTAGCATTATTCCTGGCAAGTTACTCCAAGATTCTTTTATTCGGTGATCAGTCATACGGTCTTGTGGGAAGTTGTAAGTTCGGATTTTCTCTGACCTGTCGGCTGTGCCGATTTGAGATGCTCTGTTTGCAGAATATTTTTTAGCTTCTTCATCATCTTTTGCTTGTTGCAAGCGAGAGCGAAGTAGGTCCAAAGCTTTTTCTTTGTTTTTAAGCTGACTTCTTTCTGAAGTTGACCGCACGTCAAAACCAGTAGGCTTGTGTATAACCCGCACAGCTGTTTCAACTTTGTTTACGTTTTGTCCTCCTGCCCCACCAGAACGCGAAGTTTCAAATTCCAAATCTGCTTCGTTTAAAACGATAGTTGTTTTTTTATACAAAGGAAGAACAGCAACAGAAGCTGTTGAAGTGTGTATTCTCCCCTGCTTTTCTGTTGCGGGAATTCTTTGAACTCTATGGACTCCAGTTTCAAATCGAAGTTTTTTATAAACATCTTTTCCTTTAATCTCAAAAGAAGCTTCTTTGTAACCACCTAAATCGTTCATCGATTCGTATTCTGTTTTAAAACTCCAGCCTTGTTTTTCTGCAAACCTTTTATACATTTCCGCAAGCTGATATGCAAAAAGAGATGCTTCGTCGCCACCGGCGCCGGCTCTAACTTCCAAGATGATTTCATTTGGAAATTTTTCTTCTTCTTTTTCAGACTTCACAATAGCTTCGAGCTGAGACTGTAGGCCACCTATCTGAACGTCCATGTTTTTTAATTCTTCTTCTATCATATCTTTCATCGAAGGATCTTCCTCTATCATTTTTTCTGTATTTTCTTTTTCACGCAAAAGACGCTCAAGCTCTCCTGCTTGATAACTTGTTTTGTGATTTTGTTTTAATTCTTCAAGATTAAGTTCCAT
>CAZZCB010000019.1:1586-8408 GCA_964652835.1 uncultured Candidatus Saccharibacteria bacterium | reverse complement strand
TGATAAACTGAAAACATAATGACGCATCAAAATAATACAAACAAAAGAGAAAAGATTGGCAATATTAGAATAACTCAAAAAGGTGTCGGTTACTTAAAAGGAGATACAAAAGAAGGAATAGAAATCCCTGCGGGATTTCTAGGACTCGCTCTTCACGGAGACACGGTAAAAGTGATTATAACTTCAAAAGTAAAAGGTGGACCAGAAATAGGCGAAGTGGTGGAAGTTGTTAAAAGAGCAAAAAGAGGCTTCTCAGGAAAAATAATAAAAGAAAATGGAGAATTTTTTTTAGAGGCGAGCGATGCTCGTATGCCTTTTAATATCCTTATTCCAGAAAAAGAATTAGGTGGCGCCACAGACGGAGACAAAGTTTTCGTATCAATAAACAAATGGACTTCACGAAAGAAACTCCCAATGGGAACAGTGGAAAAAGTTTTAGGTCGCCACGGAGAACACAATGCTGAGATGGAAGGAATAATACTTGAAAAAGGTTTCTTTTCTACTTTTCCAAAAGAAGTTGAAGATGAAGCAAAAAGAATAAAAGAAAAAGGTTTTGCAGATGAGGTCTCAAAAAGAAGAGACATGCGAGGCACTACGACTTTCACTATCGACCCAGTCGACGCAAAAGATTTTGACGACGCTCTTTCTTTTAAAAAACTTGGTGACGGAAAATACGAAGTTGGAATACATATTGCCGACGTCGCTTTTTTCGTTCGCCCAGGAACAGCTCTAGACAAAGAAGCTCTCGAGCGAGCGACTTCTGTTTATTTGGTAGACAGAACAATACCGATGCTTCCTGAAGTACTTTCAAACGACCTCTGCAGTCTAAACCCAAACGAAGACAAACTCGCCTTCTCTGCTATTTTTGAGCTAGACGCCCAAGGAAATGTACTCAAGGAATGGTTCGGTAGAACTATCATAAATTCTGATAAAAGATTTAGTTATGAAGAAGCGCAAGAAGTTTTAAATAAAGGCGAAGGTATTTTCTTTGAAGAACTCGACATCTTAAACAAGATGGCAAAAGAGCTAACAAAAGAAAGAATAAAGGCTGGAGCACTTCTTATGGAACAAGACGAAGTAAAATTCAGATTAGATGAAAACGGTGTTCCGATAGATGTCTACACAAAAACCAGAGGTGATACAAACAAAATGATCGAGGAGTTCATGCTTCTCGCAAACAGACGTGTAGCCACGTGGGGATCTTTTGATGAAAATAAAAAAGACAGATTGTTTATATACCGAATCCACGAAGACCCAGACAAAGACAAAATAAAAGATGTCGTCGCCTTTCTTAAACTTTTAGGATATGACGTTCCTATTCAAAAAGGCTACGTAGACCCAAGAGAGTTCAATAAACTTTTCGCAAAACTCGAAGGCAAGCCAGAAAAAGACACAGTTCAAAGTGTGGTTATCAGATCGATGCAAAAGGCTATTTATTCTACAAAAAACACGACTGGCCACTACGGTCTAGCCTTTAAATACTACACACACTTTACTTCGCCGATCCGTAGATATCCAGATGTTATCGCACACAGAATGCTAGATATTTATTTATCTGGACAAAGTATTCCAAAAGAAAAAAGAGCGATGTATGAAGATATGGCTGTGCACTCTTCAGAAAGAGAACGCGACGCACAAGAAGCAGAAAGAACAAGTATTAAATACAAACAAGTAGAATACATGTCGACTCGTATCGGCCAAAAGTTTTCTGGAGTTGTCACAGGTATTACAGATTGGGGTATTTATGTAGCTGAGGAAAAGTCCCGCGCAGAAGGTATGATAAAATTAAGAGACTTGACCAGCGACTACTACACATATGACGAAAAGAAAATGGTTGTGTCTGGAAAGAAAAGCAAACATGCAATACGTATTGGAGACAAATTAAATATAAAAGTTAAAAAAGCAGACAAAGAAGAAGGCGTGATAGATTACGAGTTCGCATCTTAAATTTTAAATAATGATAAGAAAAGTTGTCAAAGGAATATTTTGGAGCATCATCCCGATTGGCTTGGGTATTCTTTTTACATCTTTAATCTGGAATGGCGTCGAAAAAATAGTAACAGGTGAAAACAATCCAAAAGAAAGATCAGCTTTTATAACAAAAATACAAAACTTTAAAATTTCTGCCGGAGGTGGAGACAAAAACATAGTTGCTTCAGTTTTCAAATTCGACAACATAACATATCCGCCACAGCCAAAATATACAATAAACGAAGAGGCTAAAGACCTTAAAATAGGCGCTGTTTCGTATGTGATAGGCGACGTAAATACCGGTGAAATAATAATAGAGAAAAACTCTGAAGCTGTTTTCCCTATCGCATCTGTTACAAAGCTGATGACGGCTCTAGTGTCGCTCGAAACCCACGAACAAAACGAAAAGACAAAAGTATCGAGCCGTGCAGCAAACACAGAAAGCTCTCGCGGAGATCTCCGCACAGGTGAAAGTGTTTTAGTTTCAGACTTGCTCTACCCTCTTCTTTTAGTTTCTAGCAACAACGCCGCAGAGGTTTTAGCTGAACACTCTGGCCGACCTTCTTTTATGAAGTCGATGAACGATTTCGCAAAAGATATCGGGATGGAAAAAACAAACTTCGAAGACCCAAGCGGACTATCGAGTAAAAACACATCTACAGCAAAAGACCTTTTCAAGATGAGCACATATCTCGAGAACAACCACCGAACTGTTTTTGATATAACAACTCTTATCGAATATACAGCGATGGGAAAAGCTTGGAGAAATATAAACAGATTTTCAAACAACGACAATTTCATCGGCGGTAAAACAGGATACACTAGTAGCGCCAAAAGAACTGGTGTCGGTATTTTCTCTGTTTCTTTTCCTGGATACGAAGACAGACATATCGGAATCGTGCTTCTGCGAACAGACGACAGAACAAAAGATATTTACACGATCCTAAACTATCTTCGTGAAAATGTTTCTTATGGATATCCAGAAGAAATCAAATCTGAAGAACCAGAAGAAGTGATCTTCCAAGGTGAAGTCGCTGGAGTAAAAAATGACAAAACAGATTTCACACAGGAGCAAAAAAATATTGTGTTAGTGGAAACTTGTCCGAAACCAGAGTCAGCTTTCGAAGACTTGTTTTTGTTTAACGCAACAAGCGAAAACAAACTTCCAGAAAATTACGTACCAGACAATCTAGTTTCAATAAAAAGAAAAGTTGATACAAAAGGACGAGAAATATGTCTAACAGAAAGCGCTGGAAACGCTCTAGAAGAGATGTATAACGCCGCACAAGAAGATGGTTTAGAGATAGTTACCACTTCAGGCTTTCGAAGTCAGGAAACTCAAGAATGGCTTTATGACGAATGGCACAGAAAAAACTCCGCCGCATCTGGAGAAGAAGCTATCGCAAAACCAGGATACTCAGAACACCAGCTCGGCACGACGATAGATTTCACCTCTCCAGCTGTGGGCTATGACTCTGCGCACAGAAGCTTTCACTTAACAGACGAATACGAATGGCTAGACAAAAACGCACACAAATACGGATTTGCGATGAGCTATCCACCAAACAAAGATACAGGATATATTTTTGAGCCTTGGCACTGGAGATATGTTGGACTTGAAAACGCATATCATATAAAACTCGCGAATATCACAGTTCAAGAATTTTTAGATCCAGAAAGCTTTAAAGAGAAAATAAAAAACATAGAAAAAGGCGAGGTTTCTATTTCTTTTTTAGGAGACATAATGATGGATCGCGGAGTCAAAACTTCTGTGTATAAAAACTACGGAGGTGACTTCAATTCCCTATTTAAAAATTTAGGAGAGCTTAAAGATGATGATATAACTTTCGCAAACCTTGAAGGCCCTGTTTCTGATGTCGGGAAAAATGTCGGTAGTAAATACTCTTTTCGTATGGAAGAAAAAACTTTAGACGCGCTTAAAAGCGCTTCTTTTGAAATAGTATCATTCGCAAACAACCACGTCGGAGACTGGAGTGTGGCCGCTTTTGACGACACCCTAGGAGGATTAAATAGAGTAGGAATAAAATATACTGGCGCAGGTAAAAATCTAGCTGACGCAAGCGAGGTCAGAGTGATGGAAGAAAACGGAGTGAAAGTAGGATTTCTAGCTTTCACAGATGTCGGACCAAACTGGATGGCAGCGGGAGAAAATAAGTCAGGGATACTTTTAGCAAGCGACCCAAAAAGACTTGAATATATTAAAAATGCAAAAGAAAAAGTAGACGTGCTCGTAGTATCGTATCACTGGGGCGAAGAATACGTAGCGTTTAACGCTCGTCAAAAAAGTTTAGCTGAAAGCTCAATCGATGCTGGTGCTGACATCATTGCAGGTCATCACCCACACGTAAGACAAGATACTGTTACGTATAAAGATGGGCTGATTATATATTCACTTGGAAACGCAATCTTTGATCAATACTTCTCAGAAGAAACGATGAAAGGAGGGCTCGTAAATGTAAAAGTTACAAAAGAAGGTATAAAAGATTTTGAAGAAAAAGTTTTTATACTAGATAAGACATACGTGCCAGGTGTTCCGGAAATTAAGATTTAAATATATAAAGAAAAGTCGGCACGCAAGCGTGCCGACTTTTCTTTATAAGCTACTTCGCATACCCTTCCGCCTCTGCAAACTTTATCGAAAGGAGTTTTGATGCTCCGTCAGAACCGATTGTAACTCCGTAGATAAGGTCTGCTCGTGACATCGTCTCTCTGTTGTGAGTTACCACGATAAGCTCTGAATACTTTGAAAGTCTAACCAACATATCTCCATATCTTTTTGAGTTGGCTTCGTCTAGTGCAGCATCTGTCTCATCGAGCACAAGAAACGGTGGCGGGTTGACCTGACTCATCGCGAAAAGAAGTGCGATAGAAGTCAGAGATCTTTCTCCACCAGAAAGCATGGTCAGTTCTTTTACTTTTTTCTGAGGAAGCGATACGTTTATATCTATTCCCTGTTCAAAACTTTTATCTTCTTCATACTTTTCTGTTTCGTCCATATTGTCATCTAGTTTTTTAGGCTTTTCTACGACGATAGAAAGAAATGCTCCACCTCCACCAAACATAAGTTTAAAGAATTCTTCAAACCGCTCGTTTATTTTTTGAAGTCCTGTTTTAAATTCCACCTCTAAAGTAACTTTCAGCTCTTCGATAAGTTTTTGTAAGTTCACAAGACTAGACTCAAGATCGGCAAGTTCTTTTACCAGGAAGCCGTCACGCTCTGAAACTTCTTCGTATTCACGAAGCACGTCTCCTCCGCCAGCAGTCCCGATATCCTCTAGTTTTATTTTAAGTCTTTCTATTTGTCTTCTTAGACTTTCTTGTTCTTCTTCGGTAAAAGGAAGATTTTCTTTTGTTTTATCAAAGCTTAAAATATTGTGACCAACCAAAACAACAGCCTCTTTCATATTTTCTTCGAAAAGAGTTTTTCGGCGAGCAAACACAGTGAGTTTGTTTTCTATAATCTCAAAAGAAGAAGACATTCTGTTTCTTTCGTTTTCTAAAGTGAATTTTTCCTCTTGCTCTTTATATCTTTCTTCTTTTTCTTTTGAAATATCAGTTCTTATAGAATCTATTTTTGCTTGAGACTCTTCTATTTGATTAGAAAGCGCAGAGACTTCTTTTAGGATATTTGCGCGGTTAGCGAGTAAGGCGTCGAGCTCATCTCTTGAAACTTCGCCTGTTAATTTATATTTTTGTCTAAAAGTACTCAGACTATCTTTTATTTCTTTTAGACTATTTGTAATCTCAAAAATACCTTCAAAGCTTAGAGCTTTGTCTATTCCATCATGAACAGAGTCTATAAAAGAATTAAACTCACTGTTTTTTATAGAAATAGTGGCGTCACCTTTCGCAAGCTTTGATTCTTCGATCTCCACAAGTCCGTCTAGCTTTCCAAGACTACGTGATAGATTTTCTTTTGCAGATCTCGCCTCAAAAATATTTCTTTGAAGAGCCTCTATCTCTGCGTTTTTAGCCAGCTCGAAAGAATTATCGTTTGTAATTTTAATATTTGAAAGTCTGCTTTCGATTTCTTTTAAAGCTTCTGATATTCTAGACTTTTCATTTTTTAAGAAACTTTCTTCATGCGTTAAATACGAACTTTCTCTTTCAAAATACATTAAATATAGACTTGTCAGCTCACCACGAAGCTCTTCACCTTTTTGGATTTTTTCAACTTGTTTCTTTAAATATTTAATATGCGGAGCAAGCTCTCGGCGGATACTTTCTGTCTGTGTTATATTGTCACGAGTTTTTGTAAGTTTTCTCTCGCTTTCTTTTAAACGGAATTGATATATTTTAAGACCGAGCGCATCTTCTATCATCCCTCTTCGCTCTTTTGTGCTCGCTGTCAAAACTCTGTCTGCGTGACCTTGAGAGATAATATGGTGGCCAGAAGAACCAATATTCACCGAAGCTAAAAGCTCGACAATATCTTTTAATCTTACTTCTGAATTGTTTATTCGGTAGACGTTATTTCCGTCAGAAAAAACTTCTCTAGTTAAAGAGACTTCATCGAAATCTACATTTATATTTGATTCACTATTTCCTAGTTTAAAAACTCTAGATTTGTTATCGAAAGTTATCGTCGCTGACGCTCTAGCAAGCTTAGAAACTCCACCAGAACCTTTAAAGATTAAATCTTTTCCTGATTTACCCCGCAGGGATTTCATAGACTGCTCACCGAGCACAAATCTGAAAGCTTCTACCACGTTTGATTTTCCAGAACCGTTTGGCCCAACAACACATGTCAGTGGGTGCGTAAAATTAAGTCGGCTCTTTTTGCCGAAAGATTTAAATCCGTTTAGCTCGAGGGATACTAGTTTCATTTAC
>CAZZCB010000019.1:0-1486 GCA_964652835.1 uncultured Candidatus Saccharibacteria bacterium | reverse complement strand
TCACCTTTTGAAAGTAAAAGATAATCGTTCACTCCCAAATTTTTCGCTGCATCAGAAATACTGTTTGTATTTACAAGCGCGGCCCTTATAGATGTAAGCTCGCCTTCTGGCTTGCTTGGAAACCTTCCATAAAGTTCTTCTGTTGTTACAAGCTCTAGAACTGCGTCACCCAAAAACTCGAGTCTTTCGTTGTGTCCAAAAACAACACCTTGGTTTTCGTTTATGTATGATCGGTGAATAAAAGCTTGTTTTAGTAAATCTTTGTTGTTAAAAGAAATACCGATTTTATCTTCAAAAATAGAAAAATCTTTCATATCGTTTTATTACATAGCTTGTATAAAGACTCCTCATTTTTGGGTGAGGAAAATCCATATGCAAAACATGTAATCTATTATTTTGTAATATGCTCAACTGATTGCGCTAGAAGCGGCAAGATATCGTCGTAAGTCTTGATATCTTCAAGCTCAGCGAGCGTGAACCACTTTCCACCGTCGAGCCCGCCGTTTGTATTGACTTTAAGCTCTCCAAATGGTGATTTCATCAGGTAATAACTTACCTGCTTACGGATTTTACCTTTTTCTGGGTGAGATGCAACATATTCGTTTTCCCCTAAAAGTTTGACGATTTCCACATCGAGTCCTGTCTTTTCTTTCACTTCTCTCACGGCTCCGTCTTCTGAAGTTTCATTTTCTTCAACTCCACCCTTAGCGAGAGTCCAATATCCAAAAACATCGTGAACAAGTCCGAAATAAAAAGTTCCGTCTTTCTCTGAAAAGATAACTCCACCTGCTTTTTTCTCAACAGGCATTTTTTCAATATCAACTTCTTCTTTTTTCTTTTTAGAAATCTGATCCTTTCCTGGCTCACCCATTTCTTTGTAGACTGCGCCGAGAACTCCGTTTACGAATTTACCAGATTTTTCTCCACCGAAAGTTTTCGCCAGTTCGATAGCTTCGTTGATAGCAACTTTTGGAGGAACTTCGTTTTTATCAGCGAACAAAAGTTCTGCCAACCCAATACGAAGAACATTTCTATCAACCATAGAAATTTTCTCGAGTGGCCACTCAGGAGCTGCCCGAGTGATTATTTCATCAATAGATTCTTGTTTATCTAAAACAATTTTTAGCAAAGTTTCCATGAATTCATCCACAGATAGTCCTGGACCAAATTCAGTTGTGTTGTGAGCCATCTTTTCAGATAGGTCAGAAGACGTGCGACCATTAAAGTCCCATTCAAATAAAGTTTGTAAAATTATAGAACGTGCTAAATGTCTGTTTGCCATTATTGTTTCAATTAACTATTACGAGAATTATTATAACATACAAAAAGAAAAAGCAAGCAATTACTTGCTCGCTTTTTCTTTTTTAGCTTTTGGAGCCACGTTCAAAACTTGTCGCCCTTTATACATCCCAGTCTCTAGACAAACTCTGTGTCGCATGTGAGGAACGTTAGTTTCCTTATCCACAACGATACTTGTTTCTGGAGC
>CAZZCB010000018.1:0-8674 GCA_964652835.1 uncultured Candidatus Saccharibacteria bacterium | reverse complement strand
TAGTTTTAACCTGTTAATAGAGTGATATTAGCATTTTAAAGGCTTTGAATCAAATACTAAAACTTTTCAAATTTCTCCATAACCTCGCCTTCTACTTCATCTCTCGGGCGTCCAAATTTCATATATGAAAGCTGTTTGATAGGATCGACGATATCTTTATTTCCCGGAGGAATCAAAGACCAGTGACACTCCATACTAAACGGTTTTGCCGGCGTTCCTTTTATCAGCATGTTTACATAAGAGTTAAAGTTATCGAGTTTGGTTATATCTGTCGCCGTGAAAATCGGAGAAAATTTCTTCTCTAGGAATTCTGCATCTTCGGGACTAACTCTGTAAACCGCCATCGAACCAACGTTTCCAAAAACAGCGTCGCGGATTCCTTCTTCAAGTTGAGCGATGTATTGGTGAGCAACGTTTAGAGAAAGTCTGTATTTTCGAGCTTCTGAAAGAATTGAAGAAATAGAGTCTGTGGTGACGTTTTGGAATTCGTCTATATAAAGATAGAAATCGTTCATCGGTTTTCCAAACATATCTACACGAGATAGCGCTGCCATCTGTATTTTACCAACCAAAATCATACCGATAAGATTTGCATTTATTTCACCCAGTCTTCCCTTTGCAAGGTTAACCAAAAGAATCTTTTTATTGTCCATTATTTCTCGGAAATTAAACGCAGATTTTTCTTGAGTTACTATCGGTCGCATTATCTCGTTAGACAAAAATCCATCGAACTTTGAAGTGATGTATGGCACGAAGTTTTCCAAACCTTGTTCACCCTGAGTTGCTTCGGCGTTTTTCCAGAATTGTTTAATCAAAGGGTTTTTACAATGAGAGAGCTTCATGTCACGGAATTTTTTATCAGAAAGAACTCGGCCGATTTCAAGAAGTGTATTTCCTGACTCTGGGTGTTCCATAACAAGCCCTGTACTGTTTCTGAAGTATTGTTCAAACATCGCGCCGCCACCGACCTTCATATCAAAAAGCTTGTTGAAAATACCCATCAGTTCGTTTATAACGAAAGTCTTTTGCTCTGGGAAACGAGGATCAAATTCGAGCATGTTTAGACCCATCGGTCTTTCCATATGTGCTGGATCAAAATATATCACGTCGTCGATTCTCTCTTTTGGAACGTAACTTAAAATCTCTTGAACATCTGTTCCGTGTGGATCGATAAAGCAACATCCGTTTCCGTTTCGAATATCTTGCGCAATCATATTTTTTAGAATTGTTGTCTTACCTGTTCCTGTTTGACCGACAACATAGAAATGTCGCATACGGTCTTCTGCATTCATGAAAATCGGAGTTTCTTTTCCGCGGTATTCATTTTTACCTAGAAGAACGCCTTCGCTTAAGATGTTGTTTGGAGCTGGAGCCTGACCTGATTTTGCTTCTTTTAGATCTGGAGTGTTTGATTCACTTATTGGGAAGTGGAAAATAGTCGAGAGCTCTTCGAGGTTTAAAGAAAGTGCATTTCTTTCGTTTGGAACTCTGAACGAAAAGTTGTGCAGAAAAGGCGCCATGTCAGCCCCGCGAACTCTTTCGAATTTAAAGCTGTTTGACTGCGATTTGTTGAACTGCTCAAAAGAAGATTCTATATCAGAAACAATATCTTCTGCGCGAGTTCTCGTGTCTGCCGAAGCCACGATGCGGATGTTTGTAGAAACTATCGTGCTTTTAAGTTTCGTATTTATCGCTTCGATGATGTCAGAATCGATATCTTTCTCTTTTTCTTCTTCTTTTGTAACTTTCGCTGGATTAAAAATACCCACGGCAAAGTTTTTAAACTCTTTTTTAACTGCGCCGTATTCATCCATCGCGTCTTTTAGCTTTTCGCCTTTTTTAACCTTGTCTAAAATACCTGAGAATTTTTTAATCAAACTCTCGCCTACTGGTGTGACCACTATCTGTATTGCCGCGCCTTCAGAGTCTTTTCCTAGCTTTGAAAAGGCGTTAAGCACAGCGCCCATCGGGTCGTGTCCAAGATCTTCGTAAGTTGCTATCGGGAATATTTCTTCTTTTGTAAACTTTGCATACGAGGCGACAGTTTCACCTTTTGAGTTAAAGACGTTGTAGTCGTCTGTTGATTCGTTTATTTTTGCACTGTGATAAAAAGCTAAAACCTGTTTTTCTAAAAGCTCTTTTTTCTCTCTTGGAACAGCCACGTAGATTATGAGGTCGTTTGATTCTGCGGAGTTCGCAATCTCGAGCGTGTAGTATTGTTTATCTTTGTTGTATTCTCCTCGAGAGATAGACTGCATACCAAGAAGAAACTGCTTCATACCTGTGATAAAGTCGATGAAAGTTTTTTTCTCTTCTTTTACATTTCCTGGCAGAGTAATTTCAAACAAAGAAAGGTTTAAAGATTTAAATTCTGGACCACCTTCTTTGAGCCCTGGGATATTCCCGCTAACATGAAGAAACTGAACCAAGAAACGGTGAAAGTCGTCTTCTATGTGTGGGTCGCCCAAACGCGCCACCAGGTCTAAAGTGTTTTTAATACCATGATCTAAAAGATATCCGTAAAGTTCGGACATTTTATCGTCGTGTTCTTCTGGCTTGAGCCTGAGCACTAACTGCTCAGCGTGAGTTTCGTCGGCGGTGTAATTTTTATTTAAAACTTCTTTTGTTTCGAGCATGTCGTATGCAGACACAGCCTCTCTGGAAACCTGCTCTTTTGATTTAGCAACGCCAGATTCATTTAACTCTCTTTCTCGCGACTCGATATGCTGACGCAAAAAAGCAATCTCTTCTTCTGGAGAATTAAACTTCGGTGTTTCTTTAAAATATGCACCTTCCATTCCTTTATTGTAACAAAATTATTTTGATTTAAGAAAACAAAAGGCCCGGCATAAGCCGGACCTTCAGATCGTGCTTGAGACGATGACGCATTATACGCCGATTGTCTTTTTTCACGTCTCGCCAATATTGCCTGGCGAAGCGCTGACCGTAGACCCAGTTGAGCATACGGTGGCCGATCTCAGAAGCGTCACCCATGCTCGAAGGCATGCTTTGACGCGACGAAGTCTTGTACCACTTCTTGTGGGCGGGCCGCACATAACGACCCGGCTTATTTTGCTCCATGTGTTCAATTTTTATATATTATATCAGAATATACTATTTTGTCAATACCTCACACCCGTCTTCTGTAACCAAAACAGTGTGTTCAAAGTGAGCGGAAAGCTTTTCGTCCGCGGTTATATATGTGTATTCGTCTTCTGTAACAAAGACTTCGTCAGTGCCGAGGTTGAGCATCGGCTCTATTGCAATAACCATCCCGGGGACAAGTTTTTCTCCTGTTCCAGCTTTTCCATAATTTGGAACATATGGATCTTCGTGAACAGAATACCCTACTCCGTGCCCAGCTAAAATCTTCACTATCCCAAAGCCGTGTGGTTTTACAAACTGCTCTATAGCGTTACCGATATCCCCTGTTCTGTTTCCTGGCTTTACTTGTTTGATACCGATGTTTAGCGCTTCACGAGTTATGTTCATGAGTCTCTGCGCCTCTGGAGAAACTTTCCCTACCGGGACAGTTATCGCTCCGTCCGTGATCATCCCTTTGTGAATCAAACCTAAATCAAGAGAAACAATATCACCTTCTTCTAAAACAAAGTCAGACGGAATACCGTGAACGATTTCATCATTTACAGAAACGCAAAGTGAAGCCGGATACGGATACGAAACACCTTCTGGTGTGTAGCCCAAAAAAGCAGGTTTGTCTCCACCTTCGATGATTAATTTATGAGCGTATTCGTCAAGCTCTTTTGTAGTAACTCCAGGAGCCACCATATCAGAAACTTTACGCAAAATCTCCGCGTGGCGTTTCCCGCCCTCGCGAAGTTTTTCGATATCTTCTTTTGTTTTAAGTCTTATCATTTTATTTATCTCCAAAAACTTTTTGGATTATTTCAGCGTGAACTTCTTCGATAGATTGTTCACCATTTATTTCAATGAAATTGTAGTATGGATTTCCGTGGAAATATGCCATCGCAGGCATTACGTTCCAGTCAAACCAAGACAGCTTTCGAAGCATATCTTCTTCTTTGTCGTCGTCTTCTCTACCTCGAGAGCGAAGTTTTTCTAAAGACCAATTCTTTCCAGTGTTTATGTAGATTATATTTGGCTTCTCAATTCCGTAAAACCTAAGAGCTGAATCCAAAACCGGAGCCTCGTCGAGTCTTCGGCAAAGTCCATCCAGGATCAAATCTTCTTTTCCTGAAAACTTTTCCACAAGCTCACCAGTCCAAAGCCAAATAGGCATAAAAACAGGCATCAGTCCGCCCTGGTCTAAAACTTTTTGAGTTAGCCTAGATGTATGATTGTGATCTTGTTTTACAAAATTTCTAAACTTTTGACCTGTTTCAATATAAACGGGTTTCGTGCCTTTTTGTTTTTCTAAAAAATCCATTAAAAGATTTGCTTGTGTTCCTTTCCCGGAACCAGAACGTCCGAAGAATATAAATGTTTGTTGATTATCCATTGCCTTAGAATATCAAATTTAGAGGTCAAAAGCTAGTTTAAACAAAAAGCCGGCGCATAAATGCGCCGGCTTTTTGTTTAAACTTTATAACTTTATAAACTTTTAACTTTATAACTTACTAGTATTGTCTCATCGAAATCTGTCCGTCGATTTTCTTTAGAATATCTAGTACCACTGACACAACGATTAGAAGCGCTGTACCTCCGATAGCTAGAGTCTGAACCCCTGAAAGCTCTTGCATTATGAATGGAAGAACTGCCACAAGACCTAAGAACAAAGCTCCGATAAAAGTAATTCGAGTTACGATTTTACTTATATAATCTGTTGTTGATGCTCCTGGTCTGATACCTGGAACGAATGCTCCATTTTTCTGAAGGTTTGTTGCTACAGATTCTGGTTCGAAAGTGATAGCAGTGTAGAAATACGTGAAGAGGAATACCAAAACAAAGTAAGACACTGAATACCACACAGTCGCTTGCGCAAACCACACGAACCACTCACCTACTTTTGCTATTATGTTTATGTTTGAAACAACCATAAAACCTGAAAGCATTTGTGGAAGTGAAAGTATCGATAGTGCGAAGATGATCGGCATAACTCCAGCTTGGTTTATACGAAGTGGAAGATATGAAGATGACTGACCAAGTGACCCACCAGCTCGTGCTTGTTTAGCATAAGTTATTGGGATGAGTCTCTCAGCTTCTGTAACCAGCACCACTCCTGCGATAATCAAAATTATAGCGGCAAGGAATGCTAGATACATTGGGATTTGAGCTGTCGTGAATGTGAACGCAAGCTGATTTATCTGAGAAGGAATAGCTGCGACAATACCAGCGAAGATAAGGATAGAAACACCGTTTCCAATACCTTTTTCACTGATAAGTTCTCCAAGCCAAACCAAGAACATTGATCCAGCTGTGACGACAATAAGAGCAACTGCCTTATCGAAAGATGACATAGCTTCTAGTATTCCTTGGCTGTCCAAAAGTTTCAAAAGTGCGAAACCTTGGATAAGAGCCAAAGGAATAGTTAGAATTCTAGAATACTGAGAAAACTTTGCACGTCCCGCTTCACCTTCGTCATGATACATAGACTTTAGTCTTGGCGACATCATAGTCATAAGTTGCATAACGATAGAAGCAGTAATGTACGGACCAATACCAAGCATCACAATAGATAGAGCTGAAAGCCCACCTCCAGAGAAGATGTTTAGTATTCCTAGGAATTGGTTACTTTGAAGGAATCCTTGTAGTCTGAACGCATCCACACCTGGGATAGGAACAGCTGACAGAAGTCTAAAAATAACCAGAATAAACAATACGAATAAAATTCTTTTTCTTATAGATCTATCTTTTAGTGCTATTTTTATTTTTCTCCAAAAGCTCATAATATTTTTTATTTAGATTTGATAGTACCTCCTGCTTTTACGATTTTATCTTGTGCTACTGCTGAAGCGAAGCATCCTACAACCTTAAGAGCTTTTGTTAGCTCGCCAGTTCCAAGGATTTTAACTTCTGGGTTTTGACCTTTTACCAAAGACATAACTCCTTTTCGAACTAAATCTTTTGGTGACACAGTTGCTCCTTTTTCAAAGTTTGCATCAAGTGTTGCCAGGTTAACAGAAGTAGGTTTTACAACAGAACTGTTGAAAGTCTTACCTCGGTTTTTACCGTGTCCACGAAGTTTCGGGAACTTCTTAATAATATCACGCATTTGAGGTCTGATACCATGTGAACCGTGTTGACCTTGTCCTTTGTGACCTCTTCCAGAAGTTTTACCACGCTTGCCTCCTCGGCCAACGTCTTTCTTCTTCGGGTTTTTTGTTTTTCTTTTAAGGTTATTTAATTGCATAGTAGTATAATTATTTATTTGCCTTTAATTTAGCAAAAGCGATAATAGCTGCTCTAGCATTGTTTAGTTGGTTCTTACTTCGTGAAAGAATTTTTCCTGACACGTTTTTCATACCAGCTAGGTTTAGGATGTCTCGAACAGCCCCACCAGCTACAAGTCCTTTACCTTTATTTGGCATAAGGAAGATTTCAGAAGCTTTGTATTTTGCTTTTACATCGTGAGCAATAGACATGTCTTTTGTGACAGCGATTTTCACCATGTTCTTTTTCGCACTTGCTACTGCTTTTGTAATAGCTAGAGTTGTGTCGTTAGATTTTCCAAGACCAATACCCACAGAGCCTTTTTTGTCTCCGATAAGCATCGCTACAGAGAAAGAGAATCTTCGACCTCCTCCCATAACACGAGTAACTCGTCTTATGCTTAAGATCTTTTGATCAAATTCTGGCTTTGGTCTTTCAGTGAACTTTCGTCCCCCTGGGCCACCTCTTCGGTCAGAGCCCGCTCCTCCTGGAGCACCTCCTGCTGGCTTTCGTCCAAAAGGTTTACTTCCTTTGTATGGAGTTCTAGCTGGAGCTGCTGCACCTGCCGGAGCTGTTGTTTGTGTATCTGTTGTCATAATATTTACTTAAAAAGTAAGATTAGAATTTTAATCCAGCTTCTCTTGCGCTGTCAGCTAAAAGCTTGATTCGACCTGTGTAATTAAACCCGTTTCTATCGAAAACGATTTCAGTGATTTTTGCTGAAATAGCTCCCTCTGCGATAGTTTTACCTACAGAAACAGCTCTTTCTTTTTTTGTTCCTTTTTTATCTTTTACGTCAGACGCAGAGAAAATAGTCTTTCCAGACACATCGTCTATAAGCTGAGCGTAAATGTTCATATTTGATTTGTAAACAGAAAGTCTTGGTCTAGAAGCTGTGCCAGATACTTTTGCTCGTATCTTTCTTTTTATTCTAGCTCTTTTTTCTGTTTTAGGATTTTTTGATTTCATAATACTAAAATAAATTATTAAGCAGACTTCTTACCTTGTTTTCTTCTAATAAACTCACCATCATATCTAATACCTTTTCCTTTGTACGGTTCAGGTTTCTTGAAATCTCTAATCTTTGCAGAGAAAAGACCCACAAGCTCTTTGTCGATACCGCTGATTGTCATCGCGCTCTTTTCTGTTGTTACAGTTAAGCCTTCTGGAATAGCTACCAAAACCTCGTGAGAAAACCCAAGGTTCATTTTTACATTTTTACCGTTTACTTCCCACTTGTAACCAACTCCTTCAACAGCAAGTTTCTTTTCGAAACCTTCTGTTACTCCTTTGATCATATTTTTCACGTGCGCCGCATATGTTCCCCAAAGAGCTTTTGCGAAGTTTGAATCTTTTTGTGGTGCAAAAGTAACTTGGTTATCTTTTATATCAACAGAAACTGTATCTGTTTTAAATTCTTTTTTAAGTTCACCTTTCTTTCCTTTTACAGTTAGAATGCCTTGGGCGAGAGATATCTCTGTTCCATTTGGTATTTCTACTATTTGTTTTCCTACTCTAGACATATAATTTTAATTACCAAATTTTAAATAATACTTCCCCGCCGACCAACTCTTTTCGAGCTTCATCACCTGCTAAAATACCTTTTGGTGTTGAAACCACAAGTAATCCAGAACCGTTTTTAACTGATCTGATTTCTTTTGCTTTTATATAAACTCTTCTTGAAGGTTTTGAAATTCTTTCTACTTTAGAAACTTTTGGAAATTTTCCTTCGTAAGAAATAACAATCTCAAGAACAGGTTTGTCTTTCTTGTCTGTCTTTTTAGAAACAGCCCCAACGTATTGTCTTTTTGAAAGACAATCCGCAATAGAGTGTTTTAGATTTGAATAAGGAATAACAACACTAGCTTTTGAAGCTTGTCCTGCATTCTTTATTGTTGTTAACATGTCGCCGATTTTATCCATATATGTATTTGATTACCAAGAAGATTTTCTAACCCCTGGGATTTCTCCTTCGTTTGCTAATTCTCGGAATTTAATTCGAGAAAGTCCAAAATCTCGAAGGAATCCTTTTCCTCGACCTGTTGCAACACATCTGTTCTTCAGCCGTGATGGTGATGAGTTTCTTGGAAGTTTTTGCAAACCTTCAGAATCACCAGCGGCTTTAAGTTCTGCTCGTTTTGCCGCAAATTTTGCGTGTAGTCTTACACGTTTTGCTTGGCGAGCCAATACTGATCTTTTTGCCATAGTTTATTAGCTTGTTAGCCAAAGGCTTTTGGCCTTCGGCTTTGATTTATAAAAGACTCTGCAATATCACGTGTTTTTGCTTATATTTTCTTGAAAAACATAAGGAGAAACACGGATT
>CAZZCB010000017.1:0-9295 GCA_964652835.1 uncultured Candidatus Saccharibacteria bacterium | reverse complement strand
AAGTTCCACGAGAAGTTAGAGCTGAAAGAAGACTACAACTTGCAATGCGATGGATAATCGAAGCTGCAAGAGGAAGAAAAGGCGTAACTATGGACACCGCTCTTACAGAAGAAATCTTATCTGCTTTCAACAATGAAGGCGCTGCTATCAAAAAGAGAGACGACACTCACAAAATGGCTGAAGCAAACAAGGCATTCGCTCACTTTGCTTGGTAATTTGGAGGTAAAAGTTATCGCGCCATTGGTTCGATAACTTTTAGTTTAATATAGTTTATAAACATTATTACTTTAAAAATTTTAATATATGAAGAGAGACTACCCATTATCAAAAGTTAGAAACTTTGGAATCATTGCTCACATCGATGCTGGTAAAACTACTACATCAGAGCGAGTGCTTTTTTATACAGGAGAAAGTCACAAGATAGGTGAAGTTCACGACGGGGAAACAGTGATGGATTGGATGGAACAAGAAAGAGAAAGAGGAATCACTATCGCATCTGCTGCGACGACCGCTTTCTGGAATCCTACATATATGCCAGCAAACGACACTTCAAAAAAGTGCCAGTTTAACCTTATCGACACACCGGGACACATCGACTTCACTATCGAAGTAAAAAGATCTCTTCGTGTTTTGGACGGCGCCGTTGTTGTTTTCGACGGAGTGGCTGGGGTAGAGCCACAATCAGAAACAAACTGGCGATACGCTGACGAAGGAAACGTGCCACGACTTTGTTTTATCAACAAACTAGATAGAACAGGTGCATCTTTTGAAAAATCTTACGAAAGTATTTTAGCTCGTCTAACAAAAAAAGCCGTTAGAGTTCAACTTCCAGTTGGTCTTGAAGATAAATTCGAAGCTGTTATCGACCTTATCAAAATGAAGGCGTACAAATTCGAAGGGGACAAAGGAAAGACTGTTGTTGAAATGGAAATTCCAGCTGAATACAAAGATGAAGCAGAGGCTCTTCGAACAGAAATGGTTGAAAAAATCGTTGAAACTGACGAAGCGCTAATGGCAGAGTACCTAGAAGGTAAGACAGAATTTACAGTGGACGAGCTTAAAAATGCTCTTCGAAAAGCTGTTATTAAAAACGAAATTTTCCCAGTTTTCTGTGGAACAGCTCTAAAAAACAAAGGAGTTCAATTAGTTTTGGACGCTGTTGTTGACTATCTTCCAAGTCCACTTGATATTCCAAAACCAAAAGGTATCGATCCAAATACAGGAGAAAATATCGAAAGAGAAGTTTCTGACGAATCTCCACTTGCGGCCCTTGCTTTCAAGTTACAATCAGATCCATATGTTGGACAGCTAACTTTTATCCGAGTTTACTCAGGAAAACTTGAAGCTGGTTCATACGTTTACAACGTTACAAAAGGAACAAAAGAAAGAGTAGGACGAATCCTACGAATGCACTCAAACGACCGAGAAGAAATCAAGGTTGTGTACGCTGGAGAAATCGCAGCTGCTGTAGGTCTTAAAGATACTACAACTTCAGATACACTTTGCGATGAAGATCACCCAATCATGCTTGAAAAGATCATCGCTCCAGAACCAGTTATCTCGATGAGAATCGAACCAAAGACAAAAGCTGACCAAGAAAAAATGGGTCTTGCTCTAAACAGACTTCAAGCAGAAGATCCAACTTTCCGAGTATCATCTGATCCAGAAACAGGAGAAACTATTATCGCAGGTATGGGAGAACTTCACCTTGAAATTTTGGTAGACAGAATGAAAAGAGAGTTCGGTGTTGAAGCAAACACTAGTGCTCCACAAGTTGCTTTCCGAGAAACTATTTCAGGAACTGCAGACGTTGAAAACAAATATGTTAAACAGTCTGGAGGAAAAGGACAATACGGACACGTTAAAATCAGACTTTCAAAAATCGATTACTCTGTTGCGCAGGAAGATTTACCAAAGAACGTTACAAGAGAAGATGGTCTAGAATTTGTAAACTCAATCAAAGGAGGAGTTATTCCACAAGAATTTATTCCAGCTTGTGAAAAAGGTTTCAAAGAAGCTATGGCAAGAGGAGTTTTGGCAGGTTATCCGATGACAGATATTAGAGTTGAACTTTATGATGGTTCATACCACGATGTCGACTCATCTGAAATTGCGTTCAAGATAGCATCTTCAATGGCATTCCAAGAAGCTGCTAGAAAAGCTGCGCCGGTAATCCTAGAGCCGATGATGAAAGTAGAAGTTGTTGCTCCTCACTCATATATGGGAGACATCACAGGAGATATTGCATCAAAACGAGGTCTTATTGAAGGAACAGAAGACCGAGGAATGGTTCAAGCTATTAAATCTGTCGTTCCACTTTCTCAAATGTTCGGTTACATCAACAACCTTCGATCAATGACTGCAGGACGAGGAAACTTCACAATGGAATTCCTAAGATACGATGTTGTACCAAAGAACGTTTCAGAAGAAATTATAAAGAAGAGACAATCTTAAAATAGTTTTCCCGCCTCGACTCGCGGAGTTCGTCGACGCGAGGCGGGTAGTTTATAGAAATTAGTTTATAGCAAAAAACTCCCGAGAGGGAGTTTTTTGCTATAATGGCCATATGTTAGAAAGACCGATAAACAATAACCCAGAACAGGGCAAAGAAAAAACATCAATAAAAGAAGGGGTAGATTTTGTATTTGAGCAAAATCAAGAACTATCTTCTATTGGTACCAAGGAAGAATATTCAGAGTATTTGGAAAGTATTTTTCCTGAGAGTAAGATTAAGGATATTTTGTTTCATCAAACAGATTCTGATTGGTTTAAGGATGAAGATTTTAAAAAAGAAAAAATGGGTAAAACAGATTATGGCTATTATGGGAAAGGGTTCTATTTTTCTTCAATTAAAGATCATGTCGGAGGATACGGAGAAAAAACATTTAGTGTTGTTTTGAATATAAAAAACCCAAAATACGAAGTTGATACACATACTGTTTTTAAGCAAATTTTATGTGGTATGGACAAAAAAGAAAGTAAAGATATCGCGTCTACATGGTTAATTGAAAATATAAAATCTAATGATTTAGAAAAACAAAAGCTAGAATCAGGTATTATTTATAAGCACAGAGATATTCCGCCTGGAGTAGATTTTGAGGAGTATTGGCAGCAAAAAATAAAAGACGGCATAATATATTATGAAGAAATGAATAAATTACTATTAAATCAGTTGCAAGATATTGATTCTATCATTGATGAATATTACTCTTACGATGGATTTCTTACATCTAATGAAGAAGATGACTTTTCTTATTACTCAGAAATAATGGTTAGAAATCCAGAGCAAATTCGCATTCTTGGCTCCAAAAAAGATATTAATGGCTTTAAAAACTTTGTTGAATCTAGGAAATAAACGAAGAGATTCCGACCCTACACGAGAACACCGTAAAGAAACTAAGGTAATTTGTCTTAAAAACTAGTATGTTTGAGCCCAGCCCAATAATGTTTAAACATTATTGGGCTGGGCGAGTTTACTAGTTTTTTGACTTAAATTATCTTAGTTTTAGGTGTGAAGTGTGGGTCTAGAGTTTTTGTTACTTTTTTATCATGAAAAAAGTAAATAGCTCCTTGACGCCTTAAACCTTTTCATATACAATATCCCCAGCGCACTTAAGCGTGTTTTTATTTCCCAAAAATCGAAATTTGGCTCATAAAAACAGGTTAGAAAGTGCATTATTAATTAGTATTAGTTATGTTGGTGTCCGTAGTTTTGTCACAGTTCTCGTGCACAAAACTCCCGACATCAACCAATAAAATATATGGCAGAAATGTTTGATCGTTCAAAGCCTCACGTAAACGTAGGTACTATTGGACACGTTGACCACGGTAAGACTACTCTTACTGCAGGTATCCTTAATGCATTAAGACTTAAGGGATTTATGGCTTCTATGAAGTCAGTAGCAGATATTGATAACGCTCCTGAAGAAAAAGAAAGAGGTATTACTATCTCTCTTTCTCACCAAGAGTATGAATCAGCAAACCGACACTACGCACACATCGATGCGCCAGGTCACGCTGACTACATCAAAAACATGATCACAGGTGCCGCTCAAATGGACGGTGCTATCCTAGTGGTTGCTGCAACAGACGGAGTTATGCCACAAACTCGTGAACACGTTCTTCTTGCAAAACAAGTTGGTGTTCCACGATTCGTTGTTTTCCTAAACAAAGTTGATATGGTTGACGATGAAGAAATGGTAATGCTTGTTGAAGAAGAAATCAGAGAGCTTCTAACAAAGAACGGATTTGATGGTGCAAACACACCAGTTATCAAAGGTTCAGGTCTAAAAGCTACTGAAGCTACAGACGCAAACGATCCTTGGGTTGGAAAAATCATGGAACTTATCGACGCTCTAGATACTTATATTCCTGAGCCAGTTCGAGATCTTGATAAACCTTTCCTTATGCCAGTTGAAGACATTTTCTCTATCGAAGGACGAGGAACTGTTGCTACAGGTAAAATCGAAAGAGGAATCATCAAAGTTGGTCAAGAAGTTGAAATCGTTGGTCTACACGACACAACTAAAACAACTATCACTGGAGTTGAAATGTTCAACAAACAACTAAACGAAGGAATGGCTGGAGACAACGCTGGTCTTCTACTTCGAGGTACTAAGAAAGAAGATATTCACCGAGGACAAGTTCTTGCTGCTACAGGTTCAGTAAAACCTCACACAGAATTTGAAGCTGAAATCTACGTTCTTAAGAAAGAAGAAGGTGGACGACACACTCCATTCTTCAAAGGTTACAAACCACAATTCTACCTACGAACAACTGACGTTACTGGAGAAGTTACTCTTCCAGAAGGAACAGAAATGGTTATGCCAGGAGACACAATCAGTCTAAAGGTTACATTGGTTGCACCTATTGCTCTTGAAGAACAACAAAGATTTGCTGTTCGAGAAGGAGGACGAACAGTTGGTGCCGGAGTTGTTGTAAAAATCATTAAATAATAACCCTCACTAATTAGAGTTCATTAATATGGTAGCTAAAAAAGCACAATCAAAAGCCGCAAACAAAGAAGGGGAAGTTAAACTTCGCATCCGGGTTCGCGCTTACGAAAATAAGATTTTAGACAACTCTGTAAAGCAGATTATTGATACTGCTTTAAGATACGATGCTAAAATCCTAGGGCCTGTTCCACTGCCTACTGATATAAAAAAGTACACAGTAAACAGATCTCCATTCGTATTTAAAGATGCACGAGAACAATTCGAAATGCGAACACACAAGAGACTTATCGATATTCTGAACCCAAACGCGAAGACTATCGAAGCTCTAACAAACCTCAGCCTTCCATCAGGTGTGGAAGTTGATGTGACAATGAAGTAATTTACAAAGTTAATATAGGTACAATGCCACTGGTCCCTCATTTGGTGAAAACCAAGTGAGGGCTTCGTGGTAACTTAACTATTCTTATGAAATTTATAATCGGAACAAAACAGAATATGACTCAGTTCTTCGATGCTTCTGGAGAAGTTTTTCCAGCGACTATCGTAAACGCAGGTCCTGTTACTGTTGTATACAAGAAAACAAAAGAAAGAGATGGATATGAAGCTGTCCAGCTTGGATTTGGAGAACAAAAAGAAAACAGAATCTCAAAACCTGTAAAAGGACACATGAAAGATTTTGGAAACTTTAAACTTCTAAAAGAATTCAGGGTGGACGCATCAGCGCTTACTGAAGGAGACAAAATCGACGCATCTGTATTTACTATAGGTGACACAGTTTCTGTTTCTGGAGTTTCAAAAGGTAAAGGATTCCAAGGTGTTGTTAAACGACATGGTTTCCACGGAGGACGAAGATCTCACGGACAAAAGCACTCTGAAAGAGAAGCCGGTTCTATCGGTGGTTCTGGAGGACGAGCTGGAGGACGTGTTGCGAAAGGAATCCGAATGGCCGGACGAATGGGGTCTGATCTTGTTACTGTAAAAAACCTTAAGGTTTTAGCAGTGGACGCAGCAAACAATCAAATTCTTATAAAAGGTGCCTTGCCTGGTCGACGAGGGACAGTTATCACTATTAAAGGATAATATATGGAAGCAAAAGTATATAACAAAAAAGGAGAAGTTTCAGGAAGTGTAAATCTACCAGAAAGTATTTTCGGACTTCCTAAAAATTCAGACTTGGTTCACCAAGTAGTGGTAAGTATGATGTCTAACCAGAGAGCTAACACTGCCCACACAAAGGACAGAGGTGAAGTTTCTGGTACAGGTAAGAAACCTTGGAAACAAAAAGGAACAGGACGCGCACGACACGGAGACAGAAAGTCACCTATTTGGGTTGGCGGAGGTGTTGCTCATGGTCCAAAAAATACTCGAAACTACAAAAAGAAAATCAACAAAAAAATGAATGCTAAAGCTTTGTTTACAGCTTTGTCTGAAAAGTTCAAAGCAGGAAGAATTCTTTTTGTGGACAGTATTGCGCCTTCTGAAATCAAAACTAAAGAAGCTTCAAAAGCTATCCAGTCACTAGGAAAGATCGAAGGCTTCGAAAGACTTCTAGGATCTAAAAAAGTAGTAGCTCACATTGCGACTGATTCAAAAGACGATACAGTAATAAAAAGCTTTAACAATATTCCTCACGTAAAAGTGAACGAAATCCGAAACCTAAACGTTTTAGATATTCTAAATCACCGATACTTGGTTATTGTTAACCCTGCTGAAAGTATTAAAACATTAGAAGCTAAGCTAAAGTAATATGGGATTATTTAACAAAAAAGATTCTGTGAAAGCAGAAGAAAAGAAAGAAGTAGTGGTTAAAGATACCAAAGTAAAAGCAAAAGCTTCTAAAAAAGCAGAAGGTGAGGTAGCTTTTGACTCTGGATCTGTTATCAGAAATCCAAGAATCACAGAAAAAGCTGCATACGCATCTGACAAAAATGTTTATACATTTGATATCGCTTCGCGAGCTTCTAAAATAGAAATTGTAAAAGCTATCAAAGCTATCTACAATGTTGTACCTGTGAAGGTGAACGTGGTAGCTATCCCTAAAAAAAGAGTTGTTAGAAAAAACACTCTTGGAGTAAAGGGGGGAGGAAAGAAAGCTTATGTTTTCCTTAAAAAAGGAGACAAAATAGAATTTGTCTAGAATTAATAATTATGGGTGTGCAACCCGATAAGATGCACATAAAAAGTGAAGTAAGGCCGAGCAAGTTTACTATAAGAGCCTCCACAAATTTTCAATTTGCGGATCTCGTATATTCACTTCATTCGGACAAAATGTAGTCACAAAGCGCCGTTATTTTCTTCAGAAATTCTTTTCCGAAAATAAACTTTCAAAAAGAATTTCTTACGAAAATAGCGCTGCCGCGCTACGCCTTGCTCCTCAATTGTAAATATGAAAATACACAAACCAACATCAGCCGGAAAAAGAAACTTAACTTCGATTAACTATCGAAAAGTTTTGTCTGGTTCAAAACCAACAAAGAAGCTTCTGCGAGGGCTTAAAAAGAAGGGAGGTAGAAACAACAGAGGTGTTGTAACTGTTCCTCACCAAGGAGGTGGGCACAAGAGAAGATATCGAGATATCGATTTTAAATACAATAAATTTGATATCGAAGCAAAAATCAAATCTGTTGAATACGATCCAAACCGAAACGCATTTATCTCTCTTGCTTCATATAAAGATGGAGAAAAGAGATATATCTTAGCTGTTAAGAATCTTGCAGTAGGGGACACTTTCGTTGTTTCAAATGCGGCTGAAATAAAGCCAGGAAACAGAATGTCTTTGGTTAACATTCCAGTTGGTAACTTTGTTCACAACGTTGAGCTAAAGTTCCAAGGTGGAGCAAAGATTGCCCGAGGAGCGGGAGCATTCGTTCAAGTTGTAGCGCACGATGAAGGAAAGACATCTCTTAAGATGCCATCAGGAGAAATCCGAAAAGTTCCTTCAACATGTTTTGCGACAATCGGAGAAGTTTCAAACGCTGAATTTAAACTATCAACAAAAGGAAAGGCCGGAAGAAGTCGATGGCTTGGAGTTCGTCCTACTGTTCGTGGTACTGCCATGAACCCGGTAGACCACCCACACGGAGGAGGTGAAGGCCGACAAGGTATTGGTCTTCGAAGAGGTCCAAAGACACGACACGGTAAACTTGCTTACGGAGTTAAAACTCGAAAAGCGAAGAAATATTCAAACAAATTCATCGTTACTCGAAGAAAAACACAAAGAAACACTTCAGGAAAGAAGTAAAATAAAAAACAAAAAGCCAGGCCTTACGGCCTGGCTTTTTGTTTGGGGTTTGTGTAGTATTTAGATAAACAACTAGAACCTTACGTCCATGAAGAACTTCATCGTCTTACCATTCCTGGCAATTTTTAGAGTTTTCAACACTGCAAGGTTTGCGCTCAAAAGGGCTAACGAATATGTGGAAACTAATGGGTATGATCAAAATGTCTGTTTGGATATTGCATTTAAGCAGGTTGCGAATAAGCCAAATGTTATTGTAAGCAGAAGAGAGGAGCTCTTAATGTATATGATTCTTCGAGAGTTGCGCAGGAGAAGAGTGTATAACAGGGAGGGCGACAATTTCTCTGTAGAAATTACGAGATCGTATCTGCAGAGAGGCTTTGTTTACTTCGGTGATCTCGGGTTTTCTTCCGATAGCTTGTTTAGTTTTTTTGAGCTCGGCAGGATCACTCCAGGGATGTACCAAGAACTAAAGAATGTTCACACCAGATGGAGACAGGCCTTTGATATGGGCGAGGACCGCAGACAAGAGCTCCAGCGTCAGATATATGACAATCTGATGTCAAAGCGAATGGATTTCTTATTCGCTAGTCTACCTTGACACACCGACCACATCTTGAGCCCCGCTTCGACGGGGCTTTCTTTTTATTAATAAGATCATTTTGACGCTTAAAATATAGCGTTTAGAAAACACACCCTTTCTGTGCTAGAAAAGCTGTGCTGTTTGAGCGTAGAGCGAGTTCACAGTTTTCTCAGCAGAAAGGGTGTGTTTTTAGCTAGATTTTTCCGCGTCTTGGCTTTTTGCTTACTTTTTTGCTAAGAAAAAAGTAAGGAGTCTTTAATCGTTTGACATCCAAACCCCTATCTGCTAGTATAAGCAAATCCAGTTTTGGCTGGAATTTTTTTACCTAATTAAACTAAATATAGAGATGGCGGTGAACCCTCAGGTATTCCTGGGATACACGACCTAGCCATGTATTCGATTTTGAAATTATGACAAGATCACTTAAAAAAGGTCCATACGTAGATGCAAAGCTATTGAAAAAAATAGCTGGAAAAAAACCTCAAGAAACTGGGGTTATTAAGACTTGGGCAAGATCTT
>CAZZCB010000016.1:0-10650 GCA_964652835.1 uncultured Candidatus Saccharibacteria bacterium | reverse complement strand
CTGCTTGATAACTTGTTTTGTGATTTTGTTTTAATTCTTCAAGATTAAGTTCCATGATTTTATAATTATAATACAAAAAAAGACCAAAAGGCCTTTTAATGTTGTTTTTTAAATTTACGCTTCTTTTTCTTCTTTTTTAGCCTTAGGAGTTTTTGCTGTGGATTTTGTAACTTTCAAAGCTCTTTGTTTAAATTTATCTACTCGTCCTGCAGTGTCCAGAACTGTTTCTTTTCCTGTATAAAATGGGTGTGAAGCACTTGAGATTTCAACTTTTACTAAGTCGTATTCCTTTCCTTCAAACTTCCCTTTTTCAGTACTTTTCATTGTAGAACCAATCAAAAACATCTCGCCTGAAGTGACGTCTTGAAAGATAACTTGTCTATAATTTGCTGGGTGAATTTCTTTTTTCATAACAGGAAAGATAATAACATAGGCTGTTTTAGAAATCAAGACCCGTATTCTTACTTTTTCCATTGATGAAAAAGTAAGCAACCCGCCTCGACTCGCGGAGCTCGCCCTAGCGAGGCGGGAAAATCTAGACCCACACTTCACACCTAAAAATAGTAGAGTTTAAGCCAAAAAACCTGCAAACTCGGAAAGCTTTAGCTTTCCTCTAACAGTGCTGGTTTTTAAGGCAAACTCTACTATTTTCTTAACCTGCCTGTGTGAACACGATCCCTCAGCCGACTGCCCAGTAGACGAGGACGTTCGTAGTTACAACGAGAGCCAAGCAAGCTCCCTAGATTGGGAAGACTACGACTGGCATCCATGATGGACTCGAACCCAGGTTCGACGAACGAAGCCCTGCGCATGCGGGGCTTTTTTCTTTTTGTTTTTTTAGATTAATGATAAAATAAAATTGAAGTTGAACCTTTAATTCTCAAGGACCATGAGCGCACATAAGGGTAAGCAGCAGTCTAAGCGTAATTTACGCCGTGTGACAAAACAAGAACTTCGCTCAAAACGTTTTTTCAAATATGACAAACTGACAGTAAACCCTGCGCCCTTCTTGATTTTGACCACAGAGTCAAGTCAATTTGAGATACAGTTAAACTAACTTTGGCCCCGGTGCATATGCACCGGGGCCACAACAATTTAATTCCATAAAACAAAAATCCCGCAAGGGATTTTTGTTTACTAAAAACTATAAACTAACTACTAGAAACTATTTTAAAAACTCTCCAAAACATCGATATCTTTTTGAATATTTGCAGCGTGAGTCATCACGGCGTTTCCATAAAATGCATTTGCAACTTTTGGATCGGAACATCCTCGTCCTGAATAGTATTTACAAGCGGCCTCTCTTTCGGCTGTGTATGTTTGAGCATTCGCACCCAAGTCTCTCACATAAAGAGCGGTAGCTGTCACAGCGTGAGCTGGATTCCAAGGGTTAGCAACAGACACGCCCATAGCGGCCGCGATTCTGTTTTCATAAGACTCCCAAGTCGCTGGGATAAACTGTGAAGGACCCATCGCACCTCCCCATCCACCAGATGCTAAAGGACAAGAAAGAGGCTGACCGTCTGGATTTATACCGAGCTTTTTAGTAATACGAAGGAATGCAGATTGATCATCTCTCCAAGAACCACTTGTCGGTCCAGGCATTATATCTTTCCAAGTTCTAGTATCTCCAGGCCTGTTACAAGTACCGACGTTTGCACCGAGGTTTGATTCTTGTTTTAGAATCGCCAATATATAAGCTGGTCTTACACCCGTAGATTTACCTGCAGCTTTAGCAAATTCATAAGCTTGTCCGAAAGGAATAGCTCCTTGTCCTCGAAGTTCGAAAAGCTTCGCTCTGATACCTGCAGCTTTAGCTTGTCTATCTGCTAAAACTTTTGCATATTCAGCTTCTTGGTTTTTACTAATACTTAAAAGTGTTTTTTGGTCTTTTTCAGAAACTTCTACTTTTGCTTTTTCTTGCTCGATAGCTTTTTTAGCGTCGATCTCTTCAACTTGTTTTGTCTCTAGTTGTTTTTTAACTGTTTCTGTCGCAACTTTTACACCTCTAACTTCGTTCACAGAATCTTGAACAGATTTTTTTAATGAAGAATATGAGTTTATATCTCCATAAAAATCAGAGATAGATTCTGAGCTCAAAACAGCGTGAGCAAAAGTCACGTAGTCCATTTCATTTGTCTTTTTTATAAGCTGAGCTAAAGAATCCTTACCAGACTCTATATCCTGGTTTAAAGTGTTGATCGTTTCGTTTTTATTTTTGATTTCACTTCCGATTTTCTTAATCTGTAAATCTTTTTTCTGAATATTTGATTTTGCTGCGTTTATCTTTGCTTGAAGAAGCGCAATATCTCTTTGAAGCGATGCGGACTTGTTTTTCTGTCCAGCGAGTATAGCTTCTTGGGCTTTGATTTCTTTTTCCAAACTCGAAAGCTCGGACTCTAGCTGAGCTCTTTCTTCAGGCGAAAGCTGGGCATTCGCGTTTTGAACCGGAGCTAAAGATATGAATATAAAAAGCACCACGAGCAAAAGTGTGATGCTTTTTATAAAAAAGTTATTTTGTTTTGAAATATTTTGTGTAAACATAATTTAAATGCTACACAACAAGTTTTACTTTTTAATTTGATGCAGACTCTCCTTCTTCTTCTTTCTTACCTTTCTTTTCAACCTCGATAGCATCAAGATTAATTTCTGTCGGAGTTTCTACTTCTTCTTGTTGTGCTGTTACTGATGCAACAACTACAGACATATCTTCTTCAACGAATTTTACACCTGTAGGGAGTTTTAGGTCTCCTAAGGTGATTATATCATCAATAGTCTTAAGCTTCGATAAATCAACTTCGATGTGTTGTGGAATACTTGCTGGTAGAGATTCTACAGAAAGCTCGTGCATAACTTTTACAAGAACGCCTCCTTCTTTTACAGCCTCTGATTCTCCTATGAATTCAAGAGGAACTTCAACCTCGATAGATTTGTTCATGTCCACAGAAAGGAAGTCAACGTGAGTTACCTCTCCTTTTATTGGATCTACTTGAACATCGTGGATCATAGCGTTAAAGTCTCCGTTTGGAGTTTTTAGCGTTATTGTTGATGTTTCTCCGGCCTCTTTTAATACACTGATAAATTCTTTTTTATCAACAGATAAAGAAGTTACGTCTCTTTTAAAACCGTAGAAAACAGCTGGGATTTTACCAGTTTCTCTAAGTGCCTTATTTTCAGACTTGTTTACTATTTCTCTTATGTTTGCGTTTAAAGTTGTCATATCCGAGTATTATAAACAAAAATCTAAAAAAGTCTACTACTTAGAAGAATTGGTCTCTATTTTATATATTTCCCAGGGCTACATTTTCTGTATTATCAGTATTTTGAACTGATTTTGCCTCTGTCCCAAATGCGCCCAAAAAAGAAAATATAATCATTAGAAAACAAACCATAAGTACAAAAGACATTAGGTTTTGATCTTTTCTTGATTCTAAATTTTCTTTAAAAGTTTGCATAATTAAACAACTTTCTGTTGCAATTATAGTGACGCAGACTTAAGGAAAAAATTACAGAAAACCTACTTTGTTTTTTGGGTTTTTGGTGGGATGATATATTTTTCAATATCTTCAGTTGTAAATCCTACTTTTTTACCTGGGTTGAAGATGTTTTTTGGGTCGAAGATTTCTTTTATCTCTTTGAAAACCTCGTTTACTTTTTCACCGAACATAAGTGAGAGGAATGGAGTTCTGATTATCCCGTCGTTGTGCTCAGCTGTCATTGTTCCCCCATATTTTTTAACAATACTATACACCTCTGGAGAAATACGGATTATTATTTCGCGAGTTTTTGGATCGTCAAAATTCATAAGCGGGATTATGTGAAGATTTCCATTTCCCAAGTGCCCAGCGATAGTATAGAGAAGTTTTTCTCTGTCTAGGATTTTCGTAAGCTCTGGTAAATACTGTGGAAGTTTTTCTGGCGCAATAGCGATATCGTCTATAAAAGGCGCTGTTTTTGTGCCTTTTGAATGGTCTGACAAAAGTTTAAAACTATCTCGTCTTATATCGAAATATTTATTCCTTTCTTCCTCTGTCTTTATAACTCTTGTGCGAAGACCGAGGTGGGCGATTTGCCTCTGTGCGGAAAGAGCTTCACCAGCTATTTCAAATTCATCATTTGAAACGAACTCAGCCAAAACAATAAGTTTCGGCATACCGCCCCGCAGGACCATTAAAAATTCTGGGAAGAAATTTACCGCATATCTGAAAATCCCCTTTATGCCTTTATCTTTTACAAAGCTCTTGAAAAACTTAACAGCAAACTTGATCGTGTTGTCGTCGTAAACTTCTAGTGTCTCTAGATCAAACTTTAAAAGTTCGTTCGTCAGCTCTGGGATTTGGTTTAAATCTTTTAGAAAAACAACAAGAAGTTTTGAGTGACTTTCTGTAGAAACCAAGTTGTAAGTAATCTGCGTGATAACTCCTGTTGTACCTTGCGCTCCGACGAAAAGTTTTGTTAGGTCGAACATTTCTGTTTTCTCATTCCAAACATCCCAAATCAAATACCCTGAAGAGTTCTTAGAAACTTTTGGTCTGGCATCTTTTATTTCTTCTTCATTTCTTCTGACAAGATTCCAGACGCGCCTGCAAATTCGCCCAAGAGAATTTTCTTCCAGAGATTTTGCTTCCAGCTCTGCTTTCGTGATCGGCTTTATTTCATATTCTTCACCGTCGTCGAGCACTACTTTCAAACTTTTTATAAAGTCTTTATTTTGTCCGTATTTTAGACTTTTCTCCCCTGCTCCGTTGTTTGCGGCCATACCGCCGACCGTACACAGATTTTTCGAAGCTGGATAACAAGGCATCAAAAGCTCTTGTTTTAAAGTCTCTTTTTCAAAATCTCGATAGAAAGTTCCCGGTAAAACTGTCGCTTCTCCAGAAATCTTATATGATTTTCCTCCGATTACTGGTTTCTGTGTAAAAGGATTTACTTTTTTGACTTCCAAAGTTCCAGACATATACCGAGTCATATCCATAATAATAGAAGTGTTGAGCGACCCTCCGGACATACAAGTCCCCGCTCCACGAGGAGTTAGCGATACATAAAAATATCCTTGTTCTCTTTTTTTGTTTACAAATTTTACAAGAGTTTTTACATCTTCCGCATCTTTCGGGAAAACTATAACTTCCGGAGGAACTTCAAAAACGCTGTAGTCGTGACTATATTTTTTTAGAACATCAAGAGAATTCTCAACATCTCCTTTTATTAATTTTTCAATTTCTTCTTTAAACATAATTATGAAAGTAATAGTTGTCTTAGAGCAAACTCTATTTGAGCAATTTTATTAACTATGATATCTTTTTCTTCTTTTCCAACTTTATCCATGTCTAGTTTTTGTTTTAGAAGTGAATATGCTTCGCGAAGCTCTTCTAGTTTTTTCTGTTTATCTTTTTGATTATCTGTAAAATCTATTTCTCCTTCGAGAAAATCTTTTTCTAAAAAATTATTTTTTTCATCTTTTAAATTAGATAAGTCTTCTTTTCCGCCAACATACTTATCTTTAATATGAACTATCTTCATTTTTGGTTTTTCGGGATTTTCTATACTCATATAAATTCATTATAGCAAAAAGCCACCCAATTGTCTTTGGGTGGCCTTTCGGGTAACGCGTTTGGTTACCTGATGATATTGGTTGTGGCGGTGGGTAATGCCTTAAGTCGGTCAGCGCTTATGAGCATGCCCGTTAACTCACAAATACCGTAAGTTCCATTTTGAATACGAAAGATGGCCGCTTTGATATCGCCCATCTTATTAAGTTCATGCGACAAAAGCGCTTCGAGCTCTTCCTTGAGAAGATGAACACCTTCTTCGTTTCGTTGATCAGAAATTTCTTGAAGGCTAATCCTGTAACTAGCCACAGTAGCTTCTGTGCTTTCAAGCCTACGATTCAAGACCTCATGCATCTTTTTCAAAAAAGCATTAGAATGCTTGATTATGGAGGCTGGAGCGGGCTGAGCTTCTTTCCTGCGACTTACGCTTGTAACTCTCATGGTCCGGTGATTTTGGTGATTTGTTTAATCAAGAACGTTGAGGAATAATTCTAGGCTAAAAGATAAAAAACGGTCAACACCTGTGGATTATTTATTAGACTTTTACTGATACAATTAGGTAATGAAAAAAGTTAAATTCTTAGCCATCGGCGATATCGTCACAGATGCTTTTATACAGTTACAAGACGCCCGGGTAACTTGCGACATTGACGACGCAAACTGCACTATCTCAATGCGTTTTGGTGACAAGATCCCATACAAAGATGTAGAAGTGGTGAAGGCTGTCGGGAACAGCCCGAACGCCGTCGTATCCGCAACAAGACTTGGTTTAGACTCTGCTATCATAACTCACGTCGGAAACGACAATGAGGGAAAAGAATGTATCGAAACCCTAAAAGAAAACGGGGTTAAAACTGATTTAGTCCAGATTCAAGACGGTTTTAAAACAAACTATCACTATGTGCTGAGCTTTGAAGCCGAAAGAACAATCCTCGTAAAACACAGCCAGTTTAACTACGACTTCGCAGGAGTTATGAAAGACTCTGAAGCTCCAGAATGGATTTACCTTTCTTCCCTTGCGGAGAATTCACTACACTACCAACACGCCGTCGCAAAATATGCAAAAGAAAATAATATTAAACTCGCTTTTCAACCTGGGACTTTTCAGATTAATTCTGGCGTGGAAAAACTAAAAGATATTTATGAAGCTTCATATGTTTTCTTTTGCAACGTAGAAGAATCTCAAAGGATTTTAAATACAAAAGAAAAAGATATTCAAAAACTTCTAAAAGGTGTGCGTGATTTGGGGCCGAAAATAGCGGTGATCACAGACGGGCCAAAAGGCGCGTATACTTATGATGGACAAGACATGCTCTATATACCGATGTATCCAGATCCGAAGCCTCCAGTGGAGCGCACAGGCGCTGGAGACTCTTTTTCAAGCACTTTTACCACCGCGCTGGCTTTAGGGATGCCGGTAGAACAAGCGCTAATGTGGGGCCCAGTGAACTCTATGTCTGTGGTACAATATGTGGGAGCACAAAAAGGTCTTTTGACGCGAAAAAAGCTAGAAGAATGGCTGGCAAAAGCGCCACCTTATTACAAACCTAAGAAAATTAACTAACATGAGTTTAGAAAATGGGTTTAGAAACGATACTTTAGAAAACAAAGAAGAAAGAGCAAAGATGCTAGAAGAGTCAATCTCTAGAGTAGAACAAGAGCTGGAAATAACAACAGACGAAAAAAAGATAAATAAATTGAAAAAAGTATTAGAAGAATTAAGAAATAAATAATATGAGTTTAGAGCAAACGCCAAATTTGGGGGCAAAATTTAAAAACAATAGTGAAGAAGAAATTAGTGACACTGCTGTTTATACTGGTTCCTTAACCTTAATTAACGGGCAAAGAGACGCAATTAAAAAAAAATTAGACAGCCTTAAAGCAAAAGGTATTAGTGAAGATAATTTAGAAGTCACAGGATTAAATTTCAACCTAAAAGAATTAAATGATCAAGAAAGACAAATAAGAGAGAGTATGAAAAATTAATTTATATTTTATGGAAACACCAAGACAAATTAGACCTCAGGATTTAAACTTAAAACCAGAATCAATGACTCTTGAGGGATTAAAATTATTAGAGGGAAAGATAAATGCAAAACTTGAAGAAATTGAAGTATTGGGATATCAAATAATTTCGACGGAAAAAGAAATGGGTGGAGATGATGAATTTGAAAACCCCGTACCAGAAGTAAGACATGGCGCTTATTCTGTAATTCTAAAAGAATTAAAAAATAAAAGAAATTTTTTACACACAGAGCTAAAAAATCTAATACGAGAACAGATTGCACTAGAACAATCTGATAAAGACACTTACGATGAAGGTTTGATGGGATTAAACTAAAACCCGCATTTGCGGGTTTTAGTTTTTCTATTTATTTTATTTTGAGCCATTCTTTCTTTTAAAAACTTTTTTGACTGCGAGTTTTATGTGGGTGACATCAAGTCCGTATTCTGCAAAAAGCTCTTTTGTATTACCTGTCTGACCGAACCTGTCATGCACGCCGATGAACTCTTGCGGTACTGGGAAAAACTTCGCCATCTCTTCTGAAAGTAAACTTCCGAGTCCTCCCGCCACTTGGTGCTCTTCGGCTGTTACCAGCGCTCCAACTTCTTTTATAAAAGGAAGTATTCTTTTATCGAAAGGCTTTATCGTCGCCATGTTTACTACAGCTGTGCCGAGGCCCTCTTTTTCAAGCTCGTGCGCAGCTAAAAGCGAATTGTGAACCAAGGCTCCACAAGCCACGATCACCACCTGTGGATTTTTTGATTTAAATAAAATATCAGCCTTCCCTATCTCAAAAGGAGTTTCAGCTGTCGTGAACTCTGGAGATTTGTCACGTCCTAAACGTAGGTATGTTGGCTTACCGCTTTTCGCTATCGCAAGCGTTGCTTTGCGAGCTTCCTCGCCATCAGCCGGTACAATGACCTGCATATTTGGCAGAACTCGCATCAAAGCAATATCTTCAAGAGCTTGGTGAGTTGCTCCGTCAGGACCAACAGAAAGCCCTGCATGACAACCGACGATTTTCACCGGCACGTTGTTTAGAGCGATTGTCGTACGGACTTGTTCGTTACTTCTTCCAGGAGAAAAAGTCGCGTAAGACATTACGAAAGGGATTTTCCCATAATTTGCCATCCCAGAAGCCACAGTCGCAAGGTTTTGTTCTGCGACACCGAGCTCCACATATCGCTCAGGAAACTTTTCTTTAAACCAATGCGCACGAGTAGACTCTGCGAGGTCCGCACACAAAGCCAAAACTTTTTCGTCTAGCCCGCCTGCCTCTACAAGACCATGACCAAAACCGTCCCGAGTAGGAACTTGTTTTAACTTTTCAATATCAAACGTATTGTTATTTAATTTTGAATTTTCGTTTAGCATTTTAATTACTGTGACTAGCTTCAATCTGGCCTCTCATCGTCCTAAGCTCTTTTAAAAACTTTTGTTCTTCCTCTTTTGTTGGTGGTTTTCCATGCCACTCGAAATCATATTCTATTTCTTTAATCCCCTTTCCTGGGATCGTGTGTGCTATTATCATTATCGGTTTTTCAAAAATAGCATGCGCTTCTGAAACAGCGTCTACTATCGCCTCCATATTATGTCCGTCGATTTCTAAAACATGCCAACCGAAAGCTCGCCATTTGTCAGCTAGTGGCTCTATCGGCATTACGTTTTCTGTCATACCGTTTATCTGAATATTGTTTCTGTCTATCACGCCGATCAGGTTTGAAAGCTTGTTCGCACCAGCAAACATCGCCGCTTCCCAGATATTCCCCGCTTGCATTTCCCCGTCTGACATAAAGCAATATACTTTGAACTTCTTTCCGTCCATACGCGCGGCATAAGCCACCCCAGCGGCTTGTGAGAGCCCTGAGCCGAGTGGTCCAGACGTCGTTTCAAGCCCTGGGAGCATATGTCTTTCTGGGTGACCTTGTAGGCGAGATTTAAATTTTCTTAGAGTCTTTAGTTCTTCTAGAGGGAAATACCCGGCGTGAGCCATAGTCGCATAACGCACCGGCACAATGTGTCCGTTTGAAAGTATTAGTCTGTCGCGCTCGCTCCAGTCTGGGTGTTTTGGATCGTGATTTAAAATATGGAAATAGAAAGCTGTGAAGATGTCTGTCATACCTAAAGGCCCGGCTGTGTGCCCAGAACCAGCGTCTTCTAGCATATCAACAATACTTTGGCGAATATCATTCGCCTTTAGCATTAATTCTTTTTCTTTTTGTGGGGTTAGGTTTTGCATTATTTTTTAGTTTTTTTAATTTGACGCATCAGACCAGATATTATAAATATAATACCAATAGGTACTGCAACAGAAGATGCTAGGCCCAATAAAGTTAGAATTCCATAAAAATCACCGAGATAATTTCTACTTAGATTTACACCAAGAATGTCTAAAATAAATAATACTCCAAATGGAAGCAAAAATATTAATCCGCCAATAATCAATTTTTTATTTTCTTTATCCATTTCTTAAAACATTAATTACCTCATCAATATTCTCTGAATTAAAAATAGTTGATCCAGAAACAAGCCTCTCTACTCCGGCATCTTTTAGTCTTTTAGCATTTTCTAGATTAACTCCTCCGTCTATACTGATTATAACACCGGGATATTTTTCTTTGAGGCTCTCTATCTGTGCAAAAACATTTTCATTGAAAGCCTCGCCCTGATGACCAATATTATAAATACCCATAATCTGTACGAAACCGAGATTTTTTATAAGCTCATGTGCGTAATCTAAATTTTCATTAGCTCCTACAGCCACGCCAAAATCCATCTCGTATCTCAAATCAAAACTGTTTAGAAGTTCTAAAAAAGATAGATGGTTTTCTATAGATCGCGCGTGAAAAATAATTCTCTTTGGACGCATTGCGATGTATTTTTTCAAATCTCTTTCAGGGGAAAGAACCATCAGGTCTAGTTCGTAGTCTACGCTTTCCGCAAAAGGTAAAGCTTTTCCGTTTAGAATTCCTTCTACGTCTTCTTTATGTTTTGGGAAAAATGGCCAAGTTTTCGCCTCTACGTATTCCCCATCCATAAGATCTAGCTGAATTGTTTTCACATACGGAAAAACAGTTTCTGCTTTTTCTTTTAAGT
>CAZZCB010000015.1:0-11496 GCA_964652835.1 uncultured Candidatus Saccharibacteria bacterium | reverse complement strand
GACCTTTTTCATATATTTATTTTAATAATTCTATAAGTATTTCTGTTGCAACTTGTGGGTTTGCGCTTCCCTTGCTTTCTTTCATTACCTGTCCCATTAGGAATTTCAGAGAATTTTCATTTCCTGATTTATATTCTGCTACGGCTTTTTCATTTGTGTTTATTACAGCTTGAACTATTTCTTTTATAGCTTCAGTATTTGATTCTTGAAGAAGGCCTTTTTCTTTTGCTATTTCTTCTGGGTCACCACCTGACTCACATAAAATAGCTAAAATATCTTTCGCTCCGCGAGAGTTTACTTTGTTTTCCCCTACCATTTTTATGAGACTCACGAATGCAGAGATTTCTGGCATTTTGAAATTATCTTTTGTCGCGCGAAGTCCCGCCATATCACTCGTGATATAGTTTGAAGCTTTTTTAACCACTTCTTTATCAGTTACTTCAGTCAAAACTCCTTCTAAGAATTTACCAACTTCAAAATCAGAAATATAAACTTCTACATCTTCTGGTTTTAAACCAAGAGCTAAATATCTTTCACGCTTTTTCCATGGAAGCTCTGGAAGCTCTGCGCGCATTTTTTCCAAATCAAAAACTTCATGTAAATGCATTTTTGGTAAATCTGGTTCTGGGAAATATCTGTAGTCTTCTGAATTTTCTTTTGTTCTTTGAGAAAAAGTTATCTCTTTGTTTTCATCCCAACCGCGAGTCTCCTGAACTATCTCATTTCCGCGACCTTCTTCTAGAAGCGCGATATGTCTTTCTATCTCAAATTTCGCAGCTTTTTCTACTGCTCGGAAAGAGTTTATGTTTTTTACTTCAACTTTTGTTCCAAATTTATCTGTATCCGAAACAGAAAGGTTGAGCTCTACTCGCATTTCACCTTTTTCCATGTTCGCGTCTGAAACGCCAAGAGTCCGAAGTAAAAGCTGTAGCTCACGTCCGAAATTACCCGCGTCTTCTGAGCTATGAATTACAGGCTCTGTCACAAGCTCCATTAGTGGCACGCCAGCACGATTGAAATCTATCAAAGACGCCTCGTCTGTATGTTTATTATTCGCAGTATCTTCTTCTAAGTGAATTCTCGTAATTTTTACACCACCGATTTCCCCACCAGAAACTATCGGATATTTATACTGAGAAATCTGATATCCTTTTGGAATATCTGGATAGAAATAGTTTTTTCTGTCCCATTCTGTAAAATTGGCGATATTTCCACCAATAGCAAGTCCGACCTTAATCACATTTTCTATAGCTTTTTTGTTTAAAACAGGAAGCGTTCCAGGGTGTGCCATACAGACTGGACAAACGTTTGTATTTGGCTTTTCCTCGTCTGGATTGTTTACACAATCACAAAACATCTTTGAAGCCGTCTTCAATTCTGCGTGGACTTCTAGCCCGATAGTTACTTTATATTTAGAGTTTTCCATCCCGTTAGAGGCAGGCTACGGTCACCCGATTTTCTGCCATAAATAATTAATAATTTTATCCTAAAATTTTTTGACCCGATTAGATATTATCGCAATGTTACCGCGGCCTCTAACGGGACCAGTAAATGCATTTTAGCAGAAAATTTGATTTTTATTAATAGATTTTTATAAATTGACAAATTTTTTTAATTTGAGATACTTCAAAAAAACTAGAACCCATGAAGTACACAAAAACCCTATTTCTGGCAATCTTTACGTGCGCAACCCTTGTAGCATGTAACACAGCCCCCAACTTCAAAGCCAGAAAATTATCGACCGGAGAAATAGTCGATGCTATCGCCCTTGACTGCCATAAAGAAGGAGATACTGTTCGATTAATGGAAGTTAGGGATGGTTTATATTGGCAAACAAAAGAGAATGAAAAATACGAGCAATACATTCTGATTGAGAAGATATCCAAGAAGTGACAATGAACGCTTCTAAGGCCAGAGGAGCCCTAGTAGGGCTCCTTATTTTTTTATTAAGGTTTGACAAAACATGTAAAAAGTTTAGTCTTGAGAGGAACAAACCTAAAGCACCTTGCCATGACACTCAAAGAGATGGTTGGAATCCAAATAAACAAAATACAGCCGATATCTTACGGATATTTCACACTGTGTTTAATTCAAGTATTTGTAGAAAATGAGTTAGCTAAATCAATAGCTGGTTTTTTCTCTGGATTATCTTTAATAGTTATGATCGCCTTTCCAATAGGATATTCAAAATCAACAATAAAAAATCCTGTGGTCATATTTTGGAATATTGTGCTGTTTTTTATATGTTTACTTGTTGGTGCAGATTTCTATACATCAATAGAGTTGCTTACAGGTAAGCAAGACGAAAAACATAGTGTTTTCATCCTCGCAACACTGGGATCACTTTTGTTCGTTTACATCGTGACGGGCTTGGGAATAAGGGCGAGAAAGAAAGATGAAGAATTACAGCCTTAAATGAAAAGGGCGCGCCGCAAGGCGCGCCCTTCTTTTTTATTTCCTATTTCTTAAAATCTTCACGATCTCGTCTTTTGCATTTTTCACAGATTCGTCATCATATGCAGACATCACTAAAACAGGTTTTTTCCCGCCTCGCGTCGACGAGTCTCCACGAGTCGAGGCGGGTAATTTTTCAAAATTTTTAACTTCTTTTTTTATAGTTTTTTCATCTACCGTGTCAGTTTTTGTCAAAAGGATTATTTCTTTCTTTTCACCAAGCTCTGGATCATAGTTCTCAAGTTCTTTTCTTATATTTTTATACTTTTCCATCATCGACATTTCTTCACCATTTTCATCGTCTGTCCGATCGAAAGAAACTAGGTGAAGTATCGCTTTTGTTCGTTTAATATGTTTTAAGAATTTTACCCCGAGACCTTTTCCTTCTGAAGCACCTTCGATAATTCCCGGGATATCAGCAATAACAAATTCTTCTAAAACTCCCAGGTGTGGATCTAGGGTTGTAAAAGGATACGCACCGATTTTTGATTTTGCATTTGTAACAGAATTTAAAAAAGTAGATTTACCAGCGTTTGGATAACCGACAAGCCCAAGATCTGCAAAAAGTCTTAGTTCAATAAAGAAGTTTCCGTCTGGACCTTCTTTTCCTGGAGTTGATTCGTAAGGAGTTGTGTTTGTAGAAGATTTAAAATGCTCGTTTCCAAGTCCTCCGCGAGCACCTTTTAGAATTAAAATTTCTTTTCCGTCTTCGTCGACGTCGTACTGTTCTCCAGTATCTAGGTTCGTGACCAAAGATCCAACGGGAACTTTTATATAGAGGTCCGCACCGTTCGCACCTTCACGACTATTTTTAGCACCAGCCTGACCATTCTCAGCTTTAAATTTTGTATCGTGAGTATATTCAGCTAAAACAGAAGCGTCGCGTATTCCTTTCAAATACACGTCTCCTCCCTTTCCGCCGTTTCCACCAGCTGGACCTGACCAAGGTTTTGATTTTTCACGAAGCCAACGAACAACGCCGTCTCCGCCGTTTCCCGCCTTCGCGTAAATTTTTAATTCGTCTATTAATGCCATATTATAGTTGTTAGATTTTAGTAGTTAGTTTATAGAGACTAAGCTGCTTTTTCCAGGTCAACATTTCCATTGTCGCCGTTTTCTTCTGGTTTATATTCTTCGAAACCATCCCCTAAATGAGAACGTCTGAATTTAATAGAAAATCCGCCCCTATCTTCTGCGACAAAAGATATGTTTCCATATTTTCCGTTTATCATATCCACATGAGCTTTTGCCTCTTCGGGAGTAGAAAAATTAAGCTTATCTATTTCATTTTCAGCAAAAAACCTAGCAATAGCATCTTCTGTTGGCGTAAATTCTCTTTTTTTATTAAATTCTAAGTTAGGTGTTGTTTCCATATATATACAAATTAGCTTTTAATTGACAATTTAGCAAGCTCTATGGAGTCTTGCATATTTCCACTCACACATAGAAAAGCTCCGTTATGGCAGAATTTTGCAGTTAAAACTCCGGTTGTTTTCTGTAAATCCGCGCCCGAAAGCCCAGCCCAAGCAGATGGAAAAGGTTTTTTACTTTCCATACTTTCGATATTTTTCCGAGTCGCGACGACGTTCCACTCACTCCCCACTTTTGCAGGATAAACAACATACAAAACCTCTGTTAGATTTAGCGCTCCGACAGTCACTGCATGTCTGCCATACTTTTTTTCGACAACTAAGAAATTTTTATCTTCTGACTTTTCGTAAAGCTCTCTCATGTAGTCGTTTACCTCCATCTGCTTTTTTATTTTTAAAATACTTTTCTGTAAAATTCTTTTCGCAAGTAGCGCAAGCTCAGTAAAAGCTCTGTAGTACTCTATTTCTTTTGCATCTTCTTTTGGGTAATAAACTCCGACAATATCCTGAAAAGTTATTGGAGAAATTCCTTCAATATTTGTTTTGTAAACATCCACGCCGTTGTCGTTTGCGTCTATCGGGCAGGCAAGCTTTCTGTCTATCTCATCTGCGACTTCTTTACTTCCGCAAATCTCTATTCCGAACTTTTGCCAAACCAAACCAAAAGAAGCCATCGGCACGCCGTTTTCCCGAACTCCTGCGCCACCCTTTTGATGATGATCGAACCTGTTTAGAGATGCGTCGTAAATCCCGCCGACATCAAAAACGTAGTCTCCTTTTCTGATCACTCTTTCGTCACGAGTTCTTATAACTTCATAATCCTCACCAACTTTTTCTAAAAAAATCTGAAGAGTCGCGCAAGCGAAAATATCATCAGAGTGAAAACCCCCGTTGTGTGTTACTAAAGTTTTTTTAGAATTCCAAAACATTAGTCTTTATCAATAACTTTATCAGCAAGCCAGTTTAGTATAGACACGATTATAGAGCCCCAGAGAGCTGACATAAAATCTTCTACAGAAAAACCTGAGACTACAGTAGAGACAAACCAGAAAAACAGACCGTTCAAAACCAGAGAGAAAATCCCTAGAGTTAAAATATTTATCGGAAGTGTTAGGATTTTCAATATTGGTTTTATAAGAGTGTGAATAAAAACCAAAATAGCTCCGGCGATAACTGCAGGCAAAACTCCGACCACTTCTATCCCTTCTACAAAATACGCTGAGGCGATAACCGCCAAAACCAGCATCAGCCATCTAAAAAGTAAATTCATCCCATTAGAGATAGCAAATTATTAGTTTGCATACCTTAGTTAATTTCTTGTAATTTAATAACCTTCGTAAATTATACCCGATAGTAATTTTTTAAATACATCATCTCTAACGGGACAAGTAATTTAAAAAAGTTAAATAATAAAACTAAAACAACGAATCAACTACATTTTTAACATCTCCTCCATCTGCCTTTCCTTTCAGGTCTTTCATAAGAGCGCCCATAAACTGACCTTTCTGAGACGCGTCTGTTATACCCATCTCAGCTTTTTTGTTTTCAGCAAAAGCTTTGATTTCGTCCACAGACATAAGCGTCGGTAAAAACTCTTCTAAAATCACAAGTTCTTTCTTTTCAACTTCGGCTAAGTCTGCTCGTCCCCCGTTTTCAAATTGAAGGATAGAATCTTTCCTTTGCTTTGCAAGACGAGTAATCACTGTTAGACATTCCTCATCTGTTAGTTTGTCTTGTGGTGTTCTTTTTGTCGCGACTAGTTCGTTTGTAAAGGCAGATAAAATACCTTTTAAAACAAGAACTCTTGTCTCCTCTTTTGCACGCATCGCATTTTTAATCTCCTCTCTGATTTTTTCTTGCATGTTATTTTTAAAAGTCTAATTAATATTTAATCGATTCACCGACTTTTTCATAAACATATTTTAACATATTTGGTATACTTTAAACATATGTCCCAATAGAGCTTGCGGTCACGCAGATAAATAAACTCTAAATTGGTTACAATATAAAAGTATAATTATTAATTAATTTTAATGGGAAATCGGGTAACCGTGACCTACCTCTAACGGGATGAAAGAAAAAACACTTATATTTTTAGATACAGAAACGACGGGCAATATGCCGGAGGATAAACTTTGTCAGCTTTGCTACAAAATCGGCGATAAGATTGTCGATGAACTTTATAAACCAACCCTGCCGATTTCTATCGAATCTATGGCAGTGCACCATATCACAGAAAAAATGGTTGCAGGAAAACCGGCTTTCATCGGAAGTCCGGAGTATAAAGAGCTCGAAGAACTTTTTTCAAAGGAAGACTCTGTGATGATCGCTCACAATGCAAAGTTCGACGTAGGGATGCTTGAAAAAGAAGGACTTAAAGTAGGAAAAACTATCGACACTTTTCGTGTGGCGAGACACTTAGACCCTGAAGGAAAAATCTCTTCTTATCGCCTGCAATACCTAAGGTATCTACTCGGGATAGAAGTAGAAGCGACAGCTCACGACGCAAAAGGCGACGTACTAGTTCTCGAAAAACTTTTTGAAAGACTCCTTAAGAAAATAATGGAGACAGAAAATCTGTCTCGAGAAACTGCTATCGACCAGATGGTGGATATTTCTTCGCACCCAGTACTCTTCAAATACTTTAACTTTGGGAAACATAAAAATGTAAGTGTTGAAGAGGTGGCGAAAAAAGATAGAAGCTATCTTGAATGGCTTTTGAAACAGAAAAAAGAAACTCCAGAAGAAGAGGAAGATTGGATTTATACTATTGAGCATTTTATGGGATTGTAGTATTGTTTAGATAAACGTACATCGTCATCGCTTGTTAACCAAAACCCGAAGAACATGGAAAGACTCTACGATTACTGCGCCACGGCAATGTTACGTGGACTTGGAATGGCTTTCTACTACACACTCTGTCTCAAGAAACGAGTATGGAAGAAAGACCTCCCTCTTCTGGAGCACATTTGAGCAACAAGACCGCCAGGCCCTAACAGCTAGGCGAACGAACGAAGGCGCGCCCTACACCAGGGGCGCGCCTTTTCTTTTATTTTAAGTTTTAGGTTAAAATACATCTATGACTATCGTATATATACTTCTCGGGTTAATTATCGGATACATAATTTTTACCCTAATAAATAAAAACAAAAAAGAAGATACAGGAGCTGAAGAAAAAGCTTTCAGGTTTTTAGCAGATGAAATGAAAGATATTCGTCGAACACTCGACGAGAGACTTCGCGATAGCGGAAAAGAAATGATGGAATCTTTAAAATACCAAACAAGCGAATCTCAAAAACTTATCCGCGAAATCACTCGAGAGATAACAGAAGTCAAAGAGACTGGAAAACAAGTGATGAATTTCACAGACCAACTTCAACAACTTCAAAATATGTTAAAGAACCCAAAGTCCAGGGGAATACTCGGTGAATACTATCTTGAAACACTTCTTAAAAATACCCTTCCGCCTGGGTCTTATCAAATGCAGTACAGTTTTCCAAACGGCGACATCGTGGACGCTGTGGTTTTCGTAAAAGATAAAATAATACCGATAGACTCAAAATTCTCTCTAGAAAACTACAACAAAGTTTCTGAAGCAGAAAACGCTGGAGATAAAGAGAGACTTGAAAAACTTTTTGTCAGTGACCTAAAAAACAGAATCGTGGAAACAGCAAAATATATTCAACCAGCAGAAGGAACGATGGATTTTGCTTTTATGTTTATCCCGCACGAAGCTATCTACTACGATTTACTAATAAACAAAATCGGCGCTATCGGTGAAGACACAGAAAACTTGATCCAACGCGCTGCAAGTAAATACAAAGTTGTGATAGTCTCACCTACTTCTTTCCTCGCATATCTGCAAACTGTTCTTCAAGGACTAAAAGCGATGCAGATTGAAGAAAAGGCTGTCGAGATACAAAAACAAGTGGGAGAACTCGGAAGACATCTAAAAGCTTACGAAGATTACCACGATAAAATGGGAAAGAACCTGGGAACAGTAGTGAACCAATATAATCTTTCAAGCAAAGAGTTTAAAAAGATAGATAAAGATGTGATGAGAATATCTGGCGAAGCGGTGAATATCGCTGTGATGGAAATCGAAAAACCGAAGGAGGACTAAAAGAAAGAGGGCGAGAATATCCCGCCCTCTTCTTTTTTCTTGTAAGCCTAATCCATCCTACCCCCTGAACAACGACCTGGATCACTCCAGTCACGATTGGGTCTATGGTAGTCTGGAGTATCAACCGTCCTACTACTAGCTGACTTCTCTTCTTTTTCCTCACTCTTCACAGAAGGAAGGAGTGGGAGGTTTTTTAAATCACCGCTCTTGTCGAATTCCTCGATCAAAGAAGCAACTTCTGAAACCTCCATATGTCCAGCTTTAGGTCTCCTCATCCAGCTCGCTTCAGCCGCAGGAATGTCAGCGATAGATTGTAGCTGGTATTCAGAAGACCTGAACAAGTGGAACATGGCAGAAGTGATCAGGTCATCCATTTTTGAATCTTCTGGTTTCATTATCCTCTTCAAAAGTTCGAGGCCTGTTTGACTTGCAAACAACCAGGAACGTTTGTCATTCGCTAGGATCTCACTTGAGCTAGTCAGATCCTCGCAGGAGACGATCTTCCTAACCAGGCCAATAACCCTTATCACTTGACCAAGTGAGGTATCACTGTGGCGCAATGCAAGCTTTGATATATCTTGCATTACAAGAGGAACAACGGATTCATCACCCTTAGGAAGAACAAATCCCTCCTTACCTTTTGGGAACGCATCTAGCCAATCAGAATACATGGGGACATAACCATAGTCCTCCAACAAATGCTGTAGAAGCAGGTGTGCCACGGGTACTTTTGTACCTGGTACATTTTTCCCGTAGATCTTGGTCAGCATTGCCCCACCCAAATCAAAGTGGTGCATTTGGAAACGGCAATAGACCGAATTCGTAACCGCCTTTTGAAGATCAATTGTCTGGTGAATTGGTAGATATTGGTCAATATCTCCCCCATTAAAGATCTCAACAGACCTCATTGCGTGTGTGTAGCTGTTCATTTTGGATTGTGTTAATGAGCGTTTTTGAAATAATGACAAATAAATTAATGAAAGTCAAAATAAATAAATTAATACCGGTAACAATTACTTTTTAATCTCCTGATTGACAAAATAGACATTTTAATGTATAAATATAGTAACAAGTACATTGACTAACCAACCTCAAGATAAAGCCATGAAGAACGTTTTCGTCTTACTTTTCTGCACTGGCCTCGCTCAAAGCGACGCCCTTGCGCAGTACCATGTGGATTACATCGCAACCGATGAACTCGCGCAGAGCGTGAAAGTTCCGAGCCAGGTGCTCGAACTCGTCGCAAGACCCAAGAGCCAGAAACCCACGTGGGCAGTCCTGGAGATGAATGGTGAACCCACAGAGGTGTACGGACAGCTACGGGAAGTTTCCCGAGGGCAAAAGGCTACGACATATGTGGTCGGTACGGACACAGTGGCCCTACCGAACAAGGATTACCAGATGAAAAAGGGTATCCTCTACAACAGCCGTTCACAGAAGCTCGAGTGTGTGATCCTGGAACTTAAGTCGTGCATGTGCACGGCCAAAACAGGGATCATTTTCACGAAGGATTCTGTGACAACCAACACTCACCCGGAGGCCTACAAGATGATCTTCTCGACAGAGACTGATTACCTGTGGGTATACGATGAGAGTATGTTGGTGCCTGCGGTGCCTTCATACATCGTGGACTCGCTCGATGAAAACCCGGAGGCGGATTATGCCCTCGCGGTGATCACAGAGGACGGAGCGATATGTGATCTGCTCTGGCTACACAGAGACGAACTGATCGGACAGACAAAGCAGTTCGTCTACATCGCCGACAAGCGCGCCGGCAAAAGGTTCGCCGTGACTGTCGAAAGTGGATACACTTTTGACGGAAAGCCAGTCAGTGGCGTCATGGTTCTAACCCCATACACACCGCCGAAAGGTTCTGGTAGGTCTCTGAAGCAACCACACAAGAAACGCGCCAAGTTCTAGAAGAACGAGCGCACAAAGGGCGGACCGCATCGCGGACCGCCCTTTCTTTTTTACATCTACCCAATTTTATTTTTTATATTTACAGTTAGTCAATATTTTTTAAACAATCTAATTATATCGATATATCGATATAATTTAGCGAACAAATCAAAAGTCCCTCTGCTCGCAAGCAGAGGGACTTTTTGTCTTAAATTATTTTACAATCTCTGTAACATCGATCTTATACCAATCCTGGAATCCTGTTTTTTCTTCACCTATTATTTCATTCATTTTTACTGTTACTTTTTCTGCTTCTTGAAGAACAGCAAATTCTCTTGTTATCTTTCCGTCAGAACATTTTGCGTACGCTAGAGGTATTCCAGCTACATCTGTTGTGTCCAAGAAATCTACAGACTCGCAAGTTCCCGGATGGAAACCTAGTTTATAAGGTCTTCCGAAAGTAATAGCGTTTCCGTTTCGTGTAAAGTCAGCAAACATCATTTTAAGGTGAGTGTTTCCTGTTCCTACCACTAAAGGATCCTGTGTGTCGAACATCCATTCAACCCCAGAGAAAGCATATTCATAGTCTCCACTTACGATAGGTTCCGCAGGTGAAAGAGCTGTCATTTGCCCTTCTGTTTCTGAAGATTCATTTACTTCTACATCTTCACCTCCATCCTTCTTCCCTCCTAAAACAATTAATAAAATTATGATAATAACCACTGCTGCCACGCCCCAAAGCACGTTCTTGTTTTCTTTCATTTTTTCTTTAATAGTCATAACACAATAAATATACCACAAAAGGTTTTACCAATTCAAACCTTGTTTTAGGCCTTTTTTTGTGTTGTTTTGAGATTTTAGACCGAATTATTCCCTATTTTTTCTTTAAATATGCAAGCCAGAAATTTCTTTTATATTTTCTATCGCCGACAGTCGTGTAGCTAAAATCTTTTTCAAGTTTTAAAATTTCAAAATCTTTTCCGTACATCTTTTCAAAGTCTGGGCGAGAAAAAACTCTCTCATATAAAGAAAGATCAGGCATGAAATACGTATCGTGTTCTTTTCCAGGACTTATTTTTAAAAGATTGAGTGCATTTTTATCTCCATCTTTGCAAAGAGCGCGCACAAACATATACGCACCTGGTTTTAAAACCCGAACTGTTTCTTTTAAATATATTTCTCTTTCTTTTTCGTCCAAAGAGTTTGAAGAAGTCACGTCTAAAACCAAATCAAAAGACTCGTCAGCAAAAGGAAATTCCTCACCGAAACTTCCTTCACGAAAGTCTACAGAAACGCCGGCGATTTTCGCACGCTCTTTAGAGATCTTCACTGCTTCTTTGGAAAGCTCTATCCCGGTGACAGTTGCTCCACGCTCCGCCAGATATATCGCATTCTTCCCTGTTCCCGCACCGAGGTCTAAAACGTTTAAAGAAGAAAGCTCGACACCTTCTTTTCTCTTAAGCCATTTTACAAAATCTTTAAAAGCCACAGGCGGAGCATCTGAGTTTGTTATCATCTTTGGTTTTTTATATTCTCTTTCCCAAGCAGTGAACTGTGACATATTGGTATTTTATCACAACATACATACTAGAAGCGAAAGCCGGCCCTTACGGGCCGGCTTTCTTGCTTCTTTTTTCTTCACGCTCCACG
>CAZZCB010000014.1:0-11547 GCA_964652835.1 uncultured Candidatus Saccharibacteria bacterium | reverse complement strand
TATCAAGGTTGACTTTATTGTCAAAACAAATAAAATAGAGTAAGTTTTTGAAATAGAAAGCTACAGTATTTTAATAAGCCGTCTTAGCTCAGTTCCCGCCAGTGGTCGGACAGGGTCCGAGACAACCGTAAGATTAAAATAGATTTGTAAGTTAAAAAGTTAATAAGCCGTCTTAGCTCAGTTGGTAGAGCAACCGCCTTGTAAGCGGTAGGTCCGGAGTTCGAATCTCCGAGACGGCTCCAAATAAATAAAACCCCGAAAGGGGTTTTATTTATTTTTATCTCACCTCTCTCCAATCCCCTTTATACAAAACTCCTTCTACGGGGTGGTTATCTATCCAGACATAGTTTCCTCCGCGAGGTTTATCCATTAGAAGCGCGTGATATTTAAATCCATGATCTTTTAGCCATTTCTCTGTTATCTCTCTATGGTCACGGCTCGTGCGAGATGTAAAGAAAGTGATTATATGACCTTCGTCGTGCCAGGCATTTATCCGGTCTTTTGCACCTGAGTACTCAGTAGCTGTTACCATTCGCTCTGGCTGTTCGTTTGGAACGTCGTCACAAACAGTTCCGTCAATATCAATAAGATAATTTTTCTTACCTTTTTCTAAAACGGGACTAATATTTTGATCTTTATTGTTTAGGTTCATCTTTAGTATTTGAAGTTTGTGTTTTTATTAACTCTGCATCTTCAGCATCTTTTGCCTCAAGCCTTGCTTTTTCTTCTGCTTCTCTTTTTTCACGAATCTTCACAAGCTCAGGCATCACAGTTTCGATCTCTGCTCTCGTTTTAAATCCAGTATATGTTCTTCCGTTTATAATCAGAGCTGGTAGACTTTCATCACTTAGCTTGTAGATAGATTTCAAAGCTTCGATAGCAGAAAGGTCCAGGTAATAGTCTAGAGAATAAACTCTAAGTTCTGGATAGTCTTTTCTTAGGTCTGTTAAGATATATCCTTGTTTTCGACAATCGTCACAGTCTTCACGTCCATAGAAATAAATAATAGATTCAATATTTAAATCACATCGGTCAGATGCTTTTTGCATCAAAAGGAAATCTTTTATTTGAAGAAGTGAATAGTATTTTTTAAGACTAACGAGCTCTTCGTCGAAGTCGAAGTTATTTTCTCCGTATTCGATTTTACTCGCAAGCTCGTTAAGCTCTTTTGAAAGTATAGAGTCTGTGATGTTCTCACAAGAAAGCTGCTCGAACAGGTCAAACTGAGTTTCTAGCGACAAAATATCGATAGATATAGTATCTTCTATTTGGCGGATTTCTTCTAGCTTGTTGTTGTTAAGGTTATTAGACACGTAAAAAGCCGTGGCAAATATAAAGAATGTTATAAGGAAGACAATAATGTATTTCTTCCAATCGTTTTGGTTTTCTCTTTTCATAGGCTTATACTCTACCTCCAAGCGGTCTTTTTTGCAAATACTGCGTTATACATCGCTCTGACCACCCAAAGAGGGGCGATAAAGCTGAAGATAACCATGAAATAAATTATTCTGAAATCAAATCCATATTTTCCAGTAATCATTCTCTTCCCGATTATGATAGTCGACATAACTAGAAGGTAGAGAATAATTCCAGTGAAAACATAAGCGTTTGTGCTAACAAAAAACATATCGAAGTTTGGCCAAGTAAGGTTCCATCCGAAATTAAAGTCAAAACCAACTGTTTGATATTTTTCTATTAACTTGAAAATCCCTTTGAAGATTTGGAACATTAAAAGCGCAAGTATGTACGGCACAGCGATCATAGAAACTACTCCGGCTGGAACAGAAATCAGAGAGAAAAATCCGTATTCTTTTTTCAAAAGAATTTTTCTGTAATCGTACGTATTCATCACGAATCCATAAATCCATCTTAGTCTTTGTTTATATAAGGCCACGATAGTTTTTGGCCCAGTTGTATAGACGTATGCGTCGTTACATTGGTCTATCTTGTAATGATTTTTCTGCATTCTAAAAGCAATCTCCATGTCTTCTGTGTTGTGTGCTTTCTTGAAAAGTCCAAGATCTGTAAAGACTTTTCTTCGGAAAATAGAAAAAGGTCCAGGCGTAACGTAAATACCGCCAAGAATACCAAGGATTTTTTTCATAAACACAGCCCAGTTATATTCAACTTGTTGAAGTGTTTGAGTTAGGGTTTTTGGATTGTGAACTAAAATAGATGGAGCGACGGCCATTGTGTTTTCGTCTTTTAGGAAATACGTCATCATTCTTTTTAGAGTTTCTGGCTCAACAAAAGAGTCAGCGTCTAGGCAAGAAACGAACTCTGAATCAGAATTTTGTATAGCATAGTTTACAGCCGTGTGTTTTCCTCCGTTTTCTTTTTTAAGTATTTTTATGTTTGAGTGTTTTTCAAACTTTTTCAAAACTTCCCAAGTGTTATCAGTAGAACCGTCGTCCACAGCGATAATAGTGATTTTATCTTTTGGATAGTCCAGCTCAAGTAGTGAGTTTAGAGTTCTTTCTACAGTGTTTTGCTCATTCCAGCACGGAACAGCCACTGTGATAGTCGGATACCGCTCTAGTTTTATCTTCTCTTTTCGATACTGAATAGTCTTTCTTTTCTCAAAGAAAGTTATAAGAAAAAATATCTGCACATACATGGAGATAAATCCCAAAACATAGAATAATATTGTAGTAAATTTATGCATTCTTTGGTTATCTAAACCTGTCGATTATAACACAAAAAGCTATATGGGGCAATGTGGAAATTAAAAGGGTCCAAAGCTTTCGCTTTGGACCCTTTTCTACCCCATATTTGCCAACTTTATCTTTTATGAGTCTCACAAGCTCCGTTTTCACAGTTTTTACAGTATCCTGCGCATCTTTTACATCCGCAGTGACCCATTAGAGCATAAACAGCAGATAGACCAACCAATATGTATACAACATATGCGGCAACTGAAGTTCCGAAGATGATAGAAACTAGATTGATTTCCCCATCAAAGAATAATCCTCCTAAACCTACAAGCCCCCAATTAAGCGCCCCTACTATAACCAATGCCCAAGCTAATTTTTTCATTATATTATATGAGTTTTTTAAATTAATAATCTTAGTATCATTATATCACACCAGAAAATTATCGAAATTTCGTTTGTTGACAAAAGATAGATAAAATATAGAATTCATAAAAACACAAACCATGGACACGCTTTACAGCCTTTCGTACGAAACACGGGGGCCAAAGAATGTCCCCACGCTCATTATCAACATTCATCTTGAAGACTTTGAGAAAGCTCTACCGATCTTAAAAAGATTCACCGATAGAGAACCTTCTGATGACACGAAGAGATGTCTTCACAAACGGGGGTCATTCCCATTTAGAATAAGTGACACCTGCATTGGATACCAAGGATGTGGAGAGATTGAGCATGAAGAAGACCGTGTTAAGCTCATCTTCCCTTTGAAAAGAGTAATGGCTCGCCAGACATCTGCAAGCATACACGAGATCTTGTCTGCGCTTTCAGCGGCACTTTATGAGAGTTATTACAAGCTTGTGAGTGAGGATGCTCAACTATTCACGCTTTCTACCAGTTACGGTTTTGGTAATCATTACTCACACGCGATTGTGGGCTATCAATCTCCGAAGTTCGAAGCTTGGATTGATGAATACTATCAAAGCCATCCAAAAGTCAAAGCGGGTTACGGCACGTTTGCGCCTGAAGTTACCCAGTTCCCTGATTTCTTCACAGAGCGTATGGCTCTGGCATGGAAAAGTCTCTCCGGCAAAAACCCCACACAGAAATCTATGGATGGTGTCGGGTGCTGGGTACGAGAAGAAAGGCTGTTAACGTTCGTAGTTCCAGGAAATGCTGCAAGTGCTGGAATTTACCCAAACGAGAGTAAGATAAGCAGTCACAATGTTTGGGCGCCAGAAATGCAGCTGACACTGCTAGTCGGACTCTTCTCGCTCTTTGACCACATAGTCAAATACCCTGACGCACAAAGCGCCCCGTAACCGGAGCGCTTTTCTTTTTTTAATAATTAGTCAAAATAAAAGCATTATTAAAAAATAATCTTGTATTTTGACGTCACTCGGACTTTGTGAAAATAAATTTTCACAGCCTCTCGCTAGTCAAAATAGTTTCGTAGTCTTGCAATCTTTTCGTTATTTCGAAGTTTTTCGTGAACCTTGGCTTCGATTTGTCTGATTCTTTCTCGAGTAACTCCAAATTCATGACCCACTTCTTCTAGAGTGTGTTGAATTCCGTCTTCAAGTCCATATCTCATTTCCAAAATTTTCTTTTCTTTTGGTGAAAGTTCGTTTAGAACTTCTCTGATTTGATCAGAAAGAATTCTCTGCGCAGAGTCTTGGTCAGGGCGCGCGATTTTATCATCGGCAATAAATTCACCTAGCGTAGATTTATCTTCGTCTTCGTTAATAGGTTTTTCAAGACTGGCTGTCGTTTGACTAATCTTTTCGATTATATGAATCTTCTCAACTTCGACACCCATCTCTGTCGCAACTTCTTCAGCCAAAGGCTCACGTCCCAAGTCTTGGAAAAGTCTTCGGTAAACTTGTTTATATTTTGAAATAGTTTCAACCATGTGAACCGGAATACGAATAGTTCTGGATTGGTCAGCCAGCGCACGAGTGATTGATTGTCTTATCCACCAAGTCGCATAAGTTGAAAACTTAAAACCTTTTGACCAGTCGAATTTCTCTACTGCTTTGAAAAGTCCCAGGTTCCCTTCTTGAATAAGGTCTAGTAGAGTTAAGTCCTGACTTCTTCCAGAATATTTTTTCGCAATAGAAACAACCAAACGAAGGTTGGCCCGAGCAAGTAAATTTTTCGCTTCATCGTCCCCTGCTTCGATTCTTTTCGCAAGCTCTTTTTCTTCAGAAGCTTTGATCAAAGAGTATTGTCCGATTTCTTTCAAATACATTTGAATAGAGTCTCTGCTTTTTTTATCTTTTACGTATTTTTCTATTTTGTCTTTTGGATCTTCGAAATCAAGCAAGTTGCCACCTTCTAAAACATCTATCCCAGCGTCTAGGAATTGTGAATATAGGTCATCCAAAAAGATAACGTCGTTTTCGATGTTTGGGAAATTCTTCAGAATTTCGTCATATGTAATAAAACCTCTTTTTCGTCCCTTCTCAACCAGACCATCTGCTTGTTTTTGTTGAATCTCTGCTTTTGTTAGAACTTTCTTAGAACCACCTTTTACAGCCCCCCCACCCTGACCAGCTCGAGCAGGTTTTGCCACCGCTTGTTTTTGTGCAGACTTGGCAACAGCTTTTGGTTTAGCCGCTTTTTTTACAACTTTTTTCAAAGGCTTTTTAGCCGGCGCTTTTTTTACTGCCTTTTTAACCACCTTTTTAGCTGAAGATTTTTTTACCACTTTCTTTGCTGTCTTTTTTGCTACTTTTTTTGATTTTGCCATATGATTAATATAAACCTTTAAATGCTAATTGTTAATAGTGAAGCGACTGTTGTTTATAACGTCTTTTTCTTTTCCAAGACTGTTAAGCTCTTTTGTTAACTCGTCAGCTGTTTTTTCGTCACCCAAGCTTTCTGCTTTTTTAATCTCTTCTTTAATACTTGCTATACGTTTCCGAATATAATAATTTCTGAAATTTTTAAATGTTTCTTCTTCGCCAGAAATATAATCTTTTTCTCCAAAAATAAATTCACTTTCCCTGTCTTTGTATCTTTCTTCCATTTTTATAAAACCTTCTACTCCGACGATACTTTCTATTTTACTTTTGACTGCTTCGGATTTTTCTTTGTTCACATATATTCCCCAAATCTCTTTTTCTATCACGTCATCTGTCGACGTCGGCTGCCTAACTTCGGCTGGCTTATTTTCTTCCTCTGAAAGAGATTTTGGTTTTACGTCCACCTTTATCTTTTTTAGATCTGAAACGATATAGCTTTCTGAAATGTTTGTGATCTCGCTAATTTTTTTTATGAAGAACGATTTCTCTATATCACTCGGAAGTTCGAGGAGGAGTGGTAGGACTTCTTCTTGTATCTTGCGTCCCACTTCTCTTTCGTCTTTTGCAGTTTGCTTTATTTTGTTTACGTAGAAAATGATTACATGTTCGGCTGCTTTTAGTAATTTGGACCACGCATCTTTTCCAAAGTCTTTTAAGAAGTCTGCCGGGTCTTTACCCGCTGTTATATCCACGACTTTCACATCCATCCCCAGTGACATACCGATATGTGCCGAACGCTTCGCAGCGCTGACCCCAGCAGTGTCTGAATCGAAAGCCAAGACCAAGTTGTTTGAAAGTCTTTTAATAACTCCAAGATTGTTTACTTGTTTATCTTTACCTATCAGTCCGTCAGCGAGTGCTGTCCCTGACACAGCCACAGTGTTTTTAAATCCTGCCTGGTGAAGAGAAATAACGTCAAACTGACCTTCCACAATAGTCGTGAAATTATATTTTCTTATGTAATTCTTCGCCTTATCTATCGCGAACAAAACATCACTTTTGTTAAAGAGCGGAGTGTCTGGGCTGTTTACATATTTTCCTGACTTGCCGTCGTCTTTAAAAATCCTTCCAGAAAAAGCAATCACTCGCCCACTTGAATCACAGATCGGAAACATTATCCTATCTCTGAACGTGTCATACACACCCTTTTCTGTTTTCTTTACGAGTCCCACCAAAGATAGGTCGTCGTCTTTAAACTTTTCTCTTAGTTTGTCGTATAGATTTCTCCATCCATCTGGAACATATCCAATACGAAAATCTTTTATAGTAGCATCTTCTATTCCGCGGTTTTTAATATACTCTAAAACTTCTGGATGACGCGCAAGCAAATCTTCAAAGATTTTTGTCGCTTCTTCCATTATTTCGTAGAGTCTATCTTTATCTTCTTTTTCTTTAGGATTAAAATTTTTAAGCGAAACACCTGCTTTGTCGGCTAAAACTTTCAAAGAACCTTTAAAGTCTAATCCCTCCATCTCCTGGACAAAGGTGAACATATCGCCACCTTTGCCCGTCGAGAAACAATGATAAAGACCTTTGTCTGGAGACACATAAAATGAAGGGGTTTTTTCTTGTTTAAAAGGAGACTTCCCTTTAAAGTTTTTTCCAGCAGGCGTAAGAGCTACATACATCGACACTACGTCAACTATATTTAAACGCTCTTTAATTTGATCTACTGGAGAAAACATAATAAAGACAATATCTTTTAAACTAAATTTAATTCTTTCGCCCTTCAAAAATTGTTACTCCTTTGTTTCTTCTTCTGTTTCTGTTTTTACAATCTCTTTATAGTCACCTCGGAATCCTGTTCCAGCTGGAATAAGTCGTCCGATAATAACATTTTCCTTAAGTCCTCGTAAGTTGTCTATTCCACCTCTGATTGCGTTGTTGATCAAAACTCGGTTTGTGTTTTGGAATGACGCAGCAGATAGCCATGAAGTAGTTGTAAGAGAAACTTGAGAAATACCTTCAACAACAAGCTCACCTTTCGCTTCTGCTCCACCTTCTTCTTTTGTTCTTGCATTTTCTTCTAGAAGTTCGATATTTTCTACAACATCGTTTGGTGAAAGAGTCGTGTCGCCACCGTCAGTGATTTTTCTTCGAGAGAACATTTGTCTAACGATGATTTCCAAGTGTTTTCGAGAGATTGGCGCACCTTGTAGTTCGTAAACTTTATTGATTTCATCAATAATATAGTTTTCTGCCATATCTTTTCCTCCGAATTTAAACACTTCTGTTATTTTCGCAGAACCGTCTGTTAGAAGCTGACCCTTTGTCACTACTTCACCTTTTTTAACAGTTGGAGTTCTCTTTAGAGGAACTAAATATTCTACTGTGTTTGATTTACCATCTCCTTTTGAATCAGACAGAACTGTGATGATTCTTTCTTTTCCTTCGCCCTTGATTTCAAGAACTTGTCCATCAACCATGTTTACCACAGCTGGGTTTTTAGGATTTCTTCTTTCGAAAACTTCTTCAACTCTCGGAAGACCTTGTGTGATGTCAGATCCTCCGGCCACACCTCCACCGTGGAATGTTCGAAGTGTAAGCTGTGTTCCTGGCTCACCGATAGCTTGCGCTGCGATAATACCAACAGCTTCTCCAAGTTTGATTTGTTTGTTTCGTCCAAGGTCGAGTCCGTAACATGACTGACATACACCATGAACAGTTTCGCAAGTTAGAGGTGTTTTTATGAACACTTCTTTAACTCCGATACTTTCAATCATCTTAGCTTCTTCTTTTGTAACAATGTGGTTTTTCTTGAATAGAACTTTTCCTTCTGGATCTTTCAAATCTTCTCCAAGAGTTCTACCCATGATGTTTTTAGAAAGAGGAATGATGAATCCAGAAATATTTTCTTCTCTCATTGTTTTTCCGTTCTTTGTTTTACAATCTTCTTCAGTAACAACTACGTCTTGAGAAACGTCCACAAGTCTTCGAGTTAGGTAACCAGCTGACGCAGTTTTAAGAGCCGTGTCGGCTAGACCTTTTCTAGAACCGTGAGTTGTAATGAAGTATTCAAGTGGAGACAATCCTTCTTTGTAAGATGGAACGATCGGGAAGTCGATGATTTTACCAACTGTGTTTGTCATAAGACCTTTCATACCGGCCATCTGCACAAGCTGACCCATACTTCCTCTTGCTTGAGAGTTGATCATATCTGCCGCTGGACCGTTTTGATCCATAGACGCTGGGATAGCTTCTTGAATTTTAAGTTTTGCACCTTCCCAAATCGAAAGAGTTTTTAAATACTTTTCATCTTCAGAAAGAAGTCCTTCTCGGTATTGCTCGATAACTTGCGCTTCTTCAGCTCTTGCCGCAGCTACGATACCAGCTTTTTCTTTCGGCACAACAACGTTGTCCATCGCCCAAGTAATACCTGATTTAGTTGAATACTTGAAACCGAACTCCTTAATCTTATCCAGAACTGCTGGAGTTTCGTCTACTCCGTATTTGTAGATAACTTCATCCACAAGCGCTGACAATCTTTTTTGTGTCATCGCATCGTTTACATAAGGGAAATCTTTTGGAAGCGAAGAGTTGAACATTAATCGTCCTACTGTTGTTTCAAAAATCTTTCCTTCAAATTTTGAATATCTTTGAGTTTCAGTTGGAAGAACTTTTATTTTTGCTCTGAAAGAAACTTGTCCGTAGTCATAAGCTGTCATAGCTTCGTTTGGACTTGCAAAATATTTTCCTTCTCCCTTGTCTCCCAAAACTTCTTTTGTCATCCAGTAACATCCAAGAACCATATCTTGTTTTGGGTTTACGATAGGATTTCCGTCTTGTGGCTTAAGCAAGTTTTTGTTTGAAGCCATAAGTTCTTTTGCTTCTGATTGAGCAGCCTCACCGAGTGGTACGTACACAGCCATTTGGTCTCCGTCGAAGTCAGCGTTGAAAGCTGTACAAACAAGAGGGTGAACTTGGATAGCTTTACCTTCGATTAGAATCGGGTTGAAAGCTTGGATACCAAGTCTGTGTAGAGTTGGCGCACGGTTTAGAAGCACGTACTTTCCTTGAATAACCTCTTCAAGAATCGCCCAAACTTCAGCCACTCCTTCTTCGATAAGTTTGTTTGCACCTCTGATGTTAAATGCCAATTCTCTCTCTAAGATTTTAGAAATAACGAAAGGTCTGAAAAGTTCCAAAGCCATCTTCTTTGGAAGACCGCATTGGTTAAGTTTTAGCTGTGGACCAACCACGATAACAGAACGTCCAGAGTAGTCTACTCGTTTTCCAAGTAGGTTCTGCCTAAACAAACCTTGTTTTGATTTTAGGTTATCAGATAGAGATTTTAGAGCTCTTCTTTGAGATTGGTTCATCGCTGCATCTGATTTCGCGATTGAGTTGTCCATCAACGCGTCCACTGCTTCTTGCAAGATTCTTTTTTCGTTTCGCAGGATAACATCTGGAGCGTTTATCTCAATCAATTTTCGAAGACGGTTGTTTCTGTTTATAACTCTTCGGTAAAGATCGTTTACGTCTGAAGTCGCATGTCTACCACCTTCAAGAGCAACCATAGGACGAAGTCCTGGTGGAATAACTGGAAGAGATTTTAGGAACATCCATTCTGGACGAACATCTGAGTGGATCATTGACCGGATAAGTCCAAGTCTTTTCTTTAGCTTTACTTTGTCGAGTGTAGAAGCTTTTTCAATCATCTTTTCAGTTTCAGCTTTCAGCTTTGCTAAATCTAGATTTGCAAAGATGTTATAGATAGCCTCAGCTCCGATACTTGCTTCAAAAGCAGAAGAATATCGAAGTGAATAGTGATGATATTCAATTTCACTTAAAACTCTTCCCAAGTGAATGTCAGATAAATCTTTCTTTGTGTTCGAGAAAAGTTCTTTTAGTTTTTCTTTTGTAGCATCGTCACTTGAAGATTTTATCTTTTGTTTGTATTCAGATTCAAGATCTTTTAGGATTCTTACTTTTTCATCTTCATTTACTTTGTGGATCATATATCCAGCGAAGTAAACAACCTTTTCAAGGTCAGTTAGAGTGATATTAAGAAGTATACTCATTCGAGATGGAACACCTCTAAGGAACCAAATGTGAGCAACAGGTGAAGCTAGCTCGATGTGACCCATTCGGTCTCTTCGAACAATAGACTTTGTAAGTTCTACTCCACATTTTTCACAAACAATTCCTTTGTATTTTACTCCTCGATATTTTTTACAATAACATTCGTAGTCTTTTTCTGGACCAAAAATCTTCTCGTCGAAAAGACCTCCTCGCTCAGAGCGCCCTGTTCGATAGTTGATTGTTTCTGGTTTTGTGATTTCTCCATATGACCATTCCTTGATTCTATCAGGAGAAGCAAGTTTGATTATTATTTTATCGAAATCTTGTTCGTCTAAAACTTTCATATAATTTTAATTTTATTAGTAGCGATTAATTCTCTTTTCGACTTAAATCAATATCAAGAGCGAGACCCCGTAAATAGTTAAGCATCACTTTAAATGAAGCTGGAATATTTGGTTCCTGAATTTTCTCACCTTTAATAATAGAGTCAAAAGCAGATGACCGACCTAAAATATCATCAGACTTAATCGTAATCATTTCACGAAGTATGTGTGCAGCACCGTAACCTTCCAGAGCCCAGACTTCCATTTCTCCAAATCTTTGACCTCCGGATTGAGCCTTACCTCCTAGTGGTTGCTGAGTGATTAGAGAGTATGGACCGATAGCACGAGCATGAACCTTGTCTTCAACCATGTGGTGAAGTTTGATCATGTACATGTAACCCATCGCAGTCTTTTGTTCGAAAGCCTCTCCTGTTTGACCATCGTAAAGTTGGATTTGTCCATCTTCTGGAAGTCCTGCTTTCTTAAGCTCACCTTTGATTTCATCTGTTGTTGCCCCTCCGAAAAGCGGAACAATAGCTTGGTAACCCAAGGTGTTTGCAGCAAGTCCTAAGTGGAGTTCCAAAACTTGTCCCAAGTTCATACGAGAAGGAACACCGAGTGGTGTAAGTATTACATCCACAGGTTCTCCGTCTTTTGTATATGGCATTTCTTCTTCAGGTAGAATAGTTGAGATAACACCTTTGTTTCCGTGTCGTCCTGCAAGTTTGTCTCCAACAGAAATAT
>CAZZCB010000013.1:0-12876 GCA_964652835.1 uncultured Candidatus Saccharibacteria bacterium | reverse complement strand
TCAGATTTAACACAAAACAGACGATATTTTAGACATGGATCCAGAAATATTAAATAGAAGTTTTTAAATAACTTTATGAAAAGATCGGGAAGAATCCGAAGCGATAATCTGGATGAAAGAGGCAGCTAAGGTTGCAGAAAAATCTCTTTGTCTTCACGCAAAATGCGGAACTGTTATTGTAAAAGACGATGAAATTATTGGCGTTGGATATAATGCTCCACCGCTAGACAATGAGAAAAACAGAAAATGTTTAGATGAATATGATTTTTCTGGAAAGCCAAAACATGATCACACATGTTGTATGTATGCCGAATGGAGAGCTATCTTAGATGCGATGAAAGAAAATGGAGAGAAGGTAAAAGGTTCAAATCTGTATTTTACGAGAGTTGATGAAAATGGAAATATCTTAAAATCAGGAAAACCTTTCTGTACAGTTTGTAGTAGGTTTGCTTTGGATTCCGGAGTGTCTTCATTTTTGCTTTGGCACAAAGACGGTGTCTGTTCTTGTGATACTGAAGAATATAATAATTTGTCGTATGATTATAAAGACGGCATTGCTTAGAATTTTTATATAAGTATTATGTAGTTTGCAGGAGGATTGGGTGAGTGGCTTAAACCAGCGGTTTACTAAACCGCCGAGGAGTAAAATCCTCCGAGAGTTCGAATCTCTCATCCTCCGCATAAAATATAAAAAGTATTAGTATTTTCTCATCACACCAACAACAACAGCCACGATGTTTAGGCTTTCTGTCGGGTGGATGTCTTTAAAGTTTTTGTTTGCAGCTCTGAGGAATATTTTCTTTCCGTCTGTTTTGAAATATTTCATTGTAAATTCTCCATCAACTTCGGCGATAACTATCTGTCCGTCTTTTGCTTTATTTGTTCTTTCAGCGAGAACAAAGTCGCCTTTAGCGATGTGCGCGTCGATCATAGAGTCTCCGTCTACTTCGAGTATGTATGTAGAATCTTTTTTCTGTATCAATAGGTCTTCGAGGTTCGTCGTGTCTAAGACCTGTTCTTCGGCAAAAGAGGGAAGTCCGGCTTTTACTGAGCCGAGCATCGGTATTTCTCCAAAGATTTTGTTAGGTATGAGTTTACCGACAGAGTCTTTTGTTACAAGACCGGCGTCAATCATTTTGTTTACCAATCTGTAGACTGCATTTTTAGATTTGAATCCAAAGATTTTCATCATCTCTGAATAAGACGGCATGCGTTTTTTTGATTGGTAGAAGTCTGTGATTTTATTTTGATAACCGTTATCCATATCTTAGAACAATGATAACACTTTCGTAAAGAATCCTCTTTCTTGTCCGTATTGGAGGATTTGTCTCTTTAGGAATTTGTGTCTGCGAGATTCGATAAAGTAGTTTTTGCCCTGTAAGATTTTGATGTCGATGATCCTGTTTATTTTTCTGATTTCTTTCTCCAATGATTTTACATATTCGTTTTTTGACATAAAATATTTTAATTAATACTTATAAGGTTTAATGTTTTTAGTATATGTGAACGAACGTTCACATGCAAATTAAAGATGGGGAAAACTTATTTTATTTTGCCTTAATACTAAAATGTGTTGAAGCTGAAAGAAAAAATCACGCTTTCGTTTGACCAGACAGCTTATTTATGAGATAACATATACGAACCAACGCACACCCAAGATGGAATATGACAACACCTTCCAAAAACTGCGCACTCGCGAACTCTTTGAGGTGCTAGCCATACCTCCTCACGATGGACATAAAAAAGTAGAGGATGTCCTGACAAACAGAATAGAAGATGACCCTCATGAAGTTTGGAAGGTATATATAAACCTTCCTCCGGACATCAGAAAAGTAGCCAACATGTATATCAAACAGCACTGGGGTAAGCTAGTGCTACATGTTGATTTCCGTCGCGTTGAGCGTCGCCCTTTTTTGATCGCCCACACTTTCGAACTACCCCATAGCGAGGAAGAGGTGGAGGATGTGCTTTTCCGTTTTTCTTCAAATCAGGAAGAGGATGAACAGCGGAGCTAAGAACGGTCCACGACTTTTTGCTAAGAAGGCGCCCCTAGGGGCGCCTTCTTTTTTAATGCGCAATACTAAATCCTAAAACTTTTTTTGCTCCAGATTTTATTAAAACAAATTTAGCTTCTTTTAAAGTTGCGCCTGTCGTGACCACGTCGTCTACGAGTATGATTATTTCCCCTTTAATCTTTTCTAGGTTTTTAATTGAAAAAGAATTTTTAACATTTTCTAATCTTTGGTTTCGGTTTTTTATTTTATTTTGAGGAAGGTGATTTCTAGATTTTGCCAAAACAGAGTTTTCTGTTTTTATATTTTCCATTTTCTTTTCTAAGATATTGCAAATCAAGAGAGATTGGTTGTATCTTCGCTCTTCCATACTTTTCTTGGTTATCGGAATCGGGACGAGTAAAACCTCTTTTTGTGTTAGTTTGTGTTTTTCTAAAAAATTAACGAAGCTTTCGCGGAGAGGCTTTTCTAAATCCTCTAAAACCGAATACTTTTTACTAAACTTAATCAGCCAAATTCCTTTTTTGATTATCTTATTTTTATACTCAAAAACAGACGAAGACCAAGAAAGTGGGTTTTCAAAAGATTTTGGTATTTGTGATAGACATTTTTCACAAATCCAAAAATCAGGACTTTTGCATCCAATACAATTTCTTGGGAAAACAAATCTTAAAATGAAAGCAGATATCTTTTTAAAGTTTATTAACATTTGCTTTAATTTTACACAATTATTTAAAAAAGCGTCGTGGTATAATGGCTTTGTATATGTCTAGCAATCCATTAGAGGGTATTTTAGGGAAGTTTTCCGGTTTGTTTAAATCAAGCGGTGGCGGAAGCGCTATCGGTATTGATATTGGCGCGTCGGCTATTAAAATCGTTCAAATTAAAAAAGAGCGAGGGCGAGCAATCTTAGAAACTTACGGATCTCTTTCTTTAGGTCCATATGCCGAAGGTCAGGTTGGTCAAGTTGTGCCAATAGCAGAAGAACAGCTAGTGGCGGCTTTGGGCGACCTTTTAAAAGAATCAAACACAACAACAAAAAACTCCGCGCTTTCTATCCCAGCCTCGGCCTCTTTGGTTTTCCTCATGGAGCTTCCTCCGAGAGTTTCTGAAAAAGATTTAACCAGTATCATTCAAACAGAAGCTCGAAAATATATTCCAGTTCCTATCACAGAAGTTTCTCTTGATTGGTGGGTCATACCAAAACGCCCAGAAGACGGTATGACAGACGACTCTCCGAAGCCAACAAAAGAGGATGTAGATCAAGAGCCAACAAAAGTTCTTGTCGCCGCTATTCACAACGACACTCTAAACAAATACCAAAGTCTGGTGACCGACAGTAAACTACAGACAGATTTTTTTGAGATTGAAATGTTCAGTAATCTTCGCGCAGTGATAGGTCAAGACCTGTCAAACATAATGATAGTAGACATCGGCGCTTCTAAAACAAAAATATCCATAGTAGACAGAGGCGTGATTCAAGATTTTCACATCGTAAACAAAGGTTCTCAAGATTTAACGATAGCTCTATCTACTGGTCTTCAGGTTTCGTTTGCTGAAGCAGAAGAAATGAAGAAACGTTTCGGACTTGGTGACAATCCAAAGTATCCGACCGCAAAAGAAATCACAAAATCAACACTTGATTATATATTTTTTGAAATAAATAATGTAGTATTAAGTTACGAGAAGAAGTATAATAAAAGTATCGGAAAGGTTATCTTAACAGGCGGAGGAGTTTTGTTAAATGGGTTTATGGATTTGGCGCCAAGTAAATTTAATACAGAAGTTTCTTTAGGTAATCCTTTTTCTAAGATAGAATCTCCTGCATTTTTGGAAAATGTTTTAGCGGAGTCTGGTCCAGAGTTCGGTGTGGCCGCAGGTTTAGCACTTCGAAAGTTAAATTAATTATTGGTATTAAAATATCGGTGATATAATTAAAAAGTAATAAAGATAAAAATATGGTCGTAAATTATTTAAAAAATAAAATCAGACAATAAGAAGTAAATTTCTTATATCTAATAAAATGGATCAAGAGTTTCAAACATCTTTCATACCTAAGAAGACTGTTATCGAAAGTCCGAAAAGGATTAAAAGTGGTGGCGGGGTAATCAACCTCATCGCTTTTATTGTTTTTCTGGCATCTCTTATTGCTGCTGGAGGCGCATATTTTTATCGAGAATCTGTAAAAACAGACATTGAAGAATTTAAAAGATCTTTGGCTGTTGCTAAAAACCAATTCGAACCAAGCCTTATCACAGAGCTTCAGATTTTAGATAAAAGACTAAACGCCGCTACGACTATTCTAGACAAACACATAGCTGTTTCTCCTATATTTGTTCTTCTAGAAGAAGTCACACTACCAACTGTTAGATATTCTGATTTTTCTTACGAAGTAGACACTACTACAAACTTGGTAAATGTTACGATGAAGGGTGAGGCGAAAGGATACAACTTTATTGCCCTCCAAGCTGACCTTTTTGATGATAACAAGTTTATTAAGAATCCTATTTTTTCAGATTTCGTTTTAGACCAGACTGGTAATATAGATTTTAACTTAACTTTCAGTGTTGATAAGTCTTTAGTTTCGTACGAATCGTTCTTGGATCGAGAAGAACCAATATTATTTGATGAACAAATATAATATATGAGATGGCTTTTACCACTAATCTTAATAGGAGCAGGAGTCGCAGGGTTTTTACTTATAACCCAGCCTATTTACGATGAAGCAACGACTTTAAAAATTGAAGCTGACAAATACAACGAGGCTCTTGCTAACTCAAAAATCCTACAAGCTGAAAGAGACCGTCTAACTAAAAAATTCAACAGCTTTAATCAGGAAGATATCACAAGACTAGAAAAGATTGTTCCAGACAGTGTAGACAACATAAAACTTATTTTAGAGATTCAAGAAGTTGCGCAAGAACGAGGTATTTTGGTTAAGAACGTTGAGTTCGAACCAGACCAGTTTTCAGAAGAAGACCCAGAAGCTGCTACTGAAGTCAAAAAACCTCAATCTGGAAATGTAAGAAGACCGGGTATTGTAGAAAATATGGACTACGATACTTTTGATTTGGAATTTTCAATCGAAGGTAAATACGGAGCATTCGTGGACTTCATGGCTCTTATGGAAAAAAGCCTACGTGTCGTAGATGTTAAAACTATCGCTTTTACTCCAGGAACTTCAGAAGACCGAGATAAAATTTACACTGACAATTACAAATATACATTTAGGATTAACACTTATCGTCTAAAAGATTTATGAGTAAAGGACTAAAAATTTTCTTAATATTTTTGATTGTAGTAGTTTTCGGAGCTATTGGCTACGTTCTTTTGTCTGGAGAAGAAGTTCCAAGTCTTTCTTTGGGCGGGGCCTCTGGTTCTCCTCTTGAGACTAGCTCGGGTGAACCGGTTTCTGGACTCACTGCTCAAAATACTGCAGAGATAGACGCAGACCAAATCGGACAAGAATTCCTAACACAACTTTTAAATATTAGAACTATAAAACTAAGAGAAGATATTTTTAGTAGTCCATCTTTTGTTTCTTTAGTTGATTTTACTATAGAGCTCATTCAGCCAGGAAATGAAGGAAGGGAAAATCCTTTCGCGCCTTTTGGTATCGACGCTGGAGCAGAAGCTTCTCTTATGGGAACAGAAATCCCAATGGGACTTGATACTACTGAAACTCCAACTTCTTTTGGTCCAGGGAGCGTTATACCTCTTCCTCCGATGGATCAATCTACAACAACAGCGCCACCGAGCATAACAAATAGTTAATATTATGAGCTTTGTAAGAGAAATTATAGAAAAAGGCTTGATTACAGAGGGCGCGCTTCAAAACCTGATAAAGGTTGCAGACGAAAAATATAACGGAGATATATATCAAGCAATCTCAAATGATCCTAAAATAGATCAGGCTGCTATTTTGTCTCTTAAAAGCCAGTATTATGGTATCCCAGTAGCCTCTATCGCTGGTCAAAAAATAGATCCATCTCTTTTAAATTATTTACCTCAGGAGTCTGTGGTCCAATATAAAATAGCGCCTATTGGTATTGAAAACGGCGTTCTTTCTGTTGGTATTGTCGACCCTTCGAACACTCAAGCGATGGATGCTCTCCAATTTATTTCTTCTAAAAATGGAACTCCGTACAAACTTTTTTTAATCACCGATTTGGATTTTGCTGGAGTTTTAGAGAACTACAAAGGTTTGGACGGGGAAGTAGACTCGGCTCTTTCTGATCTTGATTCAGAGCTCACAAAAGCAGATGAAGAGATAATAAAAAAAGAAACAGATTCTACTGAGATTGATAAAAAGAAAATAGTTGAAGAAGCTCCTATTATCAAAGTTGTGGCTGTTATCTTACGTCACGCAGTGGAAGGAAGAGCTTCCGATATTCATATTGAAAATATCGGCGATAAGGTTAAAGTTCGTTTTCGTGTAGACGGAGAACTTCACACGTCGCTCACACTTCCGACGAAAGTTTACAGTGGAGTTGTTGCTCGTATTAAAATCTTAGCGAAACTAAGACTCGACGAAAAACGTAAACCACAAGACGGAGGATTTTCTGCAAAAGTAAACGGCCGAAAAGTGGACTTCCGTGTTTCGACATTTCCTTCTTACTATGGAGAAAAAGTCGTGATGCGTATTTTGGATACAGAAAAGGGTATTAAAACTCTGGAAGATTTAAATATGTCCGAGCCTCACTATCAAATGGTAAAAGAAGCTTTGAAAAAGCCTTACGGTATTATTCTGATCACCGGTCCAACAGGTTCTGGTAAAACTACAACTCTATACGGAATGTTAAACGCTCTCGACAAAGAAGGTAAAAATATCGTATCTCTTGAAGACCCGGTGGAGTACGTGGTAGAAGGCGTAAACCAATCTCAAGTTATGCCAGAAATAGGTTATACATTTGCCTCAGGTCTCCGGTCAATTCTACGACAAGACCCAGATGTTATTTTGGTTGGAGAAATCCGAGATAAAGAAACAGCAAAGCTCGCTATTCAGGCTGCACTTACAGGTCACCTTGTGCTATCTACTCTCCACACCAACAACTCTGCAGGAGTTATCCCGCGTCTTATCGACATGGAGGTAGATCCTTTCCTTATTGCCCCGACTTTAGTTTTGGCGATGGCTCAGCGTCTAGCGAAAGCTACTTGCGAGGATTCTAGAAAAGAAGTCCCGATGGACGAAGCAACCAGAGTAATGATAAACGAACAGTTCAAAGATTTACCAGATGAATTTAAATCAAGGCTTTCAATAGGTAACACGATGGTTCAAACAGTTCCTTCCAAAACTTGTCCGTCTGGAACAAAAGGTAGAATGGCTGTTTTTGAAATGTTTCCGATAGATAAAGACATTGAAAAAGTTATCCTTGAAAATCCAACAGAGCTTAGTATTCAAAAAGTTGCCAGAGCAAAAGGGATGATCACAATGAGAGAAGATGCGATCCAAAAAGCTTTAGCTGGAAAAATACCAATGCAAGAAGTTTATAATTTTTAATATTTTTATATGGATACTAATTCAAAACTTAAAAAAATAATAGAAACAGCGGTTATCGCAGGAGCCTCAGATATCCACATTTCTTCAGGTAGAGTCCCAGCGATGAGAGTTTCTGGTTCACTCGTTACTATTATCGACCAAACAGAACTCACTCAGTCAGAGGTTTTTGGAATGATAAAAGAGATGGTTGTAGATGAAAAGAAGGTCGGAGATTTTCTTGAAAACCAAGAACTTGATTTTGCGTATGATTTTAAAGAGGGTGTCAGGCTCCGAGGTAATTCATTCTTCCAAAAAGGCGAAATAAGTATTGCTCTAAGACTTATTCCTCATGTAAAAACATTTCAAGAACTCAACTTACCAGAAGCTCTTGCTCAGTTTGCTCATAAAAAACAAGGTTTCTTTCTTATTGTGGGGCCGGTTGGTCAAGGTAAATCAACAACAATGGCTGCTATAATCGACACTATAAACAAAGAAAGAGCCGAGCATATTGTTACAATCGAAGAGCCGATTGAATATATTTTTGAATCTAAAAAATCAATCATCGACCAAAGAGAAGTTGGTATCGATACAAAAAGTTTTGAAGCGGCACTCAAATCTGCGTTCCGAGAAGACGCAAACGTTTTGATGCTTGGGGAAATGAGAAGTCCAGAAACAATCTCAGCTGCTGTAACGGCCGCTGAAACAGGTCACTTTGTTATCTCAACTCTTCATACAAACAACGCCTCTCAAACTATCGACCGTATTATCGACAGTTTCCCTGGTCCACAACAAGCGCAAATCAGAAATCAACTCTCTAGTTCTCTTTTAGGAATCTTCTCTCAAAGACTGATCCCTCGTGTTTCTGGTGGACTTGTTCCTGCATATGAGCTTTTGATAAACACAAAAGCCTCAGCCAACCTTATACGCGAAGGAAGAACTCATGAAATAGATATGATAATCGAGACAGGTTCAGAAAACGGTATGATTGATATGAACCATTCACTTGTTGAGCTAGTAAGAAAAGGGGAAATAAGTGTAGACGACGCTCGAAGATTTTCACTTAATCCAAAAGCTTTTGATAATTTACTATAATCGCTTACAATTAGTATATGCTTTTTAAATACACCGCTCTCGATAAAAATGGAAAAAAGACTCAAGGTGAGATAGATGCCGTTAACAAAACAGTAGCTATTTCCGCCCTGCAAAGAAGAGATTTGATTGTCGTCACAATAAAAGGTGACCAAGAAAAATCAATGTTTCAAACTTCTTTCTTTGACAAGGTGCCGCTCAGAGATGTGGTGATCATGTCACGTCAGCTTTCCACCCTGTTTACTTCAAACGTTTCTGCGCTGAAAGCATTCACCTTGCTTGCGACAAACGCCGACAATAAACTTTTAGCTAGTCAGCTTAGGCAGGTGGGAGATGAGCTTCAAGCTGGTTCTTCTATCTCGGACGCTTTAAATAAATTCCCAAACACTTTTTCAAGCTTTTATGTGAACATGGTGAAGTCTGGAGAAGAATCAGGAAAGCTAAACGAAGTTTTCCAATACCTTGCAGACTATCTAGACCGACAATACGAACTTACTTCTAAAACAAGAAGCGCTCTTATCTATCCAGCGTTCGTTATCGTCGTTTTCGTATCTGTTATGATCCTGATGTTTACGATGGTTATCCCGAACCTTTCGCTTCTTTTGATAGAGTCTGGTCAGGAAATTCCTTTCTATACTAGAGTTGTTATTGGTATCTCAAACTTTTTGGTTAGTTACGGGATCTTTATCTTAATCTTCTTTATTCTTTTTGGGGTTTACGTCGCATGGTTCCGCCGAAATGATTCTGGAAAAGAATACTTAGATAGAGTTAAACTTCACGCACCTCTCATCGGTGATTTGTACCAAAAAGTTTTCCTATCTCGTATATCTGACAACCTAAACACAATGCTTTCTTCGGGTATTTCTATTATTCGTTCTATTGAGATTACTTCTGAGGTGGTAAACAACTATGTTTACAAAGGGATACTAAACGAGATAGAAGAAGATGTGAAATCAGGTAGCTCACTTTCAAATGCATTTCAAAAACACAAAGAGATTCCTTCTATTATGGTGCAGATGGTCCAAGTGGGAGAAGAAACTGGTTCACTCGGGTCTATTCTTAAAACGCTCGCAGATTTCTATAAAAGAGAAGTGGACGATGCAGTGGATACGATGATCGGACTTATCGAACCGATAATGATCGTCGGGCTTGCTCTCGGTGTGGGAATACTTCTTACTTCTATTCTTATTCCGATTTACAACATCGCCAGTTCTATTTCTTAAAAAGTTTTTGCCGGCTCGATTTTCCCGCACCTCACGCCTCGCAATACCTACCTCGCCGCCAAAAGAAATCCACAGCTTTTAAAATATAGACTTTTTTTACAAAACCTTGTGTTATAATGAAAATGTTTAAAATTTATTTATTATAAGATCTAAATTAATTATGAAAAGAAATAGTTTACAAAGAGGTTTTACATTGATTGAACTTTTGGTGGTGGTTGCTATCATCGGTATTCTTTCATCTATCGTGCTTGTTTCTCTAAACAGCGCTCGACAAAAAGGACGTGATGCATCAGCAAAGGGAAGTATGTCTTCAATCAGAGCTGCTGCTGAGATTTTCTATGATACAAACAACGTTTCTTATAATGATGGAACTAACGACGTATGTGACGATCCCGATGTTTCTGGTCTAATTGCTGCAGCTGAAAGACAAACGGGCACAGAAGCGGATTGTGTCTCTGATGCTGAATCTTTTGCTGCAACCATTGAATTAAATGTAGACGATCGATTTTTCTGTGTTGACTCAACAGGATTTGCCGGAGATTTCGATACTGACGGAAATGCTGTGATTACTCAAGGCACAGCAACCTCTTGTCAAACTCTTTAATTTAATTTAAAAAACCCGCTTCGGCGGGTTTTTTGTTTTCACCATATTTATAAAAGATTTTAAAAATATTAAGATATAATATCAGTGTATGACTTTGATCTATATTCTTATATTTATATTGGGGACGATAATCGGAAGTTTTTTAAACGTCGTTATCGATCGATTTAACACTGGGCGAGGTCTCGGTGGTCGGTCAAAGTGTGACGCCACAGGTAAAACCCTCGCGTGGTATGAACTCATCCCAGTCTTTAGCTATATCTTTCAAGGTGGTAAATCCCTCCATTCGAAAACCAAACTCTCAGTTCAGTATCCGCTAGTTGAGATAGGGACAGGGCTTTTGTTTGTCTTGATTTTTTATAAGTTTTTACCGACTGCATTTTATTCTCCAGTTTTATTCCTAACTGTATTTTTGGTTTCTATTTATATATTTTCTGTTCTTGTAGTTATTTTTGTATACGATTTAAAACATAAAATAATTCCAGACTTTTTTGTTTTTCAATTCATCGTTTTAGCTTTTATAAATTCTGTTTTGGTATACCTCGGCACAGGATTTTTGTCTGCTCTCTGGGCAGGGCCTGTAGTCGCGCTTCCACTTTTTTTACTTTGGTTTTTTTCAAAAGGAAAGTGGCTTGGTTTTGGTGACGTGAAATTCGCCTTAGGGATGGGCTGGCTTCTGGGTATTTCAGGCGGTCTTTCAGCGCTACTTCTTTCTTTTTGGATAGGCGCTGTTTCTGGGATATTTATACTTTTAATTAAAAAAACAAAAAACCACGAAATACCTTTTGCACCGTTTTTGGTTTTAGCAACAGTTCTTTGTTTCTTGTATAATATAAATATGAATTCTATCGCAAGGGTTTTCACTTCTTTAATATAAATATGTTCAAAAAACTTCTACTTTCAAATAAAAATTCCGGTATGACTTTTATTGAGCTTATCGTGGTGATGGGTATTTTCACCGCTATTTCCGCGACTGTTCTTTTTAACTATCGAGATTTTAGTGATGGTGTATCCCTTCAAAACTTGGCGCAAGAAATAGCTTTACAAGGGAAGCGAGCACAGACTCTCGCTTCTCAAGGTAGAAGACCTGTTTTAACTATCGCTCAGATAAACAACACAGCAGGCCTTTTGCCGGACGACTGGGTTTCAAGTTATGGTCTTGCTTTTGATACAGAAAACTTTCCAAAGTCTTTTATGTTTTATTTCAACAGCCCAGTTTATTATGAATTTACAGACAGCGAAACATCACAAGAAAGAAATCTTTATTTCTTTGATTTTGTTGACTCAACATATGGTAGTTGTGGTCAGTCAGATTCAGAATGTTTGGAAGAAATAAATATAACAGACGGATCTTATATAGATTTAATATGTATAGATGCGGAACCACAAATAAACCCAAACTGTGACACAGGTGTTGGTTTTTCTGCAGAACAAATACACATATCCTACACAAGACCACAACTGGAAGCATACATTTTAGCTTTCGGTGGAGATACCCCGACTCCAGATCCTGGCGAGTTTGCTTATACTGCAGCGTATGGTTTTATTAGAGTTGTATCTAGAGACGGAGATCAAAAAAGATATATTACTTTTTGGACAACAGGTCAAATCAGCGTAAATTAATATGAAATTTTTTATTAACAAAAAAGAAAATAACAGCGGATTCACCCGCACACCAAAGTTTACAAAACTTGAATGGTTTGGCTTGTTCAAAAACAAGAATAGTAAATCAAGTAATATTTTAAATGAAAGCAAAACTTTGGTAGGCGGGTTTACCCTGATAGAAGTTATGATCTCCATCGGTCTTTTTACTGTTATTATGATTGTCGGGATTACAGCTATTTTGGGCGTAAACAACACATATCGAAAATCCAGAAGTATGCGTTCTGCAATAGATAACCTAAGTTTTATTATGGAGGATATGGCTAGAAACATTAGACTTGGTACAGGATATCGATGTTTAATAACAAACGACACATCTGACATAGAAGTTCCCTTAGATGGTACTCAGTGTGCCGGTATCGCCTTTGAGCCATTTTCAAGTCCCACTCCAGGAGATCCAAGGGATCAAGTTATATACTATATCGACTCTGAGCAAGAAAGTATCTTTAAGTCTTTAACAGGAGACCTCTCTACTTCTTTGCCGATGAACTCTGTCGATCTTAAAATAGATAGCACGCGTTCTGGTTTTGTTGTTTTTGGTTCCTCTGTAAACGACTTGATTCAGCCGTCTGTTTTAATTAGAATTGCCGGCACCGCTTCTTCTGGACAAAATTCTACAGAATTTAATTTACAAACAACAGTCTCCCAAAGAGTGTTAGATATTAATCTGTAAAATATGAAAGACTTAAATTACAAAACAGAAAATAAGTTTTCAAAGCAGGCTGGCTTTACCCTAGTTGAAACTTTAGTTGCTGTTGCTATTTTTGCCACATCGATAACCGGACTTATTTCTATAACAGCAAGAGGTGT
>CAZZCB010000012.1:0-17416 GCA_964652835.1 uncultured Candidatus Saccharibacteria bacterium | reverse complement strand
AGTCCATACACGCTGAAAAATTCTTCGCTTGAAGTTTTCGCTGTACCTGTCATACCAGAAAGCTTTTTATAAAACTTAAAGTAGTTTTGATAAGTGATCGATGCGACAGTTTTTGTTTCTTTTTGGATTTTTACACCTTCTTTTGCTTCGAGAGCTTGGTGGAGACCTTGGTTAAATCTTCGGCCTGGCATCATACGCCCTGTTGACTGGTCGATGATTATAACTTCGCCGTTATTTACCACGTACTCTTTATCACGAGTGAAAAGCGCCTCTGCTCTCACCGCAGTTTCCAGGTGGTGAACCAGCTTGATTCCTTTTTCTGTATAAATATTTGAAATACCTAAATACTCTTCTGCCTTTTCTATTCCGGCGTCGTTAAAAGTTATCGCGCGAAGTTTTTCATCTACTTCATAGTGCTCTGTTTTATTTAGTTTTTTTGCAATATCAGCAAACTTTGTATACAAACTTTCAGAGTCTTCTGCTGGCGCTGAAATAATAAGCGGAGTTCTCGCTTCGTCTATCAAGATAGAGTCAATTTCGTCGACGATAGCAAAGTTATACGGACGGCCAACTATTCCATCCTTTGTTGTTGCTAAGTTATCTCGAAGATAGTCAAAACCAAATTCGTTGTTTGTTCCATATGTAATATCCGCGGCGTAAGCTTCTTTTCTACTGCAAGGTTTTAGGAATTCGTAAACAACTTTAAAAGAACCGACTTCGTCGCGCTCTTCATCTTTTTCTCCTTCTATACTTGAGTCATAAAGATATGAAATATTTTGAGAGTTAACAACGGCAACAGAAAGACCGAGCTTGTCGTAAACTTGTCCCATCCAAGTCGCGTCACGCCTAGCTAGAAAGTCGTTTACAGTAACCACATGAACACCTTCGCCAGTAAGCGCGTTTAGATACGCAGGAAGAGTCGCAACTAAAGTTTTACCTTCTCCTGTTCTCATCTCAGCGATATTACCTTCGTGCATCGCCATACCTCCGATTAGCTGAACATCATAATGTCTTTCACCTCTTGTTCTTTTGGAAACTTCTCTAACTAACGCAAAAGCTTCTGGTAAGATATCATTTAGAGTCTCGCCGTTTTTTAGTCTTTCTTTTAGTTCGTTTGTTTTAACAGGAAAATCCTCATCTTTTAATACAGAAACCTGTTGCTCTAAACTATTTATTTTTTCTACTATTTTCTTTGATTTATTTAAGAAATCTTGATTCTGATCCCCGAAAACAGCCTTTAATTTGGTTAAAAATGACATAAGAAGATATTAGCATTTTTCGCGATTTAAATAAACAGCCAAATGACTTTGTTTTAAAAGCCATAAAATCCGTTATTTAATCCTAAAAAACAAAAACCCCATTTAAGGGGTTCTTGTCTACAAGGCAGATAGCTATGAATTATCTTCGGCGGCGTGAAGATTTCTTCTTTGCTGTCTTCTTTGCTACTTTTTTCTTTGCAACTTTCTTTTTAGCAACTTTTTTCTTTGCTACTTTTTTAGTTGCTTTTTTTGCTTTCTTTTTTGCAGCCATGATAGTTATTTAAAAAACCAAATAATAAATTGCAATAATTCCGACATACATAAACTTAAAAAATAAATTTATGAAAACTACTGCACTTACATTTATAATTATCTCTCATAAAAAATATTTAAACAATAAAATAAAAATATTTTTGTGGAAAACTTTTTGAAAAACTTTTTTTATAATTTTAAAAATAAAAAATCTTTTCAAGTTAAATAAAAAATATTTCACTCTCGTGAAATATTTTTTATTTTTATTCTATTGTTTCTTTAGCCACTCTATCATTTTTTTATATGTGCTTGGTCCAGCTTGCCCGTCTACGGTCAGCCCTTCTGATTTTTGAAAAGCTTTGATTTGGTTTTCAGTTGTCGCTCCAAAATCGTTGTCTATTTTTGAATCTGTTCCGTTGTATATATTTAGAAATTCCTGAACTGTTCCAACTCTCGTTCCCCTGCTTCCCTTTTTCATCAAGACATTGTCGTCTACTAGTTTTTGAAGAGCTGTTATTAAACTAGAATTTTCACCAGAGCTTGGGGCGGGCGTACTAGGAGTTTGTGGGGCCGGAGATGAAGGCACCGCTACAGGAGAATCAGACGATGGTTTTTCATTTGAATATCCAGTCGGCTCATTTTCTATAATAGGACGAATATCTGATGCAACTGAATCAAACTCCGAAGGATCAACCTGAAGAGAAGTGGCGCCCCAATAGCCCAAGCCTACAACTATTCCAAAAAATATTATTATTAGTAGATTTGCTTTTAAAGTCTCGAAAAACATATGTTTATTGTATATGTTAAATATTAAATGTTCTATATATAGATAATACCAAAATAGAGGTTTTTGCAAAGCGAAAATGGTTAAAACTTTTTATATACTATATATAGAGGATTTTCTGTGGCGCTCAATTTTTACTGAGCCACATAAAGGGGCTTGCCTTACTTTTTAAATCTTGCTAATATACTACCTATGAACAGTATGTTACCTTGGGTACAGATTATACTATCTATCCTATTAATAATAAGTATTTTACTACAAAAATCTGACGCCGGACTTGGCGGTGCTTTTGGTAGTGGAAACGATGGTGGCGGTGCTTACCACACAAGAAGAGGCTTTGAGAAATTCCTATTTAGACTAACTATAGTTTTGGCAATCCTACTTGTTGTTTCCTCTATCTTGGCTGTGATGTAGTCAGCTAACAATCTATGAATCAAAATTCGGGAAGCTTTTTCCCTTCAAAAAAACAGTTAGGTAAGGCTATTCACGCTTTTAGCTATAAAGAAATGTTTCTTTTTATAATCCTTTTATTAGGAGTGCTTGTTAGCGCCTTTTTAATCCTAGATAAAATAAATGAAAAGTATCTTGTAGAAAGACCTTTAGCTGGAGGAAAAATAACAGAAGGTGTTATCGGATCTCCAAGATTTATAAATCCAGTACTTGCAAGCAGTAACACAGACCGAGATTTATCTGAAATAGTATTTTCAGGTCTAATGAAAAAATCTATCTCCGGAGAAATGGAGCTTGATTTAGCTGAAAGTTACGAAGCAAGTCCAGATAAAACAACATACACTTTTACAATAAGAGAAAACGCCACTTTTCACGACAATACAAAAGTAACATCTGACGACGTTTTGTTTACTATTGCCCAAATACAAGACGGCAAGCTAAAAAGCCCTTACCAAGCTGGATGGCAAAGTGTGTCAGTTACAAAAATAGATGAAAGAACAGTTCAGATTAAACTCCCTTCTTCTTATACTTCCTTCTTGGAAAACACATCAATAGGAATATTACCTTCTCATATTTGGAAAGAGCTGGATACAGATGATTTTACTTTTTCAGATAGAAATTTATACGCTATCGGTTCTGGACCATATAAAATTTCAAATATAGACAAAAAGAAAAATGGTCTGATAGAAAGTATTACTCTCAAATCTTTCAAAGATTATTCTGGAAAAAAAGCTTTTGTAGATAAAATAGAATTTATTTTTTATAAAAACGAAGAAGACTTGGTTAAGGCTTTCAAGAAAAACAAAGTCGACCAAATAAACGCAATCAGCGGTCAGCAGGCAAAGATTTTACAATCTGAAGGACACGCAGTGACAAACGTATCACTATCTAGAATCTTTGGTATTTTCTTCAATGGAAACAAACAAGAGATTTTCAGAAACAAAAATATTGTTAAAGCTTTTGATTTGTCTATAAACAAGCAGGAAATAGTAGAGACAGTTTTAGGTGGATATGGTCAAACAATAAGCAGTCCTATCCCTAAAAAAATATATGAGGGTGAGCCAGAAGCGCCTACAGACCACGCTCTCGGGCTAGCAGAAGCTAAAGCTATTTTAGACAGAGAAGGTTGGGTTATGGGAACGGACGGTTTTAGAGTAAAAGCAGGACAAACTCTAAAATTCTCAATCTCGACAGGAGATGCACCCGAACTACAAAAAGCAGTAGAGATTATTAAAAACAATCTAAAAGAAGTTGGTGTTCTGGTTGAGGTAAAGGTTTTTGAAATCGGAAATCTAAACCAAAGCGTTATAAGACCACGCGAATACGAATCACTTTTCTTTGGTCAGATAATAAGCAATGAGTCAGATCTATTTGCGTTTTGGCACTCAAGCCAGAGAAACGACCCAGGTCTAAATATTGCAAGTTATACAAACAGCAAAGTAGACGGTCTCTTAGAAAGAATTCTTTCTTCTCAAAACGAAGAAGAAAGAAATAGATATTTCAAAGACTTAGAAGCTGAGATTAAAAAAGATTACCCTGCCGTTTTCATCTATTCTCCAGACTTCATATACTTAACAGATAAAAAAGTTCAAAATATTACGGTAGACAGAATCACTCTTCCTTCTGAAAGATTAAATCATATAAATGATTGGTATATCAGAACTGAGAAAGTTTGGAATTTCTTAAAAGAACAAAATTAAAATTACTATTATTAAACAAATAAAAAATATGGATCAAAAAACAAACAGCAGTAGACCACCGCACAGTGGCTGGAGCAGAAGTTCTACTGCGCCAAATAGAGCGGGTACGCCTAACGCAGGACAACACAAAAGAAGATTTAACAGCCCAAGGCCTCAGACTAGTACTAGTACTGGCGGCGCTGGGGGCAGACCGCAAAGTAGCGCTCCTCGAGGCATAGGCCAAGGACAAAGAAGACCAGCCCCGTCTCAAATGAGATCGGGTGGCGGAGCTCCAAGATCTGACAAAAACAAAAGCGGATCAACAAGCACAAGAAGAGAAACTGGAAATATTCCAGCGCCAGATAAGAATGTAATCAGAATAATTCCACTTGGTGGAGTTGAGGAGATCGGACGAAACATGACTATGGTAGAACTAAACGACCAGATAATCGTTATCGATGCTGGTATTGGTTTTGCTGATGAAGAAAACCCGGGTATCGACTATCTTATTCCAAATACAAAATACCTAGAAGCAAACAAACACAAAATAAAAGCGATGGTGGTAACTCACGGTCACCTTGACCACATAGGTGGTATTCCCTACCTTATTGAAAAAATCGGTAATCCACCAATTTACACAAGAGAATTCGGAGCACTTTTGATTAAAGCAAAAGCAGAAGATTTTCCAGGACTTAAACTTAATATAAAAGTTGTTGAAGCTACAGACGGAGCCTTGCCTATCTCACCCGACTTTAAAGTTAGATTTTTCGGACTTACTCACTCTATTCCAGATTCAACTGGAGTTATTATAGAAACACCTTTTGGAGATATTGTGTCTACTGGAGACGTTCGAGTTGAAAACGAAGACGGAGTTCCAGTACAAAGAGAAATAGATCAATACAAAATTTTCAAAGACAGAAATATTCTACTTATGACTATGGATTCAACCGGTATCACAAGTCCTGGTTGGTCTGGATCTGAAAAAGACGTTGTAAAAAATATCGACAAAATAATCAAAGAGGCTCCGGGACGACTTATTATCGGAACTTTCGCATCTCAAGTAGAAAGAATTTTAGAATTCATAAACTCTGCAACACGTTACGGGAAATACGTAGCAGTGGACGGACGATCAATGAAGACAAACGTCGGTATCGCTCAACAATTAAAACTTACTGACTTTAAAAACGTCATAAGTATTGAAGATATGGACGACTATCCGCCTCACAAGATAGTTATGATAGCTACAGGAGCCCAAGGAGAAGAATTCGCAGCTCTTATGAGAATGGCGAACGGAACTCACAAGCAAATAAAACTAACGCCAACAGATACTGTTGTTCTTTCTTCGTCTGTTATTCCAGGAAACGAATCTGCAGTAGACAGCTTAAAAGACAACCTTTATCGAGGTGATGCAAAAGTTATCACTTATATGGATAACGTTGTTCACGCATCTGGTCACGGAAAGCGGGGCGAACTAGAGTGGCTACACAAACAAATAAACTATAAATTCTTCATGCCTGTTCACGGACACCACCACAGACTTAAAATGCACGTAGAACTTGCAGAAAGTCTTGGCCTTGAGAAAGGAAAATCTATCGTTCCTGACAACGGAAGTGTTATTGAAATAATAAACGAAGGAAAAGAAATCGTAAAAAGAAAAGAAAAAGTTCCGGGAGAGGCCGTGATTATCGATGGACTTTCTGTTTCTGATACACAACACTTGGTTATCCGAGACCGAAAGGCTCTGGCTCAAGACGGTATTTTCGTAATGGTTGTTATGATCAATATGAAAACAAAACAAGTTAAAAAATCCCCTGACCTTATCTCTCGCGGTTTCGTATATCTAAAAGAAAACCAAGAACTTCTAAAGAAGGCGCGAAATATGATTAAGAAAACGACTGAAGAAACTATCGCTGGCATGGATCCAGTAGACTTCGATTACGTAAAAGACAATATCACTCGAAAAGTTACAAAATTCCTATTCCAAGCAACAGGAAAAAGACCGGTGGTTATCCCCGTTATCTTAAGCTCATAAAAAAGAGTCTGGTAAAATAAAAGAATGCTAAAGAAAAATAGTTTATCAGGACTAAGATCTGTTTTTGCCGTGGGATTTATCCTCACGATAAGTATGGCACTGACTTCTTATATAGACTCAAGCTTTCTAGATACTTTTATCAGCAAATCAAGAGTTGGTCTTTTGTTTACCGCTTCTGCTTTTGCCTCTCTGGTCTATATTGCTTATGCTCCGAGAATATTACAACAAATAGGGGTCTCCAAGACACTCACCACAACTGCCGGAATGTACGTACTGTCTATTTTAGGACTAACAACATTTCAAAACCACACACTTATCGAAGTATCTTTTATAACTTACTGGGTTTCAGCTGTCGGAATGTATATGACGGTAGATTTTTTAATCTCTCATTTTTCTGATGGGCAAACAACAGGAAACACTAGAGGTTTTTACCTTACTATTTATAATCTGGCTTTTCTTATTGCGCCGTTTATCGCGGGTATTTTAGTAGATAGTATAAGTTTCAAGGGTGTATATTTTGTCTCCGGACTTTTTGTCGTATGTATGACATATTTTTTTATACACAGATTCGAAGGTCTCTCTCTTTATCCAAAGAAAAATGGAATAAACTTCTTTAAAAACTTTATCGAGCTTTTTAAAGTAAAAGACCTTCGAAATGTTTACCTTGTAAATTTTACATTAAACTTTTTCTTCTCCGTGATGACAATCTATATGCCAATCTATCTATTCAATAATATGAATCTTAGCTGGCAAGAGATCGGAGCTATCTTTGCGATTATGCACACACCATACGTTTTACTAGAAATACCTTGGGGCAAGCTCGCAGACCAAATCTTAGGTGAAAAAGAAATAATGGGTGCCGGTATAATCATAATCGGTCTTTGTACGGTAGCTGTTGGACTCATAACAAGTAATGAATTTTGGGTTTGGGCGGCGGCTCTTTCGCTTACACGAGTGGGCGCGAGTATGGTTCAAGTAACTATAGAAAGTTACTTCTTCAAAAAAATAAACAAAGAAGATACTAACAAAATCTCTGTTTTTAGAAACGCAGCGCCTATCGCGATGCTCGTTGCGCCAGCTATTGCCTCTGGTCTTTTAGGCCTTGTAAGTTTGTCAGAACTGTTTATAATACTTGGAGCTTTGGTTCTCCTAGCCCTTATACCTAATTACAAACTAAATGACACCAAATAAAAAGAAAGCAAATTCTGACTCTGTCCGAATAAACAAATATCTAGCAGATCAAGGGATCGCCACTCGAAGAGGTGCCGACAAGCTTATTTCTATTGGTAAAATCCTAATCAACGGTAAACGCGCAAAACTAGGTGACGTCGTACATGAGGGCGACGACGTGACCCTAAAAGGCGTCAAAGAAGAGAGACTAGTATACTACGCGTACAACAAGCCAGTTGGCGTCACAACAGTCGGAAAGCAAGAAGGTGAGGAAGAGATCAAAGACATAATCCAGTTCCCTTTTAGGGTCTTTCCTTTGGGCCGACTTGATAAGGATTCGAGCGGTCTTCTCATCGTTACGAACGACGGACGTATAACTAAAAAACTTCTCGATGGAAAATATAACCACGAAAAAGAATACATCGTAGAAGTCAGCCACCCGATAGAACACAACTTTATGGTTAGACTTCGAGACGGAGTCAGACTTGGAAAAGAAATGACAAAGAAAGCGAAAGTCAGAAAGATAGATAAATACACTTTTGAAATAATAATCACTGAAGGAAAAAACAGACAAATCCGCCGAATGTGTGCGTCCTTCAACCAAGAAGTAAGATCTCTAAAAAGAGTTAGAATAATGAATATAGAACTTGGAAATCTTCATCCAAACACTTACCGAGAAATTAAAGGAAAAGAACTCGAAGATTTTTTGAAAAAGGTTTTGTAAAAAATAAAAATAAATCAAAAGCCCGGCGCCTATGGCGCCGGGCTTTTGAATTATTTTAAATAACTAGTTCTTAGAACCTCTCTTTCTCTCCCCTTCTTTAAGGAAAATCTTTCGAAGTCTAACTGCGTCTGGCGTAACCTCTAGAAGCTCATCACCTCTGATCATACTCATCGCAAGCTCTAGCGTCAGTATTAAAGGCGGGATAACTTTCACAGCTTCATCAGTTCCAGAAGCTCGCATGTTTGTAAGCTGCTTTCCTTTTGTTGGGTTCACAACCATATCTTCACCTTTTACTGTATAACCGATAACCATACCTTCATACACTTCAGTGTTAACTGGAATATACAGAACACCCCTTGATTGTAAGTTGTCCAGCGCGAAAGCAAGAGCTTTTCCGTTTTCCATAGAAACCATAGAACCGAACTCTGTCTTTGTTACTGTTCCAGCATAAGGTTTAAAGCCTGCGAAAATCGTAGTTAAAATTCCTTCACCTCGAGTATCTACAACGAATTCATTTCTGTAACCCAAAAGTCCACGAGTAGGAACAAGGAAAGACATCTTTACGTTTCTTCCATCGTTTTCCATGTTTTGCATAAGACCTTTTCTCTTACCCATCTTTTCGATAACAGCTCCAGAGAATTCTTCTGGTACGACGATAGTCGCTTCTTCAAAAGGTTCGCTTTTTACCCCATCAATATCTTTGATGATTACTTCTGGTTGAGAAACAGCAAGCTCGAAACCTTCTCTTCGCATGTTTTCGATAAGGATAGCTAAGTGAAGTTCACCTCTTCCGTAAACTTTGTATTTTGCTTGATCTCCGAAGTCCACCCGAAGTCCCACGTTTACTTCTAGTTCTTTTTCAAGTCTTTCTCTGATTTGTCTTGAAGTTAGAAGTTTTCCTGCTCGCCCCACAAAAGGAGAATCGTTAACCATCATGTTAAATGAAACTGTTGGTTCGTCTACTTTGATTTCTGGCATTGCCTCTGTTGTTTCTAGGTCTACAATAGTTTGACCAATGAAAATATCAGGCAAGCCCGCGATCATCATAATATCTCCGGCTACAGCTTCTTCAACTGGTTTTCTTGTAACACCTTCAAAAGAGAAAAGTTTAGAGATTTTTCCAGCATGAACGTTTCCTTGTGTATCTTTTGCAAAAACTTTTTGACCATCTTTGATAACTCCTTCGTACATTCGGCAAACACCCATTCTTCCTAAGAAGTTGTCGTACGCCAGGTTGAACACTTGAGCCTTAAGAGGTTTTACGATTTTGTCTTCACCAGAAACAGAAGGTACTTCTCGAAGAACCAAATCCATAAGTGGAGTAAGGTCTGTCATTTCGTCAGCCATTTCAAGCTTTGCTGTTCCATTTCTTCCGATAGCGTAAATAGTTTTGAAATCTAGTTGTTCTTCTGAAGCGCCAAGTTCAAAGAAAAGTTCGTACACTGCGTCTTGCGCCATTTTTACATCAGCTGCTGGTTTGTCTATTTTATTTAAAACAAGAATAGGTTTAAGTCCAAGCTCAAGAGATTTTTTCAAAACGAATTTTGTTTGTGGCATCGGACCTTCCGCCGCGTCCACAACCAAAAGAACAGAGTCTACCGCCTTTAGAACTCGCTCCACTTCAGAACCGAAGTCAGCGTGGCCTGGTGTGTCCACGATGTTTATTTTTGTACCTTTATAGTAAATAGAAGTGTTTTTTGCGTAAATAGTAATACCACGCTCCTTTTCAAGGTCGTTTGAGTCCATAGACACGTTATCAGCAGCCATTTCATTCTGGCGTAAAATAGCGTCTGTTAATGTTGTTTTACCGTGGTCTACGTGGGCGATTATCGCAATGTTTCTAATTTCCATAATTAAACTTAAAAATTTACCCCGAGTTTTCGGGGTGGCCTCCAAACGGAGATAATAAGGCTTTAAATATAACACGGATGGATAAATTTGTGAAGAGGTAAAAAAGATAAAGCAAAAGCCCCCTGCTAGTTAGTATTGGGGGCTTTTGCTTTATCGGACTTCTGTATATTTTTTAAATTTATTGAGGCAAAGTCTCACCATTTTCTTCCCCTAAAGAAAGATCGATATTTAGAGAATCATCTTGATTGTCCATATCCTCAGTTTTGTCTTTTGTGAAATACCACACTCCACCTGCGACAACTATAAGTAATAGTATTACGATCAAAACTGTGTTTACTCCACTCGTTTCGTTATTTGGGTTCATAAGATAATGAGCTAGTTTATAATGTTTTATTTAGTAACTTTTTTAACAGCTTTCTTTGCCACAGTTTTTGTTACTTTTTTAACTGCGCTTTTTGTTTTAGCAACAGCTTTTTTAGCTGTACCTACAGCCTTCTTTACAACAACAGATGCTTTTTTAGCCGCAGACTTAACATCTTTCTTTGCTTCTGCAACTACTTTTTTAACATTAGCAGTAGCTTTTTTTACATCTTTATTTTGAGCAACTTTATTTTTAATATCTTTTACAGCCTTTGTCACTTTCTCTCGGTTTTTCTTTCCGTTAGGACCAAGTAGTGCGTACGCTGCTGCTCCTGCAGCTACAGCTGCGGCTCCGACAGCAACTGCTGTGCCGACCTTACTCTTCTTTCCTTCTGCTTTCTTTGCAATTTTTTTCATCGAATTATTTATTAAAAATAATCATAATAAGCGACACTTATATTATACCGCCTTTATAAAAGAGGCGCTAGACTTTTCGTCTTGTTTTAGAGGCTGTGGTCTTTTCTGCGTGGTCTGAGGCTTTCTTTTTTCGTCTTGGGAAAAGGAATCTGAAAACAGGGCTTTGCTTGATGTCTTCCATGATCTCTTTAGCTTCGTCTCCAACATAGTCACTAGTGTTTTTTAGCTTATCTACTAGATCGTTAAGCGAGCTAACTAATTTTTTAATTTTTATAACCAAAAGAACAACAAAAAAAGAGATGGCGATAACCGAAATCGAGGTTATAAAGAAAAATATATTTGCTTGAATAAGTGTATCCATAACCTTATTATACAGCAAAAAAATTAAAGGCTACTGTTCATAATTAAACACAAGAAGTGCAAACACCTCTAACTAAAATATCTTTTATAGAGCCTTTTGATTTAATACCTTTTCGGTTTATTTTTATTTCTTCCACTGTTCCACAATCATCGCACACAAAATGGTCGTGTGAGTCTTTAGAATTTTTTTCATACATTACAGAGTCTTTCGAAACAACAACTTTTTTTATCGTGCCTTCTTTCACCAAGGCTTCAAGATTACGAAAGACAGTCGAAAAATCTCCACCGACTTCTTCCCTGATTTCCGCCACAGAAAGCAAATGCTTTTTTGAAAGCATTTCTAAAATATTGTTTTTGTAAGATGAATTTCTCATATCCCCAGTATAAACTATTTGCAAGTGACTTGCAAATAGTTTATACTGCTTTTACCCAAACAAAAACCATGAAAAACAAAGATACAATTTTCAAAATATTTCTCATGGTCTACGCTGGGCTTTTGATTTTTCACGCCACAAGTTTAGACTGGAGCGCTGTCGCCTTTGTCGGACTTTTTGCAGGACTTTTGCTTGCCTACTTTGCGCACGCGAGAAAAGGTTTCGTCACGATTCTTCTTTTGGCTGTGCATATGAGTATCGAGTGGTCACACCACTTTGAATTTGGTTTAACATACAGCGCAGGCGAACTAGCGCTTCATGGGATACATGCGATCTTTGACGGAGTCTTTCTGGTGGCCGAATGGAAACACCACAGAAAAGGAGCTTTGAAAGCTGTCCTTGCTGGGGTGATGATAGGAGTTCTTTCATTGATAATTTTAGGTGGCCACGGACACGAAGACGAAGTTCAAACAGATGAGTCTGAAGAGGAACACAGCGAAGAAGCTGGCTTCCCTTTTGAAAGTCTAGTAATCGGCGGAATCCTTGGCTGTGTCGCTACTCATCTTCTCGAAAAGAAACGAGAACCAAAAACCCTCGCGTAGAGCGAGGGTTTTTTGTTTACCTTTTTTATATCTTAATATACATGTTGGTGCTCAGAAGTATTACCTAAAAAATTAATTTCTGTAAAAATATCTGGCGTGTCTGCACCCTCAACCTCAAGTACCGCCCAAGCACCTTTATTCATTCGCGCTAATGCGTGATCAACTAACAGATATTTCCCGGGTACATCGACGGTAAATTCAACGATACTTGCTCCGCCCGGTAAGACCGCTGTAGTTTGAACGTTATGCTCCACAGATCCACCAATATTTGCCTCTGGGTATACGGTATCAAATATCTCACCAATTACGTGAAAAGATGAAATAAGATTTACACCGCCATTACCGACATATATACGAATTTTATCACCAACATTTGCGTGCATTCGAGGTATTGTTTCAATACGACCATTGAAAGTAACATAGTTCGGCTGTCCATCCAAGAGTGCGTCAGAATCAAATGGCACCAACCCCTTTTTACCAAGTTGACCCATAGTATAGAGTTCTCCTTGCATGACATAAAATTCTTTATCAACTTCTGTAAATCCTTCTTTTGGATCAACTAAAATCATTCCGTATTGACCATGTGAATTATGTGTAGAAACATTTGGCATCGCACAGTGATATATATAAAGTCCTGGTGAGAGAGCTTTCCACCTAAATGTTTTTGTTTCTCCGGGTGCAACATGAGTGAATTCTGCTCCACCTCCAGGACCTGTAACTGCATGTAGATCTATATTGTGATCGTGGAGACTTGATGGGTTATTTGTTAGTGTCAATTCTACTGTATCACCTTCTCGTATTCGAAGCATTGGACCGGGGACTTGTTTATTGTATGTCCAGTAGTTGAAATAAATTCCAGGAGAAACCTCTGAGATCACCTCTTGTGCGGTCAAACTAATACGCACGATGCCGTCCGTATCAGGTGCTTGTGGTTTCTCTGGCACAACGTTTGGGTCTGCTCCAATATCGGCAACTTTTTCAAAACGATTCGTGTATCGAAAAAAATCAATAATTTTAGCAAATGGAATAGATGGGGGTAGTCCACCTGGCGCATGTGAGTGCGTAAATACCGGCATTGCAAAATTAGGAGGGTATGTTTTATTTGCCAATAGTCCCGTGAAAAAGGCAATCACAATTAGAACAACTGGAGCATAGAGCCATTTTTGCTTAATAAATAAATTTACATTTTTTTTCTTCCACAAGGAAATAATAATTACGATTAAGGCGGTTACACCCACTACACCTGATATAACTTCAAGGATTATATATTTGAACATATCTTTATGTTATTCTTATTATTAAAAAAATATTTAAAGTCCTGGCTCTTCTACTCGCAAACCAACGTTAGATACTGCGGATGGTGTGTTTGCCTTGATTCTTGTTACTACATCAAATCCATATGCATCATAGACCACAACCTCTCCACCCTCTTGAGAGACAACGTACACAAATTTTCCATCATAAGTAAATTCTGGATGCCATGAACTTTTTCCTTCTACAGGGAATAATGTTTTAACTATCGTATTTACACGAGCATCAATAACATAAATTTCATCTTTATGATCACCAAAAGATGTATCGGCCCAAACATATGGATAATTCGGATTTTTTGAATAACTACGAACAAAAAGACCTGGTCCTCCAGTTTTAATACTAGCGATCGGTTCCCACGTATTCATATCTATTGCGGTAATGAGACCCTCCTCGAGAGCGGGTATATATATTGTATTTTTCCATACGGCACCAGGACCAGTATGTGGTAATTTACCCGTTAGAACCTCCCCTATGGGCTCCCATGTTTTTGTATCTAATACCCAAACAGAGTTCGCACCTTGTACTGCGACAACAAAGAATTTTCCATCTGGTGTTAGAAATCCGTCATGAAGTGGTGTTTTATTGTTGCCAATATTAGCATATTTATTTTTCACAACCCATTCTTTATTATCATTTTCTCCTATAGTCCATATACTACTTGTGTCTTTTAGTGCAATGATGAAATCTTGTCCTGACTCAACAACGACACCAACCCTAGACCCAAGTATTTCATTATTTACTTCACTTGAAGTTTCAATTATTTCAATGATTTTCATTGTTTCCGTGTCCAAGATTACTAGATTTTGTGGATCATAGTTCCCAATAGCTAAAAATCTATCATCGTCAGTAAGGGCTGTACCTCGAGAATTTTCACCTACCCGTATAGAAACAACAGGGTCCATGGTCGTAATATCAATCTTACTAAGCCAGCCGTCTCGAGAAATAATATACATATATTTTTTATCAGATGAAAACACCGACGTATGGGGTTGGAATCCTATGTCATGAATGCGACCAATTTCAGTATGAGTTTTTCCGTCTATAAAAAGAATTTTTTCTGCGTCTTTTTCTACAACAACCATTAAGTCATCAACACTCCAAGACATACTTGGAACATATAACTCCTTTTTAGGATTGAGCTCTTGGTACGACGTAGTTTTTTCATCTTTTTTAGGCTCAGCGGACAGATGTTCGCCCAGATCTCCTATATAAAAATTCATCATTTTATCACTGATACCTTCTCCATGATTTTTATGGTAGTTTAAACTTGCATTAGTTCCACAATTAAATAATGCGGGGTGCAATTTTGCCGCAGGCGTAGCATTAAAAACTTTATTATCGATAACAAGCCAACAATCTTCATTGGTGTAATGCTTTGAAACGATTTCCATCGTAAATATTTCGGTGTCGTTTTTTACCAGAGTATTATCACTTTTAATAAGTGATTTTTGTGTGAATCCAGAAATTAATCCAATAATTATTCCTGAAAAAAGAACTACAACACCCGCAACACGGAGGATTTTTTTATTTTTATAGTCTATATATTTAAAAAATATTATTAGAGAAATGAGTATTCCAAGCCCAATAGTGAGTGTATAGATAGACAGGAACGTAAAGTATGAATAAGAAAAAGATCTAAGTGACCCCAAAAGAACTGCGGACACCCAAGAGGTAACGGAAATAACCCCACTCACAAAAACAAATGATATTAGTTTGTCAGAGGGTGGTTTTACTTTTGACAACAGAACCTTGCCCATATATTTCTTTAAAAAAGGAATGTGCACAAGATGAAAAAGAATACCGTTCAAGATCAAAATTCCAACAACTGTCATCTTAGAAAGAAATTTTTCAGAAGAAGACAGCATTTCAACATTTTGTGTAAATAATCCAACCCCTGATAGAACAAGAATAAGAAGGCCCGCCCATACAAAATTAGATGACATTCTTATTATCTGAAATTCGTCTTTTGATATTATTTTATCTTTAAGAGAAGTAAAAAAAATACCATCACTTACCAAAGATCCTCCTGCACCTAAAATTATCCCGAACAAATGAATAATGGTAAATATACTATTTAATGATGCTGTGTCCATACTGTTTTGTATGTTTATTATATCAGTTTTTTCTAATAAGGAATTTTACACTCTTCGAAACAATGTGCGTCACGATTAATCATGAAAAATTTTTTCCTACCTTTCTGAACTGATGTAACGGCGTTTACAGACTGAAGGGCTTTCAAGTGATGAGTTATCGTTGGTTGCTTGAGTGACATTTTCTCAGTAAGATTTGTTACGGTCATTCCCTCTTTTGATTTACCCAGCATGCATACTAAACTATACCGACTACGTTCTCCAACCACCTTAAAACAATCAGGGCATAGCTCTTCTTCGCTCATAACATTTTTAGGCACCCAAGATGGTCGAGGATATGTACGCTCGGTTTTTTTTATGTTTAAATGTTTTTTTATATTTGTTTTCCCCACTTTTTTGTTATTCATAGATGACTATCTATATTATAATATATTGACCGCTATCGATATGACTTATTATCGCACACCCTGGAATATATCAAAGTGGTTTATATAAATAATTACTAATAAAAACAAAAAATATGAAATTTACCTCTCAGGTTATAGATGCATTACTAAATGCAGACAGTAAGGCCTTGGCGACAACTGGGCCTAATAATATTAATGTAGTACCAGTATCAACAATCAGAATTGTTGATGGAAAAATATGGCTTATGAATTACTTTTTTAACAAAACAGCTGAAAACATATTGTCTAATCCGTATGCGTCACTTGTCGGATGGAAGGGGTTTGACGGATATCAAATCAAAGGAAGTATTTTATATGTTACCGATGGTCCTACGTTTGATGAGGCAAAAAAATGGGTAGATAATAATCTTAAAGATAGAGTCCTGAAAGGACTACTGATTCTTACGCCTGAAGAAATATATGATATATCACCTACTGCATAATAGTTATGCCTCCGAAGGTATCCAAATATATTATATTAAACCGAAAGCGGGAGACATCTACGGTAACAACTCTTTCGATTGCAAAAATAAACGGTGAAATTCCCTACTATCTACCTGGTCAATATATTACGATATATTTTCCTGATCTCAACGAAACACTTGGAAAACAATACAGCATATCGAGCGCGCCAAACGAACAAACCTGCACGATTAGTGTTAGAGCCGTCGGAAAATTTTCTAATAGATTGCATTCTCTAGTACCGGGAGATTTAATTTCGGCTTCTGCACCACAAGGTGTTTTTTACCCTAAACAAACGACTAGAAATATTGTGATGATTGCTGGTGGCATAGGGATAACATCCTTTCGAAGTATAATATTTGAAAACATATTAAAAAATAAACAAATGCGTCTGTTGTATAGCAGTAAAACATCTGTTGATATACCTTTTAGGCAAGAATTTTCAACAATCTCGCAAAAGCACAGCTCATTTCAAGTGGAATATTTTATTACCCAGGAGCCTGGAGTAGAGTCAAGAAACATTAAGTACCGTCGAATAAAAAAAGAAGACATACTTAAAAAACATTCCCAAAAAACTGAATATCTATTAAGTGGATCACTTTCTTTTGTTTTAGAATTAAAAAATATTCTTATCTCGCAAGGTGTAGATAAAACACAGATAGCAACTGAATCTTATTTTTAATACAATATTAATATTTTCAAAGCTTGGTAATCGGCGGAATCCTCGGCTGCGTCGCCACCCACTTCCCCTAAAGAAACGAGAACCAAAAACCCATCGCTAAAGCGAGGG
>CAZZCB010000011.1:0-17630 GCA_964652835.1 uncultured Candidatus Saccharibacteria bacterium | reverse complement strand
CAACGAACGCAACCCTCATCGTGTGTTACAAGTGTCACGCGAGACTGCCTAGCCCTAAGCGCACAAACATTTTATGTTTGCGAATTTAGGGCTGGGAGGAAGGAGAGGATGACGCCAGGTCAGCATGTCCCTTGATGTCTGGGGCTACACACATAATACAATGGGTAGGACAACGGGTCGCGACGAGGTAACTCTGAGCCAATCCTTTAAACCTATCCTTAGTTCGGATTGAGGTCTGAAACCCGACCTCATGAAGTTGGAATTGCTAGTAATCGCGGATCAGCTAAGCCGCGGTGAATACGTTCTCGAGTCTTGTACTCACCGCCCGTCAAGTCAAGGGAGCCGGGGGTACCCGAAGTCTGCGCATCCGCGTGGCCTAAGGTAAATTCGGTGACAGGGACTAAGTCGTAACAAGGCACGGCTAGCGGAAGCTGGTCGTGGAATAATTCAATTTGAGTGCTTTTACTTTAAGTAAGAGCAGAGTCGGTTATGAGCCTAGCTCATAGAGCCCTGGTTAGAGGAATAATAATCTAACTCCATTCTCTTGTGGATAAAAGAGACGAAAACCTGTCCATAGTCGCTTGCGACTATGGAGGGTAGAACGGAACAGAATACAGTATATTATCTTAACGGTTTGTAATGCATAAATATTTAGTTGTCAGCGTAAGATAAGAGGCCCGCCTGTGCGGGTTTTTCTTTTTGCTTTATACACTCTTTTTATAAAAATCTATTTACAAATTTTTATTTATGTTATAATTTATAGACAAGAGAATATTGTATTGTTTTTGGTATAAATTATTAATTTAAATGAATTACCGCTTTTGCGGAGTATCGTATGGAAAACGTAGTGAAAAAAGATAGGGTTATGAGGATGTTGCTAGCTGTTTTAGTTGGCTTGGTTATTGTGTTCGCTGGAGCTTTGATTTTCGCTGGTAGAAACGCTTCAAATGTTACTCAAGAATTTGTAGCACAGCAAGAATCAAAACTAAAGAAAGCTATCGTTAACGTAGGAGGAACTCATTTGGTTGCTTCTGTGGCAGACACAGACGTTTCTCGAAAGCTTGGACTAAGCAACGTTAAGTCTATAGATGCAAACGAAGGTAAAATGTTCGTTTTTGACAAAGAAGGATACTGGGAAATCTGGGCAAAAGATATGAAGTTCAACTTCGATATCATCTGGATAAACGACGCTGGTATTGTTGTTGATATAATAGAAAATGTTTCTCCAGATACATATCCAAATTCATTTAAACCAAAATATCCAGCTAGTAAAGTACTAGAAACTAATGCAGGATGGGTAAAAACACACAATATAAAGATTGGAGATCCAATGCTCGCTACTGAAATCAAAGGCCAATAACAAATTTTTCAAAGCCTCAAAACTAAAACCGAAAAAGCCCCTAAAAATATAAACTTTTGGGGGCTTTTTCTTTACAAAATTTTTAATCTATTTTGAAAGCCGAATTTCGTCATTTTATGTGGATTACTTTTCAGAAAATAGTCAGTTATTTTGCTAAAATGGTTAGACCAAAATTTATAAGTTAACTTGGATTACTCTATGAAAAACGGACCTACAATTTCTTACGTCAAAAAGCGAAGCGGAGAGGTTCATCCCTTCGAAGTAGAAAAAATAACACATGCTATTTTAAAGGCGATGCTGTCTGTTAACCATGGCCAAGCCGAAGACGCACAAAAAGTAACAGATAAAGTTCTAACAAAACTAGAAGAAGAAAAATTTATCTGTGGACTGGAATCTTTTTGTCCAGATGTTGAACACGTGCAAGACTTAGTAGAAGAGTCTTTGATGTCTTCTGAGTTCCACACTGTCGCAAAAGCTTATATCCTATACAGAAAAGAAAGAGCTGACCTACGAAAAAGAGATTTGTTTAAAAAGAGAATCGCTCTTAAGCCTTATGAGTATCCAGAACTTTATGAATACGTTTCTGCAATCAGACACTCATATTGGATACATACAGAATTTAACTTCGTAAGTGACGTTCAAGATTTTAAAGTAAACGTAACAGAAGTAGAAAAAAGTGCGATCAAAAACGCAATGCTTGCCATCGCGCAGATTGAAGTTGCCGTAAAAACTTTTTGGGGCGATCTTTATAAAAAAATGCCAAAGCCAGAAATCGGAGCTGTTGGCGCAACTTTCGCCGAGTCAGAAGTTCGTCACACGGATGCGTACTCACACCTCTTGGAAATACTTGGACTAAATGATGAGTTTAGAAAAATACAAAATATCCCTGCACTCGTAAACAGAGTGAACTATCTAGAAAAAGCTATCAAAAATGCAAGAAGTGAAGATGGAAAAGAATACACACAATCAATCCTTCTTTTCTCTTTGTTTATCGAACATGTTTCTCTTTTCTCACAGTTCCTTATCATAATGTCTTTCAACAAACATAAGAATTTGTTTAAAGGAATCTCAAACGCAGTAGAAGCCACATCAAAAGAAGAACAAATACACGGACTTTTTGGAATAGATATAATAAACATATTAAAACAAGAACATCCAGAGTGGTTTGACGAAGAGTTCGAAAGCGCTATCGTAAAGCAATGTCACGAAGCATATGAAGCAGAGAAGACGGTAGTGGATTGGATATTTGAAAGGGGAGAGCTTGAGTTTATGTCTAAAACAGTTGTACTGGAATTTATAAAACAAAGGTTTAACAACTCTTTAGAAAGTATCGGGATTAAGAAAATATTTGATGTTGACCAAACTTTCCTAAAAGATTCAGATTGGTTTTACGATGAAGTTATTGCTACAAAACACGGAGACTTCTTTAACAAAAGATCTATCAACTACGACAAGAGAAGTAAGAGTATTACAAGCGAAGACTTATTCTAAGAGAGCATTACTAATTAAATAAAAAAAGTATAAATATGTATTGGCTAAACGAAAACAGTAAAAAATTCCTTTCGAAAGGATACTTAATGGAAGGAGTAACCGCAGAAGAGCGTATTAGAGAAATAGCTAAAAAAGCTGAGAACTACCTAAACAAACCTGGCTTTGCTGATAAATTCTACGACTATATGTCAAAGGGTTTTTATTCTCTTGCTTCTCCTGTTTGGTCAAACTACGGACTTAAGAGAGGACTTCCAATAAGCTGTTTTTCTAGCTACATCGCAGACGATATGTCTCGCATACTTTATACTCACGCAGAAGTGGGGATGATGACAAAATACGGAGGTGGAACAGCTGGACACTTCGCAGGTCTTCGTCCTCGTGGGGCACCAATCAAAGACAACGGAACATCTTCTGGTTCTGTCCACTTCATGGAACTTTTCGACAACCTGATCAACATCGTTAGCCAAGGGTCTGTAAGACGTGGTCACTTCGCTCCGTATCTTCCAGTGGAACACAAAGATATTGAAGAATTTTTAAACATCGGTACAGAAGGTCACCCAATCCAAGAATCAACATACGCTGTTACAGTAACAGACGCATGGCTGAAATCGATGGTAGAAGGTGATGAAGAAAAAAGAAAAACTTGGGCAAAAATAATCCAAAGAAGAACAGAAATAGGGTATCCGTATATTCTTTTCTCTGACACTGTAAACAACAACACAGTAGACGTTTATAAAGACAAGAAAATGAAGATTCACGGAAGTAATCTTTGTTCTGAGATTTGTCTACCAACAAGTGATGAAATATCTTTTGTTTGCTGTTTGTCTTCTATAAATATCAGACACTATAAAGAGTGGAAAGACACAGACGCTGTTGAAACTTTGGTTATGTTCCTCGACACGGTTATCACTGACTTTTTGGAAAACCTAGAAGATCTTAAAAACAGCGAAGATCAAGAAAAGCAAACAGCATTTTACTTTATGCAAAGAGCTTACAAGTTCGCAAAAGAACACCGAGCTCTAGGTCTTGGAGTTTTAGGATGGCACACATATCTACAAGAAAATAACATCGCAGTAGAAAGTGATGAAGCAAATATCTTGAACAAAGAAATATTTAAATTAATCAGTGAAAAATCTTACAAAGCATCTGCGGATCTCGCAAAGGACTACGGAGAGCCAGAAATCTTAAAAGGTTACGGAAGAAGAAATACAACTCTTATGGCTATCGCTCCGACAACATCTTCTGCATTTATCTTAGGACAAGTTTCTCAAGGTATCGAGCCTTACATGTCTAACGCTTTCGTAAAAGACGTGGATAAAATGAAAGTAACTATCAAGAACCCAGCGCTAGTAGAACTTCTAGAAGCGAAAGGCCAAAACACTCCAGAAGTTTGGGGAAGTATCAGAGACAATGACGGTTCTGTTCAACACCTAACTTTCCTAACACCTCATGAAAAAATGGTTTTCAGAACTTTCAGTGAAATAGACCAAAAGGTTATCATCAACCAAGCAGCTGACAGACAAAAATACATTGACCAAGCACAGTCACTCAACCTTATGGTTGACCCAACAATGCCCATAAAAGATCTAAACGCGCTTTATCTATATGCTTGGGAAAAAGGAGTTAAAACTTTGTACTACCAACACAGTATGAACGCCGCTCAAGTTTTCGGACGAAAGAAACTTATGGAGCTAAGTAACAAAAACAACACTCCAGCAAAAGCACAAGTCTCTGACCAAAACGCAAATGTTTGTGTATCTTGCGAGGGGTAGAAATAAAATATAGATTTAAAAAATACTAAAAATCACCCGTTTTTCCGGGTGATTTTTAGTGTTGACTAAATACATTTTTTATTATATTGTTTATTTGTTGGTAGTGGATGACTGCGTCCGTCTCCTTGTGAGATGTGATGAGGAAAGTCCGGGCATGTCCTGTATTCGTGCAGGAGGACCGTAGTGGGTAATACCCATCTGGCGAAAGCCAAGAGATGCGAGCAGAGACGCCGGCGCAGAAATGCAATGGCCCCTTCGGGGTGATGCTTCTGGAGACAGAAGATTGAAACGGCAAAATTCTTACGTACATGCAAGGCCGTGTTAGCGAAAGCTAAAGTGCCGCTTGATCCGCCAGGTAACTGGTAGGGCAGATAAATAGTCGTCACTCATTTTCGAAAGAGGGTGAGTACAGAACCCGGCTTACAGCTACCTTACAAATATGAAAGACATCTCGTTTCGGCGGGATGTTTTTCTTTTAAAAATAAACCACAGAAAATAATCGTAGAGAAGTGACCCTATCTGGGAGCGTCGTTAAGAAACCTTTGTGATTTGCCTTAAAAACCAGCACTTTTTAAGGAAAGCCTAAGCTTTCCGAGTTTGCAGGTTTTTTGGCTTAAATCATGAAGGTTTTAGACGCGGAAGATGGGTCTTGATTCTCCCGCCTCGCGTCGACGAGCTCCGCGAGTCGAGGCGGGTTGCTTCTTTCTTATTAAGAAGAAAGAAAGTATCCCCACTTGACTTTGTCATCGGGCTATGATATACTCTATTTGTGAGTGGCTGAAATTATATTGAAAAATGTAACGCAAAGCTTCAACAACAAAACAAACACTAGAACCCGCCCCTGCGGGTTTTTGTGTTTTTAGAAGACTATTTTGTTGCATTCTATTGCCAGTCCGTTATTTTATGAGATAATTAAACTATGACAAATAGCGGAAAAGCAGTCAGGGTACTTTTAACACTTGTGTTTGTTTTCGGTATTTCTTATGTTCCAACTTTGTGGGGTGGTTCAAATCCAGCCCAGGTTATCTCCTCTGTAAATCCTGGTTTTTTTAGCGCCAGCAATACAAACGAAACTGTTCTAAAAGCCCAAAACAAATTAAAAGATTTAGGTCTGTATAACGGCAGACTCTCTGGTCTTTTTGGGGTTAGAACGGCGCGTGCTGTTAGATTATTCCAACAAAACAACAACCTAGTTCAAAACGGTATTTTAGATATTCCAACTCAAGAACTTTTATTTGGCATAGCCCCAGAAGAACCGATAGGGATACCAGACGGAGAGTACACTCAAATTCCTTTTACAGAGGAAGGGAATTCTTTCCTAGGAAGCTGGGTTAGAAATACATATGCAGAGGAAGGAGAGAGTATCGATATTATCGGTGATTTGGTCCAGATCAGGTCTTTTGCTAGATACAGTCAAGTTTCTGGTGGTGCTACGGATCTAGTGCTGACTACGGGCGATGCAAAATACAGTATTGAAAATATTTCTGAATCCGAAATAACATCTTTTGCTGGCATGAGAGTTCGCGTGAGTGGAATTCTTTTAAGTGAAGAAAATAATTTAGGATATAAACATATTGTTATAAATCATATTTCTGAAGAAGTTTTTAGCGAGGAAGGTTTAACGGTTATTGATTATACAACCGAAGGTAATATAGAGTTACAAAACTGGATTTTAAGCACTTATAATGATGCGGGGAATTTCAGAAGAATATCTGGAGTTCTTAAAGATCTCGGTGTTCCAAACACTTATGGACCAGGAGGTAACCCAACAAGATTTATCCTTTATGCTGAAGATGGCAAAAAATATTCTGTTGAAAATATTTCAGAAAATAGAATAGACGGATTCTTGAATCAAGAGGTCTTGGTGCGTGGTTTTGTTTTACAAAATCTTAATCTTCTAGGTATTAACACTATTGTAATAAACCATGTTGATTAGTTTTATATTTTCTTTGGTATAATGAAAATGCGCTATTGTCTCTAAAGACGACTAGCGGCGGCACTCACATATTGTTTTGTTGGAGCTTTGCACCCGCTAGTCATCTTTGGAGAGAAATAATTTATGTTAAACAATCACTTTTTTAAAACTTTATTTATTTTTTTAATGATCATCGCATCTGGCGTTCTTCTTATTTTAGCTGTGGACTATACAGACCAGCCGGCAGTAGAGGTAGAAGTAGAGAAGGCGAGTTAAGGTAATCTTTTACCCAGGCGGTTGCTCGGGCTTTTTTGTTTTTATATTTGAGCAGAAGGCTTGACAAAAAGGCTAAAATAGTATAGTATATAAACAAACATAAACCAGCTCATGAAGCACCTAATCCTTTTTCTGGCTCTGGTGCTCAGCACCAGCTCTTTCGCACAACACATTACCGTTAGTTCGGTGGTGTACGACTCACTTGATGTTTACTTCGGAAACGAGCACCACACAGCTGTGGTCATCATGCAGTCGAACGGTCTCTATACCGCAAACGTGAACTTCCGCTGGTCTCCGGACTTCGAAGAAGTTTCAAATGGCGGTGGATATGTCGTACCACCACTGGTGACGGTCAACCCAAGCGTGTTCTCTCGCACCGACATCTACACACTTTTCCCGCAAGCGTACCAAGAGCTGGCTGGAGAAAGTGGTGGAATTTACTTCCAAATCCGCTACGATGTAGTGGACGAAGGGGGTAACATCTTCCAGTCATACGTTAGTCCTGTTAGGACTTGGCGTTTCCCGATGGAGATTTCCACGGCCGTTTCGGATCAAGATGCATCGCCTCTGGTGAGCGTCTACCCGAACCCAACCCAAGATCGCTTCCAGATCGAAGGTTACTCTGGCCTTGTTCAGATAACCGACGCTTCGGGGCGAGTGGTTCTGAGCACTTGGCTCGGGCAGGGCAAAACCGCAGATGTCTCCGCTCTTCCGAGCGGAACATATATCATACTTGCAGGACAGACCTTCCTAGGTCGTCTGCAAAAACTCTAACGGAGCCCAGGCTCCCGAGAGAAGCCGCCTTTCACGAGGTGGCTTTTCATTTGACCCGTACTGTTTGACTTATTGGTAGATTTAAGTAAAATACATTTTGTAGGGCTCAAGACAGTAAGTAGTTTAAAAAGCGTCAATCTTACCGAGGTCGAACTATTGGGATTTCCCATATTTTGAGCCGGCACGTTTGTTTTACAGACGGAGCCGTTTTGTTTTTAAAAACTACAACATTATCAGTACACTCATTTAATTCATGGCAAAAACAAGAGATCAAAAGAAAGAAATGGTTTCTATCTTGGAAAACATTTCTAAAGAAAGTAAATCAGTTGTTTTTGTAAACTTTACAAAGCTTTTAGTAAAAGACGAAACTTCTCTTAGAAATAAATTAAGAGAAAATGGTCTTTCATACAAAGTGGTAAAGAAGACTCTTTTGAAAAAAGGTTTCGGTAATGCATCTGTAAAGGGTGACATGCCAGATCTTCCAGGAATGATGGCTATCGCTTACGGTGACGACTTGATCGCTCCAGCACGCGAAGTTTATGATTTCCAAAAGACTCGCAAAGATAACGTTTCTATTGTTGGGGGAGTTTTCGAAGGAAAGTATATGACGAAAGAAGAGATGATGTCTATCGCGACAATTCCTTCTACACAAGTTATGTACGGACAATTTGTTAACCTTATCAACACTCCGATTCAACAATTTGTTACAGCGCTTTCAAAAATCGCTGAACAAAAAACAGCTTAGTTTTAGAACTTTGCAATTATCAAATCTAATTTAAAAATATTATGTCAGAAGAAGTAGTAAAAAATGAAGAAGCTGTAGAAGTTCCAGCTAAATTCAAAACTTTAGTTGAAACAATCGACACTATGTCAGTTCTTGATCTACACGAACTTGTAAAACTTCTAGAGAAGAAGTTCGGAGTGTCAGCAGCAGCAGTTGCTGTTATGGGAGCTGGGGCTGGAGCAGGTGCTGAAGCAGCAGAAGAAAAAACAGAATTTACTGTTCACCTAGAATCTTTTGGTGAAGCAAAAATTCCAGTTATGAAAGTTGTTAAAGAAGCTCTAGGTCTTGGACTTAAAGAAGCGAAAGATTTAGTAGAAGCAGCTCCAACAGCTGTTAAAGAAGGAATGAAGAAAGAAGATGCTGAAGCTTTGAAGAAAGCCATCGAAGAAGCTGGTGGAAAAGCGGAGTTAAAATAATTTTATTATTTTAACTCAATTTTCCGACAGCTTCGGGAAGGGGTCGGGAAACGGTAGTTTCCTGTGTAGGAGAGCAGTGACACTGAGCTTGTCGAAGTGGAGCGTTGAGAACCGTGGGTTCTCAAAGAGGAGCTTGCGACGAGAGCAGGTGGAAAAGCTGAAAAAATAACAAACCCAAACTTAAATACATTTGGTTTCCAATTAAGTTCAAACAAAAATAAAAGGAATCGAAACATTCGCAAAAAACCGCCTTTCGGCGGGTTTTTGTTATGTTATAATGTATTTAATTTATATGAAAAATATTGAATTTAAAAGCAATAATACAAAAGAAAATAAAGAAGATAAAATATCAACAAAGATTCTAAGTCGAGAAGATTTGTTTGACATAATTTATAAAGAAACTTCCGAATTTCCAGACAGGAGATTTTCCCATCCTGATAAAGGAGGTGTCTTTAAATATTTCGATGTTAGAGGTGGTTCAATATTTTCTGACGGCACACACTATCCCATCATTAGTGCCGGGGATAAAATCATTGGCATTGGCGAATTAAAGCAAGATCCATATAATGATAAAAATTTTTGGATTCAGCATATTTCTATTGATCCAGAGTATGAGGGTATGGGCAATGCTTCCAAACTCGCCGAAAGCATCTTTGCTTTTGCAAAAGAGATAGGGTATTCAGTGGAAACATCGTCTTATACAGATGTTGGATTCCAGAAACTTAAACCACTTTTTAATAAATTAGCTGAAGAATACGGTGTCGAATTCATAGACAAGGGAAAACTATAGATTTTCTAAAAATAACAAAACAAAAAGCCCCTCCTGTCTATTTTGATTAAAAGGGGCTTTTTCTTGTATAATACTTAGCAACAAATCACAGGACGATATTATCAAATTAATCTTTAAGCAGAATGGATATTTTAGGAAAACTTTTTAGTAGTGTGCCGCTCGTGAAAGTGATGAGACTTTTTCTTATGAACCCAAACAGTGGCTTTGAAACAAAAGAAGTCGCACAAAGAGCACAGATAAAAGATTCTTCTGCTCGCACAGAACTGAATGTGATGAAATCTGCCGGAATGGTAAAGAAGAAAAACTTCGTGAAAGAAGTAGAAGTAAAAAGCAAAAAAGGAACATCTCTTGTAAAAAGAAAAGTAGAAGGATGGTTTTTGGATCCTGAATTTAAATATATCGAACCTCTAAACAGTCTTTTGATTGGAAGTGACCGGATAGACAGAGAAGAACTAATCCGAAGACTTAAGCCAGCAGGGAAGATAAAGCTTTTGGTTATCGCTGGAGTGTTTATCAAAAACACAGACAGTAGAGCCGACATGATGATTGTGGGAGACGGTCTTAAAATGAAAGCCTTAAGTAACATTATAAAAAACCTAGAGTCTGAAATCGGAAAAGAGCTTAACTATGCAGTTTTCACTGTAGACGAATTTAAATACAGATCAAACATGTACGACAAACTCGTTTGTGATATCTTCGAGTTCTCACACGAAGAACTTATAAAGTCTCCGGATTTATCCACAGAAGCTTTGAAAAAACGCTAAAGAAGGCTTGGTATAATATAGTTGTACTTTAAAAAGGTCGAATTTTTAAAGTTATAAATTAATTTTTATATTTACGACGTTAAGTCTTAAATGAAAATATAGCTATATGTTTATTCAAACATGGGGAGACGTATTTAGTTCATCCCTACAAGGTCTGTGGGTAGGTTTTATTAACTTCGTACCAAATCTTATCCTTGCGATAATAATCTTTATTATCGGATGGGCGATTGGTTCTGTTGTTAGTAAGGCTCTTGCACAAGTTATCAACGCTCTTAGAATCAATAAACTTTTTGAGAATATTGGTTTCAAAGATGCACTTGCGAGAGGAGGATTCCGACTTGATATCGGAGTTTTCTTAGGGGAAGTTGCAAAATGGTTCATCGTTGTGGTGTTCCTAATGACTTCTCTTGAGCTTCTTGGACTTAATCAAGTAAACGCATTTCTAGGAAATGTTGTTCTTGGTTACTTACCACAAGTGTTCATCGCAGCATTGATACTTGTTATTGCGACCGTTGTATCTGACGCTATCCGAAAGGTGGTTGAAGGTTCAGCAAAAGCTATGGGGGTTCGATCTGCGAGAATGGCTGGTTCAGTAGCTAAATGGGCTATCTGGGTGTTTGCAATTATCATTGTTCTTTCAGAACTTGGTATTGCTCCGGCATTTATGCAAATTCTATTCACTGGTATTGTTGCGATGCTTGCTATCGCTGGAGGTCTTGCCTTCGGTCTTGGAGGTAAAGAAGCAGCAGCGAAAGCTATTGAGAGAGCAAAGAACGCTGTCTCAAACCACGAGTAGTTCTACTTTGAGTTCAATATTGAAACAAAAAACACCGAAAGGTGTTTTTTGTTTTTCTAAAAACAGGTGTATAATATCCCAGTAATGCGAATAGAAGAAGATGTAAAATTAGATTATGCCGACGTACTGCTAAGGCCAAAGCGGAGTACTCTTTCTTCTAGAAAAGAAGTAGGTCTCGAAAGAGAATTTACTTTTTATCACTCTCCTAAAAAGTGGCGTGGACTTCCGATAATGACTGCGAACATGGCGACATGTGGAACTTTTGAAATGGCTCGCGTGCTCGCTCCATATAAAATAATTACAACTTTTCATAAATACTATACAGCCGAGGATTTTGAAAAATTCTTCAAAGATTTTACAAACCCTGATTACGTCGCTTATACTCTTGGGATTCGTGATGAAGATTTTGCCAAACTTCAAGAGATGAAAGAAAAAGATTTACTAAAAAATTTCTCTTTTATTTGTATCGACGTTCCAAACGGTTACCTTCAAAGATTCTTAGAATCTGTAAAAGAAATACGTGCTATTTGTCCAGAGCATATTATTATCGCTGGGAACGTGGTGACGAACGAAATGACAGAAGAGATAATTTTAGCTGGCGCAGATATCGTAAAAGTGGGAATCGGTCCTGGGTCTGCTTGTACGACTCGTAAGATGACAGGTGTGGGATATCCGCAGCTCTCTGCGGTGATAGAGTGTGCCGACGCCGCGCACGGTGTGGCGAACGAGCGAGGTGTGGGGAGAATAATAGCTGACGGCGGACAACAACATCCGTCTTGTGTGGCGAAAGCTTTTTGCGCTGGCGCAGATTTTAATATGTTCGGATCGATGTTTTCCGGCTTTGAAGAATCTGGCGGAGAAACAGTAGAAAAAGATGGAAAGAAATTTAAAGAATATTTTGGTTCTTCTTCAAATAAAGCAATGGAAGAATTTTACGGAAAAAAAGATCTTCACCGCGCAAGTGAAGGACGATACACTTTGATTCCTTTTAAAGGAAGTGTTCACGATTTTATCCAAGACCTCCTCGGGTCTCTGCGAAGTACTGGAACATACATCGGCGCACGAACTCTGAAAGAGTTTCCTAAACGCGCAACTTTCGTAAAAGTAAACCGTCAACTCACCACATATCTCGAGCAGTTTGATACAGGGAAGTAGATAGATGTTAGTTTATAGATAATAGTTTTTAGAAAAAAGACCGGTGCTTGCGCGCTAGTGATTATGATTTATTAGGGGGCTTAAAAACAATTCTATCGATATATCGATAGAATTGTTTTTCCCTTGTCGCTCATTTCTTACGTGTTAAAATATATATAGTCAAAAAATAATAAATCATCATTTTAATTTACATAATGAAAAATAATAAACATCTCCCATCTAAGTATTTTTTATCATCTATTCTTTTTATTGGACTTTCTTTTGCAATCATGCAATTCGTTGTTGTTCCAAAGACATATGAAAAACATATGTCGGCACAAGTCAGCAGGGCGGGAGTTCTCAGTGGTGAAGTGAAAAACAGCAACGTTCTTACAGGAGTTCTAAGAGAGCAGTCTTTTCATGAACTTAATCCAAAGACAAATACAGTTTTTTCCAAATTCGAAACTTTTTTCTTAGACACGCCAGACGGCAGATCTATTGAATTAAAAAATACAAGAATCAACCACGATTTGGTTGGATATACGGTTAAATATGACTTGGTTAAAAACAGCATTGCTCCGGCAGAAGGGAATGAGATAAATAAATCAGGTAAAGATATTGTAAACACTTCTACAAATAAAAGTATTTTAAATTTGAATACCCTAGTTCTTCTTACTCAATTTGAAAATTCCACACCTGTTCTCGCCAGTGCCGCAGATTACGACGGGCTTCTTTTTACTGAAAAAAACAAATCATATCTTAAAAGATTCTTCGGTGAAATGTCTCACGGCAAGGTTAACGTCACAGGGCAGGTTCGAGGGTGGTATACATTCCCAGGGAATGGAAGCGAATACTTGTCTCCATACAATCCAGATCACACCTGTTTTATTAATGACGATCAAATACTTTCTCTGATAGATTATTACAATGAAGACTTAAGCAACTATCAGAGAGTTATTGTTGTAACAAATTGCGAGGAGTATGGAACGATAGGTGGCGCTTATTACGGAGATTACGGACCAATCTTTGATGGTGTTGTGGGAATTGTTCGAACAAACGGCAATCATACCAGATTGGGGGTAAACGGTTTTGGTGGTTACGAGACGTTTCAAGATATTGTTTGGAATCTTGTTCATGAAATGGGCCATGGTATGGGAATCAGCGGTGTTGGTCATGCGAGTTCTCTTGATTGTGGAGATAGAACAATATGGACTGGCTGTACAGACATGGGGTACGGAAACCCTTTCGATGTGATGGGTCATTGGAGTGGTAGAATATTTAATTTTTCACACCAAGAAAGAGCTGGGTGGATAGATGGAGATAATATCTTAGAGATAAATGAGCCAGGGGATTATTTTATCAATAAATTACAAACGGAAGACGGTGTCGTTGTTGCAAAAATTTACACCCCAGGAATAACAAATCCGGTTTTTGCAGTAGAGCACAGAAAGGCTCAAGGGTTTGATTTAAATTTACAAAACAGTGATAATGTTACGAATGGATTATTGTTATATTCTCTTATTACTCCAAGTCAGACCCCTCTTTCTGGGGCATGGAAATGGAGGTTGGTTGACCCGAATCCATCAAGCTTAGAAATTTATGAAGATACTGTTAACGATGCGATAACAGATTATTTTTATGATGAAATTTTTGGTATTGGCATAGAAATAACAAGTGTGACTAGTGAAGGTATTAATTTTTCTGTGACATATGATAACGAAAACAGTGCATGTGCTCAAGAGCTAGAATCATTACCGCCTGCAATGTGTCCACCTCCACCGCCACCACAAAATTTTAGTGTATATCCAACAACAAGTGCTACTGGTTGGGGAGCTACCTGGGACACAGCTCCCGGAGCTACAAGTTATGGAATACAGCTTTCACTAAACGATAATTTTACTCCAATTTTGACCACACACTCAAATATAGTTAACGTAAATGGTTTTACTTCAAATGCCAATTTAACCCCCGGAAATACTTATTTCTTTAGAATGCAGGCATGTTCCGATAATGGTTGTTCTAATTATGTACCTTCGGTTTCTCTGTATATTCCACTTTAACCCCCTCCTCCACCACCGCAAAATTTTAGTGTATCCACTGCAACAAGTCCTACTGTCTCGTGGGTGGTTCGAGTCTTTATCTTCCAGAAAATTCTATATCATATTATTTTGGCTCGGGGATTTTAGATCCAGAAACAACATATTATTTCAATGCAAGGGCATATATAAATAGTGTCGTAAATTATTATAGTTATTCAGGATATAGTAATTTTGCCCCCCGTTACGACTCCATAAATTTAAAAAAGACCGGCGCTTGCGCGCCGGTCTTTTAGTTGGTACGATTTTGGTATATGAAAAATATATTAATCGGAGTTTTAGTTGTTGTCGTTTTAGTCTTTGGATTTTTATCTATTAAAGGAGATAAGGAGGCCTCTGAAAATGTAAATCAAATACCTGTTGGTGATACGGAATATGAAAAAGAGGGGAGTTATCCTTCGTCAGTAACTAATCCGCCGGTGCAAAACACGTCACAAAATAATAATACTTCTAACTTAAAATTATTTACAAGAACAAATTATTCTTTTAAGGCTCCTAAAGAGTGGATAGAATCTGGACCTAATAATTTTCAGGGTTGTATGTGGGATGGGGTCTCGAACGACACAAGTGATGGACATAGACAAGCTGGTGAAATCGGAATTTATCCAAAATCATGTTTCGATATTTCAAATGCTCATGATTATAAGCAAATTAAAGAAATTGATGGTTATTATATTCTTGCTTATTATGGTAGTGATTTTGGGACAACAAGCCAAGAAGAGGTGGAAACAAAAGCCGTTTATCAAAACATTATATCGACATTTAAAGTTAATCCGCCAGCACAAAACGGGGGCGGTAAAACAACTATCACAGTTCCTCTTGTCACTGAAAATTCAGTAAGTGCAGACTTTGGTCCTTTCGGATGTTTGTCATATATTAAATTTGTTGAAAGAGAAGTTCCACAGACTCAGGCTGTTTTAGGCGCGACTTACAACTGGCTATTTTCAAACCCTGCTAGTGTCGGCGCTTATTCAAACACCATCGCAACACAAACCAACTTAGATTTTCAAAGCGTAGAGATTGTAAATGGAACAGCAAAAGTTTATCTAACTGGAAGTGTTATGGGTAACCACTGCGCTGACGCAACATTTGCCGCGCAGATAGAACAAGCAGCTTTCCAATATCCTACAGTTTCAGATATCGAAGTTTACGTGAACGGAGAACTCTTTGACTGGTGCGATATTTCAGATGCTGATCCAGAAGAAAGTGGATGTGATGAGAATCCAAAGCTGTGGAATTCCCAAAGAATGTTTGAAACACAGTAGAGATAAAAAGAGTAACAAAAAAGCCCGCAAGGGCTTTTTTGTTTTCCCCACACCGCCTTTCAAACACTTAAAATCATTGTTACTCTTGAGCTAAGCTAAAATTATAAATATTAAATAACAGACAATGAAAAACAGCATCTTAGTAATAATTCTCTTGGTTGGTGTAGCGCTATTGGGATATATATTGATAAACAAACAAAACACTATAGAAAATCAAACTCAAAACCAAGACACTTCTTTCTCTGAAGAAGATACTCAAATAACACCAACAACTCAAACACAAAATAATAATCAAGGATCTAATATAAATACAGAACCGACACAAACAACTTCAACTCAGCCGACTAATCCGCCGGTGACAATATCACCAGAGTATAAAAATGATCAGCTTGGATTTTCTTTTAATTATCCAGTAGGTATCGGGAATGTCAGTCTTGAGATTGCAAGTGGGGATGAGGGTAAAATGATCGTTGGAAGAATATGTGATGGTGGTACTGGTTTCTGTATGTTTATAGGGGGAACAACTCCAGTTATTAAATTTCCAGGAGAGTTAAACGCCAACGAAGTTTCAAGTTATCCTACCCCGGCACAGCTACAGCAATTATCAGATAGAGGTTATAAAAATGAAATTAAAATAAATTCTAAAGGAGAAGAATATATTTTGATTTACGGGCAAAAAGAAGTTGACATGCCGTATATCAGCGAAGGTCAAATGGTTGCAATCTTTAAACTGAAATCCTCAGTTGATTTTAAAGCCCTTGGATTTATGCTTGTTGAAGGGGAATCTGATATATTTTTAGATGTTATCAATAAAGTAGATATTTATTAACTAACAAAAAGCCCGCAAGGGCTTTTTGTTTTTAATAAAATCCTCCGACCCCTCGCGAGAACACCGTAAAGAAAACAATAGTATTTTGCCTTAGAAACTGATGCTGTTTGAAGCCCAAAAAGAAGTGCAAAATCACTTCTTTTTGGGCGAGTTCATCTGTTTCTTGGCTTAAAATCTATTGTTTTTAGGTGTGAAGTGTGGGTCTTGGCTTTTGGTTCCTTTTTGCCAAGAAAAAGGATGAGAAAAAACTTGCCCCCACACCCACTTTTTTATCATTCTGCTTTTAATATTCGACTTACTTTTCATCTTTTTTGTTGGTAAATATATGTTTTTTAATAACAGTTTTTCGGCAGAATAAAAAGCTATAAAAAAGTGGGTGTTGGGGCTTGACTTTCTTTTTCCAATCGTCTATACTCCTCCTCACGTATGAATATTAAGAAAAACCATGTTTTAAGAGGGGCAAAGTAATACCTTTAAATTGGTCTTACGACGTCCCGCCAGAAGCGGGTTTTTTCTTTAAAAAAGTACGAATGTTATTTGAAAAATAAATATAGCAGGTAAACATTTAATCACTACTAGCGATTAAATGTTATTGAATATAAATTACAAATAACTTTGTAACTTATAAATGTAGAAAAAATTAGAACATAATGTGGTTTTCAAATTTCCTATTAGGAAATTAAGGGCACATGGTGGATACCTTGGCTTTAAAAGGCGATGAAGGACGCGGCACGACTGCGATAATCTTCGGGGAGCTGTCTAGCAAGCTTTGATCCGGAGGTTTCCGAATGGGGAAACCTTATCTCGGTAATGCGAGATATGTCTGACTATATGTCAGATAGCAAACCTAGGGAACTGAAACATCTAAGTACCTAGAGGAAAAGAAAAAAAACTTGCGAATGCAAGAAAATTCCCTGAGTAGCGGCGAGCGAAAAGGGAGGAGCCCAAACCAGAGCGCGTTACATTAGTAATAGTGCTTTGGGGTTGTAGGACGGTGATGTTCCGCAAGGAAGAGGAGTCAAAAAATTTGTTATTAGATGAAGTTTCTGGAAAGAAATGCAACACAGGGTGATAGCCCCGTAATCGAAAATAATGAGTCTCCTTTGTTACCGCTCCTGAGTAGTTCGAGACATGAATAGCTCGGATGAATCTGCCAGTACTAACTGGT
>CAZZCB010000010.1:0-17778 GCA_964652835.1 uncultured Candidatus Saccharibacteria bacterium | reverse complement strand
GTGGCGATGATACTCTTTAGGGGAAAGTAGCTAATCGCCAACACAAAGATCTTAAAACAAAAAACCGCCTTCATGGCGGTTTTTTGTTATTTGTGTACATATTTGTTAATACTGCTAAAAAATGCCAAATGTGTGTGCACATTACCCATCAATATTGCATTTTATTTTTTGTGTGTTATAATATATTTAAAACAAAAACGCAGAAAAATGAAAAAGATCATTGTAATCCTGGCATTGCACGTCTGCCTTGCATGTAGCGTCTTTTCTCAGAATCAGGTCAGTTTTGGTCAATACTCTGTAAAGCTTGCCATGTCTGGGCACGATACAGCCGCCCAAAGTTTTTATTTCCCTGGTGGTTATTTGGAAAAGTTCAGACTGGCTGTTGTTAGTCGTTACAATATCCAAGACCATCCCGCGACCTTAACCATCATGTCGGGTGACGGTCCATATGGGGATGCTGTCTATCAAGAAGACGTTCTGGTTAAGGGTATAAATAGTTTTTTCCCCGGCGCGGACACTCTTGAGTTTAGTTCAAATTCGTCTTTGGAGACCTTTTGGACTAACGCCCAAAATTTGATAGATGGAAATGTTTGGGATTTTGACAGTATGGCAACCGACTTTGAGATCGGTTCTTACTTTCAGGGCGGCCAGTATACTGTCATGGTAAGTCTGGACACAAACATTGTGAATCAGTTTGGGTACAGGTGGATCCTGGTATATGGCAATTGCTATACTTGGCCCTGTCCTCACCCTTATGATATCAATCCATACCCGGAAGGGGTTTACTATCAAGCCTATGGTTCCACCACGTTGGCCGACGATAGACGAGACATGGCGTTTGAGGTTGTGTATCGAGAAGATCTTTCCACGGACGTCAGCGAGAATGGGACGCAGATCTTTGCGGTTCAAGACGGATCGCTTATCGCACCAGAGAACGGTATCCTGGAAACCTTTGATTCTCTAGGAAGAAGGGTCGACAGCAGACCTGTGTTTTCTGGTGATGCCACACCCTTGCCAATAGGCCAAATGCTTCTTGTTGTTTTTACCTCTACCAAAGGCGAGAGACAAGTTGCAAGACTCATTGCTCATTAAATAGATGAGCAAATGAGAAGACCCCGAGCGAAAGCGAGGGGTTTTCTTTTTATAAACAATTCCGGCCCAGATCTTTTTCTTTAATATTTTATTTACAGTGATGAAATATATGCTAAAATTATAGTTATAAAAATGTTTCAAAACTCTAGATATTTTAATAAAATATTTTATTTTTTGAGTGTTTTTCTCTTGGTTTTTTTTGTTGCAAATCCAGTGCTTGCGTTTATTGAAATTATTAGTATAGATAGTTTAGGTAATCAATCAGAAGAACAAAATGAGGATGATTCGTTTGATAAGCAGTCAATTGTTAGCGATGATGGTAGATATGTGATTTTTTCATCCGACGCGGACAACCTTGTCGTTGGGGACTCTAATGCGTTAGAGGATGTTTTTATTAGAGACAGGCAATTAGATACAACAGAGATCGTATCACTTAATACTACAGGTGTTTATGCAAACTCCGGCTCCTTCCTATTAGATGCTTCTTCTAACGGAAGGTTCGTATTGTTTTTTTCCGATGCTACTAACTTAGATGAGGCTTTGGCGACAACCAATGGTTTTTATAATATTTTTATTCGTGATCATGTTTCTGGCACCACAGAGCGTGTTAATTTAACAAGTGTGGGGGGTGAATCGAATGGTAACAGTTTTTTTAATTTTGCTGGTGCCAAAGTCTCAGATGACGGTAGGTATGTGTTTTTTTCAGCTACTTCAACAAACATGGTGCCAAGTGACACGAATGGATTCTCAGATGTTTTTGTTCGTGATATGTCTTTGGGTACGACCGAACGACTCAGTGTTAGTAGTTTAGGGGATGAAGCTACGGGTGGCCATTCATCTTTGAGCGCAGTATCTTCATCTGGCCGGTATGTTGTATTTTCTTCCAGCGCAACAAATTTGGTTCCAGGAGATACGAATGGGCAATCCGATACGTTCTTGCTAGATAGAAATACTTCAACAGTCAGTATTTTGTCTGGTGTTGCATCACCCATATTTATATCTTCTGATGCAAGATATTTAATTTTAAATACAGACGAGGATGATTTAGTCTTAGGAGATAATAATGGTTTTTCTGACTTGTTTTTATACGACAGAAATAATAGTTCGTACGAGCTTTTAAGCACAAATACTCAAGGGGATATCTCTAACTCAGTTTCTGGGGCAATAGGTATTTCAAAAAACTCAGATCTTAGGTACGTATCTTTTTATTCTGTTGCCACAAACTTATTTCCCGGCGTTATTAGTGGTAATATAAATATATATTTAAGAGATAGAGATTTAGGTACCACGATACTGATTTCAAAAAACTCAGACGGTGAGGAGAGTAATGGGCACTCTTATAGATCTTATACAAACTCAGATGGTAGGTATACATCTTTTACATCACTGTCTACTGACTTGTTTGGTGGATTTGTCGATCAAAATCAATTCGAAGATATATTTTTATTTGACCTTAATGATCCTCCGACAAACGTTACTCTAGACCCTTCTTCGGTTTATGAAAATTTACCAATCGGTACTGTGGTTGGAACTTTAGATGCTATAGACCCAAGCACGGGAGACGTTTTAACTTACTCTTTGACTTGTGATTCTCCAGAGGGTGGCGACACCTTTTTTGAGATTGTCGGGAATGAAGTAAGAACTTTAAATGTTCTTGATTACGAAGATCAGATTCTTTACGATGTTTGCGTTCGCGTATCGGATGGAAATGGCGGAGAGCTACAAGAAGCTGTAACTATATTTATTTTAGATGCAGTCCTTACTGATTTAACGCTTTCAAATAATACAATACAAGAAGGTTTGCCTATCGGAGATATTATCGGAGAATTTGCAGGAGTAATTTCTGAACCTGCGACATTCGGTTATGGATTCTGTGGTGGAGCAGACGACGCATCCTTTACTATCGATTTTAATACCGGAGAATTAACATCAGCGGAAATATTTGACTTTGAAGCAAAATCATCACACGAAATTTGTGTATATGTTGAAGATCAAAACACAGGAGAATCTTTTAGTAAAAACTTCACAATAAATGTCTTGGATGTAAATGAAGGGGGAAGTTCTTCGGGTGGAAGCGGAAGCAATCCAAACCCAGTTTTGGGCTGTACGGACTCAGACGCTACAAACTATAACTCTTTTGCAAACAGAGACGATGGCTCGTGTATATACACTCCTGGGGCAATACTCGGCTGTACAGATCAATCTGCAGGTAACTACAGCTCCATAGCCACAGTGGACAACGGCTCGTGTTTATACGGAGTTTTTGGCTGTATGGACGCATCTGCTTTAAACTATAATTCGCAAGCTGTTTACAGTAATAACTCTTGTATTTATCCAGGCACAGTTACGCCCCCTATAACGCCTCCGGGTGGAGGCCCAAATGAAAAAGATGGATGTATGGATTCTGGCGCTCTAAACTATGATCCGTCTGTGACTAGAGACGACGGATCGTGTGACTTCTTGGTTCCACCCGTCGATGGATGTACAGATGTTTCTGCGGAAAACTACAACATGTATTCAACTCGCGACGACGGAAGTTGTACTTATCTTCCGTTAAATCCTGACCCGGATACTACTCCAAACGATCCATTTTTAGGTGGACTTATTTCTGGTATTTCTGATTTTATAGAAAAAGTACCACAGGAAGTAGTGGTACCTGTCGCGGTGGGGGGAGTTGTTATTCCTTCTATTTTGCTTTTCTTTCTCCAGCCTGGTCTTATCGCAGGAGCTGTTTCTGTGCCGATAAGAATCTGGAATCTAGTGCCAGTCTTGATGGGCTACAGAAGAAAAAAGAGGCCATGGGGAACAGTTTACGACTCTATAACAAAACAACCTTTAGATCCGGTTTATGTAAGCTTAAAAACAGCCGATGGAAAAGATATAGCAACTTCTATCACCGATATGGACGGGCGATTTGGATTCCTAGTACCTGCTGGAAAATATTTTATTTCTGCAAATAAAGCTAACTATATTTTCCCATCTGTAAAACTTGCCGGCAAAGAAAAAGATGAGCTGTACGAAAATCTTTATTTTGGCGGGGAAATAGAAGTTAAAGAAAAAGAAGACGTTGTGTTTAAAAATATTCCGATGGATAGTATAAACTTTAACTGGAATGAATTTGAAAAAGCTCAAAACAAAAAACTAATGAAGTTTTATTCTAAGGCTGATTTGTTTTTAGCGAGAATATCTGGAGTGCTTTTTGTTTCTGGATTTGTCTCTTCACTGGCGCTGTTTTTCTTAAACAACTCAATCCTAAACTCTGTTATTTTGGCTCTGTATTTCGTGATCATAATACTTAGATTTTTTGGCATAAAGCCAAGACAGTCCGGACGAGTCTCAGATGAAAAAGGCTATCCGCTTTCTTTCGGCATTGTGCGACTTTTTTCTGCGGGTCTCGGAAGAGAGGTCTCTCACAGCGTGATAGGGAAAACTGGTAAGTATTATATGCTTACTCCAAATGGTGAGTACTATATTAAAATAAGTAAAAAAACAGGAGAAGATTCATATGAAGATGTTTATACTAGTGGAAATATAAAAGTTAAAGGCGGATATGTGCGAGAGAATATAGTTGTGTAAAATAAATTTATTTATAATGTTATAATCTAAAATATGTCTTTAGCTTGGTCATCAAAAAGAAAATTAACTTATCTAGGCGTAACGCTTGCGGTCTTGATCGCCGCCGCCACTATTTTAATTTGGCCGTATTTTAACAAAGAGCCAACTTGTTTTGACCGAAAACAAAACGGTGACGAATCCGGCGTTGACTGTGGAGGTTCGTGTCTGCTTACTTGTTCTGCTGAAGCTTACAGGCTAGTTCCACTATGGGCGAGAGCTTTTCCTGTGAGCGGGGGAACTTACAATCTTATGGCTTATGTGGAAAACCAAAACAGAGAAGCAGGTATCGCGAAAATAAGTTATGAATTCCGTGCCTATGATGAAGACAATATTTTCCTAGGAAGAAGAGAAGGTTCTACTTTTATAACTTCAAACGACAGAACAGCTGTTTTTGAAGGCGGGCTAGATGCTGGAAACAGAATACCTTCGAGAGTTGATTTTACTTTTACTAGTGTTCCGGTTTGGATAAAAGTAAACAGAGAACAACGAAACGCGCTTGCCGTAGCTGTGGAAGATAAAGTTTTATCAAATCCACTAGAATCTCCTAAAATAACTGCAAATGTCGTAAATAAAACTTTGATAAACATAGAAAATTTAGATATTTTTGTAATTCTTTATGACGAAGAAGATAATGTTATAAACGTTAGTAAAACCTTCGTAAAAGATCTTCCTAAAAATAGTAAATACCCAATAGTTTTCACTTGGCCGGAATCTTTAGAGAAGAATCCTGTCAGAGTTGACATATTCCCTCAAGTCAATATATTTGAGCTAGGGATATAGTCACCATGAAAAGCTTTAATTTAAAACACATAGATTGGACACTGCTTTTGTTTATTGCGCCTATTTTGGGCGCGGGGCTTATTACTATGAAATCTTTCTCTCTGGATACTCCTTTTTTCAGTCAGCAGATTATGTGGATATGTATCAGTCTTTTGGCTTTTTTTGTCACTTCTTTCTTTGATTTTAAGTTTTTTAAAAATACAAAAATAATCGGTTCCACATATTTATTTTTTATTGGGGTTTTGCTTCTTTTGTTTATATTTGGTTCTACAAACAAAGGTGCGACGAGTTGGTTTGATTTCGGAGCTTTTTCTTTTCAGCCGGTTGATTTTATGAAGCTTACTTTAATACTTGTTTTGGCGAAATATTTTTCACGTCGTCACGTTGAAATAAAAAACCTAAAACTTATTTTTATCTCAGCTTTGTATGCCGGACTTCCTTTCGTTTTAGTTTTTCTACAACCAGACTTTGGTTCTGCGATGATTATTTTTATGATATGGCTTGGGATGGCGATAGTTTCTGGTATTTCTAAAAAACATCTCGCCATAGTTTTCGGAATAGGAGCTCTTTCTTTTCTTTTTCTTTGGACTTTTGTTTTCCAAGATTATCAAAAAGCCAGACTTAAAACTTTTCTAGATCCACTCTCCGATGTTCAAAACACAGGTTACAACGCATACCAATCAACTATCGCTGTCGGGTCCGGGCAAATGTTCGGAAAAGGCGTAGGGTATGGAACTCAGTCTAGATTAAAATTCTTACCAGAATATGAGACAGACTTTATTTTCGCAGCGTTCTCAGAAGAGTGGGGTTTTGTCGGTTCTATCACCATACTTATCCTTTATCTTTTAATAGTTTGGAGAATAATCTGGCAGTCTATATATGGAGCAACAAATTTTGAGATGTTGTTTGGAGTTGGTGTTGCTGTTATGATAATGTCTCACGTGATAATTAACATCGGTATGAACATTGGGCTTATGCCAGTGACCGGTATTAACCTGCCTTTTATGAGTTATGGAGGTTCACACCTTTTGACAAGCTTTATAGCGCTCGGTATCCTTTCTAGTATGAACAGAGATAGACGGGTAATCCATAGAGACGATTTAAATCACGAGTTTTTAGGAATATAAAATGAAAATAGTAGAAGGTAAAAAAATAGCATCTCTTTTAAAAGAGAGCTTAAAGAAGATTATAAAAGAAAAAGACTTACAAAAGAGTTTGGCTATTTTTTATGTCGGCGAAAATCCTGTTATTGATAATTTTATAAATCTAAAAAAGAAGTTCGGTGAAGATGTCGGAGTGCGTGTCCGTGTTTTTAAATATGAAGAAAGTATAACAACTCAAAAGCTAGTCAAAGAAATAAAAAATATTTCAGAGGATTTTGACGGAGTGATAGTTCAGCTCCCGCTCCCAAAACACATTGATAAGAAAAAAGCTTTAAATGCTGTTCCTTCTGAAAAAGACGTAGATGTTTTAGGTGATAAAAAATATAAAAAGTTTGCAAAAGGAGACTTTAGTTTTTTTCCGCCAGTCGCTGGCGCTATCTCTGAAATATTTAATTTCTACAACATATCGCTTACAAATAAAAATATTGTTGTGGTGGGTCAGGGGCTTTTAGTTGGCGGCCCAGTTTTTGATTGGCTAAAAGCTTTAAAACTTAAACCAAAAATTGTAAACGAGAAAACAAAAAATAAAAATGAAATCTATAAAAAGGCAGACATCATAATATCTGGCGTAGGGCAGGCGAGCATTATCAAAAAAAGTTTTGTTAAAAAGGGTGTGGTTTTAATAGATGCTGGATCGAGCTCAGAAGACGGACAAATAGTCGGTGACATTTCAAAAGATTGTAAAGATAAGGCATCTCTTTTTTCAATGGTTCCAGGTGGAGTTGGTCCTATAACCGTTGCGATTTTATTTAAAAATATATTGTATAATTAATCAGTGCTTAATCAACAGCTTTCAATTTATTTAAATAGTTTCTTATTTAAAAGCAATTTTTTTGACTATTTGATTTATTTCTTCGCTCAAATATTGCCTTTTATTCTATTTGTTTTTATCGCTTGGTATTTTTTCTTTTCCAAAAAAGAGCCGATAAAGTTCGTATTAATATCTTTCATTATAGCTGTCTCTTTGGGTTTTTCTGAAACCTTGAAATTTATTTTCTCAAACGACAGACCATTTTGGGCGATACCGGAGATTACTCCACTTTTTACTTTGGGCGGAGCTGATTCTTTTCCGTCTGGACACGCACTTGTTTTAGCCGCGCTTACCACGGCTATGTATTTTGAAAATAGAACGCTCGGGTATTTTTTCTTTATTTGCAGTATCGCAATCGGCATTTCCAGAGTTTTTGCAGGGGTTCACTATGCGGGAGATATTTTAGCAGGTTTCTTTATCGGGTCTTTATTCGTGCTTTTGGGCTATAAATTTATTGGCAAATTAAGAAACAAGTCATAAAAAAGGCAATATTTACGGTTTTTTAATATAAGCGTATAATATAGCCCATGTTAACTAAAAGAATATTAGGGTTATTGGTTTTACTTGTTGGCGGTGCCATCGGGTATTTTATTTATAGTACGACGGCAGGTTTAGGAGGATCAGCAGAAAGTAAATTTGATTTTAAATTGGGGCTCGACCTTTCTGGTGGCACAAGTCTTGTTTACAGGGCTGACGTTTCAAGCATCGACGAATCAGAAGTTTCTGATGCGATGGATTCTCTTCGTGATGTTATCGAAAGAAGAATCAACCTTTTTGGTGTTTCTGAAACAACTGTTTTGGTTCAAGATGCGAGTTTTATAAATGAAGGCGAAAATAGAATAGTCATCGAGCTTCCAGGTGTTACAGATATTAACGAAGCTGTTTCGATGATTGGACAAACACCACTTCTTGAATTTAAAACAGAAAGACCAGCTGGTCCTGAGCAAGATAAACTTATTGCTGATTTTGAAGCGGTTCAAGACAAAGTGCTTTCAGGAGAAGTTTTACTTTCTTCTCTAGAAGATCCGTATTTCGTACCGACACCTCTTACAGGACGATTCCTAGAAAGAGCCACTCTTGAATTCTCTCAAGGTGGTATGGGAGGCGCGAGCGCTGTGGGCGGTGAGCCGATGGTTGTTTTAACTTTCAACAAAGAAGGTTCTGATTTATTTGAAAAAATAACTGGAGAAAACGTAAACAAATTAGTTGCTATTTATTTAGACGGAGCTCCTATATCAACTCCAGTTGTTAGAGAAGCTATTACTGGTGGAGAAGCTGTTATCTCAGGTAGCTTCACTCCAGAAGAAGCAAAACAACTAGTCGGACGACTTAACTCAGGAGCTCTTCCTGTGCCTATTGAGCTTATCTCAACACAAACAGTCGGTCCGTCACTCGGGGCAGAAGCCGTAGATGCTGGAGTTTTTGCAGCGCTTATTGGTTTCGGTGTTTTATCTATCCTTATTCTGTTTTGGTACAGACTTCCAGGACTTATCGCAATCATCGCTTTGGTTATCTACTCTTTTGTAATGTTTGCAATGTTCAAACTCGTGCCGGTTACTTTAACCGCCGCCGGTATCGCTGGTTTTATACTTTCTCTTGGTATGGCAGTGGACGCGAACATTTTGATTTTCGAAAGAATGAAAGAAGAAATGAGATCTGGAAAAACTATCTCTGATGCCTTGGAAAACGGTTTCGACAGAGCTTGGTCTTCTATCAGAGACTCAAACCTTTCTAGTATGATAACAGCCGTAATACTCTTTTGGTTCGGTACTGCTCTTATAAAAGGATTTGCGCTGACTTTCGGTCTCGGCGTGCTGGTCAGTATGATTTCTGCGATAATCGTAAGTAAAGTTTTACTACTTTCTGTAACGTCGAAAAACAGTAAAGTTATGAGGTTCTTATTCAGTAATGGAATAACAAAATAATATGTGGGTTATAAAAAATAGAAAAATATTTCTAGCGATATCAGCTTTATTTGTTCTCGGAGCACTTTTCCTGATTTTCATAGAAGGTCTAAAATTCGGAATAGAATTTACTGGAGGGTCACTTACAGAAGTTGCTTACACAGAGGGTAGACCAGAAACAGAGGACATAAGAAACGCTATAGCTCCGCTTTCTTTTGGAGAATTCATCGTTCAACCAACAGAAGAAAATGGAATCTTTGTTAAAACTAGAAGCTTAACAGAAGATGAAAGAGTAAGTCTTATCGATGCGCTTTCTTTAGATGGACAAAAAGATGTTGAAGAAAAATCTTTTACTTCTATCGGTCCATCAGTTGGGAAAGAGCTAAAAAGTAAATCAACAATAGCTTTGATTATCGTTGTTATCTCAATCATTCTTTTTATTGCTTATACTTTTAGACATGTTTCCAAACCAGTTTCTTCTTGGAAATACGGAATAATAGCTATTGTCACTCTTCTTCACGATGTTATCATCGCCACTGGTGCATTTGCTGTGATGGGTAAACTAATGGGCGCAGAAGTCGATACGCTGTTTGTTGTCGCTGTTCTGACCATCCTCGGTCTTTCTATAAACGACACTATTGTTGTGTTCGACAGAATCAGAGAAAATATTAACAGAAAGTTTTTTCACGACTTTAAAGAGGTTGTAGGAAGAAGTTTGGATGAAACTTATGCCAGATCGATAAACACTTCGCTTTCAACTGTTATTGTTTTGCTTGCACTGTTTTTCTTCGGACCAGAGTCTACAAAAGTTTTCTCAATGACAATGGCTATCGGTATGTTTTTCGGAACATATTCATCAGTTTTCCTAGCGAGCCCACTTTTAGTTACGATAGAAGAAAATCAAAAACAAAAAGAAGATTAATATTAATTATTTAAAATGATATGAAAAAAATATTTTTTGCGTTTTTCTTAAGTTTCATTTTACTTGGCGGAAGTTTTGCTTTTGCGAGCGATGAAGTAAAAACAGAAGACGAATCTAAGCCTTCCATAACTATCCAGTTTAACAACATGGAAAAACTCGAGGAGAAATTTGAAAAAATAGAAAAAGATGTAGAAGGGGATAAAGTAGAAATAAATTATGAAGATGCTGGAGGTCTTGGCTCTCTTGTCGGGGTGGCTATATTTTTCGGACTTTTGATTGCCGGCATCTGTATCGCCTCACTTGTTTTCTGGATCTTAATGCTTATCCACGCAATATCAAAACCAATTAAGAGCAAAGCTATTTGGATTTTGATAATTTTGCTTTTCGGTATTTTGGGAGCTATAGTTTATTATTTCGCGGTAAAGAGAGATTTTGACAAAATGCCAAAAACAGAGGAAGCGGTGAAGGCTGAAAAAGTAGACTAAAAAACTTAATTTAGATAAAAAAGCCTTGATTTTCAAGGCTTTTTTATTATGGTCAAAAGGTCAATTTTCTGATATAATATATGGGTTATTCTTAATACAATTTATTATGACTATAGTTTATATAATTCTCGGGGTTTTGTTTTTGTGGGTTATTTTTTCATATAACTCTTTTGTAAACCTTGTCGCAAACGTTAAAGAATCGTGGGCGGATATCGATGTTCAACTAAAAAGAAGATATGACCTTATTCCAAATCTTATTGAAACAGTAAAGGGTTACGCAGCGCACGAGTCAGGAGTTTTTGAAGCTGTGACAAAAGCGAGAGTCTCGGCGATGTCAGCAGAACAGTCAGGAAGCCCAGAGCAAATAGCTAAGTCTGAAAATATGCTTTCTGGAACACTAAAATCACTTTTCGCAGTCGCTGAAAGCTATCCAGATCTAAAAGCAAATACAAATTTCCTTGAACTTCAAAGAGAGCTTTCAGATACTGAAAATAAAATCCAAGCAGCGAGAAGATTTTACAACAACAATGTAAAACATTTATCAATAAAGCTTGAAACTTTTCCAAGTAATATTGTTGGTAAATTGTTTGGATTTAAGGGAGAAAAGTTCTTTGATCTAGAAGGTTCGCCGGAAGAAAGAGAAAATGTAAAAGTTAAGTTTTAATAGTTTAAATATAAAATAAAATGGATAAAGTAAAAGAAAACAAGGGAGGACTTATGGTGCTACTTGCGCTAGTTATCTTAACAGTTGTATTTTTCGCAACGAAGAAACCAAAAGAAGACGTGATGGTTAACGACGACGTATTATCAGAAGTCAATCCTTTGGTTGGAAGTGAATCAAGTGCGAGTGTTTACGTGCCGATGCCTGCTGACTCACAGTGGATTCCAAAAGAAGTTTCTGAAGACAAGCTAACACTTGATATCCCAACAGAATACTACGTTTCAAAACCTAGAATCGGTGACTGTGACGTTACCTCTATCTCTACTGTTACATCTGACGGAAAGCCAGTTTCAATCGCTTTGGTTTACAACGTAGGATGTGAAAATGCAGATCTAAAAGTAAACTATTCTCAAGCGATAGAAAAGAACGGATATATTTTCCGAACAAACTACACTTCGCCTTCAGTTTTGGCGGTGTTCGAAAGATTGGTAAACTCAGCGAAGTAATTAAAAAATAAGAAACACCTAACGGTGTTTTTTATTTTCCCCCTAATTAACAATATTATATATTGGTAAATAAAATATTGGGTTACAATATATATATTATAAATTATATTAAAAACCAATGAAGAAATTCTTTACAAATAATAAAATAATCGTAGGGGTAATAGGTCTTATGGCTATTGTTTCTGTAGTTAACACACAAGCTATAATTAAATTAAGCTCTCGAGATATCTCAAATAGTAATCAACCTGCTCAGGTTTTAAATTATCAAAAATCTGTTAATAATTTAGATAAGAATGAATCTACTTCTTATAATACTAATAATGTAGATCTGGAAATGTATTTAAAACAAAAATACCCGAATGATTATAGAGAAAGGCTTAATTCCATAACTTCTAATATTAATAAGCTAATTAATGACAGTGTTAACAAAGATGATCCAGAAGAAATAAGAAGATTTTTATGTTGGTTGACAGGGGGAACTTGGGTTCAGGTTGGATCAGCAAGAACTTGTCTATATTTTGAAGAGTCAGTGAGTAGTATTTCCACCAACGATACTTCTTGGATAGAAAAAGCCGTTATTTCGGAAAAACAATTTAATGAAGATTATTACTCGACCATTAAAAAAATAAACTATAATATTTCTTCAGAGATAGAAAGCATACTGGCTAGTAAAGGGGTTGATCATGAAATTCAGTCAATTTCCATAAGGCGATTTCTTTGTAGATTATTTGGTGGAACATGGACAACTGGAACCGTGGGGGCGACGATGGACGGTCCAGACTATGTTGTTTGGGATGGCCCAATAACGGGTGGTGTAAATATAAACTTTAGTGGCTGTGCCTATTAAAAACAGTCCCTCTGGAGGCTTCCAGAGGGACTGTTTTTCTTTGGTTTTTTTGGTAAAATAAAGATTATGCAAACACTTTATACACATCAAGATTCAAATATTAGAAAAACCTGGTTTCTTATAACGCTTTTCCTAGTGGTTGTTATCGCTCTCGGATGGTTTTTAAGTGTGTATTTTGGTTCATCTGATATTTTGTATATCGCAGTAGCTTTTGCCTTTTTTCAAGTTTTCTTTTCTTATTGGTTTTCTCATAAAATAGTTTTATCGATGGCTGGCGCAAAAGAAGTAAAAAGAGAAGAGCATAGAGAACTTTGGAATGTGGTAGAAAATTTAGCTATCACTGCTGGGCTTCCGATGCCAAAACTTTATATCATAAACGATCCTGCTCCAAACGCTTTTGCGACAGGGAGAAATAAAAAACACGCAGTTGTGGCTATTACTACAGGACTTCTTGAACGGCTTGATAAGGTCGAGCTCGAAGGTGTGATAGCGCATGAGCTCGCGCACATCGGGAACAAAGACATGCTTATCTCGACTCTTGTCGTGGTTCTCGTTGGTTTTATAACACTTCTTTCAGATATGTTTCTAAGGGCTCAGCTTTTTGGTGGATCAAGAGACGAGGGCAGAAGCGGCGGCGGACAGGTTCAGCTGGTTTTGATGGTGGTTGGAGTGGTCCTCATGATACTTTCTCCTTTTATCGCGACACTTATTCAGCTTTCTATTTCACGAAAAAGAGAATTTCTAGCAGATGCATCGGGCGCCTTGCTTACTCGGTATCCAGAAGGTCTGGCTTCTGCGCTTGAGAAAATTTCAGGTTATGGAGGAAAAATGCAAAAAGCAAACCACGCCACAGCCCATCTTTTTATTTCAAACCCTTTTGGTAAGGCTAGTAAATCAAGTTGGTTCCAAAATCTTTGGGCAACACACCCTCCTATGGAAGAAAGAGTAAAAAGACTAAGAAACTCATAGTTGTAACCTTTTGCTCGTGCGGAGGTATATAATAGATGAAGGATATGGAATTAGAATATATTCTTAAAAATTCAAAGGAAGGTGAGATAGACTTTCGGGCTGTTTATGATTTAACGATAGATCAGGTTTTTTCCTATGTTTTTTTAAGAACGAAAGACAAGGAGTGGTCAAAAGAGATTTGCCAAGAAATATACTTATCTTTATGGAAATCATTGCCTAAATTTAAATATATTTCAAGGGAACATTTCTTTGGTTTTTTGTTCACGGTCGTGCGTCGTCAAATAATAAAGGCGAGAATAAAGAACAAACAGACTTATTCTTTAGAAGAGATTTACGATATAGAGGACGAAGAAGAGAAGAAAGAAGACTATCGGTTTATGTTAAAACAAATCGAGGGCCTAAAAGAAAAAGAGAGACTTACTATAGAGCTTAGATATTTTAAAAATATGACCTTTTCTGAAATATCACAAATTTTAAATATCAAAGAAGGGAATGCAAAAGTTTTGCATCACAGGGCTCTAGAAAAATTAAGACAAAGCTTACCAGAATATGAAATATAACTTAGAAGAAAAACTAAATAAAATAAAAATAAAAAGTCTTTCTGCTGACGAGAAGAACTCTATTTGGTCTGCCGCGGTTTACAAAAAGTCTCAAAATTTAAATAAAAATTTATTATCGTTTAATTTAAAAAAAAATATGATTGGAGCAATTTTATCGTTAATACTTATTTTAGGGGGAGGTGGAGCCGCACTGGCTGCGAACAATTCTGTTCCAGGAGACACTTTGTTTGGTCTTGATCTGGCTCTTGAGAAAGCAAAACTTTCTTTAGCCGGAGGTGAAGAAAAGAAAAACGAATTAAAAGTACGTTTTGCTGAAGAAAGAATTTCTGAAATAAATAAAATAATTGAAAAAAGAGGATCTGTTTTAGTACGTGAAGGAGATTTGTCTTCTTCTAGCGTTACAGAGATTGAGGTTGATGTTTTCACAAATGAGACAACTGTGAAGATTGAGGCTGACAGTAAATATTACGGATTTGTAACAGCTGAAAAAGAAAAAGAGAAAATAATAAATGAAATAAAAGCAAAGTATAAGCTAACGGATTCGCAGATTAACGCAGTTTTAGATTTTGAAATCGAAGACAGAGATTCACGAGCGGACGATAAAGGATTTTTAAACAGCTGGAATGGGGCTTCATTTAAATCTCCAAAGGAACAGAGAGAGTTCGAAGGGTCTCTCAGCGATGTGGGGGATATGGTTTTAAATTCCAATCTTTCAGATGAAGATAAAGCAAGGCTTGGAAGCGCTCTCGCATCTATAATGCTTTTACTTGAAGAAAATCCAAATCTTGATCTAGAAATAAAAACAAAAGACGGAATGAAAATCGAAGTAGAAGATGGAAAAATCGAAATAAAAACAAACAATGGAAAAAATGATGATAAAAAGAATGACAATTCAAAAAAGCCAGATGTAAGAGAAAGTGCTGATGAAGTTTTCTGTCGTGGTGAGTGGAGAGACTCTGATGACTGTGACGACTCTGACGATAGTGACGATGACTCTTCTGACGACGACTCAAACGACGACTCAGATGATGATTCTAGTGACGACGACTCAGATGATAACGATGACAACAGAGGTCGTGGGCGAGGTAACGACGATGATGAAGATGGCTCAAATGACGATTCTGATGATAACGACGACGACAATAGTGGATCAGACGACAATGATGGCGAAGATGATTCAAATGACGATGATTCTGGTGACGACGATAACTAATTGTTAAATCAAAAGGCGCGCCCCGTAGGGGCGCGCCTTTTGATTTTAAATTATAAACCCAATCTCTCTGAGCGCAGAAGTGGTATTTTCTAAAACCATCTTCTCTGTGATCAAATGACTCTTATCATTTTTAAGCATTAGTATTTTCATATCTTCTGTAACTCCAGTTATATAAACCTGCTTTTTTTCGTGCTCTAGTTCTTCTATTATTTCATATAGTATTTCAAGTCCATCGTGATCCATATGTCCAAGCTCTCTCATTCGAAGTATTATCGTGTTGAACATATTTATTTTTTCATGAATTCTATCTTTATGAGTTTCTCCATTTACATAAGTCAGAGATCCTTTGAAAGAATAAACAACCACATCCACAGGATCGCTGAACTTTTCAAAATCACCTTCATATAGTCTATCGATGAACTGATTTCCTCTGTTCCGAGTGATATCAAAATGTCCTTTTGAGAAATTCTCAACAAAGTAAAGTAGAGCCAAAACTGTTCCAGCCAAAAGTCCGACAACACTGTCGATTCCAACCATCAGCACCACAACTAAAGTTGCTACAATAAAATCTTTTTTAGAATACTTCCAATACTTTTTCATGTCTTTAATCTCAAGCATTTTTACAGAAGCAAAAATAAGTATCGAAGCTATTATCGCGAGAGGGATATAAGTAAAGGTTGTGAAAAGCAATACAGATATAAGGGCGACTAAAACAGCTTGGATAGATTGAGACGTTTTGTGGTTAGCTCCTGACTTTACGTTTAGTCCTGTTCTAACAAAAACACCCGTCGCTGGAAGCCCTCCAAAGAGTCCAGAACCAATATTTGCCAAAGAAAGACCAAGTAGCTCTTTTCGAGAATCGAATCTCGTTTTTGTCATATTTCCAGCTATTTTCGCCGAGATTAAAGTCTCAAGTATCGCGATAAAAGCGACAGAAGCTCCTGTTATCAAAACCGCCTTATTTACAGAAAAGTTTTTAGCAAAAGAAAAAAGTCCAAGGTCTAGATTCACATATTTTTGGTTAAGAAGCAGAGTTTCAAAAGGCAAGCTTCCTTTGAAAAGTAGGTAGCCAAAAAATATTCCGATCGGAGCTATAAAAATAGCTGGTGGAATTTTCGGGATTAGTTTTGAGAAAACCCAAAGGAGGATTATTCCAGAGATGAAAACTAAAAAAGTTGTGACATCTGTTTGACCTAAGTGCGCGAAAATTATTTTTAGATTTTCTATCGGTTCGGCTGCGTTTTCTACATTGTGTAAACCTAGGACAGATTTTAGTTGGCTTACTGCGATAAGTATCGCCACACCTGTACTAAAACCCACCATCACAGATCTTGGTATTAAAACCATATATCTATGAAGTTTAATAAAATAAGCAATCATTATAAAAACTCCTGAAACGATAGCCAAAGAAGGAAGAAGCTCTGGACCGTTTTCAAAAGCGAACAGCGCCAGAACTCCAGTTAGCGCTCCAGCCGGACCTATGATGTTGTAGTTACTACTTGCAAATATTCCCGCTAAAAGCCCCGCCCAAACGGCAGTGATAAGTCCCGTTTCAGGTGACGCTCCAGACGCCACCGCCAGCGAAAGTGATAATGGTATTGAAACCAAGGCCACGGTAAGTCCTGATTTCCAGTTATCTTTTACTCTACTTAATATACTATTTGTCATGGGGAACAGTATATTCCTTTTATTTTTAAGGGCAAGAAAGATGTGTGGTTAATTGAGTTTATAAACTAAAGACCGCCAATTGGCGGTCTTTAGTTATTATTTTCTGATAATAGACTTTTTATATCTTGGTCAATTTTATTAAAAATCTGTGAACCTATTTTTTGTGCATAAACTGGAATTTCTTCAAATTTGTCTTGGATTATCTCCAGAAATATAAGTACATCTTTATCGCTTCTTCCTATGTGGCTTAAATATCCTTTCTTAAAACCTTCTTCAATAACCGCCTCGAGATCAGACTGAATATTCTCCGGTATTTCAGAATCGCGAATCATATAGAGCCATCCATCTGCAACTCTCGTCCAGTTTTCTATAAAAACTTGATCTGTTGTTTTTCCAGGGCCTTTTTCCATACCCGTATTATATCATTTAGGCAGCTAATTTATAAATCGTTGTTTTTCTGGTTAATGGCGATTATAATATTTGTATGTTCGAAAATTTAAATAATCAGTATCCTAGCAAGAATCGTTTTGACGAGGGTAAATACATTGATACAGGAGAGATAAACCCACTTACTGGTGAGCG
>CAZZCB010000009.1:0-20389 GCA_964652835.1 uncultured Candidatus Saccharibacteria bacterium | reverse complement strand
CAAACACGATGGGGTTCAAAGATCTCTTATTGGTGAAATTATCAAAAGAATAGAAAGAACAGGGCTTAAAATCTCTGCTATGAAAATGTTTAAAGCAGATGAAAAATCTGTTTTGGACCACTACGGAAAAGACGACGCTTGGTGCCTTGAAAAGGGAACAAAGACAGTAGACAATCTTAAGCAAGCGGGAAGACCCGTAGAAAAAGAAGCTATTGAATACGGAAGAGATATTATTAGAGGACTTGTTACTTTCATGACCTCTGGACCGATAGTTGCGATGGTTGTAGAAGGTGCTCAGGCTGTAGGTGTGGTTAAGAAATTAGTTGGAGGAACAGAGCCTTTAACTTCTGACGTGGGAACAATAAGAGGAGACTTCACGACAGATTCTTACCAACTAGCAAATCTTGACTCTCGTTCTGTTAGAAACTTGATTCACTGCACAGATAAACCAGAAGAATCAGAAAGAGAAATAAATATTTGGTTTAAACCAGAAGAAATAATTTCTTACACTCATATCAACGAAAAAGTTCTTCACGATGTGAACTTGGATGGAATGTTTGAGTAGAAAATAAAGAAAAAGACCCGCGCACGAAGTGCGCGGGTCTTTTTCTTTATTTTCTACTCGTATAATTGTGAGCAGATGATATTTTTTACTAAGGTGAATTTTTTTTATGTTGTAAATATTGTTTTTTAGTTTTCCACAGTGTAGAATAAAGTCACGGTTATTTAAGATTATTATCTAGACAAGTATTATACGGGAGCAGTATGTTGAAATGTTCCGTGGAACACTTCACTTCGCACCCACTTAGCGTAAGAGCTAGGATAATACATCTTGATAGCCGTAAAAAGCATCCATTCCACCTGTTGGGATGGGTTTTTTCATTTTAATTTAGTAGAATATAGACTGTGATGATAAATTTGAAACAAAAGTTTTTTAAATCCTTTTCAATTTGGCTATTTTTTGTTTTTATTTTAAATAGTTTGGCGAACTTTTTCTTCTGGTATTCTTCAATAAAAGAATTTGATATGCTTATGCATTTTCTTGGTGGCTTCACTGCTTCTCTTTTTTCTTTTTGGTTTGTATACAAAAAATGTGTTCTTTGGATAGAAGAGGGAAACAGTGCGAAAGTCTTTCGCGTGCTCTTGCTTATGGTGATCATAATAGCTCTTCTTTGGGAGATTATGGAATTCACAGTTCAAGGATTTTTTGATGTGAAAATACTGGCGAATATTCCAGATTCATTTAGCGACTTAGCTTTTGGGGCTCTAGGAGGTGTGGTTGGATTTATGTATTTGCTTAGAAAATACAAAAAAGAGAGAAATAAAGAACCTATTAAAATATAGTTATGTCTTCAAAACTCAAACTTAAATTTTGTGGTGGTGCAGGAAGCGTAACAGGCGCAAACTTTTTACTATATAACGATGAGATTAAAATCCTGGTCGACTGCGGACTAGAACAAGGATCAAAACTGGCTGAGGTCTCAAACTGGGAACCTTTCCCATACAATCCAAGCGAGATAGACTATTTACTCGTCACTCATGCACATACAGACCATATCGGAAGAATACCGAAGCTTGTTCACGATGGCTTTAACGGAAAGATTTTAAGCACCCCTGCGACAAAAGATATTTCAAGGGTAATGCTTGAAGATACGGCGAACATTCTTTCAAATTCAGAAAGCGGAAAGCAATACGATTTAGAAAATATTTATTCTGAAAGAATCGTTCACCACACTTTTAGTCTTTGGGATACAGTAGAGCTTCATAAAAATCACGAGCTCGGAAAAGGTTTTAGTTTTTATTTAAAAGATGCCGGACACATACTAGGCTCTTCGATGTTTGAAATATCTTATAACGGCAAGAAAATAGTTTTCACAGGGGACCTCGGGAACTCACCTTCTCCACTTCTTCGCGATACTGAGTTTATAGAAAACGCAGATTACGTGGTGATGGAATCTGTGTACGGAAACAGAAATCACGAAGAAAGAAGCGAAAGAAGAGAAAACTTAAAAAAGATTATTCTCGAGAACTATAAAAAGAAAGGAACTTTAGTTGTGCCGATATTTTCTCTCGAAAGAACTCAAGAATTTCTATACGAGATAAATGAAATGGTTGAAGCGGGTGAGGTGCCAAACCATCCTGTCTTTGTGGATTCTCCACTTGCGATAAAAGTTACAGAAGTTTTTTACAGACATAAAAATCTATTTAAAGATTCTGTTTTGCAGGATATTTCTTCTGGTGATGATATTTTTAAATTCAAGGGTTTAAAAGAAACAGAAAAAACACAAGATTCAAAAGCGATACTTGATGCAAAAAATCCAAAGATTATTATGGCAGGTTCTGGGATGTCTGCTGGTGGGCGCGTGCTTCATCACGAGAAACACTATCTAGGTGACCCAAATGCAACTATTCTTATAACAGGTTTTCAAACCCCGGGAACTCCAGGTAGACTCCTCCTTGATGGCGCGAAAGAGATTTTGATTTTTGATGAACCTGTTAAAGTAAAAGCTCAGATAAAAATGATAAAAGGATATTCAGGTCACAGAGATTCAAACGGACTTTTTGATTTTGTTTCTCATATAAAAGGCGTGAAGAAAATATTCCTGGCTATGGGTGAGCCGAGTGTCGCGATGTTTTTCGCTCAAAGGTTAAAAGATAATCTAGGAGTAAATGCAGTTGTTCCAGAGAAATTCGAAGAAGTGATGTTTGATTTTTGATATAATAAAAATTGAAATGAAAGATAACAAAGAAAAATTTAAAATATGTGTTGCTGGGGCAGTTGAGACAAACTCTTGTGGTCTGGATGCGCTCGATATGGCAAAAGAAATCGGTTCGGAAATTGCTAGACAAGGATGCGTTCTCATAACTGGAGCTGGCTCCGGTTTTCCTCTGTGGTCTGCGACTGGAGCGAAAGAATTTGGTGGGCAAACACTGATGTTTTCTCCGGCGGGCAGTAAAAGAGAGCATAAAGAGGCATACAGACTTCCAGACAATGTTCACGATGTTATCGTCTATACTGGCTTTGGTTATACGGGAAGCGACCTTCTCATGACCAAGTCTTCAGACGCTGTTATTATCGGCTGTGGGCGCGTAGGAACGATACATGAGTTCACTATGGCATATGAGGAAGGAAAGCCTGTGGGGGTGCTAGAAGGGCCTTGGGAGACAGACGAAATCATAAAATCTATCATCAGTAAAAAGGGTGCCGCAGACAAACCGATTATTTTTGAAAAAGACCCTAAAAAGCTAGTACAGAGGTTGATAGAGATTTTAGAGAATAAATAATTAAAAGCCCCGCGGGGCCTTCGGCCGCGGGGCTTTTAATTTACTTTCCCCCAGCCAAAGTTAAAATCAGGGCGTAATTTTGTAGATAAAGGTTATAATTAAGCTATTAAAAATATTATAAATAAAATATGAAGTTTTTTACGAAAAATAAGATCACCGCAGGAGCGCTAGCCTTAATGGCTTTGGTTTCCGTTGTAAACACGCAAGCTATTTTAAGTCTTACAAACTACGTGAAAGGTGATAGCGCTAAAAACTATTCTTTAAATACTGGAAACCAAGAAGCTCAAGTTTTCAGATCCTCGTCTGCGTGTATTAAGCTTTCTCCAGCCTCTAGTAATCATACAGCTTTTATTGACCCAGCAACTTTTTCTGAAGATTTCGATGGACTTTCAAAACATATGTTTTTGATTGGATTTAAAATAAAAAATACTTGCAGTCAAACCATCTCTATTGTTAAAGACAGCTTTACTTATCCAAACGGAACAGGGTCTTTTGCAAACGGAAAGCTTGAAGATTTCCCAAACATATTAAATCAAACAGCTTCAAGTAACTTTTCTTTTTCTGGTCCAACGCCAGCTACGATAAGCAATATCTGGGGCATACTTTCTCCAGACCTAATAGTTCCAAACGCAAATCTTATCGGTGTTACATCTACAGGTGATGGGGAAATGAAGGTTGCGAATATTCCAGCAGGTGGAGAGAAAGAGTTTATATTTTCTTCTTACGCAAACGCTGGCGAGGTTGAACACCACACCAGACTTTCTCTAAAAAATATAAGATGGTTCGTGACGTCTAGCTATGGTGATGGGCAAATTTCTGCACAAGAAATGAAAACTTACGCTCTTACAAAAGCAGAGGTGGAGAAATATACAACAAGTTACGCTAGATTTAAATCACATGGTGATGAAACTCACGATGACTGCGCCGCTGGAACTATCATTGGTTACGATCAAAATGGTAACCCAATATTCTGTAAATAAAATCTAAACAAAAAAACACCGCCGAGAGGCGGTGTTTTTTTCGTTTGTTATTTAACTTGATTAAAGATTCTTTCGAAGCTTTCTGGATTTTTCTCAGCAATAGATGCTAGGATTTTTCGGTCAACTTCAATGTTTTTCTTTTTAAGAGCTTCTATAAATCTTGAATATGTCATACCTAGATTTCTTACAGCGGCATTGATTCTTGTTTGCCATAGTCTTCTTCGGTCAGCTTTCTTGTCTTTTCGGTGAGCGAAAGCGTGCATTCCTGCGTGAGCGATAGCTTCTGTTGCCATTGCTTCTTTCTTACTTCGTCCAAAACGATATCCCTTAACTTGCGCTAAGACATTTTTTCTTCTTTTGTTTTTGATTGTGCCTCTTTTAACTCTTGTCATATGTTTTAATAGTTAAGTTAATTATTTTGTTTCAGCAGTAACTCTTGGCTTTCTTACTCGCAGGTTGTTGTGAGGGAAAAATCTCGCTTTGTCTTTTGCTGTCATTACCATATCAAGACCTACTTTTCCTTCAAGTTGGTGAGTTCGAGATTGTCGTGAGTTGAAATGGTTAAAACCAGGCTTTCTTGCTTTAAGCTTGCCGTTTTTTGTTATCTTTATTCTTTTTGCTAGTGATTTATTTGTTTTCATGTTTTTCTAGAGGTTCGCTGTTTTCAGCTTTAACCTTTTTACTATTATCTCTTTCAATGGTAACCATCACACCTCTTGGACTTTGCTTTAAAGGTTCAGATATTTTAAAGTTTTCTGTTATCAGCTTTAGGACTCTTTCAAGTCTTTCTTGCTTGAACTTGTTTTCTGAAAATTTTGTTCTACCTACAAGATATAACTCAACCTTAATTCTGTGACCTTCTTTTAGCCACTCTGAAGCTCTGTCGGCTTTCATTTTAAGGTCTCCATCGCCCGTCCCGACCTTAATCTGTAACGATTTAGTTTCGGTTGTGTGCGCCTTCGCCTTTATTTCCTTAGCTTTCTTTTTCTGTTCGTACTGAAATTTACCATAATCCATTATTTTTGCAATAGGTGGTGCCGATTTATCGGAAACTTCAATCAGATCAAGACCCCTTTTTTGGGCCATGATTATTGCGTCGCGAGTTTTGACAATCCCCAAATTGTCGCCTGTCTCACCGTCTAAAAGGCGGACCTCGCTAGCTCTTATTTGATTGTTAATTCTTGTATCCAAAATCTATTGTAAAACGTTATGATGTTTGGGAATTTTAGCGTATTATTCACTTTAAGTCAATGCTTTTATGCATTTTGACCAAGATCTTAAAAATGGAAGAAAAAATACTAAAAATTTATAAAAATCTAGGTGAAACCCCGCTTGAGGCCCTAACCAGGCTTCGGTCCGAGTTTCCAGGATATGGTGACCTGCCGATGACTTACGCAGGGAGGCTCGACCCGATGGCCGAAGGGGAGCTTTTGGTTTTGGTTGGGGAAGAATGTAAGAAAAAAGACGATTATCTAGGGATGGATAAAGAATACGAATTCGAAATGCTTTTTGGGTTTAAGACAGATTCATATGATTTACTTGGGCTTTCATCCGCGGAAAATTTCAATAAAGAAGATTTGATTTCAGCGCTCGCGTTTATTTTAGAAAATAAAAAAGGAAAGTTCATGCAAAAATATCCACCTTTCTCTTCAAAGACGATAAAAGGTGTTCCTCTTTTTAAGAAAACAAAAGATGGCGACGAATACGATGCGCCGGAAAGGCAGGTAGAGATTTACGAAATATCTTTTTTAGGCTTTAGAGAAATTTCCGGAAAAGATTTATCTGAAGAAATAAAAAGAAGAATAAATTTAGTTAAAGGAGATTTTCGCCAAGAAGAGATTTTAAAAAAATGGGAAGAGAATCTACAGGGCAGGGAAGACGAAACTTTTCTAATAGCAAAAGCGAAGATGTCTTGTTCATCTGGGACTTATGTCCGGTCTTTGGTAAATGGTCTTTCGTTTCCAGCTGTAACTTTTTCTATTAAAAGAACTAGGATTTTTAGAAGATAAAAAAGGAATGAAAAAACCCCGCATTGTGGCGCGGGGTTTTCCTTTGTGTGGTTTTTCGTTGCTACTTATCCGAATTTCGGTTTTGGTAGCAACGATAAAGTCCAAAATGATAGATCGGGCAACGGAAATTGCTTCCAGGTGTCTTCGCTGGACACTTTCCCGATGAGCACTCATTCCTGGACTCTTTGGGCCAGTATTGGTCCTCGAGAGCGATCCTTACGATATCCACCAGATCTTTTTCCGTCAAAGGGAACTTCTTCCGGTTCTCTCCAACAAGTCCTGGCACATCGGGCTGGGTTAATGATCCGTTGAACACCATTGAACCCTTGCGGAAGTAGTAGAGCTCATCAGTTCCCATGTGGTAACCCTCTTTTTGGGTTTCCCTCCAGTCGTTTCTGATGTTGTTCTCACCTCCACGGTTCTTCCATCGGATGATTTCTGACCGGATGGCCTTGACCAGATCGTCAACCTGGGAGACGGGCACCCCTCCGTTTTTGGTCGCCACAGACAGATAAAACTGTCCATTCGACATTATTTGGAGTGTTGCCGCCACAGTATTCTTTCCCCAGCTCGACCTCACTATGTCAGAAGCTCTTTCTTCATCGCTTCTTATAACAGCAAGTACAGGATCTGTGATCCTGTTGCTCGACATGAGTTCCAGGGGGATCCTCGTTGACTGGGACAGAACCTTGCCTGTCTCGCCGATGAAGGACTTTTGATCAAGTATGTGAAGCCTGATCGTCTCCATGAATTCCTTCATTTTCTGGATGAAGTCAACCTCTCTTTTTTGCTGCCTCATCATCCTCCATGTGGATTTGATGCTTGTTGCTAGCATGAAGTTCTGAGCTGACCTGGCTGTCTCTCCGGAACCTCCCGTTAGGTTCGGGTTGTCACCGTTATTGTCGGTGTATTCCACGTACCTTATTAGGTGCTCTATCTCAGGCTCTTTTTCGATACCTAAGAAGTAGGCGACACGTTCAGTGGCGCTTCCTTCTTTTTTCGATCTACCACCTTCGTAATGGTCGTCGAGAGGCCCTCCACCAGTTCCTACTGTGAGAATTCCCTCACTCAGAAGTGGATACCATGCGTTGTCCCCGTATGACCTACGGGTTTCGTAGCTTGATAGGGAGACAAGCTCGAAGCTCTCTGATATTCCAGGGAAGGCTCGTTCCCCGTACATCGTCAGCAGTACAAGTGCCGCAATTTCGTCCAAGTGTGGCCATACATGGGTTGCCACAGAAGTGACGTTGAGCAGGGGGGCGCCCCTTCTTACCGCTTCCTGTATTTGTCCAATGCTGGACTTGGTTACGTCAATTCCACTCTTTTTCATTTGGTGACTTTTTGGTTTTTCTGTGAATGTGCGCCGCGCTAATTAGCCTAGACTGTTTAGGTATTTATTATCATAAAAACATAGTTTTGTCAAACAAAAGCCCTCCACTTTTTGGCGGAGGGCTGGGCGCTAGCCCGAGAGTTCTCTGATATCTTCCGAGAGCTTTTGTATATGCTCCCTGATCTGTGCTCTTAGTTTTTCCTTGAGCTCTTCGATACGCTTTTCTGCATCTTGGTCTTCGCGGGTGTTTTTCTTCACCATCTCCACTATCTCGAGTGTTGTCATCTCTGCAAACAACACATCTGGGTTGTCCAGCACAACTTTCCATCTCTCGATAGCTTTGTTTGCAAAATCGATGTATTCAGAGGCTACCTCTCTCCCTGTGCGGTTTTGTTTGTAGAAATATTCAAACAGAGATTTTTCCAAGATCATGGCTTTTTCGTACTGCTCGAATTCCAGTTTCTTGAACAGTCGGTATTGCTCCTTTAAGGTTGAGTCGCTTTGGGCGAACGTGGCTGGTTTTTCTGAGAAGATAACCAGCAGGATAAGAATGAGCTTTTTCATTGGTCTGTTTTTTCTTCTATTAAATACTTTTATTTAATAATTAACAAGGGCTGATTTTTAAAGTTGACAAAAACTATTTTTTTTACCATAATCTCTCATCTGGAACCTGTTCTTTCACCAAATTCATAACCATGGACACGTTAGCAACGTATTCTGAAGTTGCCTTAAAGGTGCTTCTTGTTTTTGGCTTTTTGTGCCCACCGGCGTCAATCATTGTCGCCACAATGGCCGCAATAAAGCCCCGTCTCTTTTCACGCAGTAAAACCAAATCCTGAAAAGTCATGGATCAGCTAACATACCGATTTTCACAACTCTTTGACCTTGTGGGTCACGGGGCTGGGAGGCTGTGGAACTGGTTTCTTCAGTTGCACCCAATTGTAGGCGTTGCGCTCCTGATATTCTCCACCATCTTTTGTGGCTGGATAATCTATCGCGTCTTTGTTGCGTACCCTCGCTCGCGCGCCGACAAGGCTCTTGAAATGCCCGTAAAACCGAACCCCAACAAGCCATACAAATGGAACTAGCAACAAGGATCATTGGTCAAGCTCTTGATCAACGTCCTGTCATGAAGGTCGTCCGGAGCAAAGAAGAGGGTGGGGAGATCGTGACTCACCTTGAGCGCACATTCATTCCGCTTAGTGACTTCTGTGACGAAAGGCATTGGTGTTCTTCTCGTGACCGAGGAGTGTGCCCAGAAGAAGTCCTAGCAAAGCGAGGAATTGAAGAGCATAGACCACGCTAGCATCTAGCGATTGGTCGAAGGCCCCGCCGAAAGGCGGGGCTTTTTCTTTTATAAAAAAAGAGCGCAGGCCGGGGCCTGCGCTGGGGTGGTGTCAGAGGATTAAAGTATCGGTCTTCCTTTCTCGTCAGTCACGGATTTCGTGAATGTTGTAGATGGCATAAATGACATCCCACACTTGGTTTTGAAACCGGTGATGGTCTCGCTTCCAATTCTTCTTTCGATGTATCCGTCTGTTACGGTAACTGTCATTTTTTTCTCGTTTACTTTCACGCCCTCTCTTTTAGTGGTCGTGAATATGGAAAGTACTTGGGTTTTGTTGTTCTGTGACATTCCTTCGTTGAACGTAACAGTGAAGGAGGTCTGCTCAAGTGTGTGGTAAGGTCGTGGCGTGATTTTCATTGTCCTGTTTTTATTTATTTAAGCATTTTTGGAGGGTGAAGGGAAGGGTGGGATGTTTCGCTGTCTCACTCGTTGCACAAGATGGCGGATCGGTCACGAGTTACTAAGTCTTTTTCTCAGGTTTTCGAAAAAGCCTAAGTACTCTCTACCCCACCTCGCGATGCTCATTGCATTCGCATAACGCTGCGGTTTTCGATTCCCGCACAGAGCTGAAAAACTTCAGCTCCTCATCTCCACTCAAAAAACAAAAGCGCCGAAAAGGCGCCAATGTTTTTACGAGTGGAGATGGCGGGAATCGAACCCGCGTGTAAATGAGTTTTTAATAAGGGTCTACATGTTTAGTTTATTTTTTGATTTAAACTTATAACCTTAAGAACAAACAAAACAATTATAAGTCGATCTCTTTATTTTTGTCCGCTGGGCGAGAACGCCAGAAGCTTATTCCGATTTTATGATACTCACAGGCTTTATCGGAAGTCGAGCTTGTGAGCACCAGCCGCTATTTAAGCGAAAGCTGGAGCAAAACCTCTAACCTTTTGGATTGGAGATTTTACTAATCCGTTAGATTTTGCATCTAAGGTTTTAAGGCAGTTTAAAAAGTTACCAAAGCTTTACATGCGCTTATTAAAAATTTTCAAATATCAAGACCAATCATCCCCTAAAACACGACAAATAAATTCTCATGTTTTAGCGAAAGACTCGCAGGGAAGGAGGTTAGTTCTTAAGTCTTCGACCTAAGTCTCTTTCCATGTCCCTCTTCTTTATACTCTGACGTTTGTCTACGGTTTTCTTACCGCGCGCCAAAGCAATATCAATCTTCACATACCTACCTTTATTATACAACGAAATAGGCACTATTGTCAAGTTAGATTCTTTTACCTTTTTTTTTAGTTCTTCAATCTCTTTTCTGCTCAAAAGTATTTTTCTTTCTCTATATGGGTCGTATTCTACCGGTGTGTTTTTAGGCTGATATGGCGGAATATGAGCTCCTACCAAGAAAACCTCGTCGCCCTTTATCTTCACATAGGCCTCACTTATTGATCCACCTATATTTTGTTTTACAGTTTTTACCTCAAATCCAAAAAGCGAAAGACCTCCAGTGTATTTCTCTAGAATCTCGTAGTTAAAGCTCGCTTTTTTGTTTTTTTGAAGTAAAGTCATAGGGTATTTATATTAAGCTCATTATATTGTATAATGACACGACAATTAAGCCAAAGTTTAGCAAATAAATCAAATGTCAAAAAATACTAACAAAAAAAGTAAAAACAATAAGTCTGGAAGTTTTTTAAATAAACTCTGGACTGTTTTCTTTATTTTCCTAGCTTTCACTGCGCTGTATTCTCTGGCGGTAGAAAACAAAGGGGCAAAACCAGAAGATATCTCTCTTTCATTTCTTTCGACTTTGATAAACCAAGGACAAGTAGCAGATATTTTGGTTGAAGGCGATAAACTTTCTATTACTTTAAACGATGAAGCAAAAACACAGTACATTTCTAAAAAAGAAAGAGAGGCGTCGCTAACAGAAACTCTTTCTAACTACGGAGTGCTGACTGAGGCTCTAGCAAAAGCTAACATCACTATCAAAAGTGAATCAGGTTTTGGTTTTTGGATTTTAAATCTTCTACCGATTCTTATCCCAATAATTTTCATTGTTGTATTTTTATGGTTTTTGATGAGACAAGCAAAAGGTCAGGGGATGCAAGCTTTTTCTTTCGGACAATCAAAAGCGAAAATAACAGACCCGAACGACAAAAACAGAGTTACGTTTAAAGATGTCGCCGGTGTGAAAGAAGCAAAACAAGAACTCGAAGAGATTGTAGACTTTTTGAAAAATCCTAAAAAGTTTATTGATATCGGCGCTGACATCCCAAAAGGAGTTTTACTTGAAGGTGCGCCAGGAACAGGAAAGACTCTTCTTGCCCGGGCTGTTGCTGGAGAAGCAAACGTTCCTTTCTTTCACCTTTCTGGTTCTGACTTTGTGGAAATGTTTGTTGGTGTCGGAGCTTCTCGCGTTCGCGACCTTTTCGGAATGGCGAAAAAAGCCGCACCTTCTATTGTGTTTATAGATGAGATTGACGCTGTTGGTAGAAAAAGAGGAAGTGGTGTGGGTGGTGGAAACGATGAACGAGAACAGACTCTAAACCAGATCCTTACAGAAATGGACGGTTTTGAACAAAACCAAAAAGTGATAGTTATCGCTGCGACAAACAGATCAGACGTGCTCGACAATGCACTTCTAAGACCAGGCCGTTTTGACCGAAGAGTTATGGTTGACCTGCCAGACAGAGCGGACAGAGAAGAAATCCTAAAAATCCACGCACGAAAGAAGCCTCTCGAAGACGATGTAAATCTAAAACTTGTTGCAGAAAGAACGCCAGGATTTTCTGGAGCTGATCTTTATTCTTTGATGAACGAAGCTGCTATACGAGCCGCTCGGGACAACAGAAAAAAAGTTCTCCAAGATGATATTTTACTTTCAATAGACAAAGTTATGATTGGCCCTGAAAGAAAAAGTCACTTGATGAACGCCGAAGAGAAAAAAATAGTTGCGTATCACGAAGCTGGTCACGCGCTGGTGATGTCTGTCCTTCCAAACGCAGATCCAGTTCACAAAGTTACTATTGTTTCTCGTGGACGTGCTGGTGGATATACGATGAATCTTCCGCTTGAAGAAAGATATTTAAATAACAGAAAAGAATTTAAAGATGATATCGCTGGAACTTTGGGAGGGTACGTTGCTGAGAAAATGGTTTTCGGAGATATTACAACTGGTCCGTCTAACGACTTACAAGTCGTTTCAAGACTTGCTCGGTCTATGGTTACGAAATGGGGAATGAGTGACGTTATCGGTCCTGTGGCTCTCGAAGGAAGAGATTCTGAAGTTATGTACGGCCGAGGTTTTGGAAATGAGTATTCAGAAAAAATGTCTGACACTATCGACCAAGAAGTTAAAAAATTAATCGACGAAGGTTTAAAAACTGCAGAAAAAGTTCTAACAGAGAAGCGTGCGGTTCTCGATGATATGGCAAAAATATTGATTGAAAAAGAAACTCTGGAACAAGATGAGTATAATGACTTCTTAAAGAAACACGGAATTCCTTTGAAGGAGCTTCCAAAGAAAGATGTTAAACCGACTAAGACGGATGAACCTTTAAAAGAAGAAGCTAAATAAAATAAAAAGCCGGTTCCAACGTAACGTCGGGACCGGCTTTTTATTTTGTATAAATTTAAATCTCGTATATAATCCACCGGTACCAGCACCTTCACCATCATGAAAAAAGAAATAGAAGAACCCAAAACCGCAGTTCCTGCTGATCATGAAAAAGTAGTGAGCGATAGCGCTCCGCCCAAGGGAACGAGAGGAATGTATTCATCTGCCGCGTTCGCAGATGGGTATGTCGGAGCTGCGTCTTCGGAAAGGACTTACAAAGTTCCTGATCACATCGAAGATCAGTACAAACCATAGTATTTGGTCTTCAAGCCCAAGTCGCCCGGTCACCCCGAGGCGACTTTTTTTATTTGATAAAAAGTCTTTTTTGGTATAAACTAGCTTGTAATTAAATAAAAACCGCCCTTAGCTCAGTTGGTTAGAGCACAGAGCTTATACCTCTGGGGTCCTTGGTTCGAATCCAAGAGGGCGGACAACTTATTCAAAATGAATCTTCATATTCCTCCTTTCAAGTTCATTGCTTGTGCCGGCTAGTTTTTCTAGTTTATTTTTCGCTACGATTTCTGTCGCTTCTTTTCGCGCAGCTTCTACCATTTTAATATTTTTTATAGCCTCCATTCCAAGGTCAGACACACCCCATTGTTTCATTCCAGAAAGTTCTCCGGATCCACGAAGTTTCAAATCAAGTTCGGAAAGTTCGAAACCGTTTTTCGCAGTTTTAAGAGCTGTGAGACGTTCGATGCTTTTCGTACTTTTTGTTTCTGATAGGATAAAGCAGTAAGCTTGGTGGTTACTTCTGATAACTCGTCCACGGAGTTGGTGAAGCTGAGCGAGACCGAATCTTTCTGCGCCCTCGATTATAATCATCGTTGCATTTGGGACGTTTACTCCGACTTCTACCACAGATGTTGCAACTAAAATATCTATCTTTCCTTCAGAAAACTTTTCCATCACTTTTTCTTTTGCGTCCTTTGTCATCTTACTGTGAAGTATGTCGATAGTTTTGTCTTTGAAAACTTCGCGCTTAAGCCTTTGCGCCTCAGCTTTTACTGACTTTGTTTGTAGAGCAAATTCTTTCTCCGGGTCTGGTTCGTCTATTCGCGGACAGATAACGTAAAGCTGGCGACCTTCGGCCATTTTTTCTTTTATAAAATCATAAGTCTTATCACGCTTGTCGGGCGTAACTATTTCAGTGATTATCGGTTTTCTTCCGACTGGCATTTGGTCTAGAAGAGTAAGGTCTAAGTCTCCGTAGATAGTTAGAGCTAGCGTTCTCGGGATAGGAGTTGCTGTCATCGAAAGGAAGTGTGGGGCGAAACCTTCTTTATTTGCTAGTTTTGCGCGTTGTTTTGTTCCGAACCGGTGTTGTTCGTCGACAATACCCAAAGCTAAATGTTTAAACTTAACTGATTTATATATTAGTGAATGCGTGCCGATAAGGATTGGGATTTCGCCGTTTGCAACCCATTTTAAAAGTTGAGGTTTTGAAACTTTGGTCGACTCTGTCGGATCAACCTTTGAAGGGAATTTTTTACAAGTCGAACCTGTTAAAAGTCCTATTTGTATTCCAGTATGAGTGAAATATTGTATAAAGCTTTCGAAATGTTGATTCGCGAGTATCTCTGTTGGCGCCATATACGCGACTTGTAAATTCCCGAAATCTTGTCTTTCCGAAGGTGTAGCGTCTTTTGGGGGTGTGTTTTTTATCACTGCATACGCTGCTGTGGCAGCGACAGCAGTTTTTCCAGAACCCACGTCTCCTTCGATAAGTCTGGACATTGGGTGGGACCCAGAAAAATCTTTCCAGATATCTTCTAGTGCATTTTCTTGAGCCGGAGTCATTTTGAAAGGGAATCGCGATACAAATTCATTCACATCTTTTTCTTCAAATTTTATCTTGAAAGATTTTTTGTTTTGGTTTTCATTTCTTTCTTTTTGTCTGTCTAGTTGGATGAAAAAAACTTCTTCAAAAGCAAAACGCTTTCGAGCCGACTCGCTGTTTTTTTGGTTTTTCGGCATATGTATCCATACAAGCGCCGTAGAAAGTTTTGGTAAATTGTATTTAGTTAAAATATCTTCTGGGATATAGTCAGGCATTTCCTTTACGGCTCCGCTGGCGACTATTTTGTTCACAGCGTGATACATCCATTTTGAAGTTACACCTTTCGTTTCGCGATAAATAGGGTAGTGGAATTCTTTGGCGTTTCCGTCCTCGTCCTTTTCAAACAAAGTATTGTGGACGTCTATCGGCAAAGCCTTTGCCTTTTCGTATTCTGGATTTTGCATTGTCAGTCCGTATTTACTATCCGAAATTTTCCCAGTCAAAGAAACTTTTTGTCCGTCATGAAGCATCTTTGCGATATAGGCTTGGTTAAACCAAGTTATCTTCAGCTTTCCTGAACCGTCGTCTATCACGCCTTCAGCCATTGGGATTTTTGTCCGGAAAGCTTTTTTTGTTTTAAGTTTTGAAACTTCTCCATAAACTGTGGCGATGTCACCCGGAACTAAATCCCTGATTAATTTTATTTGACTTATGTCGCTGTAACGGGCAGGGAAGTAAAAGAGCAAATCGCGGACGGTTAGAAGCCCAAGTCTTGCAAGCGCTGATTTTTGATCTTTCATTAACCGAAACTGGCTTTCCAGTGTGTCTTCTAATCTCATGTGTACATTATAGCAAAAACCCTGCTCTTGCAGGGTTTTATCTTAAGAAAGTGTCTTTTCGATTTTTTCTACCAGTTCTTCGAGTGTGAAGTTTGATTTAACTAGATAGTCTGTTGCGCCGAGGTCTAGAGCGTGTTTAATATCTTTGTCTTCAGAAAGGTTTGAGAAAACTATTACTGGAAGAGATTTAGAAGTCTCTCTTATATTCTTTAAAATATCAAAACCTGAAATGTCAGGAAGCATTAAGTCTAAAAGAATGCAGTTGAATTTTCCTTTTGCAAGTTCTGTCATCGCCTCGTCTCCATCAGAAGCTGTTGTTACATCGAAACCAGCGTCGCCAAGTTTGTTGGCAGCTAGGCCTTGTAAAAATGTATCATCTTCGATTATTAAAATTTTTTTACTCATATGTTTTTATTTTACTACGCCCCCCTAAATATCGCAAATAAATGTGGATTATATTCAGAATAGGCTGTGTTATAATTTGAAGGTGGTGTTAAATAACATTTTAATTTTAGGAATCTTTTCTGGAATTCTTCAACTTGTTGGATATTTGATATATGCATATGATGTATCAAAAGACACGGTTAAGCCTAACCCTGCAAGTTGGCTTATTTGGTCTTACGGTAATATTTTAATTTGTCTCTCTTATTTATTTCTTGTAGATGAAAAGCTCACTTTTGCGGCTGAAATCCTTCCGATTGTTTGTAGTATTGCATGTGTGATCATGTCTGTATATTTTCTATTTATTGGTAAGTTTAGACCGCTTGTTTCATTTGAGAAAAAGATAGTTCTGTTTGATGTTTTTATTACTATAATTTGGGTGAGCTCTGAGTTTTTTGGAGCGAATATTTTACCAACAGTTGTTATTCACTCGCTTTTGCTACTCGGTGCCGCTGTCACGTTTATTCCTATCTATAGAGAGGTGTTCGACGATCCCTCTGTGGAGCATCCCAAAGCTTGGTTTATCTGGACGTCTGCTTATTTTATCTTGCTAATTGTTGTCCTAACTGAGGGTGGAAGCTTTGACTCTATATTGTATCCCGCGCTTTACTCTGTCTTACACATTATTGTTGGAATTTTAGCTTATAAAAAAAGATTATGAAAATATTTTTTAAAAAAAGTAACATTCACGGGCTTGGTATTTTTGCAAAAGTTTCAATACGAAAGGGTGAAACAGTTGCCATTATAAAAGGGGATAGACATTTTAAAATAAATAAAACTATAAAAGACGTTTTTATGCATCCAGATTGGATAGGATACGATATTAATCAGTGGATTGATCCACGCATTCCTTTTAAATATTGGAACCACTCATGTAACCCAACGACTGGTATACGTGGGAGATTTCTTATTACGGCACTCAGAGATATAAAAAAAGGAGAAGAGATTACGACAGATTATTCGATTATCGAGTCAGACCCAAGGTGGTTTTTAAAATGCGAGTGCGGGGAAAAGTATTGCAGAAAAACCATTCGCTCAATTGATTTTTTACCAGAAAAATTGTTTAATAAATATAGCCCATTTATTCCAGCCGCCTTTAAGAAAAAATATGAAAGAAGAAAATAAATTCTTTAGAAAAGAAGAGAATTCTCTGATAATACCAGGTATTATCTTAATTATTTTTTTTGTTGCAGTATATGCAACCCACGATCGTGTTTACAAGCAAAAAAATGTTCACTATTTTATATCAGAACAAGATGTTGAAAATTTTAATCCCCTAGAAACAATTTATGGAAATAATAAGTAGTCTAACACAAGCTTGCGAGTGGCTTCCTTCAAAATTTCTTTTTTTCTCTGGAAATGTTTTTAGCCCTCTTGTTTATTACTCGCACATTTTTCCCGCCATACTATCGTTGGTTATTGGCGGTATGCTTTATATGGGTAATACAAAAAGATTACCAAATAAAATACTATTTATCACCGTTGCAATATTCTGTGCGTGGTCAATGCTCGATTTAGTTTTATGGGCAACACCAAACCCTTCGGACACTGTCTTTTATTGGAGTCTTGTAAATATGTTAGAGCCTCTGGTTTATATGTCTGCACTCTACCTTCTGTATGCTTTTATAAATGACAGGCTGCCCTCTTTCAAGATTCAGGCTATTATCGGTGCTCTTGTCCTACCTTCAATAATTTTTGGTCCAACTATTTTTAATATTGCGGGCTTTAATTTATCTAACTGTGATAGAGAAGCCGTCGAAGGTTTGTTGGTGTATTACAACTATATTATTGAAATAATATTTGCTATTTGGATTGTTGTTTACGGCATGCTTAAATACGGGAAATCAGATCAATCTAATAAAAAGCAAATACTTTTGTTTACTGTTGGTCTAGCATTGTTTTTGTTTTCATTTGCTTTTGGAAACATTGTGGGCTCGGTTTCAGAAAATTGGATTTTAGGACAAATTGGAATATTTGGCCTGCCAGTTTTTGTCGTGTTTCTTTCTGTCTTAGTAACAAAGTATCACTCTTTTAAAACTAAAACCTTTTATGCGGAACTACTGGTTGCCATCCTTTGGGTCCTGATAGTTTCAATGCTGTTTGTTGAGGATATGTCGATACTAAAATCAATCCTAGTAATTACACTTATTATCACTATTTTCCTAGGAGTCTCTCTTATTAAAAGTGTTAGAAGTCAAATAAATCAAAAAGATAATCTAGAGAAGTTAAAAAATAAAGTCGAGATCTCAAACAAGCAGTTAACACTTCTCGACGAAAAGAAAAATGAATTTCTTTCGTTTGCGACGCATCAGCTCCGAAGCCCGTTAACTTCCATCAAATGGGGGCTTGATTCTATTAAAACAAAATACGACCTAGAAACTGTTACTCATCTAGAAAGAACAGCAGAGGATTTGATAGGGACTGTAAACGATCTTTTAGATATTTCAAAAATAGAACAGGGGGGTATGGTTATCAAAAAAGAAGAATTTGATTTCTTGGATTTCATAGGCAGAATCGTCGAAGAATTTCGTATGACTGCAGAAAAGAAAAATTTAAAAATTATGTTTGAATTCGAGCATAATTCATATCTAATAGAAGCTGATGAGATGAAGCTAAGACAAGTTTTCGTGAACTTAATAGATAACGCAATAAAATACACAAGCGCTGGGGCTATAACTGTTTCTCTAAAACACTTTCCTAAAAAAGCCATCGTAAGTATTCGAGACACTGGTCCAGGAATAGCAAAAGAAGAGCTAGAGCTTTTGTTTGATAAATTTATCAGAGGTGCTGCGGGTAGAGCCTCTTCTTCTGGGTCGGGTCTAGGACTTTATCTCGCTAAGAAAATAGTATCAATACACGATGGAGCTATTTACGCTTCGTCTTCTGGTCCGGGAAAGGGTAGTACTTTTACTATAGAGTTACCTCTAAAGAAATAACTAAATTCCTTTTTTGATTTTCTCTTTCAGTTCTTGAGCAGCGCGTACATACCCGCCGTCTGTTCCGTCGATAAAGTTTATGTATTCTTTTTCTCTTTTATGAACGTAGCAGGTGATAGTCGTGGAGTCTGTGCCAAAGTGACCGAAAACTATTTCACCTCTTCTTTCTCGTCTTTCGAGTTTTCGCAAAAGCTCTTCACGTTGTTTTTTTGTCCCAGCGATTATTGTTTTAAGCGAACCGTCTATTTTCAAAGTATCTGTTGCCGTGGCGATGTCTCCGTGAATATAGTCTTCGTGAATCTGAATCGGAAGTTTTATATTTGACCTGATATACATTTTACTTAAAAAAGATTTCACCATTTGAAATCCCGTGTATAGGACGTTTAATTTCCCATACTTTAAATATGAAGCTCTAGAGAGAGTTTTAAAATCAGAACTGTGACCAATCTCTTTTCCAGAAATAGGGTGGCGTCTTTTAAAAGATCCGTAAACACTTTCTATGTCTCCTAAAATTTTCTGGTAGATAGCTGTCTGCTTTTGTTTTTTAACGGGGTTTACTATCAAAACTAAAATATCTTTTTTGTGAGCAGGTGGCTCTATTTCATTCCATCTACACTGAAGTCCAGAAAGGTTTAGTTTTCTTTCTTCACCTTCTTTTTTTGTTAGGAATCTTCTGTCTGATTTTATTATCTTTTCTGCCTGACTAAGTCCTTCGCCGAGGAATATCGCTTGAGTGTAATCTTCGACGATTTTAATCTTAGCGAGTTTTAGTCTGTATCCGTATTCCTTTAGACTTTCCACAGAAATAGATCCAACACGGAGTGAAAGTCTGAAATTGTATTTTGCATTGTTTCGAAGAGTTGCCAGAGATTCTAAAACTTCCGGCAGGATTCTTTTTGGTACGATAATAGAAGCGCCGTCACCACCATAGATAAAAGGGATTTCTATTTTGTATTTTTCAGCGATGTTGAGCGCCACGATAATAGAGCTGGCAGAGATAATATTCATTTCTTGGTATTTTCCTTTGCTAAATTCTTCGGTCGAGTTTTCAATATCTGTAACGATGATAGACCAGTTGTTTGGCACACTTTTAAAAAACGTCTCATCTGTTAGAGCTTCTTCTAAATCTTTTTTTATTATTGGTAGATCTTTATAAAAAGTATCTGTATTCACGAGAATATTATAGCAGGGAAAAGCTGGAACAAGATATAGATTTGTGATAGTATTCAAAAAAATAAATCAGATGCTTTACAAACTTTTACTTCCCATTCTTTCAGACAGCCTTGTCGGAAAAATGTATCAAAAGTACGGCACTCAGTTCGGCGACGCAGTTAGCATGCTTTACATGGGTGAGTGTGTTGGATTTAATCGCATGTTTTCCAGGTGGCAGGTGCTGGAAGTAGAGTACCTGAAAAGAGGATTCCGATCTTTACCGATTGATGATTTTGTAAGTTCTGGTGGTTATGGAAAAGATATCGATAGTCTGATTATGGTTCGTCGAGAAAAGGGCGAAAATCCTGTTTTTCACGGAGCCATATATAAAGAGCGGTACCTTGGAAAAACAGATCGACTCATTCACCTGGAGAAGGTGATGGAAGGGGAAATATGGTATGGTACATGGCGCCGTCCGAGTACGGTAGATGCCATAGTACACACACCTTGATATTTGGGCGAGCCACCGGCTCGTCTTTTTTGTAGGTTTTATTCTATTTGTTTTTATGCTAATCTAAGCCTTATACGGAGACGTGTCAGAGTGGTCTAATGTGCCTCCTTGCTAAGGAGGTGGGCTTTAATCGGCCCCGAGAGTTCGAATCTCTCCGTCTCCGCTAATAAAAACAAGTATCAGATTGAACATGGTTAGATAGTGTCTCGG
>CAZZCB010000008.1:3674-20787 GCA_964652835.1 uncultured Candidatus Saccharibacteria bacterium | reverse complement strand
TCAGCTCGTATCCCTTTCCTAGTATTTCGTCTTTTATACGAACAAAAGGCAAGCTCGGGAGCTTGCCTTTTGTCATTCTTTTAACTTCTAGATTTTTTGTTTCAAAAACTTCCATTTATTTGAAATTTTATCGTTCTTTGATTTTACCCATTTTTTGAAGATGCTCTCTTGTGGCTGCGTTCGCAATTCTTTTTAGAGCATTTTTCTTTAGAACGAAGTCAGATAGCTTTCTTTCTGCGTATCTAAGTGATCTTACTTTTCTAATCAAACCTGAATCTTTTGCCTTACGAGAAAAACGTCGCATTAAACTTGCGCTGTTTTCTCCACTCTTTTTTTCTACTTGTATTAAAGCTTTTGCCATATGTGGGACTAGATTAACATAGTATTTTATGGAATGCAAGACTTTCCCTGGGTAAAAAATACGTTGGTAAAACAAGCTTATTTACAAAAGCTGGCCGGGATTTATTTGGATAGACCAATAGGTGGGCAGAGTCCTTAGATTCTCTAAAAGTTTTTTGTCCTGAACTGCCTCTATCAGAAGCGCGCTGTTTGACCATTTTTCACGTTCTATTTTTATAATCATCATCACTTTTATTTTATTTGGACCAGTTTTAATTTGGTTTATCAGCGGGGAATAGTCAGCGTAAGTTTCTTTTAGATAACTCACGACTTCATCTTTTTCTTTTAAGCTGCTTTCGTAAGTTACTTTTATAACAGTATAAAAAGGTGGATATTTATATTTTTTTCTACTTTCTACATCGTCTTTATAAAACTGGATCAAGTTTCTATTCTGAATATGTTTTAAAATCTTTTCATCTGGTTGGCGTGTTTGAACTAAAAGACTTTTCTTTGTAAAAGAATTCAAGAGAACCACTAAGTCTATTATTTTTTCATAAACGTTGTAGTGCGGTATGTTGAACAAACTATCGAAAGATATGACGGCAACATTTTCTATTTCTTTGGTTAAATAAAACAAAGCCATTTCTGTGCCGACAAGTATCGAGCCCGGGGTCGCTTCGAAATCTTTTATGATTTTCTCTGCGTTTTTTTCTGTTTTGGCGGATGTTTTATCGAGCAAGAAAACATTTTCTTTTTTGACCAGCCTTAAAACTTCTTCATAAACTTTTTCTGTTCCGATACCGAGCGGTACCAGGTTCCAGCTTTTGCAGTTTTCGCAAGTTCTTTCTGCGCTTAAAATTTTCTTGCTTTTAATTGTTTTAAAATACCGGACGCCTCGGTCTCTGTCTTCAAAAAGTATTAAGGGTTCACCGTCTTCTGTGGCCACTGTCCCGCAGTCGTTGCAAACCGTCGTCGTGGCGTAACCTTTTCGCAAAGTAAACAAAAACATATGTGAGCCATTTTGGACCGTTTCTCTTATTTTCAGGAAAACTTTTTTAGAGATAACCATAAAATCTTTATTTTTCTGTTCTCTCATATCGATAACTTCCTCTTCCTCTTTTTCTGGAAGTCTGAAGTTTAGCGGGCGAAACTCCGCCAGCTCTGCGTTTTTAACACGCCAAATAGTTTCTGTGCGAAGTATAGAGTCGGCAAAAATTATTTTTACGTTTTGTTTATAAGAAAGAGCTTCTGCGAAAACTCGTCCATCTAAATAAGGTTTCTGGGCTGAAATATAAGACCCAGAGCTTTCGCGTTCTATTATAAGAGTTCCAAAATCGTTCCTCGGCAAGAAGAAAAAGCTCGGCGTTGAAAAGATAACGATAGGGTGAGCGCTTGCGACTATTTGGTTATATTTTTTTACAAATTCCTTTTTACCGAGCGTTGCGTGTAAGAAAAAAGAATAATCTTCGATTCCTTTTGTTAGGCATTCGTAAAAATACTTCGCTTCGCTGATAGTGGGGAAACAAATATAAACAGATTCTTTTTTTGCGAAAGATTCTCGGATATATGTTTTGTAAATCACCAAACGGTCTTCTGTCGGAGCTTGGAATGCGTATTTTTCTCTGGCCAGGTCGCCACGTTTATGATCCTGTATTTTTTCTTTTATGATTTTGTCGTAGTTTGAAAAGAGTACCGCTGGCACAAGTGTGTTTAAGATCTGCCCAGTGCTGGCGACAAAATAATCTTTTATGTATTCGACAGTGTCTAAAAAAGATTTTAGAAAAATAGATGAACCTTTTACGTCTTTTATTTTCTTTAAGTTAAAGTCGGCGTCTTTTATGTCTCCTTTTTGCATACTGACATCTTGGGCGTCTATAACTATCCCGTCGACGTCTTTGTTTCTGACTGGCGCCGTGACTATGTCTCCCAAAGCCACATCTTTCCCAGAAAAATAACTAAGTGTTTCCGTCTGCAGAGTCTTTAAAAATGGGATAATTGTGACGAGTTTCATCCGGATAGTGAAAAATGACATGGCTTTTAAAAAGCGGACATTTTCTTTAGATTATTTATATAACTTCGACCTATTATTAAATTAATACGGCTCTAGAAAACGCTTTGATGTCATTTTCTACTACCGGATTCATACATTTATCTTAACATTAAAGGCGTCGTTTTAAATAGATTGACAGATATGTTAAAATTTAGCTGATGAAATATTTACCAAGCGTAAAAGAGATGGCAAAAAATCGTCCTGGAACGGACTCTGGAAAAGACAAACACTTAGTTCCAAACGAAGAATATAATGAATTTTGGGAGGCGTTCTATGATACTTTGAGAACGCATTTTAATTTTTCTTTACCTGTAGAAAATTCTGATAAAAAGATAAATCCATATTTCGGAAATTTTGGTTTTCGTTTTCATCCAGTTAAACTCGAACCAAAATATTTTCACCTAGGAATAGACATAACAGATAAAGCAAAAACCGAAGTTAAACCTATTTTAGATGGGACTTTGGAATATTCTGGTTTTGGTCTTGTGAACGGTAACTATGTTTTTCTTTCTCATCCTGAAGTTTTGACTGAAGACGGTTTTAAACTTTATTCAATCTACATGCATTTAAAAAGTGTAAATGTAAAATTTTCTTCGTATCAAAAAATGTTACGGCAAGTCTCTTTTAACCACTATCCAAATGTAGAAATAAAAAACGAAGCCGTAATCGGCAGGATGGGAAGCACAGGGAATTCAGAAGGTGCACACGTTCATCTTCATCTGCAGATTGAGCTTCGAGATGAAAAAGGGAACATCATCGTGCTAGATCCGGCCAGAGTTTTACGCTTGCCGTGTCAAGAAAATGAGTCGGCAAAGATTTTAACAAAAGAAGAATTTGAAAACTTCCGGAAAGAAAAAAATGTAGAATTTAAAAAATTAGGTATTGGTTATTAAATATTTTTCTTTTAAATAATCTAAGTCCTGGTGCGTGTTTAATTGATCCCAATTTTTCTCTATTACAACTTTGGGTTTAATTTTAGAAATATTAGATTCTATTGTTTGAGGTATTCCAAATTCTCCCTCTGAAGTTTTCTCGGGTCTAAGATTAAAAAATTCTTTATTTAAGGTGTAGCAACCAGTCGCAATAAACCTCTTTTTATTCTGACTATCTCTTTTAAATTTTTTAAAGTTTTTATTTTTATCAAAAATAACTTCAAAATATTTACTTTCTTTTTTAGATACTCCAATTTGATTTTTTTCTTTGAAAAACTTTCTTAAATCTTTAGCAGAATGAATATCATCCCCATTGATTACGATAAACCAGCCAGATAATAGTTTCTTAACTGAAGCTATTGCTCCATATGTTCCTTTTATTTTCCCTTGAGATATTTTTATTATATTAAATAAATATTTTTTTCTATTTTTTTCTATAAAATTTTCTATTTTCTCTTCTAGATGTTTGGTTACAACAAAAACATTGCCCACCTTGTCTGGGTCTAAACCATCTAGTGTTTTCTTTAATATTGAGTCACCTCCAATTTTAATTAGAGATTTTGGAGTCTTGTCAGTTATGGGTTTTAATCTATTGCCTTTACCTGCGGCTAAAATTACAACATCTATTTTCATAATTTTAAATTATACAACAACAGGCCCACTAAATGTAGTAGGCCTGTTCTTCGTCGTGCGTGTGCCTTATTAGGCTGCTTGGGACCAAAACCTTGCTCGAAAGAGCTCCTTCGATCACGCCCTTCTTTCCCTGGATGTATTTCCAGTCGAAGTAGTGAACTATCATCCTGATGTATCCGAGAAAGAATTCATCTTTTTTCTCAAGAATTTCTTCAAGAGACATGAAGGTTCTTTCCGAGATCTCCTCATCGGGCTCAGTCAGCATTTCACCCTCGTATTTCTCTGTGATGTAGAGGAACACGACACCATAAGGACGCTGGTGAAATAGTGCGCAGAGTTCGAAAAAGTTGTCGTCAACCAGGAATCCACTTTCTTCGCGCGTCTCTCGAGCCGCGGCAACTCTTGCGTTCTCAAAGCGTTCGATACCGCCACCGGGCAGCATCAGCTTTTTTTCATGGTAGTTCGCGCGTTGAACGTAGATCTTCTCTTCTGCGTTAACTATGATAAGGTTTGTTCCGTTCTTGTAAAAAGGACCAGTGTTCGTCATGTTCAGGGGTTTTCTTTTAAGGTAACATAAAATTTTGTTTTTAAACAGCGTTATTCTCCATAAAATCAAAAATTAGTTTAGCGAGTTTTTCCATCGGGAATTGCTTATATGGGTTTAATTGTTTACTTACACTAAAAACCGATATCACGTAGTGTGAATTTTTTCCTTTCACTACCCCTGCGTCGTTCACCCATCTGATAAAAGCCCAACCTTTAGTAAAGATATTTTTTAATAATCTAAAAATTCCAGCAACAGCGTAATCTAATGCAAAACCTGATTTTTTATAATACTCCGTAGATAAAGGTAAATAAAAATTATTTTCAAGATATCCACCTTTACGGTAATAAGAAAGATAATCAGAAATTGATAATCCTGTTCGTCCATCTTTATTCCAAAGAAGCATATATTCTTTTAATTTTTTAGAAACAAAAGGTGAGATAAGTTTTTCTTTTTCTACAAGATAGAAAAATTCTGCAACGTGGCGAGCGCAAGTCTTTGTTGATTCTGAAAATCTATAGGTTTTACTCTCTTTTGTTCTATCTAAAAATTTTCTTGTGACTTCACTTCCGTGCCAGTTGTATTTATGAATAATATTTTCTGTGATATTTTCTCGTCCCACTAAATCAATTAAAACATTAGATGAAGTATTGTCGCTTCTTGTAAGCATTAGGTTTAATAAATAATCAATAGAAACTTCATCACCACTATTTAAAAGTTTTCGTGTGTCACCAGGAAAAAGACGAGCGTCTTTATCTACATCGTTTGGCGATTTTATTTTTATTATTTGACCCATAGAAAAATTTCCAATTTCTATCATTCTTAAAACTTCAGCCCCAATGAATATTTTATAAATCGAAGCGGGGTAAATAAAATGATTAAAATTGTAACCAAATATTTTTGTCTCATTTTTTGTTAAATCAATAATAGCGATGCCGATTTCTTTTTTAGCAAATCCGTTTTCGTCTAGAATTTTTAATAGTTTTTTGCTTAAATCCTTATCTTCGGTAAACATTTATAGATTTTACCATATTAGTAATTTAATAATCTGTATTTTATTCATTCTGTCAATATCTTTATAATAGGTTTTAAAATGCTATAATCCCTCTACTTATGGGATTTTTCAGCAAGAAATTAGGAATAGACCTCGGGACTGCAAACACGCTTGTTTTTGTGCCCGGAAAAGGAATTGTCTTAAACGAGCCAGCTGTTGTAGCTGTTTCTGAACAAGACAACAGAATACTCGCTATCGGACTTGAAGCAAAACAAATGATCGGACGTACTCCAGAAAACATTATCGCTTACCGTCCGATGAAAGACGGAGTTATCGCCGACTACAGGGTTACAGAAGCGATGCTTCGGTATTTTATGAACAAAGCTTTGGGGAATTTTAATTTAATAAAACCAGAAGTTATGATTTCTGTTCCAGCCGGAGTGACTTCGACAGAGCGTCGGGCTGTGGTTGAAGCTGCGATAAAAGCCGGAGCGAAAAATGCTTACGTGGTGAAAGAGCCGATCTTGGCTGCTATTGGTGCGGGTATTCCAATACATGAATCAAAAGGTCACATGGTTGTGGATATTGGAGGTGGTACGACAGACGTAGCGGTGATTTCTCTTGGAGGAATAGTTGCGGCGAACTCTGTAAAATGTGCAGGAAATAAAATCGATCACGCTATTGCGGATTATATTAAAAAAACTTTTAACCTAGCTATCGGTGACCGAACAGCAGAGCAGGTAAAAATCAAAATCGGCTCAGCGATACTCATGGAAGAGCCTTTGGTCGCGACAATAAAAGGTCGTGACTTTGTCCAAGGTCTTCCCAGGACGGCTCGCATCACAACAAACGAAATTGTAACTGCGATAGATAAAGAACTAAAACTTATTATCAAAGCGATAAAAGATGTTCTTCAAGAAACTCCACCCGAACTTGCAAGTGATATAATCGACCAAGGTGTAATAATGACAGGTGGATCTTCGATGCTTAGAAATCTACCAGAATTGGTATACCGACGAACGGGCGTCAAAGCACGTCTTGCCGAAGACCCACTTTTTTGTGTGGTTAAAGGAACAGGTATCGCTCTTGAGCACTTAGACACATACAAACGTTCGATCATAACTAAACGTTAAAATGTTTAAACTAGAAAAAGAAAATCTACATCACGCTTATCTTTTGCCATCTGATACGAGTATTTTGCCTAGCTTTCTAAGATATTTAGAAAGTTTGGGTTTTGTAGCACCTGGTAATCCTGACTTTTTTATAAAACAAACAGAGACTTTTACAATAGACGACGCCAGAGAGATAAAAAGTTTCCAATCACAGCGCGCAGTATCGGGAGACAAAAAAATAATTCTTATTGTCACAGAGTATTTGTCGCATCAGTCACAGCACGCGCTTCTGAAAGTTTTTGAAGAGCCTTCGCCAGGAGTTCATTTCTTTTTGATTACGCCTGTGGTTTCAGTCCTACTTCCGACCTTAAAGTCCAGACTTTTTATTTTAAATAGGGGAGAGGGAGATGAGAACGAAGAACTTTCAAAAAGAGCTGAAAAATTTTTAAAAGCTGAAAAAGAAGACAGACTTGCGATGGTTTCTAAAATATTGAAAGAGTTTGATAAGGAGGAGACGAGTACACCACTGAAAGTTTATACGGTTTCTTTTTTAAATGAAATTGAAAAACAAGTTTCGAAAAAGACTGACAAAAGCAAGTTTGATCTAGAGGTTTTATGGAAAGTGAAAGATTATATTCACGATCAAGGCGCTTCGGTGAAAAATCTCTTGGAGACGCTGGCGCTGACTTTTTAGCAGGTTTTAGAATAAGCCTCTCTGAAAGCTTCAGAGAGGCCTTCTTTTTTAAAAACTTATTTTCTGATAGAATATCTGTATATGGTATACAATTTTACAGAGCTTAAAGATGGATTAGTAAAAATCTCCGAGTGGCTCAGGAGAGAATATTCTTCACTTCACACAGGACAAGCGAGTCCTGCTGTTTTGGATGGTATTACCGTGAACTCTTACGGTACACGTCAGCCGATTAAAAACGTTGCCTCTATTTCTATCGAAGATCCAAAAACTCTTCGGGTTGTTCCTTGGGATAAAAGTCAGCTTAAAGAAGTGGAAAACTCTATTATCACATCTGATATCGGACTTTCTGTTGCCACAGACGACGCTGGACTTCGAGTTATTTTCCCTCAGCTTACAGGAGAAACAAGAGAAAAATTGGTAAAAGTTCTAAAAGGAAAATTAGAAGACGCCAGGGTTTCTGTTAGAAAAGAAAGAGAATCAGTGATGAAAGATGTGGAATCTAAAAAAGACGAAGCTGGATTTTCAGAAGACGATATCAAATTCGCAAAAGCAGAAGTCCAAAGACTAATAGACGACGCGAACCAAAACTTAGAAGAAGTCTTTACTCAGAAAGAGGCTATAGTCTTAGGTAAATAATGTCTATTATAATTTTCATTCTAATACTCGCAGTCTTAATAATCGTTCACGAATACGGTCATTTTATTGTTGCGAAAAAGTGGGGAGTAAGGGTTGATGAATTTGGACTCGGTTATCCTCCACGTGCAAAAGTTCTTTTTAAAAGAAAAGGAACTCTTTTTACTTTAAACTGGATTCCTTTCGGAGGCTTCGTGAAAATTTTCGGTGAAGATCCAAACGACGAATCCCTAAAAGGGGAAAATAAAGGCGATGCTCTGACTAGTAAATCGCGTTTTGCTCAAGCGACTGTTATGTTTGCTGGTCCACTTTTTAATTTTATCTTTGCTTGGCTTATTGTTCTAGTGATACTTTTCCTGGGGCTTCCTTCTGCGGTGGACTCTAAAAATGAAAAATATGTTTCTGGCGTAAAAACTGTAATAACAGATATTGTGAAAGATTCTCCTGCGGAAAGTGCAGAGATTTTAATCGGTGACGCTGTCCTAGAAGCAGAGTTTGACGGAGTAACTTATACATCTCTTGGAGAAATTGATTTTTCAAATTTTAATAAAAGTGACAAAGTAATAAATCTGAGCTTGGACAGAGACGGAGAGACTTTAGAGAAAGCGATTTCTGTAGGAGACCACACAGTAAACGAAAAACCAGGTATCGGTGTCGCTCTTCAAACTGTTGGAATTTACAAGCCGCCTTTTTTCAAAGCAGTGATAGAAAGCTTTAGAGTTACAGGGGAAATGATTTACCAAATTACTTTTGGACTTGGTTCTCTTGTTGTCGACGCGTTCCGTGGTCAGGCTGATGTCTCGAATATAACAGGTCCAGTTGGGATAGTTTCTCTAGTGGGTGACGCGAGCAGCTTAGGGGTAGTTTATTTACTCATGTTTATTGCTCTTATTTCTGTAAACTTAGGTGTTATAAACCTGATACCTTTTCCAGCGCTCGACGGGGGTAGAATTTTCTTTTTAGTTATCGAAAAAATCAAAGGTTCGCCTATTTCTCCTAAAGTGGCGAACACTTTAAACTCAGTTGGATTCCTGATCTTAATAACCTTGATGCTCTTTATTACTTTCAGGGACATAGTGAAGCTTTTCTAGTAAAAGGGAGGTTTCTTTTAAACCATTTGACATAAAATTGTATTGATGATAGAATAATTTCACTTTATAGTAAAAGTTAATTTAGTTATGGCAATTATATCATTTAGACCAAAGCACGTAAGCAAAAAGCTTCTGTCTGTCCTAAAGGACCGATCGCTTGATATTATTTCAAATCGATACGGTTTGGGGGAAGATACTAAGAGAAAGACTCTTGAAGCTATAGGACAAAAGTACGGGATAACGAGAGAACGAGTGAGACAAATAGAAAATGCCGCTCTTACCTCTATCCGAAAATCAGACTCGATGAAGTCAGAAGAAGCTGTATTTTTAGAGCTTAAAAAGCTAATAGAATCTCTTGGTTCTGTTGTTCACGAAGACGAACTTCTAAAGACAATATCTGAAGATGAATCTGTTCAAAATCACATCAACTTCTACCTTGTTTTAGGTGATGTATTTACTCAACACAAAGAAGATGAAAATTTCAAAACAAGATGGGTTGTCGAGCATGAAGTTGTAGACAAAATCCACGATGCTCTAAAGAATCTATACAAATCTTTAGGTACAGACGAGCTTGTTGTTGAAAGTGATATGATCGATAGATTTTTGAAAAATATCAAAGATTTGTCAGATGAACATCGAGATCAAGAAATCCTAAGACGATGGCTTTCTCTTTCTAAGAAAGTTGCGAAAAACCCACTAAACGAATGGGGAAGAGCTGAATCTAAAAATGTTAAAACTAGAGGTGTGAAAGATTATACTTTCTTAGTTCTTCGAAAACACGGAGAACCAATGCACTTTAAAGAGGTTGCCGAAGCCATAACTAAAACTTTCGGAAGAAAAACTCTTGCTGCAACAACTCACAACGAACTTATTAAAGACTCACGATTTGTTCTTGTTGGTCGCGGTAAATACGCTTTACGAGAATGGGGTTACAAACCAGGTATCGTAAGAGATGTGATTAAAGAAATCTTAATCGCAAACGGACCAATGACAAAAGATGACGTCGTAGACGCAGTTCTAAAAGAAAGATTTTTAAAGAGAAATACTATTTTAGTAAATCTTCAAAACTCAAAATACTTTAAGAAACTTGCAGACGGTAAATACACAGTCGCTAAATAACTTTAAACAAAAATTCCCCACAGCTTTGTGGGGAATTTTTGTTGTATAATAAAAGGGTGAAAAAAACACTAATCACTTTCGAACTTTTCTTAACACTCTTAGTGGTTATTTTGTTTGGATTTCTGCTTTTTATTTTTACAAACTCTAAAATAGAAGAAGAGCCAGCCCTACCTGTTGTTTCTGTAGACACTAGCGAACTGTACTGTGGTATTTCTATTACCAGACCTCAGATAGGTTCGTCTGTGTATTTCCCGATAGAAATATCTGGATACGTCAGCGGTTGCGGATGGGAACCTTATTTAAACTATGTTGCCACTTTAAAAGTTTACGACAGCCAGAAAAGACTTATAGGCAGACCATTTCTTGTAAATAAGAGTACTGAAAACAATTCACCTGTTTCTACGCAGTTTTCTCTTACTATAAAAAGTTTACCGATAGCGGAAGGCGAAGATATTGAATTCGTGTTTGAAAATTTCGGCATCTTAGAAAAAACAATGACAGTTCCCCTGAAAATTATTAGCCCGCCACTGGAAGACTCAGAGCAATTTTAGTATTATATAAAAAATGGAAGCTGACATATTTTTAACAACTTTTCAAAATATTCCAAACATAGTCCTAAAGACTGCTCGTTTTTGGCTACCTATAGCGCTTCTTATTTTAGGATGGAGACTTTGGGTTAATTATATAAGAGAAGAATGGCTTTCATCTGTAAAATGGGTTCTTCTTGAGATAAAAGTTCCAAAAGAAGTTTTCAAATCTCCTGCTGCTATGGAGCTGGCTCTTTCAAACGCCCTTTCTCAAGGTGGAGGAGTTGGAAACAACTATCAGAAATATTGGCAAGGACGAGTTATAAACTGGTTTTCTTTAGAGATTGTGTCGCTTGGTGGAGAAATACACTTCTTGATTAGAGCCCCGGTCGGTTTTCGTCGGGTTGTAGAATCTCAGATATACGCGCAATATCCTCAGGCGGAAATATTTGAAGTTGCAGACTATGTGGAGGAGGCTATCGCCGATATGCATAAACGCGAATGGGCACTTTGGGGTACAGAATTTAAACTTACAAAAGAAGATGCATACCCGATCAAAACATATACAGATTATGGTCTTGATAAAGCCGTTGGCTCTACTGAAGAAAATGAAAGAATCGACCCGATAACACCGATGCTTGAATGGATGGGAGGAATTGGTCCAAACGAACAAGTCTGGTTCCAGATAGTTTTAAGAGTTTCAAAATGGACTTACAAAGAAGGCGGACTTTTCGGAGGGCACTTGGATTATCGAGATAAAACAAAGAAGGTTCTAGAAGAAATGAAAAAGAAATTTGAGCCAAGTGAAGGCGACCAATTTAAAAGACTTGCCATGACAGAAGAGGATAAGCAGGCGATGGCCGCGATAACTAGAACTTTAAGTAAACAAGGCTTTGATTGTGGAATCCGCGCTATATACCTGGCGCCAAAAGATAATTTTGACGGCATGAACATCACGGGGCTCACTGGGATTATGAAGCAATATAATTCTTTCAGTTTGAATGGATTTAAGCCAGAAAATACCACTGACTTTGACTATCCTTGGCAAGATCCAAGTGGTAATAAAAAAGTTCAAAAGAAGAGAGAAATGCTCGACGCTTACGCTCAAAGATCTTGGTTTTATCCACCTTATGTTAGACCTCACTTCGTGTTAACATCTGAAGAGCTTGCTACAATATTTCACTTTCCTGGACGAGTTTCTGAAACTCCAAGCCTCGGAAGAATCGAGTCAAACAAATCAGAGCCACCAACAAATCTACCGATTTAATTATGCAAAACTTTAGTTATAAAAAACCAGAAAGTAAAATATCTACACGTCAAAAAGTCTTTATGGTTTTCGTGTTTTTGTTTTTGATTGTAGTGCTTTCTTTTGGAGTGTTTTTTGCTCCGCCGGCCAATTTCCCAAAAGGTGAAATTATAGAGATTGAAAAAGGAAGTAGTTTGATCGAGGTTTCTGAAAGTCTAAAAGAAAAAGGCGTGATTAAATTTCCGAGAGCTCTAGATGCTTTTGTTATTATCTTTGGAGGAGATAAAAGTATTGTTGCCGGAGACTACTCTTTCGAAAGACCTCTTGCTGTTTTTGAAATCGCTCATAGGATTATAAATGGAATACACGGTATTGATTCTGTGCGTATAAAAATACCAGAAGGTGCGACTCGCGAAGAAATCGCTCAGATTTATAGTGAGAAAATTTTAAATTTTAACGAAGAAGAATTCTTCAGACTGACAGAAGATTTAGAAGGATATCTTTTTCCTGACACTTATATATTTTTTGTCACAGCAGAAACGAGCGATATCGTAGACAGAATGCTTGTAAACTTTGATTCTAAAATAGAGCCACTTTTGCCGGATATTGCAAAATCTGGGAAAACTGTCAGCGAAATAGTTACTATGGCTTCTATTATTCAAAAAGAAGCTTACAATATATATTCTGAACAACAAACAATCTCAGGTATTTTATGGAAACGTATAAGTATTAAAATGAGACTTCAGGTAGACGCAACTCTAAAATACATAACAGGACGAGGGTCCGCAAAGCTTACAAAAGCAGACCTTTCGATGGAGCACGACTACAATACATATACAAACTATGGACTTCCACCAGGACCAATCGGTTCGCCTTCTATAAAGGCAATCAGAGCAGCGCTCTATCCTACATCTTCGCCATATCTTTTCTATCTTCACAGTAATTCCGGACAAGTTTATTATGCGACAGACCACGATGGACACGTTAGAAATAAGAATAATTATTTAAGATAAAATGAAAAGACATAATTTAGCATTCGTAGATATCGAAACAACAGGTTTCGAGCCCGGCAAGCATGAGATGATAGAAATAGGAATAGTTGTAGTAAAACAGATTGGTGACGAGGGTAAAAAATTTGAAGTTTTAGAAGAGGTTGAGCTAAAAATAAAACCAGAGCGAATAGAAGATGCTGATCCGCAGGCTTTAAAAGTAAACGGATATGATCCAAGCCAGTGGATTTTTGCCAACACCTTAAAAGAAGCAATGACTATTTTTTCTGCAAAAACAGAAAATGCTATTTTTGTGGCGCACAACCTGACTTTCGATTACTCTTTCATAGACCATGCATTTAAAAAAACAGAAGTAGAAAATAAAATGTTTTATCCAAAGATAGATACTATTTCTGTTGCGTATGCAAAACTACATACCAACCCTCAGGTAGATAAATTCCGCCTTCAAAAACTTTGTGAATATTTTGGAATAAAAAACGAAAGAGCTCACACAGCGCTCGCTGATGCGAAAGCAACTTTTCTTGTTTACGAAAAATTGATGAATTTGTAAAAGATTTGATTTTCTTATAAAATTAAGAAAACCTTGTTCCCATGAAAAACTTAGAAACCCTCAGTCGTGAGATTGGTTGCTTGGGAGAAATTGTTTGGGACTTCACTAACTCAAACAGAGTTGTGTGTAAGGTCTCATTACGCGAGGCCTTGGTTGGTGTTGATAAATTCATATTTATTTTCTTGAAGTCAAAGTCAAAGCTCTACCATCCTCCAATTAAAAGAAAGGACTCACTGGGCGTCGAAACAAAAACAGTCGAGGTTGTAACAGTCATATCTTCGCTCGAGCTGAGTTTTAGCAGGGCTTGCATTAAGGTGGTTCGATCTCGAATCGAAAACCAGATAAGTGGACACAACACGAGAATGAACGCCTTCGGTCTTTTTTCCACCGTGCGCGACATATTTCCTTCGTTTGTCGGTCGTCCAAAGCTCTCCAGTGTGTTTGGTCGTCATGACCTGATAGTGCCTGTAAAATCGATGCGTAGCTTTGGTGGAGAGGAGGTGTTGGTGCACATACGAGTAAGATCAAGTAAACACGCTCAGATGAGGCATATAAAGATGTTTCCGAAAGTGCCATCTGTGGTTGTTTCGAATTCGGACTGGCTTGGTTTGGTGCATCCAGCCAAAGAACTTCTAGTCTCTTATGTCAACAAAGGTGAGTCCATGCATCTTTGACATAAGGTGAGTGAGAATTGAGTTCAATCTCCGCGTGCCGCAAGGTGCGCGGTTTTTTCTAGCATTTTTTATAAAAATGATTAGACTATAAATAATGAATAAAAAACAAACAGTTTTTGTGGGTGTTTCTGGCGGAGTCGATAGCTCCGTTTCTTTGGCGATCTTAAAAGAACAGGGATATAACGTCGTGGGTTGTTTTATCAAAACTTGGCAACCAGATTTTATAGAATGCACATGGAGGGGGGAACGTCGCGATGCTATGCGTATTTGCGCAAAGCTCGATGTGCCTTTTCTAACCATCGACGCAGAAGAGGAATATAAAAATGCAGTTGGGATGTATATGGTAAATGAGTACAGGGCGGGTAGAACTCCAAATCCTGATGTGATGTGCAACAAAGAAGTAAAGTTCGGTGTGTTTTTAAAGAAGGCGCTTTCTCTCGGCGCAGATTTTGTTGCCACGGGTCACTACGCACAGACAAAAGAAGGTAAACTCTTCAAAGGAAAAGATACTTCAAAAGACCAAAGTTATTTCCTTTGGACACTGACAAAAGATCAGCTTTTAAAAACAAAATTTCCAATCGGTCATTTAGAAAAAACAGAGGTGAGGAATATTGCTAAAAAATACGGACTTTTAACAGCTGAGAAAAAAGATTCTCAGGGTGTTTGCTTCCTGGGTCCGATAGATATGAAGGATTTTTTAAAGCACTATATCGACACACAAAAAGGAAATGTTTTAGATGTTGGCGGTGAGATTATTGGAGAGCATGACGGCGCACTTTTTTATACTCTTGGCGAAAGACATGGATTTAAAATTACAAAAAAGGGCACAGAGGACAGCCGGCTTTATGTTGTCGCTCGAGACTTAGAAAAAAACACTCTGACGGTTTCAGAAAATATAAATGAAGCGGTCATAAAAGAAAAAAAGAAAATAAAAATAGAAAATATAAATTGGATTTCGAAGCCTTTGGCGGGGAAGACTTATGAGGCGAGAATACGTTATCAGCAAAAGCTGGAAAAATGTAAAATAGAAGGTGACTTTGTTATACTTGAAAAAGAAGAGCCTCTGGCTGTTTCCGGGCAGTCTGTCGTGGTCTATGACGGAGAGGAATGTATCGGTGGAGGGATAATATCTTAGATTGACATAAATATATTATATGATATAATAAAATAAAGTAAGTTCCCAACACATTCACCAACACCACAAACCAAATGCCACGTAAGAAAAAAGTCCTGATTCTCACCGAGCCAGTGCGCACAAACAAGGCCGTGAGGGTTCGCCTTGATGCGCGAACCGTCATTACTCTTGCGAACCCAAAAGCCCTGGAGTTTTGGCGCCAGCGTTACCCGAAGCTCGAGGTTATCGAATAAACCAGAGACCCATGACAAAGAAAAAGACCGGATCAAGAACTCTCGGCTCCGAAAGGCTGCTAGGTATCATTGGGTATAAGCCCCAGCGGGATGAGGTAGATCCTGAACCTGAGGTTGATGGTGTAACCATCATTCGAGGTCCCAAGGGCTTGGAAGTGAAGGTTCGTAACCGAGAAAGGGTTGCAGAGATTCTGGCTAAGTACCCAGGATCTAAGGAAGTAAAGTAGCAACAAGGGGAAAGCCCCGAAAGCCCTGGCGCGCAAGCGTACGGGGCTTTTCATTTTCCTGTCTTTAATCTATACTTTGGTCTATATGACAAGCAACCAAATCCGTGAAAAATTCTTAAAATTCTTTGAAGAAAAAGGTCACTCAGTAATTCCTTCCGCTTCTTTAATACCTGAAAATGACAACTCAGTTTTATTTACAACAGCCGGCATGCAACCGCTTGTGCCATATCTTTTAGGAAAAGAGCACCCAAAAGGCCGAAGACTTGCGAGCTCTCAGAAATGTCTTCGAACAGGAGATATCGACGATATTGGTGACAACCGCCACTTAACTTTTTTTGAAATGCTAGGGAATTGGTCACTCGGAGACTACTTTAAAGAAGAGTCTATCGCTTGGAGTTTTGAATTTCTTACATCAAAAGAAAAAGGTCTTGGTTTGGACGCTTCTCGCCTTTATGTAACTTGTTTTGAAGGAGACGAAAGCGCTCCACGTGACGAAAAGTCAAAAAACATTTGGATAAAAGCAGGTATTCCAGAAAATAGAATTTACTTTCTAGGAAAAGAAGATAACTGGTGGGGCCCAGGAGAAAACGGACCTTGTGGACCAGACACAGAGATTTTCTATGACGTAACAGGAAAATGTGGAGATCTTTCTCAGGATGATTTTTTACGTGCGCAAAAAGAAGAAAAGGTAATCGAAATTTGGAACAACGTGTTTATGGAATACGAAAGTAAAGACGGAAAAGTTGTCGGTAAGCTCGCGCAGAAAAACGTAGACACTGGAATGGGACTAGAAAGAATCACCGCGGTAATAAATGGAAAAGATAATGTTTATGATACGGATATTTTTTTACCGGCAATTGATATAGTTAGGGAAAGTTCTAATCCTAATAAATTTAATCAAAAATCAGCGAGAATTATCTCTGACCATGTACGCGCATCATGTTTCTTAATAAGCGACGGCGTAAATCCTTCGAATACGGGACAAGGCTATATTCTTAGAAGGTTAATACGTAAAGCTGTCTTTGAGATGGGGTCGTTGGAATGTCAGAACGTTTTATCTGTAAATTTAATAAAGTATTTTACAGATACTTACTATAATATTTACAAAGACTTAGCAAAAAAAGAAATACCAGAAATATTTAGGTTGGAAGAAGAAAAATTTAAAAACACACTAGAAAAAGGTTTAAAAGAATTTGAAAAAGGTGAGAGAGATGCATTCTTGCTCTTTACTTCATATGGCTTCCCAGTAGAGATGACAACAGAGCTCGCAAAAGAAAAAGGCGAGTCTATTGATATTGATTTGTTTAACCAAAAGATGAAAGAACACCAAGACAAATCTCGCGCGGGCGGAGAGCAGAAATTCAAAGGTG
>CAZZCB010000008.1:0-3574 GCA_964652835.1 uncultured Candidatus Saccharibacteria bacterium | reverse complement strand
ATGAAAGAACACCAAGACAAATCTCGCGCGGGCGGAGAGCAGAAATTCAAAGGTGGTCTTGCTGGAACAAGCGACGCTATCGTAAAACTTCATACAGCTCACCACTTACTCCTCGCATCTCTTCAAAAAGTTTTAGGCCCGGCCGTTAAACAACGTGGCTCAAATATTACCGAAGAGCGTCTTCGAATAGATTTTTCTTTTGACCGAAAGATGACAGACGAAGAAAAGGCAGAAGTTGAAAAACTGGTAAACGAATCTATCGAAAAAGACTACAAAGTCATAAAAAGAGAAATGCCAAAAGAAGAGGCGGAGAAAATAGGCGCAGAGATGGAGTTCGGCGCGAAATACGAAAACATTGTTTCTGTATATTTTATCGAAGATGAAAATGGAAATGCTATTTCCAAAGAATTCTGTGGCGGTCCACACGTAGAACACACTGGAGCTTTAGGTAAATTCAAAATTCAAAAAGAAGAAGCTTCATCTGCAGGTGTTCGGAGGATAAAAGGTGTACTCCTATAAAAAAGTCGTGATATAATAAACACGTTTATGTTTTTCTTTTCTCAAAAAAATAAAGAAGAGACTATTGCTGTTTTTGATATTGGTAGTGGATCCGTCGGCGGAGCTATTTTTCTTTCATCTCCTGACAAAAGACCGATAATCATATCTTCTTTTCGTAAAAGTTTTAAATTGAGAGACTTTGTTTCTGGCGAATCTTTGATAAAAGAAATGCTTGAAAGCGTGGAAGAGGTTGCGAGATATCTGCAAAAGGATATTCATAAAACCCCAGATAAAGTTTTTGCTGTTTTGTCTTCTCCTTGGGCTACAGCGTCTCTTAGAAGTATAAAAAGAAAAAGACCAGAAGGATTCACTTTTACAGAGAAGTTCGCAAAAGAGCTGATTAAAGAAGAAATTTTAAAATTCAAAAAAGAAAATACAGATTTCGATGAAATAATAGACAGAAGAGTGGTTAATATTCTTTTAAACGGTTACGAAATCCCAAAACCATACGGAAAAAGAGTAAAAGAATCTGAAATACAAATATTACTCAGTCTTTCATCTAGCGAATTGGTTAATAAAATCGAAAACGTTATCACAAAAACTTATCACAAGGAGATTAAGTTTACATCACAAATGTTCTCTGATTTTATAGTTGTACGAGATATTTTTGATAGGTTAAACGACTTTATAATACTGAACATCGACGAGGAAACGACAGAGGTTTCAATCATGAGAAATGACTTTCTGGTCGGCACAGCATCATTTCCATACGGCAAAAATTCATTAATCAGGAGAATATCAAAAAGATTAAACAAAGATATTTCAAATACAGCATCCTTGCTTTCAATGTATAAAAACCAACATCTGGACGAAGGTTGTATAAAAGAGTTAGAGAATTCTATAAAAGAAGAGAGTAAGGCCTGGACTAATTCTCTAAAAACCGTTTTCAGAAGTCTGTTTTCCGATCTACTAATTCCGCACAATATTTTTTTAGTCTCAGACACATCTTCAGACAAATGGTTTCTGAATTTACTTCATAAAAATAATTTTCCGGAATTCACAACTACAAATGATTCTTTTAATGTTATAATATCTGACAGTAAAACTCTGCACGATTTCTATGACATCGCTCTAAATGTAAAAGAAGATCAAAGTCTAACAATGCAATCAATTTTTATTGGGAGCGTTGAGCGAGGGAAAAGAAAATAAATTTTCTTTTCCGAGCCGAGGCGGCAACACAATTACGAATGTAGATTTTATTAATAAAATTAATTTTAAATAGTTCTTATGCCAAGAAATTCTATACATGATATAAAACCTTCAATAAAGCTTCGTAGAAGTAAGGGGTACGAGTCTCGAAGACTCGAACGAGACGAGGACGACTTCGAAGATGAAGAATTCGAAGAGGTTCTTCCTGCTAAAAGAAGGAGAAAAGAAGTGTATGAAAATCCTTACGAGGGCGAGAGAAGATCTGGCGGAGGAAAAGCTATCTGGTATGTAGCTGTTTTCTGTATCTTGGCTTTGGTTTTTGCTCTATCTTTCTTTTTCTCAAGCGCTAGCGTTATTGTGACTCCAAGATCTGGAAATATAGAAATAAACAAGCTTGTTGTGGCTAGTAAAAACCCATTAGACGGCAAATCTCTATCTTTCAATGTTGTTACTTTATCTGGAGAGGAATCAGTAAGTGTTGAAAATACAGAAAAGAAATATGTTGAAAGAAAAGCAACAGGAAAAGTTCGTATTCTAAACAACAACGGACCAGAAGTACAAAAACTTCTTATAGACACCCGACTAGAAGCTCCAGACGGTAAGATTTACAAAACAGTGAAAGCTGTGGTTGTTCCTGGAAAAAAGGGTACAACTCCCGGGTCTGTCGAAGTTGAGATTTATGCAGATGTAGCCGGAGAAGAATACAATAAACCGCAAACTGACTTTAAAATATTTGGATTTAAAGGTAATCCAAAGTATCAAACAATCTACGCCGAATCTATCGGTGAGATAAGTGGAGGATTTAAGGGTGAGACATTTGCGCTTTCAGCCGAAGAGGAATCAAAACAAAACCAAGAGCTTGAAACGAAACTTAAAGAAAGTCTTCTTGTAAAAGCTCGGGCTGAGCTTCCAGAAGGGTTTGTTATTTACGATGATGCAGTTATCTTAGAGCAAGAATCTCCAGAAACAGCCACAGCAGAAGGTGGGTCAGAGATTATTCTAAAAGGTAAGCTTCACGCTTTTATATTCAAGAAAGAAAACCTGACAAGAGAGCTTGTAAAAGAAGCTGTTGCTGATTTTGATAAAAACAAAGTTACTATTCAAGACCTCGAAGGAATATCAGTTTCTTTGATGTCAGCAAGCGAAATAAATCCTAGCGTCGTAGAATCTATCAGCCTTTCTGTAAAAGGAGAGACGGATATCGTGTGGGAGATTGATGAACAAGCTATTAAAGACGTTTTGGTTGGTATTAAAGAAAGAAGCTTCCAGCCTATAATGGGTGAATTTAGAAGTATTGAAAAGGCAGAACTTAGAATAAAGCCAGTTTGGAAGACGACTGTCCCAGAAGATTTGGAAAAAATAAAGATAATCAACACTATCCAAGGTGAATAATTTGACCACTCAATATTTTTCTGTTAAGATATAAGAACTCTAAAAATGAATCAAAAACAAGAATTAAAATCTATAGGCACAGTCACTGAATCTTTGCCAAACGCTATGTTTCGAGTTTTGCTCGATGGTGAAGAAAATACCATGATAGCTTATCTATCAGGTAAAATGAGACGCTTTAAGATCAAAGTTCTTATTGGAGACAAAGTGGAGGTTATCATCGACCCATACGGAGGAAAGGGTCGGATATCCAGAAGAATGTAGTGTTAAAAGTGTGGTTTTAAGCAAAAACTTGCTTTTTTTTAGGTTATAAGTTAATATACCGAATTGTTACTAACGGTTAATCCTTTAGTTTTGAGTTCAAACAAAGATTAAAATTTTTTCATGAAAATTAAGACTTCTATAAAGAAAAAAGATCTCGCTCAAGGAGATCAAATCGTCAAAAGAAACGGACGAATATACAGAATTAACAAAAAAA
>CAZZCB010000007.1:0-36338 GCA_964652835.1 uncultured Candidatus Saccharibacteria bacterium | reverse complement strand
CAGACAAAGCTTTGGTTTATCTCGGTCGGGAAGGTTATGATCCTAAATATGGAGCACGTCCACTAAACAGACTTATACAAACTAAAATCTTAAATCCTGTCGCAGGAAAAATAATAGGTGAAGGTGTCGGCGCGGGAGATAAAGTTATGGTAGACGAAAAGGGAGGAGAACTGACAGTGGTGATAATGAAAGGTTCTAAAAGAGCTAAAAAATTAAATTCAAAAGAAGATAACAAAACTTTTGCTTAACAAATAAAAAGAAGGCCGCCCGGAAGGGCGGTCTTTAGTGTGCGAGGTGTTATTTTTGTTGCTTTTTACACCCTATGTCTAAGATGATTTTATTTTAAGAAAGAAGTTCAACGGCCTCTTCTAATCCTTCGATTACTCTTCCATCCCATTCGTGATATGAATAATCTTCTTCTTTTTGTCTATGTTCCCAATTTAAAATATCTTTTTTAAGTTTATCAACTAACTTTTTTCTATGCTCTTCATCTAGTTCTAAGAAAATAGTTTTTTCCTTACCCCTTTCTCCCTCAATATCCATTGGATCTCCTTTAATTTGTTCTCTCTGATACATTGTAATAGCAAGACCTCCTTTTATAGGAAAAACATAGTGCCCCCAAAATTGATCATCTGTAAAACCAAGATGATCATGATTCCCAAAACTTGCCAACGATAGTTCGCCCTTTTCAATTTTCTCTTCAACAAAAGGCCTGACGGCTTCTTGCATCCTTTCCCGTATTTCTGTATCAGTCCTTGATTCATTTATAAATTCAACCTCTTTAAGATACTCAGCATAATCTGAGCCATCTAAAGTACCTTCGTACTTCATCTTTTTAAGTTTTTCGATTCTTTCCGCTTTTTCTTTATCATGTTCAAAATACTCCTTCTCATTTTCATTAGATGCTTCTAATTTTTTATTATCACTATTTTTAAACCTTTCCATATGATTGATTGTGCCTATAAGATAATATTATCTTGATTTTTAAAGACAAAATGTATATCTTGCTTACTAAATAATAATCATAATTATATCAACTTTTCATATTTTTTACCACACTAAAGTAATTAAGATAAAAAAGCCCTTAACGTGAATATTGAAAGCAATTCATAAATGGATTCTTCTATGTTATCCAGGAAAACCGCCTAAATCAGTGGTTTATCTTTACCAACTAAATCCATTTAAATTTTCTTGGGATGAAAATCCGTACTCAAGATGTTGGTACGATTTATCTGAAAAGAAATTGATTGAATTTGATAGAGTTGATTTAGAGACGTATAAGGTTAAATAAAAAGAAGGCCGCCCGGGAGGGCGGCCTTCTTTTTATTTGTTAAGCCTGAAAAACTTTTTCTTCTATATTTTGAATACGTAATTCGTGGTCTTCTAATTTTTCTTTTGAGCCAAGTTTGTCTAAAAGTTCAAGTTTTGTTGTATTTATTTTTGTGTCTAACGAATCAACTTTGTTATTTAATTCAGAAATTTGCCCTGTGTGTTCGTCTAGTTTTTCGTGAATTTTTGAGAATTCTTTTTGTACGGAAATAGCTAAGTTATCTATTTTTCCATCAAAAGATTTTTCCATTTTGTTAAACCTTTGATCAATCTTCTCAAACCTTTGATCAATCTTATCAAATTTTCCATCAAAAGATTTTTCCATCTTTTCAAACTTTTCGTCAATTTTACGATCAAAAACAGTTTCAAAAGATTTGAATTTTTTATCTAGAATTTTTTCTAATTTTTCTTCTAGGTTATCCATAGGGAGATTATAACACGAGTGTTTTTTAAACAAAAAACAAAAAATCCCCAATTTATTGAATTTCATCTGTTTCTGTGGTAATCTTTCTTTTACATGCGTCGGTGGCGGAGTGGTCAATCGCAATTGACTGTAAATCAATCGCCTTCGGGCTACGCAGGTTCGAATCCTGCCCGGCGCACAAAAAACAAAAATACTAGCTTTTACGGCTAGTATTTTTGTTTTTGCAAAGGGAGCGAGCAAACTGCTTTGCTCGCGTCAGGATTCGAAAGACGGAGATATGCTGAGCCCCCGAAGCAATCGAGTCGGGGCCGAAAGTTCTTATGAGCCTGCCTGCCGCAGGCAGGCGTAGCGAATTAGAAACTTGTGGCCGAACTGCCCGGCGCACAAAACAAAAACACCCAGCGATGGGTGTTTTTGCTTGCTATTGCTAAAACCAAACTTTTTCTGTATTGTGTCTGTATGTATAAAAAGAAATCAAGTTTCTATATCTACGGAAGAAAGCCTGTCGAAGAGGCTCTCCTTCATGATCCAAAAAACGTCGCACAAGTTATCGTTCACGAATCAGTGAAAGATGATGTTTTCGAAGAGCTTAAAAACTACGTTCGAAAGCACAAAATCCCTTTTATTAAGTCTCCAAAGAACAAGCTAGAGTCTCTGGTGGGTGATGTGAACGATCAAGGAGTGGTCGCAGAGCTAAAAGAATTCAGAGGAGAAGATATACACGACTGGATGGAAACTCTCGATTTAGAATCAAATCCACTTGTTTTCATTATGGACGAACTTGAAGACCCACACAATGTGGGCGCTGTGATACGTGTCGCTGCTGCTTCTGGTGCGGCTGGAGTTATCCTTTCAAAGCACAGACAAGCTCCGGTAAACGGAACAGTCTTTAAAACTTCTGCAGGAACTATCACAAAAGTTCCTATCGTTATCGTTTCAAATATAAACGACGCTATCAAAAAACTAAAAGAACATAAGTTCTGGGTTGTAGGACTCGACGTAGAAAAAGGAAAGAACGTTTGGGAAGAAGCTTATGACACACCGACGGCTGTCGTGATCGGAAACGAAGGAGAAGGCATGAGAGATTCTGTTAAAAAATCTTGCGACTATACTCTTCAGATTCCGATGGAACGAGACGTGGAATCTCTAAACGCGTCTGTTTCTGCGGCTATCGTTGCGTACGAGTGGAAGAGAAAAAATTCTTAAAAAATATGTGGGAGACTCTTAAAAAAATTTCTAACTATATTATTACCGTACCGGATAGACTTTATCCTTTTACAGAGGTGACAGAAAGCGGGAAGAAACTAACAGGAGAAAAAGCTTACGAATACCTAGCTTTAAAAAATAAAGAAAAGTTTGACGACGCTTACAGTCTGCAGTCGCCAAAGCTTTTGGTTTGGCGAGAGTTTTTTCATTTTGTAGCGTCTGTCTTTGTCGTATTTATCGCGGACCAGATGTTTCGCCATATGAGCTTCTTTAACGGTTTTGCGTTTTTGGGCTTTGTGGTTTTTTGTATAGCTCTCCAGGAATTTTATCTTCACCCTCACTACTACGGGCAAAAATTTCAAAAGGGAATCATCGATTTTACCGTTTGGATGATTCCTATTTTTCTATATATTGTCCTATAATATTTAAATGGATTTAAAAAACATCTCAAAAAAACATAAAACGTGGCTAGAGATTGATGTAAAAAATATCGAGCACAATTTTAAGTCTTTTAAATCTATTTTAAAACCAGAAACTAAGTTTATGGCTGTTGTTAAATCAAACGCCTATGGTCACGACATGACTGCGTTTTCAAAAGAAATGGTAAGGCTTGGTGCGGACTTTTTAGCGGTGGACGACGCGGGAGAGGCTCTCGAGATCAGGGCTGAAAATATAAACTTACCAATTTTGATTTTCGGATATGTTGAAGAAGACTTACTCGAAGAAGTTATAAAAAAAGATATTACTGTCACAGTTTCTAATTTCAGTATGTTAAAAAGAGTTGTCGCTCTAAAAAGTTTAAATCCTAAAATTCATATAAAAGTAGATACGGGCCTCGGGCGACAAGGTTTTACAGAAAAAGATAGAGAAAAAGTCGCGGAGATTATTTTAAAGGAAAATCTTTCTGTGGACGGACTTTATACGCATTATTCAATCGCAGAAAATCCAGAAAGATTAGATTATACGAAAAAGCAAACAGAGGAGTTTAGAGCTTGGGTTAACTTTTTGCGTGGTAAAGATATAAACCCCGGACTACTTCACACTTCAGCTGCGTCGGCTTGTATTTTGGATGAAGAGTTTCATTTCGATATGGTACGGATTGGTATCGGTCTTTTTGGTCACTGGGGATCTAGAGATTTAAAAGAATGGGGTAAAGAAAAAATAAATTTAAAACAAACCGCTACTTGGAAAACGGTCATGGCAGAAGTCAAAGAAAAACCAAAGGGGTGCTTTATTGGTTACAACCTTAGAAATTGTTTAGAGCGTGATTCTGTAATCGGGATTTTACCTATCGGATATTGGCACGGACTTACCGGGCTCGCTTCAGACTCCGGAGAAGTTTTGGTAAATGGCAGAAGAGTGCCTATCTTAGGTCGGGTTTCTATGGATATGACAATAGTTGATTTGACCGATGCTGGAAAGGTAAAAGAGGGAGACGAGGTTGTGATAGTCGGCCGGCAGGGCGAGGAAGAGATTTCCACAGACGAAGTAAAATATCGTTTTGACCTTATAAACTATGAATTTCTGACTAGAATAAATGCCAAGATTCCCAGATTTTATATTTAAGAGCGTATTTACCCGGGCACCAAAGGCTAAGGCGTCCGGGTTTGCTCCAGCGTTCAAGAATTTTAAGGTGCTGGTTTACCCCAGCTAAGCCTTTGGTGCCCGGGTTTACAAATAAAACCAGCTATGCTAATATCTACCCATTGCCTAGAGGTAACATCTAGAGCCTAAAATTTATGTCACAAGATACACTAATAAAATTAAAGAGCGATAAGTCAAAGCTTATAATCAGAACTGTTAAAAACAAGAAACAGAATCCTGAAAAGCTTAAGCTTCGAAAATACGACAAAACTCTGCGAAAGCACGTGACTTTCACTGAGGCTAAGAAATAAAATAGTTTATAGTTTCTAGAAAAGCAAAAAATCCCTCGCGGGATTTTTTGCTTTTAACCAGAGCTGGATTTTAAATTCAAAATGTTATAATATCAAGTAATTCGTTCTTTGATTTTTTTAGGATAACAGAAAGTCTGTTATCCACCGACCCTACTTTTGAAACCTGATACTCAGGTTTTACTAGACGGGTCATGGGCGATTAGTTTAGTGGTAGAACGAAGGTTTCCAAAACCTTTGGTGGGGGTTCGATTCCTCCATCGCCCGCAGTATGAAAACAATAGAGACATTGATTAACTTTTTAAATACCAATGCTGCAGGTATAGCTATTATTGTTTCTCTGATTGCCGGTGTGATTAAATTTATACAATTTGTAAATATTAAAAAAAGAGAGTCAAAACAAAAAGATTTTGAGAACTATCATAAGTTAGTAGAAAGACTAGTTGTTGACCGAACGAGTGAAGACGGAAGACCGTTCATAGATATTCAAATAGCGACGATATATGAATTAGAAAATTTTCCAAGATATAAGTCAGTAAGTATTTTTATTTTGAATAGAATGAAGGATAGGCTGGTAGGTAAACCAGATCAAAAAGATGTTATTTCTCAGATTGAGAAAACCTTGAAAAAAATTGCCTAACTCAAAACCCTCTTAAACCACGTCCTTTGTCTTTTGGCGTATTGGCGGCTTTTTATTTTTATTTCTTCTTTCATCATTTCTTCATCTATTTTTCCTTGAAGAAATTGAGCGATGTATTTATATTCAAGTCCAAAGCTTTCAAGCTTTGCCCAAGTCACCCCTTCTTCATGAAGTCTTTTTACTTCGTCTACCATCCCAGCCTTTAATCTTTTTTCTAACCTCTGATTTATTCTTTCTTTTAAAATTTCGTCCGGGAAGTCTAAGTATGTAAATTCAAAGTCATATTTTTGCTCGCCTCTTTTAACGCACGCAAGCGTTCCCATATGCTTGCCGATTTCTATCGCGCGGATAAGCCTTCTTTTGTTTTCTGTGTCTACTTTTACGCCTTCTTCTTTCGGGATTTTTGAAAGTATTTCTTTTAGTTCTTCGATGCTTTTTTCTTCAAGCTCTGCGCGAAGAGATTTGTTTGGTTTTATTTCTTGGAAGATGACATTGTCTGTTACTGACTGAATATAGAAACCTGTGCCACCGCAGAGAATCGGCACTTTTCCGCGAGATAAAATATCTTCTATTTTTTCAAATGCCAGTCTTTGAAATTCTTCTACAGAAAAATCTTCATTTGGTTTTTTGATATCTAAAAGGTGATGGGCGACTCCGTCCATTTCTTCTTTTGTTATTTTACCCGTACCTAAATCCATGCCGACATAAACTTGGCGAGAATCCGCAGAAATAACCTCGCCACCCAACTTTTTGGCGAGCTCTACTGCATAGTCTGATTTGCCTGCAGATGTCGGTCCACAGACGACGTGGATTTTTGGTTTACTATTACTCATATGTTTTCCATATTACATTTTTTATAAGTGTTGACAAATAATCTTAAATAAAATAGTATATTAATTAGATCGGATCTGAACGGATAACAAGGTAACCATACGGTTAGTGAGGACAGCTGTCTCTTCCTGTGTCATGGGCTAATGTACACATCACCCATGGTGTTTGGAAAACACATGCTTCCTGATCCCTACTTAGGGAAACCCCGCCTTCCCCAAAAAGATCTGTTCTTTTGCCCTAACGCTTAGCTGATGTGTCCTCGTGACACTAAGCGGGCAAAGCAGGCCACTCCTCAGGGGGTGGTCTGTTTGCATTTTAGGGGTAAATATTATATTCTTTTACTCGGATAAGCCCTGTGTTTGCATGGACCTCGCGGAACAAAAGAGCATATCTCAACAGATGTGTCCTAAGCTTGGTCGGACAACATTCCGTTTTTACGGAGAAAAAGCAACGTCATGTGGGCGGTATGTATTTCCCTTAAAACAATCCAGACAAGTGTTTTTGGATTATCGTTCTTTGGAAGTCAGGATAACCCTGACAATGTTAATTGAATAAGCTTTCTCTGACACGTAAGCGTCGATATGGCCGAGATGAAGCCCGGGTAACACCGGGCGGAGATCTGATAGCTGGTTGTTGGTGAGACTGGCAAACGAGCTGTAGCGACCACCCGCAAGGGAGTCAGAGGAATGAAGCCCGCCCCGTAAGGCGGGCTTCAACTTTTTAAATTTGCTATAATAAGCTCTCATTAATCATTTAAATATAAAACTATGCAAGAATCATTTATTCCAATGCAAATTGGCGACACAGTTCCAGAAGTATCTTTTAACACTTATCACGAAGACAAAGAAAAAAAGATGAGCACAAAAGATTTACTGGGAAAGTGGACGATATATTTTTTCTATCCAGCAGACTTTACTTTCGTGTGTCCGACAGAGCTTGAAGAACTTGCAAATATGTATGAAGATTTTAAAAAAGAAGGCGCTGAAATAGTTTCTGTTTCAACTGATACTGTTTTTGTGCATAAGGCTTGGCACGATGAGTCGCCGGCGATAGGGAAGATAAAATTCCCGATGGCTGCAGATCCGACTAGCGAGCTTTGTCATATTTTCGGAACGTATATCGAAGAAGAAGGACTTTCTCTTCGAGGAACTTTTCTTGTAGATCCAGATGGAGTTTTAAAAGCTATTGAGATAAATCACAACGATATCGGTAGAAGTGCAAAAGAGCTTTTACGAAAACTTCGTGCGGCGAAATTTGTACGTGAGCACGGCGGACAAGTTTGTCCTGCGAGCTGGGAGCCAGGAGATGATACCTTAAAGCCTGGTCTTGACTTGGTGGGGAAGATATAGTATAAGTATAATACTACTGGCAACAAAAACTTGTGAATGGTTTGCAACTTTCTTTGTTCAGTTGTCAGTAATGGGCCCGGGGCGAAAGCTCTGGGTCCTATTTTTTCTAGACAATAAATACTTTTTAAAGTAAAATCCGAGGTATGCCGGAATGGCGGAACCTGACTGCCGGCAGGCAGGTTGGTAGATTTATCCCGTTTAAATGATGCCGCGGTGGCGGAATTGGTAGACGCGCACGACTCAAAATCGTGTATCGCAAGATGTGAGAGTTCGATTCTCTCCCGCGGCACCATTTGTACGGGACGCGCACGACTTCCGCCCGGATGAATCCGTTCGGACGGGCAAAATCGTGTATCGCAAGGTGTGGAGGCTCGATTCCTCTCTCCGGCACAATTAACAAAATCCCCAGTTATATGGGGATTTTGTTTTACCCGAGCACCAAGTCTTTAAATCTTATCTTATAAATTAAATACAAAAACTGGGGAATACTTGGTGCCCGGGTTTGTGTTAAAATAACACCATGCAATCAGAATTATACAGCGATTCAATATTTTTTATTGATGTAAATAAAATCAATCCAAACCCTTATCAACCGAGACGAGAGTTCGACGAAGCACGGTTAAAAGATTTAGCAGATTCAATCCGTCAGTACGGTGTCCTTCAGCCTTTGGTTGTGACCAGAGTCGAACATGAAAAAGAAGACGGTGGTATTGTCGTAGAATATGAGCTCATCGCCGGAGAAAGACGTCTGCGGGCTTCACGCCTTGCAGGGCTTTTACAAGTTCCTGCTGTGATACGAAAAGACCAAGACCCGATGCTAAAGCTTGAGCTTGCGATAATCGAAAACCTACAACGTGAAGATTTAAATCCTGTAGACAGAGCTCGGTCATTCCTCCGACTTAGTTCTGAGTTTAATCTTTCTCACAAAGAGATTGGTAAAAAAGTAGGGAAGAGTCGGGAATATGTTTCAAACTCTCTAAGACTTCTTCAGATGCCTCAAGAGATTTTAGATGGACTTGGTCAAGGAAAAATAAGTGAAGGTCATACACGTCCACTTCTCATGCTTACTGACAGACCAGAGGAGCAGGCAGTTCTCTTTAAAGAAATCGTTTACAAGAAAATCACAGTTCGTGAAGCAGAAAGAATCGCTCGGGAGATCGCCACAGACAGAGTTAGAAGAAGAGACAATCTACCTGATCCTGAAATAGAAGAAATCCAAAACTCTCTTCAAGAGTCTTTAGGAACAAGAGTTCTAATAAACAGAAAAGATAAAGGTGGAAAAATAACAATAGACTTTTTCTCTGAAGAGGACCTACGAACTATTTTCCAGGCGATACAGTCTAAAGAGCCTTTAGGTAAAAACAAGTTGCTTCAAAACCATATGGCGAAAAACGAAATGCCTGAGGTTAAAGAAGAGCCTGCCGAGCCTTTAAACAAAGTTACAGAGGTTTTAAATGAAATACGCTCTGAGGAACTTCCAGAAGAAATGCCCGAAGAAAATGAAGGAGGAAAAGTAGATGTGAGCGAACTTGGTCTAAGCGAAGAAGAGATGGCTTTGCTAGATGACCGTTCACCAGATGAAATCCAGAAGTCAGAAGACGACGAAGATTTGTATAATATTTCTAAGTTTTCTTTGTAATAAAGTAAAGAGCCGGCGCCCGAAGGGCGCCGGCTCTTTATTTGACTGCTTACTTTTATTTAAACTTACTCATAAACTTATTAAGCAAACTGTTTTCGTCTAAGTATTTTTTAATATGTCTTCGAGCCAGAGTTGTTTTTGCTGTGTCGAGCCACTTACTTGTCGGATTTGATTTTTCGTTCGTTTCAACCTCTACAATATTTCCGCTTTTGAGTATTGTGTAAATACTGCTAAATTTTCCGTTTATTTTTGCGCCAGTTACGTGGTTCCCGATATCAGAGTGAACAGCATATGCAAAATCTATTACGTTTGAATCTTCTGGAAGATCGATAACATCACCTCCAGGAGTGAATACGAAAATTCTTTTTGAGAAGAAATCTATTTTCAAATTCTTTAAAAAGCTATCAGGATTTGAAACATTTTTCTGTAGTTCTTTAAACTGTTCTATCCAGCCCGTATGAGAGTCACCTTCTTTTGATTTACTGAAAGCACCTTCTTTATACGCGAAAAACGAAGCGATTCCGTATTCGGCTTGTTCATGCATTTCTGGCGTTCTTATCTGTATCTCAGCTATTCCGCCGTTCCCGGTGAAGATAGTCGTGTGTAAGCTCTTGTAGCCGTTTGATTTTGGTAGGGCGATAAAATCCTTGATACGTCCAGGAATAGGCGTCCATGAGCCGTGTATGATGCCTAGCACTCGGTAACAGTCTTCTATAGTCGGCACGATAACACGCAGAGCGACCAAGTCGTAAATCTTGTCGATATCCATCTCTTTGTTCTGAAGTTTTTTGTAAAGACTGTAAAGACCTTTTACTCGGTAACTTATTTCTTGAGCTTTCAATCCGTTCTTAGCCAACTCTTTTTGTAAAGATTTGTAAACTTGGTCTAAATATTTTTCGTCTGCTTTACTTTTATGTTTTAGAATCTTTTCCAAATCTTCCGCTTCTTTTGGAAACGCGAAAGGAAAGGCCAGGTCTTCTAACTGACCTTTTAGTTTCCACATACCAAGCCTGTTTGCGAGTGGTGCGTGAATCTCTATGGTTTCTAGAGCGATACGTTTTGCTTTTTCTGGTTTTAAATGTTTAAGGGTTGAAACGTTGTGAAGTCTATCAGCAAGTTTGATGATGATGACACGCACGTCTTCTGCCATCGCAACGAAAAATTTTCGAAGTGATTCTACGTGACGTTCTCGTCCGCGGTATTTTAGTGTTCCAAGTTTTGTAACTCCGTTTACTAAAAACAAAACTTCTTTACCGAATTCTTCCTCAATCTGTTCTTCTGTTGCCTCTGTGTCTTCTATCGTGTCGTGAAGTATTCCCGCCACTACAGTCTTCGCATCCATTCCAAGTTTTGCTAAAGTTTTTGCAACTTCGAAAACGTGGTTAAAATATGGTTCGCCACTCGCTCTCTTTTGCCCTTCGTGAGATTTTTCTGCAAAGTTAAAAGCCTTGATAATCCAATTTTTATCGCCTTCTGTAATATTCATCTTTTGCGGGAAGCCGCTGAAAATATCTTCTACTTTTGGTGTCTCTGGCATATCCCCAATTATGCCAGAAAATATATATTTTGAGAAGAATTGATTATTATTTTTTCTAACTTATAATTTAAAAAAAGCAGAAAATGGACCACAAAACATGTTCCTGGACATTTGAACAAATTGAAACTATCGACCTTGAGATAACTAAGTTCCGCCGTGATATCACACTGGGCGCTGTAACATTAGATGATGTTCAAACAAGGGCAACCATCTTGGCTGGTAAAATAAACGAATACAACGGAGTCGTGTGTACACAGACCCTGTCGACACTGGTGTTTAGCTTACTTGAGATTATTGCGAATACTCAAGATGACACGAAGCTGCGGCCGAGACTTGAACGTGTCATGGAGGAGCTAAAAATGTTACCTAAAGACAGGGCTCTGACCAATAAGTCGATAGACTACATTCACTCACGGTTACCTTAGTAACTTAACACGATGATCTAACCCTGCCTGGTGCGGGGTTTCTTTTTATACTTTTTCTGGTAATATCTAAATATCTTATGAATCTAGAAAATATAAGGAATTTCTCAATTATAGCCCACATCGACCACGGAAAATCGACTCTAGCAGATCGAATGCTTGAGGTGACGAATACTATCGAGGCGCGTAAAATGCGTGCTCAGGTTTTGGATAAAATGGAACTCGAGCAAGAACGAGGTATAACTATCAAAATGCAACCTGTGCGCATGAACTTTAAAGTAGATGGAAAAGACTTTGTTTTAAACCTTATCGATACGCCAGGACACATCGACTTTTCTTATGAAGTTTCTCGTGCTCTAAAAGCTGTAGAAGGTTCTATTCTTCTTGTGGACTCAACTCAAGGCGTGCAAGCTCAGACTTTCACGACTCTCGGTATGGCGCAAAAAGGTGGACTTAAAATAATTCCAGTTTTGTCTAAAATAGATTCACCGCTTGCTCGTGTGGATGAGGTGCGGACAGAAGTCGCAATGCTTTTAGGCGTCCCAGAAGAATCAATCATGACTGTGTCTGGAAAAACAGGCGAAGGTGTACCGGCTCTGCTTGAGCGAGTCGTGAAAGAAATCCCGCCACCAAAAGAGCTTCTTTTAGGTGCTGACGGATTCAGGGCTCTTGTTTTCGATTTTGAATATTCTAACCACAAAGGTGTTATCGTTTATGTGCGTGTTATCGACGGAGAAATAACAAAAAACACTTCTCTAAAATTCCACGGAGCAAATGAAAAATTTATTTCACTTGAAGTGGGAACTTTTTCTCCTGATCCAGTCGCGAAAGAAAAAATCTCCGCCGGGGAAATCGGATATATCGTAACAGGAATTAAAAAGCCTGGTATTGCGAGTGTCGGAGATACGATAACCTACGAGAAGAAAATGCTTCCACCTTTGCCAGGGTATATGAACCCTTCGCCTGTTGTTTGGGCTTCTCTTTATCCTGAAAGCCAAGATGACTTTGAAGAACTAAAAGCTTCACTTGGAAAACTAAAACTCTCTGACTCATCTCTTACATATGAAGAAGAATCTTCTGGAGCGCTCGGCCGAGGTTTCCGTTGTGGATTTTTGGGAATGCTTCACCTCGAAATCGTAACAGAACGAATAAGACGAGAGTTTAATCTTTCGCTGGTTGTTACGACGCCTTCTATTACATATAAAGTTAAATACAAAAACGGAAAAGAGGAGATGATTTATTCTCCGCACAATTTCCCAAATGATGGAGAAACGACGCAGGTGCTAGAGCCTTGGGTTTTGGTCAAGATAATTTCACCGACAGAATATATCGGAGCTATTATGCAACTTCTTTTCGAACACGAAGGGGAAGCGAAAGAAATTGAAAACTTCGGAGACCGTTCATCTCTTGCCGTAGAGATGCCACTTCGTGAGCTGATGCGAAACTTTTTCGATAATCTAAAAAGCACATCTTCTGGATATGCATCTATTTCTTATGAAATCGCTGAAGACAGACCGGCAGATGTAACGAGACTAGACATCTTGGTTGCAGACGAACCGATACTCGCATTTTGCCGAGTTATTTCTCGAAGACGTGCAGAAGAAGAAGCAGAAAAAGCTGTGGAAAAACTCCACAAGATTTTGCCAAGACAAATGTTCGAAATGAAAATCCAAGGAAAAGCTCTGGGGAGAATTCTTTCATCTGCGACGATAAAAGCTTTCCGAAAAGACGTTACTCAGCACATGTATGGAGGAGATATTACTCGAAAGATGAAACTTCGCGAAAAGCAAAAGAAAGGTAAGAAGAAAATGGCCGGAATGGGTAAAGTAAATATCCCTCAGGACGTATTCCTAAAAATGATGAAGTCAGGAGATAACTAAAACTTCTTTAATTTAAAAAAGTGGTGCGTAAAGCAATATAAAGCTTAGAATCAAAATAAAGGCCAAAACAGACCAAATTACTTTTATTTTCTTTTTGTGCTTCGGATTGAAAATCATATTCTTTGATTATATACTATAATGTAAATTATGAGTAGACGTATTTCAAAAGAAAGATTTTTAAGCAAGGTTATAAGAAGCCCTTTTACCTACGTTGTTTTGATTTTCTTTGTTTTGCTATTTTCATATAGCGCAATCTCCACATACAAGAAAAGTAAAATAGCTAAACAGAAAACTCGCCAAGTTGAAAGCGAGCTTCAGAAGCTCGTAGATCAAGAATCCGCCTTAGCTGAATCCTTAAACGATATGAACACTCCTTTTGGAGTCGAGAAATCTTTGCGGGAAAAATTTGGAATAGTTAAAGAAGGGGAAACAGCGATAATAATAATCGAAAAAGAAGAAGAGAGTAGTAAGCCGGCAGAAGAGGAAAATAAAGGATTTTTTGGGTTTATAAGAAACATTTTTTAAACTTTAAAGTTTGTGTTAAAATAGGAAATATTATAAATGGTTAGCACGACGCCAGAGTTAAGATCTCGCCGTCTTTGATTTTATGAAAAAAGTAGAAATTTATTCAACACCAACTTGCCACTTCTGTCATATGGCAAAAGATTTCTTTACAGCAAACAGCGTAGCTTTCTCTGATTACGATGTTTCAACAGACGAAGCTAAAAGATCTGAAGTTGTAGAAAGATCTGGACAAATGGGTGTCCCAGTTATTTTCATCGACGGAGAAATGGTTATTGGTTTTAACGAACCAAAACTAAGAGAACTTCTAGGACTTTAATATAGTTTGTAGTAAACCCGCCTCGACTCGCGGAGCTTGCCCTAGCGAGGCGGGTAGTAGATAGTTTTTAGATAAGAAAAAATCCCTTGCGGGATTTTTTCTTTTACTAGTTTTTTCTTTAAATAAAATGTAAAATGCGTTTATTGCTCTCGTAGTCTGCCTGCCGGCAGGCAGGTTAAATGGACCCGAGTACCGCAAAGCTGACTACGGGGCAAATAGAACAATTCCGCCACGTTCTTTGTTTAAATTTAAATTGTCCCCGTAGTTAAATGGATATAACGACTCCGTCCTAAGGAGTAATTGTCGGTTCGATTCCAGCCGGGGACACAAGAGAGGTGTATTTAAGAGTCCTACTTGTCCGCCCTTAGCGATAACGGTGGCGGAAGGAATAGTTCCAGGTTCGATTCCTGGTTAGGGCACAAATATGGTAAAATAAATTCATGGATCCAGATGCACAAAAGATGATACGAGAGACTCTTAGACTTTCTCGGGAAAACAATGAAATGCTTCATAAAATGCGGAGCGCGCAAAAACGTGCTGCGTTTTGGCGGTTTGTAAAACTTCTTATTTCTATCGGTCTTTTTATTCTAGCTTATCGGTTTATAATGCCTTATGTAAACGATTTACGAGACTCATATGAGTCTGCCAGATCGTCGCTAGAGCAGATACAGGAGGCTAGAGACAGGCTTCCTTTCTAGGGTTGATTATTTCCTTGTTTTCGTTTAAAATCTCTGTACTGTCGTTTTTATAACGACTTTTATGTACTAAATACCAACGCTCAGATAGGCCCGACGCCTGTCAAAGCGAACCTGCTCAGATAGCTCAGTTGGTAGAGCATTCCCCTGAAGAGGGAAGGGTCGCCAGTTCGAACCTGGCTCTGAGCACACAATACAAAAACAAACCGCGCCGTAAGGCGCGGTTTGTTTTTATTTATATAGACTTAATCTTTAATTTCGTTTGTCTGTTCTTGTCTATCTTTGGAAGTTTGAGAACAAGTAGTCCATGCTTTTCTGTTGCTTCTGCTTCATCTGGATCAACTTCTTCTGGCAATGAAATAGTTCTTGAAAATGATCCCCAGTAAAGTTCTTGGACATGGTAATCATCTTCTTTTACAGTGCGACTTTCTTTTCTGCTTCCAGAGATAGTAACTGTGTCGCGAGTGATATCTACATTTAAGTCTTCAGGCCTTACTCCGGCAACCATCGTCTGTACAACTATCTCAGCTGGAGTTTGGTATACGTCGACAGAGAGTTCACCGACTTGGTCCTCTTCTTCGATCCACTCCTTGTCGTTTGTTACAGGAACCTTTCGAGATTCTTTTTTTGTTTCAAATTCTTCTTCTGATTCAAAATCATCTTCGTCATCTAAAATATCCTCATCGTAATCACGAAGCGAAAGTCCTCCAGTTAGTTTTTCAAAAAAAGATCTCTTTTTAAACATAAGTTATTAAAATAAAATTTATAAATTCTTTACGACATTCTTCGAAGTTGCTCAAACATAAGTAAAACGATAATCGTTACAACCCAAAGTAAGCTAAAGACATTCAGTAAACTTCCACTGTTGCTAATTATAAGAAAATTAAAAGTACTATGCAAGGTGATAGCTCCTCCAAGTCCGAGCAATAGATAAATTTTCTTTGAAAACCAACCTCTATAGAAAGAAAGTCCAAGCATTATACCGATAGTAGCTGAAGAAACAGCGTGGAGAAGCATTGCTCCGAGGAACCGCAGGTTTCCAGTGATCAAAGCAACAGTAGATTCTCCTAGATCTATCGGGTCTATTAAAAACAAAGCGTTTTCAAGAGCGGCAAAACCTAGCGCCCCGATTATCATATACATTGCGAAGTCTATCGGTTCGTCTGCTGACCTACTGCTTAGAGCGATAACCCAAACAGCTCCGAATTTAACAAGCTCTTCGATAGACGCCCAGATGATAGTTAAAATATCTTCACTAATACCAAGACCAACAAAAAGTTTTTGGATTGGTAGTACCACAAGAACAGAAATCATCCCGATAAGGAAAGTTAAGAGAAGAAGTAGTTTTGGTTCTGGTCTTTTGCTATCTTCGCGAAGCCAAAACCACAGCCACAAAAGTGCTGGTAGAATTCCTCCGATAAGTGCAAAAAAGATAGTATTAAAACCTATGCCGGCCATTCCTCAATTATAAGCAATTTTTCTGGTTTTCCCTCGTGGATAAGTCCCCAAATCTCTTCAGTGATGAAAGGCATAAAAGGATGTAGAGCTTTTAACTGCTGTTTAAGAAGATAAACCAAGGTATATTTTGCAGAATCATTTAAATCTTTTTTACATTCTTCGATCATAACGTCTGCAAATCTGTGCCAGAAAAAGTGGTAAAGTTTTTCTCCAACCAAGTAAAGTTTATATTCTTCCATTTCTTTTGTGATTTCTTTTGTGAGATTTTCCCACTCTGTTATGTACTCTGTGTGTCCGGCAGAAAGTTCTGGTTTTTGAGAGTCGTCAAAACCGGCCGTATTTTCAAGTACGAACCGAGTCGCATTCCAGATTTTATTAGAGAATTTTGAATAGGCTTTTATTTTGTTTTCATCAATCTTCATATCTGTTCCAGGGGCTGTTCCTACTATCAACGCCATACGTCCAGCGTCTGCGCCGTATTTTTGAGCGATTTCTATAGGGTCTATTCCGTTCCCTAAAGACTTAGAAAACTTTCTACCTTGTGCGTCGCGAACGATACCAGTTAGATAAATAGTCTTGAATGGAATTTCATCGAGAATATAGCTTGTCATCAAAATCATTCTTGCGATCCAGAAGAAAAGGATTTCATATGCAGGCACAATAACACTTGTTGGGTGAAAAGTTTTTAAGTCCGGAGTTTCCTCTGGCCAGCCTAGGGTTGAGAATGTCCAAAGGGCAGAAGAGAACCAAGTATCTAAAGTATCCTCATCTTGTTTCCATCCTTCGCCTTCGGGCGCTTTATCGCCACAATAAATCTCATCACCTTTATACCAAACTGGGATTCTGTGTCCGTACCAAATCTGCCGAGAAATACACCAATCTTTTAAATTATCTATCCAATGGAAATATGTTTTTGAAAAATAGTCTGGAGCAATATTTATTTCTCCGTTTTTTACTGGGTCTTTTGTTAGGTCTTTTAGAGTCTTGCCATTTTTATTTGGTGTATTTTTGTTAACAGCAATAAACCACTGAAGCTTTGGAAGAGGTTCTATTATTCCACCTGTTCTTTCCGCTGTGCCAACATTTTGTTTTGAAACTACTTCATTTTCAAGAAGACCTTGTTCTCGTAGCCAGGCAACTATTATCTCTCGAGCCTCCACAGTTTTTTTACCTAAAATTCGCTCGTCTCCAACAGACATTTTTGCGTATTCGTTTATTACGGGTATTATCGGCAATCCGTGACGCTCTGCTATTTCAGCGTCTATCATACTGTGCGCTGGTGTAACCCCAAGCGCTCCTGTTCCAAATTCTTTTTCTACGGATTCATCTGCGATGACTTTTATATTTATTTTTGCTCCACAGAAATCAATATCTTTGAATTCTTGTCCTATATATTTTTGATAACGCTCATCTTCTGGATGAACAGCCACGGCAACGTCTCCGACTTTTGTTTCAGGACGGGTTGTCGAGATAGAAATAGGGAAGTCTTTTGAATATTTAAAAGTGTAAAGAGTCGCATCTCTTTCTTCATAAACAATTTCATCATCGGAAATAGTTGTTTGTCCTTTTGGATCCCAGTTTACAACTCTGTATCCTCTGTAAATAAGTCCATCTTCATACATTTTTTTGAAAACTGTATTTACGGCAAAATTTCTTTTTTCATCTAGGGTAAAAGCTTCTCGTGACCAATCACAAGATGCTCCAAATTTTCTAACTTGAGAGACTATCGTGTCGTGAGAGTTTTGTGCAAATTCGTTTACTCTTTTTAAAAGCTCTTCTCTTCCTAGATCGTGTCTGGAAAGATTTTCTTTTTTCTTTATTTCGCCTTCAACTTTAGATTGAGTGGCGATAGCTGCGTGGTCTGTTCCTGGAAGCCAAAGAGTTTTTTTGCCGTTCATCCGGTGGTATCTGATTAAGATATCTTGGATTGTTATTCCGAGAGCGTGTCCCATGTGCAGAACACCTGTTACGTTCGGAGGTGGCATCATTATTGTGAAAGGCTCGTTTCTTTCGCCAGGTAAATTATCAGGATTAAAAAAACCAGAATCTTCCCAGATTTTGTAAATTTTGTCTTCTGTTTCGCCTGGATTATAAGGCTTTAAAAATTTATCGTTCATGAGTGAAAATATATCATAAAACAAGGCTTTTTGGAATTGGTTTGACTTATTATAAAAATGTTGTAAATTGTCTCAGAACGTTAAAATGAAAACACATGCACTTTCACGTAGTAAAAGTTGGCGGAGGGTGTCTTCGCTCTGCAGAAGATGTCGTAAGACTTCCTGAGGTTTTGAAAGAAATAAATGGCAATATTGTCGTCGTCTCTGCTTTCTATGGGATGACCAATCTGCTTAACAAGATCGTGAAGGAGAGGTCTCTAGACCTGTTCCTCCATGAATTCATTCCATTTCATCAAAAGTTGGTGGATGACTTGGATATTAAGCATTCCTTCAGTAGCTATTTCGCATCTGAGATCAGAGGCTTCCGTAAGCTATTCTCTCTTCTGTGTGATTTAGACGAAGAGAATGCTGTTTTCGGAGAGGTCTATGCGGAGATAATTGCAAAAGGAGAGGACTTTTCCTCGAAAATAGTTTTCGAATACCTTCGATCTGTAACACCAAAAAGGGTAACCGTTGCGAAGCTTGACTCAAGACTTGTCGTCTCTGTTTTCCCGAACACCTGCATAAATGCAGAAATAAATCAGGAATCTTCCAAGGTTCTGATAGTTAGCGTGATAGAGAAGACAAGAGAGCCGTTTATTGTCGTTGTGCAAGGTTTTGTTGCGGGTGTTCACTATCCCAGTGGAATAAAGACCGCGCTTCTTGTGCGAGAGGGTAGTGATATTACTGCAGCTCTTTTTGCTTCGGCTTTGACCACGTCACGTGAGGGAACAAGACTTACCTTTGTTAAATCCTTCTATCGTCAAGGTAAAGACAAGGAGATTTTGAAGGATGATGTAGGGCTAAGAAGGTTGGTCAAACATATAGAGAAGACGGGGGTGCATGTTGTTAGCCTTAAGATATTGAAGATCGAAGGGCTTCCAACATATTTTCAGATCGTTGACTTTAATAAGACCAGTGTTCGCGCTACAGTCGCAGCAGAACCTATTATGATAAGGTCCCTGATCGGTATTCTTACCGAAAAAGGCTTTATCTAAAGTGACCACTGACCAAGAGCCCGGACCTCGTCCGGGCTTTTTTCTTTTCCAGAGATTTTTCCAAAGTATCCAGCGACGGCTATCATTAGCGAGTTGTCTGTCGCCATTTCATGTCCCGGCAGGAAAATTTCTACTCCAAGTTCTTTCTCAAATCTTTCACGTAAATATGAATTGGCTGCGACACCTCCACCGACAATCATCTGACTAACTTCGTACTCAGCTATCGCTTTTTTTAATTTTTTAATCAAAACATCACCTACAGCGTCTTGGAATTCTTTTGCAATGTCACATTTATCTTGGTCGGAAAGCTCTCCCAAATCTCGAACTAAATAAAGTACAGCGGTTTTAAGTCCTGAAAAAGAAAAGTTATAGTCTGCGGTTGTGATCATCGGACGAGGAAGTTTTATTTTTCCGTTCTCTTTGCCGTCCAATGCAAGCCGAGAAATCTCTGGTCCGCCAGGATACGGTAGTCCTAAAATCCGCGCGACTTTGTCGAAAGCTTCGCCGACAGCATCGTCTACAGTTTGTCCAATTTTTTTATACTCCATCCAGTTTGAGACTAAAATAATCTCTGTGTGTCCACCAGAAATCAAAAGTGAGAGAAGAGGGAATTTTATTTTTGAAGTATCGAGCGAGGTGTTTTCTTTTGCATTTAAAAGCACAGAAAGTATGTGACCCTCCATGTGGTTTACTGGCACGATAGGTAAACTCCAAGCCGCAGCCAGTGCCTTGGCGAAAACTATCCCCACCCAAAGAGCAGGTTCGAGTCCTGGGCCAGTTGTGACCGCGATACAGTCTATATCTGGTTTTCGAACGCTCGTTAAAATCTTTAAAAGATTTTCGGACAGACCTTCTTCTCTCTCTAAGATTTTTTCTATCTCTTCTTTATTTACCTCCGTATCTTCGGGCGCGAAAAACCCAGCATCTTTTAAAGTTTTCTCTAAAACTGTCGGCAGGTTTTTTGCATGTTCTCTTTTTGCGAGTCTTGGAAATACTCCGCCGAACTCTTTGTGTACGTCGATTTGCGAGATTAGATTGTTTGCCAAAATACGAAATAGGGGAGAGTTTAAATCCCCCTCGGCCTCTAGTATTGAGATAGCTGTTTCGTCACAGCTTGTTTCGATAGATAAAATCTTCATATAGGTAGAAGATTAGCAGTTCCGGGTGTTTTCGGCAATTATTTTATCGCTATGAAAATAAGAGTAAGCACTGCCATGTGCGCAGGATAGAACCAGTAAAAGATTAAGCGTTGAATTTTCGGACCTTGGTTTCCGTTGTAAAAATATATTGGGATAAGACTAAAGACTGCGAAAAACTGGAGGAAAATAATATTCATTAAAAACAGTCTGATATTTTCGAGGAATGGAAGCACAGAAAGCGTGACTATTCCAGCTCTTCTGTTTTTTAGGAATAGGTAACTTCCGAGTATCGAAAGAACTCCATAAACTCCGTAAGAAAAATTCCCAAAATACGCCAGAGTAAGCAGCACTAAGACGCCTAAAATCTTTATCAGTAAATTTCTAACTTTTGTGATAACCAAAAGAGTTAAAACTCCCAAAGCCAAAGTAAATAAAATATTTAAATGAATTCCAGAAAGTCCGGCGACTCTTTCAAAGAAGAAAAAAGGAACTTGCGAAATCACTGCGAAAATCGAAAGTCTTTTCAAATATTCTTTTACATCTTTTGTTTTTATAAAACCTTCGGCGATAAGAAATGCAAAAAGAGGGAAGGAGATACGTCCTATTATTCTGAAAATCTCTTCTTCTGGAAAAAACAAAAAGCCAACATGGTCGACAAGCATCGTGACGACAGCAATAATTTTAAGTGTTAGAGATGACATGACTATATTATAAACCAAGCCAGGATTTATATGCACTTTCTATTTGCTCGCAAACTTTTTCTACAGAGCTTCCTTTTGTATTTATAACCAAATCATATTGAGATAGGTCTTGGGGATCGACTCCATACATTTCCATATATCTTTTTTTCTCACTTGCAAATCTCACAGTCAAACTTTCTTTCATTTCTGAAAGTGTGGCGCAGTCTTCGCTTTCTTTGCGACTCGGATTTATTTCTAAATCTTTAAACATTCTTTCTGCACATGTGTCCGCGTCCAGGTCTAAATATATTTTAAAAGAATCTGGGATCCAGTGAAAGGCGAGCCGTGACTCTATTATTATATTTTCTTTTTCTCCCATCTCGCGAACTTTTTGGTCCGTCAGCTCGTCTATACTTTTATCTTTTTCTGCCAGGGCTGTGAGAGCGGTAAGGTCCATGCCTTTGTCTAATCCAACTTGGCGGAAGAAATCTCCAGAAGAAAAACGAGTGTAACCCAAATCACTCGCAAGCTTTTTTGCTGTTGTGCTTTTACCACTACCAGGTTTTCCGGCAATAGTAATTATTTTCTTTTTCATTGTGCGCGATAAGGGATTCGAACCCCTGGCCTACTCAACGTCAATGAGTCGCTCTACCAACTGAGCTAACCGCGCATTTGTATACTGTATAAGATACAACAAAAAAGCCAGAACTTCAATCTGTTTGACTTTGGACATAAAAATGGTAGTTTAAGGATTGGAAGTTCATCACCAACCATAACCAAATTCACCACATGCCACACGTTGAAGTCGTCTACCTGTTTAAGGGAGTCAAATCCTCCAACCGTCGGACGCTGGATAAGTTCAACTCCCAAAAGAAGGGGGAGCCAGAAGTTCTATATCGTGTTTCGGCTTCAAGCCAAAATGCGTTACCGTCATCAGATGAGATGCATAAAATACCAGGACTTTGTCCAAACATCCACTTCCCGCCATCCATCAAAATGTCTCTTGCTGGACCTAAGAAGAGGGTCTTGCTCGATGAGATGATGAAGGGCGCTGGAATGGCATCGATCTTCTATATTGATAAGGGTGCACAGGTCTTATACAATGGGTCGCGCATTAAGATGGGAAGAAGTCTGGCCATCCGTGTTGTGATCCATGACAAGAGTGTCGCACGGTGTGAACCATTGAATCCTCGCAAACTGCAAGTAGAGAAGCGTGGAATGATGGCTGCTTAGGCCTCGGCCTCGGCTCAAGGGCGGTTTCTTCGGGAACCGCCCTTTTTTTCTTGCCAAAAAATAAAAAAGTGATATACTTTTCTCGTTTCCTATTACGCGTAAAGCTTTGTGGGGCACGTTTAAATCAGAGTTAAATATTGGCCCATTATCGTCTTTAACGACGATATGACCACATATTTCAAAATCTGCATTGAAAACACAATCAATACTAGTTAAAATTTCCTCATTGTAGCTGGGCTACAAATTCAGAAATTTTTCCGTCGTCTTGCTTGCGTTTTCTTCACAGCTTTAAGAAATATTTAGGCCCTATCGTCTATCCAGCTTGGAAGACTATAGCGGACATCACGTTTTCAATTTGAAAACAGGGAAGATGCACAACTGAGTTACAAACAAATATTGGCCCTATCGTCTATCGGTTAGGACATCACGTTTTCAATGTGAGAAGCGGGGTTCGACTCCCCGTAGGGTCACACACAGGTCTTTATTGACCTTAAATTCTTCAGATAGCCTATAAGGCAAGGATAGTTTTGGTGTTCCATTAACTATTTCTTCATATGTAGGCAATTCGTCAAACACCACACTGAATAAACCTCTTAATGCATTTAAATCCTTTTGTTTTACAAGCATTTCCACTGGGTGTTCCATTAAGTTTTTAACATACCCAACAAAAGCGTGTATATCATTCTCTTGGACCTCTATACCGTTTCTTTGCTCTCTAGTCTTTTCAATTTCTTCATGGACCTTGTTTATCTTTTTTTCAATTTCTTCTCGTATGATTTCATTTTTTGTAGAAGTGTAACTTTCAATTAAATTTTTCTTTTCTATCTCTAATTCGATAACAGTCTTTCCAGCTTGTACAGAAAACTCTCCAAGCTCTTTTTCTTTTTCTCTAAATTTATTAATTAGGACGGCTTCAAAGGCTTTAGTAAAAGCCTTGTCTTTGTATTCTAAATTTAAAGCCAGGTTTGTTAAATTTTTTTCAAATTCGTTTTTGTTAACTCCAAAATACTTATGATTTCTAGCACAGTGGTATGTTGGTACAGATTTGCGTTTACCCTTAGGTGAGCTTCCAAGAAAAGGTTTTTTACAAATAGGGCACAGGGTAACAGATTTGTGAGGAAATAGAGGATTATCTTTCGATCTTTTTAATTGTCTTAGATTATAATCTTTGTGTATTTTTACGGTTTTACTTCCTCTAATCTCTTCGATATAGATTTTACCTTTATTTGCCTTATTAAATAAATCAATACTAATAAGACCGGGATATTCGGCCTTAATAGGTTCTTGAAGCCATTTCTCGTTGTTTACTCCTGCATATATAGGTCTTTGCCTTATTCTCTGTAACTGTTTTATAGAGAGTTTTAGTCCTTCTCTGGTTCCTATAATCCGGTCCTTTGACTTGGACCATATTTTCATTTCTTTAGACTTGTAACCCATAGCGTTTATATGGTCTAAAATTTGTTGGTCTGTATGCGTTATACTCATCTCAAATATCTTTACAAAGAATTTAGCTCTTTCTGGGTCTAGAACTTGTATAACTCTCTTTTTGCCATCAACATAGATTTTCTTATTTTCATAACCATCATCCGCTCTTCTAACCTTATAACCTTCACGAACAAGGTTTATCTCCGCTCCTATCATTCTTGTAAGGATTTGATTTACTTCGCTTTTGCCTTGCTGTGCCATTACAAGCTCGGTTATTTCACTTGGATGTATTCTACTCCAATCATATTCAACACCTAAATGCTCTAGAGTATTTTTAGATGGTTGTATTATTCCATTAGAATCAATTAAGGTTACTCCAAATTGAGCTAGTTTTTGTTTTAAGCTTTCATATCCAAGTGTTCCACCCCTTGAAAATCTATCAATCGCTCTGACTATTAAAAAATTAACTTTCGGATTACTCTTAACATAAGAAAATATCTCATCCACCATAGGCCGTTCGTCTTTTCTGCCAGAAAATTGTTCTTTAAAGACTTCCAAGACATTCATATTCTCTCTTTCTGCAATACCACGGCAAATTCTTTCCTGATCTTCAATGCTTTCACCTTGCTGGGCTTGTTTAGCGGAGCTAACTCTACAGTATATTATGCAATTTTTTAAAACTACTTTCTCCATATAGGTATATTATACATTAGTTTTTTTATCTTTAATCTCGCTAAGCCACATTTCAAAAAATATGTCAGCCATCTGATCTTGATTTTTTCTAAGTTCTAAAATATCATCATCTGATAAAAAGTTGACTTGTTTTCCTAGTGATTTTTTGAAATCTTCTAGATTGATCATGTTAGTAAGACTAGAATAAAAACCCTCCTACATTAGATAAAGGTTTATTAGAATCTGAAATACTATCGTCAGTATCGTTAGATAATGGGGGATTGATATGTTCTTTTTGTATCTTTTTTATGCACACCCATCTTGATGCACTAGAGGTTCCCGTGGACACTTCTATTCCTATCATTTTCAGAGGCGTGCTTAATTCATTTAGTCTCCTTGATAGTATATTTGCTCCCTTTGGCCAGTGCTTCTCTCCCCGATCAATGTTTACAAGAGAAGGGCTTAAGTTTAATTCTGAAAGTAATTCTCTTGGCGTGCCTTTCCATTCGTCGTAATCTTCCATAAAAGTCATAATTGCCACAGCAACAATATTTTCACTTAATAGCATTTCTGTTTGACGTTCTAGATTATTTTCGTATGCAGATAAAAATTGCTCTTTCGTATAGCCAATAGACTCTGCAATTGCACAGCCCCATACCACCCAATCGGCCATACGGTGATTTGTTTTTAATTTTATTGTGGGATGTATTTTAAGCGCTTTTACAATTGCATCAAACACCCCACCTAAAATAGAGGGAAGTTCCTTATTAAATTTTTCATATAATTCTTTTTCCGTCTTTCTGTCTATGACGTCTATTCTTTCTAAGGGTAAAAGCAAACTCCTTTCAAGTAAATCCGGTCGTGTTGTTACAAGGTTAATTCCATTTATACCTATAGATCTTCTAAAATTACGAATAATATCTTCGTCGTCAGTATATAGCTCTCTGGTAGTATGGCCTCCTCCTGTAATTGCCTTACAGAGAGTGTCAGACTGCTCTTGCGATATGTATGACACATTATCAAAAGATAAATAATAATGGTGTGCAAGAGCTTGAATAAGATCTTTTTGTCCCTGAGGAAAGCTTGCTATATCTATTAGTGAAGGGTCTATGATGAGTCGATTAATTTTCATTAATGTTGATTTTGAAGAGCCTTGCGGGCCAAAAATAACCAACGCGACATGTGGAAAGTCAGGTATAAAACAACTTATAAGATATACCAAAAAAAGTAAGCGATGTTCCGGATCATAAATGTTTGCGTAATTTAACATCAGGCTAACATCACCGTTTTTATTTGGAATTATTTGCGGTTTGTGATGTGAATATCGTCTAAATAAAATTGGTGGACTATCAACGACTTTCCATTCATCTTTTGTAATATGTATCGCTTGCCAATCCTCGTTGGTGAGATCATACCAAATATCTCCTTCGTGCCAGGCGGCTCTATTTTGTAGTGGCTGTTTAGGGCCGTCAAAACAAGCCTGGCCCTCAATGACAGAGATAGTTCTTTTAATGGTATCGGCGACAGGAACTTTTTTCTCTATCTTATAAAGTTCATTTGATAGCCACATCCTAAATGCTTTACTTTTGCATGATCTAATTTCTTGGTGATTTTTAACTTTAAATGAAGCGTGAGCATTCCCCATTTCATCATGGAAAAGAACTACATCTTCTCGACTAATTATATTTTCGAGTAAAAGATCTGCTTGAGAGGCTTTTTTTTCACTCTCCTTTTTATTTTCATGTTGGTATTCTTTAATACTATTCCACACATTCCTAAGTTCTTTTTCTGGTAATGGGGGAATGTTCTGTTTATTCCAATTTACCAACCGTGGCCATCCTATATTTTCCCATTCGCTTGAATCGAGAGATTTAAAAATTTTACCCGCGACTGATGCAGCGGTGGTATTTCTAGAGCCCTCGGCGACACCTTTTTGTTTCTCGGAGTTTTTTATTTTATTTATCCAATCTGGCATCTCTGCAAAATCAGCATCATCAATTGAAACTATCCACTCGTATAGACCCTTAGTGCTTTTTGAAGGTGGAGCAACGACGTAACCTCCATCACCTCTTATATCGGTTAATTCCCTTACTCTGGTCCCATTGGGGACCTCATGACCAGGATGTTTGTAATAAAGATGAAAACCTTCACCGCCGGTTTTTGCTGTAACCGTTGAAGGATATCCTTTGCTACTACCTCCTTTTTCTATATCTACTACAACTATTCCTGAAATTTTTCCTGTCACAATACCTATGCCCATTTCTGGATATATTGAAAACCATCTTTCAATTTCTGTAGGTGATGCTTTTTCAGTCTGATATTTTTTCCAGGAGATTAAGGGTTTCTTATCCGATCCAATCGGTATAATAGAAAAACCTATTGATTGATAATATAGTGCCGCTTCTAATTTTTTGTTAACCATAATGTGTTCGTTGTTTCTTATGCTGGTCCTGGAAACGAACACATATATTTTTATCCAAGACCAACACAAGAAACCAAATTATTGAAAGGTGTTGATTGGATAAGCAAATTCGACATTAATACTTATTTTTATACTAAAAAACACCTCTCTTAGGTGCTATGAAATGTTTGATTTTAAATTTTTTAATCAATAATATAGATAGCACTCGGTTTATAAGAAAGTTGCCAGCTATTTGTATTATTTTGCGAAGAATCGCAAGGTTTTATTTGTATTGTTGGTGGATTACCACTATATATGTAATGTGGGCAGGTAAATCAAAGATCAATTTATCTTACATTATACACGATTAAATCCTTAGACACAAATTTATAAAAAATGGTAAAATATATAGGTGTTATTATTATGATTTCTCTGAAAAATAATATGAAAAAGAAGCCCTCAAAGAGACAAATTAAATACGCTTATGGATTGATGAATGAAAATAGATCGAAGTATCAGATAGCAATTGATGCCGGCTTTTCTCCATCGACAGCCAGGGTACCCAAGCTTATTGAGAACAAGCGAGGATTCTCTCTGGCCATAGCTCAGATTGCTGGAGAAACAGAAAATACTGCCATGAAGGTCCTGTTTGAACTCCAAGCAAGAGATCTCTCAAAAGAACCTAGTATGTACCTTATAGAAGCTGTGGACACTCTCTCGCGCTCCCTAGAAAGGTTCTCTAAACATAGGTAGATAATTTGCATATTTCTTTTTGAGGGTCTTTTTGATATAGTTATCTGGTACAAATAAATATAGCCTAACCCCTATAGAAAAAACTATAGGGTATAGCGAACGAGTCGAGTAAAGCTTAAAAAACCCATCATGGGGTTGCTTTACTCGCCGTATCGGGAAACCGGTATGCCTGGCGTAAGCTGGGACCCGTGGTGGGCTTTTTGTTTGCCATGGGATTTATAAAATTTAATAAAGATCTTATTTGTAAGGTTTTTTATTTATAAGGTAAATAATCTATGGGTAGAATAATTTTGGTTATATTTTTAGCAGGGTTATTATTTTTTGTAGGTAAATCAATAGGTGATCCAAATAAATATTCAACATACGGGGACACTGGTCTTCCTAGAAACTGTAGAGCAATAATCGCTGTAAATATAAAGGGGTGGGAAGAAGGATATTATACTGCAGACGAAGCACTGGGATCTATTAATAGAAATTGTGGCCTCGATGGATATTCATGGGGTCTAAAATAATATGAAATCATTTAAAAAAAACTTTTACTTTTTAATTCTCCTATCAATTCTTGTACCCCAGATAACATTCGCAGCTTGGTGGAATCCATTAACGTGGAATATTTTTAAATTTTTAAGGAATAATCAAGTAGAACAAACTATCGAAGTCGCGGAAAAGCTAGAAGATGCTGGAGTTGTTGAAAATGATAAAAAAATAGAAACTGCTATAAAAAGTGATGTAAACAAACAAGCCCCTAAGCCTATCCAAGATTCATCTGATAAAATCGGAGACAATGATTCATGGCAGTTTTTTTCAACTTCATTACAAAAAAGTATCTCGATTCCTACTTATAATCAGAGATTAAGCAAAATAACGCAGATATGTAATTATATTGAAAATGATTTTAAAATTAACTATCCATTTTTCAATAAATACCCTCATTGTTCTGACGGAACATATTCTAATGGTGTAACAAAAACATCATATTTAATTAGATTGGAAACTGCGCGTCAATCTAAATCTGAAACACAAAAACTTTGGGAAGAGGTTGAAGTTGTTTTCGGTGATAAAATAAAAAATGAAAAAACAAGTGTAAATACAATCAATTTAAATAACCAGTATTCACCTGTAACAATAAGTTGTAGGCCGGAGTCATGGAAAATTGCGCAAGTGCCAACTCTTGGTGACGGAGGGCTTAATCAATATGTGCAAAATATAATTACATCAAATGCGAAAGTGAATGAATTAGAGGCTGTAAGATTAGCTTTAATAAATTATAAAGATAGAACCATTGATGCCTCATATGATTCATGGAACAATGAATTGTATAATGATGATAATGGTGACCCCATTTCGTATTCTCCTTCTCAATTAAATGCAATTGATAATTCAATGGGTAATTTCTATGATGAGGCAATAACCTATTATGATTCTTGGATAAGAATAATGACTAGAATCATAAACGATAAAAAGTCTGATGGATGTATTGATGGCACAACCGTCTATGACTATAATTAGGTTTAAATTTATGATGATAATTTTTCTACCAATATAGGGTTTATTTCGTCTTGTTTCAACACAATTTTATTGCTGGTTATTATAGTAAAATTGGTACCGGCTTTAAAACTATATTTATTATTACAATTTTTAAAACGATATATAAGAGATTTAATACTCGCAATAAATCCATTCTCTTTAGCTATTCTTATTACATGTTTTGAGCATGATTCTTTGTAAATACAAACAAGCCTTTTATTTTCAGGAATAATCCACCAATATACTTTGATTAGGAATATTAAAATAACCTTCATCTATTTTACAAATACAACAATTTGAAAATTGCCCGCTTCATTCTTTCCAAATAATGAAGCACACCCTGTAGGGCTGATTGTAGTTGTAACAGTTTCTAATGATTGGAATTTCCATCCTTCTAATCCCTCTCTGTCTATTACTGTTTGTAATTCTTTTGCCGCCTGTGCAGATCCTCCCTTGTCTAATATTGTTGGATGAAATGGTACTACCTTATATGCCATATATTTATTTATGGTTACATTATTAATAAATAAATATTAACATAATATGAGGTATGACTCTATATGGTTTCGCCGTCTGAGCCGTATAAGGCTCGTATAGCAACAACCTGACCATCATGTGGGTGCGAAGCTGTTTCTGGATAACTGGGCATTCTTATCCAATATATGGCCCTAAAATCACCTGATGCTAGGGCGGGAAAATTTTCTTTCACATAGTTTTCGTTTATTTGTGACCCCCATTCTGAACACACCACTAGAACAATATCTTCGTGTGATGAATATCTTTTTGTTTTTTTATCAATAACTCTTTTAATATAAATTTCTGGTCCCATATCAAGCACAGAATACTCTTGTTCTTGCCCCTGATCAGACCTTCTCCTGTTTTTAGCCATTTGTTCTAATAAAAAACCATCCTGTGTTGTGATTTGTACTTTAAGTGTTGTTTTTTCTAGTAGGGAAATTAAATACACATCAACATCACCGTCATGTTGACCTTCATTTTCATTGGGCCTTACAATGTAATCTAAGCCATGTTTAGCGTTTATTTTATCGGCTAAAAACTTCCCGATCTCGACCTCTTTATCTTTTTTATTCATATTTTTATTATATATAGATACATGGCCTGGAGCTAGGTGGGTGGGGGTTACCCCTTCGATGATATGGGGTGGTCAATAATATAAAAGGGACCGTAATGGTAATAAAAACTATAGTTGGTATAATGTAGCCATCTCACATAGACATTATAAATTAATATAAAAATATGTTTTATAAAAGTTTTACAGTCACTCATTATAAATGCTTTGAAGACAAGCAGTCTATCTATTTTGCAATTCCCAATAACGGTAAAATTGGTTCTGGTATAACATATATTGTGGGTGGAAATAACTCAGGAAAAACTACTTTAATTGAAGGTTTGTCAATAAAAGATGGTAGAAATATAAAAAATTCTGAACGAACAAGCGGTGGAGATCCGGAATTTTGTTTATATGACGACACCGAAACTTTAGTAAGAAAGAATTTATTATTAAGACCAGAAAGTAGTACTATTAAAGAAGACCCAAAATTGCAAACCACGGATACTTTTGAAATAATTTCATCAAGAAGGCATTGGGATTCCAGTGCTAATAGTATCTATAGTAAAGTAGGGGACGGATTTAGTACTGTGCTAGAGCTAAAGAATAGGAAAAACGACTTAGATGTTGGTTCTGAGCTACGGGCAATCGAAGCAGATAATATTAAGTATGGAGAATTTGTAAAACTGATGCAAAGAGTTATACCGGAGTTTACTAAATTTGCTGTCGCTTTCGAAGATAATCATTATATTGAGTATATCTCTAATAATGGCGTAAGACATAAAACTGAACTTTTAGGAGACGGTGTGATAACAGCTATACGTATACTCTTGCAACTTTACGTTGACAAGCCCAACCCAATTATTATTGATGAACCAGAGCTATCACTTCATCCATCTGCGCAAAGAAAATTATTAAAAGTATTGGCGGAGTATTCCCAGAAGAGGCAGATAATTATCTCAACCCATAGCCCTTATATGGTTAATTGGACTTATTTGAAAAATGGTGCGGTAATAAATCGAGTGGTAAAAGAGGATGATAGGCACTCTAACGTTTTTTCTATTACAGACTTTAGTAAGTATGACGGTTTACTAAAGTCTGATAATTGGCAAATGCCTTTTTCAATGGATGAGGTTGCAAAAGAAATATTCTATATGGAAGACGGTGTATTATTTCTTGAAGGTCAAGAAGACGTGGGGCTACTAAAAAGAGAACTAATTTTAGAAAATGTGAATATATTTGGGTATGGAGTTAGGGGTGCAAATAATTTTGAGTTTGCCCTAACTTTGGCACAAGATTTAGGATATAAGAAGGTTTCCTGTATTTTAGATTTTGGTGAAGATGAAAAGAAAATTAAATCTAAACTAGAGGAAAAATTTCCAGGATATAAGATAATTCAATGGAACAAAAATGATATCAGGGATAAAGAGGTTTATAGTTCCATTGAAAAAACTGGTTATTATGACAAGCAGGGTAACAAAAAAAGTGTTGAAAAATTAGACGATTTCGACCTTAAATTAGAAGAAATAAAAAGCTATTTAAAATAATAAGAAAATAATGTGGAGCATTGATTAGTTTAGTTTGGAAATGTGGTAGCTTGATATTAAGTTAAATATGTCTTTATATAAAATAGAACAAAAGATAACGACCATAATTGATAACGCCGGTGGCGATTCAGGAACTCCAAGTTTTTCTTGTAACGATATTGTTTTTACTCACGGAAAGTTTACCTTAATGGACGCATGGGTGTCTGATTACTGGTATGCAACACTAGAAGTTGATGCTGGAAATTTTAGAGACGCATATTCGATTTTTGCAAAAAAACTTGCAAAAACTATTCCCCGAATATCGTTAATTGGTCAATGTTACATATCTTTTACCAATGAACCTTTTTTAATAACAAGAAAAGACAAATATGATGATATTGGTTACTTTAAATTTATTAGAAATGTAAAGCATGTTGGCTTAATGTTTATGAATAGAGATGTTTCTGGCCTAAATATTTTATTAAATAATACAGATATTCCGGATAGTTTCTATTATTATTGGAATGATGCCGTTAATACCATAGGATATTCATCGAAGCTACTATTAATGTTTTCTGCAATTGAAAATTTAGCTAAATTACCAGATGGGAAAAAGGACTGGGTAAAAGTTGAAAAAATATTGGGGAAGGAACTAAAAGATAAAATTTATACACCTAATTCAGGACTTCGCCATAGACTTACACATGGAGAATATTTTAACACGTCTGATTCTGATGATAATTACTTAGATTTAATTCATAAGAAGGTAATAAGTTATTTTAACCAAGAGATTTTTAAAAGCACAGTAATTGATGAGGCTGTAGTGAACCCTCAAAGGAGCCCTTTTGATAATAAAGAACAAGGTGGTCCTTATTTTATACGTAATTTTGATCCAGAAAAAAATCCATTTACGCTTGAAAACATAATTAAAAAAGATAAGAATAATAATGAGGAAGTCGATACAACTCTTTTCGAATTTATTTACGGCGATCAAATGAGGGCTCTAGATGTTGATTTTTAGCAATAGCAAAAATTACGATACTGACGGTGTTTTTCGATTAATAATATAGAAGGTATTATTATAATTTAGAATCATATCTTGAATTGTGTTCCATTCCAGAGACTTCATGCTCACAATCAAAAAATCTCTAGTTTTTTACTAGGGATTTTTTTGATTCTAGTGACACAAGAGAAAGCAAACTATTTTGCTTTCGTGGGAGTCGAACCGGCGGAGCCATGTCGAAGTATTGAGACGGGCGAGCCGCGTCCAGCAGTACTTTGTAAAATTGAACACAGTGATAATTTTACTTAGTAACTGCGGGATCGACCCCCGTAGGTTTTTTATTTCCCTATGGACGAAGGCAGGCGTGGTTTTCTGAGTCAAAGATTCAGGGTAATAAGTCTGTATTTTGTTTTTGTTATGGGTTATAATTTATATATAAAAGTTGGTAAAGTAAATCTTTAAGTTTACAATAAACTTTTTTCATAGTTTATAATTATTTTTTTATATTATGGTAATAAAATTTGATGCCGAGGATAAGTCATTAAGTGATATTTTAAATGGCAAGGAAAAATATAAGATTCCTAGATATCAAAGACCTTATTCGTGGACGGTGGATGAAGTGTCTGATTTATGGAATGACTTAAAAGAAGAAGAATCTGTTTTTCTTGGATCCTTTGTTTTTAACTATGAAAAATATGAAGAAGAAGGCTTTGTTGAGGTTATTGATGGACAACAAAGATTAATCACTCTTACTATCTTAATGTCTGTTTTACGAGATGTATATAAAGGTCTTGAAGATATTGAGGGAGCTCAGTTAACACAGCAAATTATTGCACACAAGGACGTTGTGAGAAGAAAAGAGGATTTCCGGTTAAAGTGTGGAGATACTCTAAATAAATTTTTTAACGAAAATATTCAAAAAGAGGATTCTAATATTCTTGAAATTAATCCACGAAGGAAAGAGGAAAAATCAATTAAAGAAAATTATAAATTCTTAATGAATAAAATAAAAGACGAGTTAGAATCTATATCTGACAGAAGTAAGAAAATAAAATTCGTTGATGATTTAAAGCAAAGAATATTTGATTTCAAAGTAATTTGGATAAAAATAGAAAATGACGAGGATGCTTATTCAATTTTTGAAACTGTTAATGCAAGAGGAGCTGATCTAACTGCCGCGGATCTATTAAAAAACTATCTTTTTGGAAAGTTGCCTAAAAAAGACGATGGGATAGATACAGCAAAGGAAACATGGGTTACAATAGAAAACAATATTGAAAGCGCCAAAGGCCCGCTAAATGTTTCAAAATTTATAAGGTATTATTGGTTGTCTCATTATAGTTTTGTTTCTGAAAAGAAGTTATATAAAGAAATTAAGCGAACAATAAATGATCCTAGTGCCTTCCTATCTGATGTTTTGATTGCATCTGAATATTATTATAAGATCACAAGTGACTCAGTAAATATTAATGATTGGATCGATGATTTTTCTGATAAAAAAACTGCACAAAAAATCCTGGAAACTTTGTCTGGCTTAAGAGTAATGGGAGTTACTCAATGTTATTCTTTACTTTTTTGCTTACTTTTAAACAAAGATAAGATAAATTTTGATTTTAGCGATGTATTTAAGACTATAGAAAAGTATCACTTTGCTTATTCTGCAATATGTAAGCTCTCTGGTAATGTTGTAGAAAGATTATACTTTAATACTTCAAAAGAAATACAAGATGCTTTAAAAATATCAGATAAAGAAAAAAGAAATAAGAATATACAAAGAGCACTTTCTAATTTTAAAAATAAATTAGAATATCCAAGTAGAAGTCTATTCATAGAGAAATTTATGGATATTGAATATAAAAATTATCCACTTGTAATTTATATACTTTCTAATATGGAAAGAGCTCTTGGAAAAGTTGAAGAGAAAACAATTAATTTTACAAAAGTAAATATTGAGCACATTTTACCGCAAGAACCAACCATGTGGAAACTTACGAAGGAAGAAATAAGAGATTATGTTAATAAACTTGGAAATCTTACTCTTATTGCAAAGAAAATTAATGGACCTATGGGAAATAAAGTTCTAGAAGAAAAAGCAAAATTGTTCGGTGACTCCGATTTAAATTTAAATAAAAAACTATTAGATAAATTTAAAGAATTAGATTACAAATGGGATGAGAAGGAGATAGAAATTAGACAAAGAGAGCTGGCTGAATTTGCTTACGATGTTGTTTGGAAATTTTAATTACTCACAACCAATACCGTCACCATCCCTATCTAAATCAAACGGATCAGATCCGTACACTCGAACTTGTCCTGTGTAATTTGGGCCATTTCCAGATCCGCCCGCACAGTCGTAATCTCCCGCGTTAACCTTAAGACATCCTGAATATCCTGTGTGGCAATTCGATGTATTTTTAGTTGCAGGCGCAGGAGTTGGTATTTTTACTTTATTAACCACTTCCGGTTCTATTACAATCTCTTCTTTGACTATGGGTTTAATTTGGCTTGTGGTAGATATACTAGGTGTTGTTTTAACTGGTTCTTCGTAGTTTGGGGCACTAAAAGCCGATACTATTGTTACTAGACCTGCGGTAACTCCAAATATTTTAAGCGCTGTAAGCATTCGGCGTATTCTACTCTTTTTCCTAAAAATTACCAGGTTTTTAATTTATGCTAAAATATGTCCATGAAAAGAAAAGTCACTGTAAATGACAAAATGCAAAAGGGTTATAAATACGAAATCACTGAGCCGGAAGGTAAAAATTTTGACCCTCGTTTTCGGCCAAGTCTAACTCCAAAGCAAATGCTGGCACTTGGATCTTTTGGAGGAGTCTATATGCGTGACTGTAAAAAAGAATTTCCAAAAGATTGGTTTACTCGCGCGAAACTCCAAAAAGAGGGAATTTATAAAAGAGATCCTAAATTAAATTTTTTTGAAGTGAATGCTTCACAGCCTCTTTCGGTCTGGAGAGAAAAAGGATGGATTCACGAAGATGATCCTCGTGGTTGGTTTCAATGGTATTGTAGATACTATATGGGGCGCAGAGGCGCAGATGATGAAAGGCAGATTAAGCGTTGGGTCGCGATGAAAAGACATGTTTCTCAAGTGGTTAACTCTTGCAGACCTCTTGATTTTAATTGTCACAGAAAGCAAAGACAAGCTTTGCTTCACTGGGCATATGATAGTAGAAAGATTTAATTAAATTAATTATGAAATTAAAAGAAATATTAAATATATCACGGCCGAGGTTTTGGCTGTATGAGATGGGGACGTATTTTATCGGCGTCCTGGTAGCGACTAGTTTGCTTGGGGATTTTTTGCGCCCTGAGATTTTAATATTCGGATTTTTCTTTTTAATACCGGCAAATATTTTGATTTACGGCATTAATGATATTTTTGATTACGAGACAGATAAACTTAATCCCAAAAAAGTAGAGTATGAAGCACTGCTCGTGCCAGAAAAACACAAAGCTGTTTGGATGTGGATCCTGGCAACGAATATTCCATTTTTAATTTACGCTTTTACGATAAACCACAGGACCGGTATTTATCTTCTCGTCTTTTATTTCTTCGCTAGCTTTTATTCTGCGACACCTATCAGAGCAAAAATCC
>CAZZCB010000006.1:0-45810 GCA_964652835.1 uncultured Candidatus Saccharibacteria bacterium | reverse complement strand
AAAAAACAAAATCTCCCGACGGTAAAGATATTTTTATAAGAGTTAAAACAGAGGAAGATAAGTAGAAATAAACAAAACCCGCCTCTCGGCGGGTTTTGTTTATTTCTTTAAATACTCCACAAAGCAAAAATCAAAATCGTGTTTTTCATCTTTTGTGTGACATTCTTTCTCAGATATTTCCCAGTGTGACTTATCGAAAGTAGGGAAGAAGGCGTCGCCCTCAGTCTCCACGTCTATTTCTGTTAGATATATTTTATCAACCAAGTTTTTCTCGAGAGCTTCTTTGTAGATTTGCCCACCACCGCAGATAAAAACTTCTCTATTCTCCGAAAGCCCTACTTTTATCGCATCTTCTAAAGAGTGGGTTACGACAGCTCCTTCTTTTATATAATTTCTGTCTCCTGTGATGATAATGTTAGTTCTGCCAGGAAGAGCTTTTGGCAGGGACTCAAAAGTTTTTCGTCCCATGATAATCGGGTGACCAAGTGTTGTTTCTTTAAAAAATTTAAAGTCCTTCGGCAAATGCCAAAGAAGTTTATTTTCTTTTCCAAGGACGTTGTTTTTAGATATTGCGGCGATAATATTTATCATAAAGCGTGAATCGTAAAACGTAGAACGTTATTAATTAATTTTTGATAATATTCCCCAGAGCATTTTTCCTATTTTATCCCCTAATTCATTTATTTTTTCAAACTCTTGTTTACTTAAAAATTTTCTTTCGTATGCAAACTCTAGTGTAACCAAGCTTTCCTTTAGTGACGCATACGATGTTTCCGTAAATTGTTTTAAAAAAGCTTTTCTTTGTCTTGCATATCCTTCAGTGTAATTTAATAAAACAGATAGCGAAGATCTTCTTATTTGTGAGGTTATTCCAAACATCTCACTTTTCGGAAATTTATCAGTAACATCATAAACCAGATGGGCATATTCTTTCATTATGTTTTTTAAATTCGAATGAAAATCCATATATGTTTTAAGTTTTACGTTCCATGCTCTACGTCTATACTGCAATAGGAGCTTTTATTCCTTCATGAGGATTATAGTCCGTAAGTTCAAAATCATCGATTGTAAAATCTTCCAGGTTTTTCTTTTCAGGATTTATTTTCATTTTCGGCATTGGGCGGATATCTCCAGCACGAGCAAGTTGAGTTTTAACTTGCTCTAAGTGGTTTAGGTATAGATGCGTGTCTCCACCAGTCCAGACGAATTCTCCCGCCTGTAGTCCTGTGATTTGCGCGATAATCATCGTAAGTAGGGCATAAGAGGCGATGTTAAACGGCACGCCTAAAAATGTATCACAGCTTCTTTGGTAAAGCTGACAAGAAAGTTTTCCATCTGCAACGTAAAATTGGAAAAGACAGTGACAAGGTGGCAAGCCTGCCTTTGCCATCTCTTCAATATCTGCGACATTCCACGCTGAAACGATAATCCTTCTTGAATCAGGGCTTTTCTTTATAGTCTCAATGACTTGCTTTAGTTGGTCTACATGTCCACCGTTTGGTGTCGGCCAATTTCGCCACTGGTATCCGTAAATCGGCCCCAAGTTGCCGTATTCTTTTGCGAAAGATTCGTCAGATTTTATTTTCTCTACAAACTCTGACATTCCTTTTTTCCAATCCTCACCATTTATTTCTGGAATAGGGAGGTTGTTCCTTTGCAAAAATGCTTTGTATGGCCATTCGTCCCAAATGTGTACATTGTTGTCGGCAAGATATTTTAAATTTGTGTCACCACGCATAAACCAAAGAAGTTCGTGGATGATAGCTTTTATCGGAACTTTTTTAGTAGTAAGCAGGGGAAAACCTTTTGAAAGATCAAAACGCATTTGATAACCAAAAACACTTTTTGTGCCTGTACCCGTGCGGTCAGTTTTAGTCGCACCGTGCTCCATAATGTGCTCTAAAAGTTTTAAATATTCTCTATCTACGTGGTTTTCGTGTTTCATACTTTTATTATATCAAAATATCTGAAACGCCTAATTATTGACATTTATCTAAAATTTAATCAAAAAATCAATTTTTTAGACGATTTTTGTATTCGTGATAAAATTTAGCTATGTCAAAAAGTTACATACAAAAACAAGATAAAAAAATATTTGATGCGATAAAGGGCGAAGAAAAACGCCAGAAAGAAGGTCTCGAACTCATCCCATCAGAAAACTATGTTTCAAAAGCAGTTCTTGAAGCGAACGGCACAGTCTTTACTAACAAATATTCAGAAGGGTATCCTGGTAGACGTTACTACGGCGGACAGGAGTACACAGACGTAGTCGAAAGACTTGCGATAGAACGCGCATGTAAACTTTTTAAATGTAAATTTGCAAATGTTCAGCCCCACTCAGGAGCGCAGGCGAACTTGGCTGTTTACTCAGCGTTACTGACGCCAGGCGACACAGTGCTCGGTATGGATCTTTCTCACGGTGGACACTTAACACACGGTCACCCGATGACACTTCCAGCGAAAATCTACAAATTTGTAACTTACAAAATGAAAAACCCGGATACGGGTGAGATTGATTATGAAGATTTACGAAAGGTTGCAAAGAAAGAAAAACCAAAAATAATCTTGGCTGGATTTTCTGCATATTCACGGACGCTCGACTATAAAAAGTTCGCAGAGATTGCGCGTGAAGTAGGGGCTATCGCTGTGGCTGATATGGCACACATTGCAGGGCTTATTGCGGGAGGAGTGCTGAGGAACCCATTCCTCGAAGGTTTTGACATTATAACCACTACAACTCACAAAACTCTTCGTGGTCCACGAGGCGGGATGATACTAACAAGAGACGATGAAGAAATCGCAAAGAAAATCGACAGAGCTATTTTCCCGGGAACACAAGGCGGTCCACATATGCACACCATCTCCGGGAAAGCTGTGGCTTTCGGCGAGGCGCTCACACCTTCATTTAAAAAATACGCAAAGCAGATTTTGAAAAATGCAAAAGCAATGGAAAAAGTTTTCAAGAAAAATAAAATCAGGATGATCGGTGGGGGAACAGACAACCATCTTATCTTGGCAGATGTTTTTGGCTCGCTTGGTGTCACTGGAAAAGAAGCCCAAACAGTTTTGGACGAAGTCGGTATAACTTTAAATATGAACTCTATCGCTGGCGATACTAGAAAACCCCTTGATCCATCAGGTATTCGTTTCGGAACTCCGGCTATCACAACTCGGGGTTTTGGTGAAAAAGAATGTGCGCTGGTAGCAGAGCTTATGATAGAAACTCTTAAAAACAAAGATGACGAAAAGAAAAAAATAGAAATTAAAAAGAAGGTTATGGCTTTAGCCAAAAAATTCCCAGTACCGGAGGTGTTTGTGTAAATTTAAATTAAAAATAATCTTATGGCTAAATACGAATCAAAAACTAAAAAAGGTGAATGTATTTTTTGTAAAATAGTTTCGGGTGAATTTAATACTCCTGGAAAATTTTGGCAAAATGAAGAGTTTATGGCTTTTCTGGCTATCGATCCAAACACAGAGGGGTTTTCAGTTGTTATTCCAAAAGATCATTATGGGAGCGATGTTTTTAAAATGCCAGATGAAGTCCTTCAAAGATTTGTTATTGCATCAAAACACGTTGCTAAAATTTTAGAAAATTATTTTGAAGACGTTGGAAGAGTTGGTGTAATCATGGAAGGAACAGGGATAGATCACGCTCATATTAAATTAGTACCAATGCACGGAACTGAATATATGAAAAAAGGAGAGTGGAAGCAGATATTATCTGGTAAAGAGTTTTGGTTTGAAAAATATGAAGGATGGATTTCTTCTGGTGGTGGGCCACGAGCAAAAGATGAAGATTTAAAAAAACTTGCTGAAGGTTTAAGAGAAGTAAAAATTTAGTTTCCTATAAAGAAAGGCCCGCTTTCACGGGCCTTTGTAATTCATGTGGTGCTAGTTCATCGAGTCTTTGCCTTCCTTAATATGGATCAACGCGAAAACCGCGTAGTTGATCATATCGAGGTAGTTCGCATCGACACCTTCGGAGGCTAGTGTCTTGCCTTGATTCTCTTCGATCTGCTTGATTCGAAGGAGTTTCATTAGAATAAGGTCGACAATCGAGCTTATTCTCATGCTTCGCCACGCTTCTCCGTAGTCGTGGTTCTTATTGAACATGAGATTCTTCGCCTTGTTGAACTGCTCACGAACCAACTCGCTAGCTTTCTCGGCGGCTAGGTCTGGGGTATCTGCTATGCCTAGGTTCATTTGGACGAGCGCCATGGCAGAGTAGTTGGCGATGCCTATGAGTTCGCCCTTAATGTCGTCTCCGACCTTGTTCTCTTTTGTCTGTTGCAAGGTTCGAATACGTTGAGCCTTGATAAAGATCTGGTCAGTCAGGGAGGGAAGGCGAAGAATACGCCACGCTGTGCCGTAATCCTTTGCCTTTTTACCGAAAAGCTCTAAGAGCTCAGCGATGATCAAGGGATATTGCTTGTCTGTTGTTGTTGGGAATCCCATGACGTTTTTCTTTTATATTATCATATTCTAATATGGTAAACTAGAACTATGAATCTCAAAGTCAAAAAGCTAAATTCTGAAGCTAAGCTTCCTTCAAAGGGTCATCCGGGTGACGCGGGGATTGATTTTTTTGCTATTGAGACGGCTGTATTTCTGCCGGGCGCTCAGGTAAATGTAAAAACTGGCGTGGCTATTGAAATTCCAGAAGGTCATGTGGGGCTTATTTGGGACAAATCTTCTATTTCTTTTAATAAAAATTTAAAAGTAATGGGTGGAGTTATAGACTCTGGATATCGCGGGGAGATTATAATGTCTCTACTTAATACCGGAAAAAATGAACAGATAATAGAAAAAGGTCAAAAAGTCGCGCAGATGATTATCCAAAAGTTTGAAGATTGTGATATAAAAGAAGTATCAGAGCTTTCAGATGCTGTTCGTGGGGAAGGGAGAGAAGGTTCAACGGGGAATGTCTAAAATGGAAATTAAAAAAGAAATAGAAAATTTAATAAAAGAAGCTTTAGGGAAAATCGGACTCAGTGCGCCGACTGTTCATTTAGAGCACCCAGATGACCTTTCTTTCGGGGATTTTTCTACAAACATCGCAATGGTTTTGGCAAAAGAAAGAAAACAAAATCCTAAGTTTTTAGCAGAAGATATAAAAAATAAAATATCTGGAAGTGAACTAATAGAAAAAACAGAAGTAGCTGGCCCTGGATTTATAAACTTCTTTTTATCTAAAAATTTTTTTAAAGAATCTATAAACTCTATCGATGAAAATTTTGGCAAATTAAATATTTACCAAGGTAAAAAGATTTTAGTTGAACACTCAAGTCCGAACCTTTTTAAACCTTTCCATATTGGGCACATGATGAACAACACTATCGGTGAGTCGATAACACGTCTCGCGCAGTTCTCTGGCGCAAATGTGACGAAGATTTCATATCCTTCAGATATCTCTCTTGGTATTGCGAAGGCGGTCTGGGAGATTAAAAGAAAAGGTGGAGAAAAATATCTTACCGAGCAAAAGACAGATTTAGATGGAGCTATCATGGCCACTTTAGGTGACGCATACGTTGCTGGGACAAAAGCTTTTGAAGATAGTGAAGATGTTCAAAAAGAAGTTAGAGAGGTTTATAAAAAAATAATAAGTGATCAGTCTTCAGAGGAATATAAAATATATAAAACAGGAAAGGACTTAAATCTTTCATATTTTGAGCACGTGGTACACAGACTCGGTTCTCGTTTTGATGCTTTTATTTTTGAAAGTGAGGCGGGAGCTACCGGGGAAGAGATTGTTAGAAAAAATACTCCAAAAGTTTTTACAGAAAGTGAAGGCGCGATAATTTTCGAAGGTGAAAAATTCGGACTTCACACTAGAGTTTTCATAAACAAGGAAGGTTTTCCAACCTATGAAGCAAAGGATATCGGACTTCTTTCTTTAAAATTCTCAAAATGGAATCCTGACATATCTTTATTTGTTACAGATCATGAGCAAAAAGAATATTTTAAAGTTGTATCAAATGCCGCGGGTCAGATAAATCCAGAATGGAAAGAAAAAACGATTCACCGAACTCACGGCAGAATGAGTTTTAAAGGCGCGAAAATGTCTTCACGTTTGGGAGGCGTTCCATTGGCTACAGATATTTTAAACACTGTTTGTGAGGAGGCCATGGATAGAATGTCAGAAAGAAACGCAGAAATGGCAGACAAAATAGCTATCTCTGCTATTAAATTTACGATACTTAAAACAGAGGCAGGGAAGAATATAAATTTTGATCCAGAAACTTCGCTTTCTTTTGAGGGTGATTCTGGTCCGTATATTCAGTATACAGTTGCAAGGTGTAACTCTCTTTTAGAAAAAGCAAAATCAGAAGGCTTTGTAAAAAAAGATATGCCGGAAAGTTCTTGGACGCCGTCAGAACTTGAAAAAACTCTTTACAGATTTTCTGAAGTGACTGAAACTTCTGTGGCAAACTGGGCTCCGCACACAGTTGCAACCTATCTTTTAAATCTTTCTCGGGCTTTTAATTCTTGGTATGGAAATACAAAAGTTCTAGACAAGGAAAATGAAAACGCAGGCTTCTACCTGACGCTTGTAGAAAAAACAGCCATGACGCTCAAAAACGGACTTTATCTTTTAGGTATTGAGTCACCTGAGAGGATGTAGGACAGTCTTAAGTTTATAGTTGTTAGTGTTTAGAATAAAAATGAAGAGCCCCGGTTTGGCTGGGGCTCGTTCTTGTTCTGTGGGGCGATGGTTATCTGCCCATCTTTTCTCGAAGTGATTCGAGTACTGCGAACGGGCTGTACCTCTCTTTCGGTGCTCCGAAGGTTCTTTGCTTTGGGATCCTCCGGTCGAACAGATTCGACAGCTCTTCCGCGAGAGGGCCTTTGATTGCCTCCTCCTTGAAGTTGTCGCCTTGGGTCATTTCGGCGATATTTCGCTCGTACATCGCGTCATCTCTTCGAGCCGTTTCCCTTGTTCCAAGAGGTTTACCCTCTGGATCAACATAGTAACCCTCGCCAATGATGAGAGGATTGTCTACTGACCCGGTCAGCGTGTCTACTTCGTAGACGAAGAAGTTTCCTTTGGCAGTTTTGAACCTGCGAATTTCGTATCCGTTCATGTGTACAGGTTTAATTATTTGTTCGCATTATACAGTATTGTAATCTATATGTCAAGTTTAAAAATAAAACCAAAAGCTAGCTCGCTTTTGGCTTCTTTGCCTTTTGCCAAAGATCTTCCATGCTCATCTTACTTTTGAAACTTCTGCCGTAGGTGGACAGGAATGAAACCCGGCACAAGCCTAAAAGTTTTTCCATGCTATACGTTTCGTTCTTGTGCTCCATGCAGTTTCTCATAATTTCGAGCATTTTTTCTTCGTCAGTCTTTTCTTTAGTTGCTGGTTTAATGATTGTGAATTTCATGGCTCATGTGCTTTTACTATATTTTACCAGATTTAAAGGCAAATCCGCGGGCTTTTATAAAGCCCGCCCTGTGTGATAAGATAAAGCTAATATGGAAAAACAAGCAGACCCTAAAAATGAAAATTTAGAAAAATCAGAGGCTTCATTAAAAGAAGAGCAAATACTTAAGTTTTGGAACGAAAACAAGATTTTCAAAAAAAGTCTTGAGAAAAAATCCCCAAAAGGCGAATTTGTTTTTTATGATGGTCCGCCTTTTGCCACAGGAACGCCTCATCATGGACATTTACTTGCGGGGACGATGAAAGATGTGATTCCAAGATTTAAAACAATGCAAGGATACAGGGTGCCTAGACGTTGGGGTTGGGATTGTCATGGTTTGCCAATAGAAAATTTGATAGAAAAAGAACTTGGTCTCGAAACTAGAAAAGACATCGAAAATTTCGGTATTGAAAAGTTTAACGAAGCAGCGAGAGCGAGCGTTCTTCGGTATGAAAAAGTTTGGAAAGAAACTATTCCGAGGGTAGGAAGGTGGGTGGATATGGATGATCCATATATGAGTATGCAGCCTTCTTTTATGGAAACAGGATGGTGGATTTTTTCTGAGCTGTATAAAAAAGATTTAATCACAAAAGGTTTTAAACCAATGCACCTTTGTCCTCGTTGTGAGACGACGCTGGCGAACTTTGAAGTGAATCAAGGATACAAAGACATCGCAGATTTGTCTGTGACTGCGAAGTTTGAGCTGGTAGACGAGCCCGGAGTTTTCGTGCTTGCTTGGACAACAACTCCATGGACACTTCCAGGGAACGTTGCTTTGGCTGTAGGAGAAGAAGTTGAATACGTAAAAGTAAAAATCGAAAATGAATTTTTCATACTTGCAAAAGCGCTGAAAGATAAAGTTCTAAAAGATAAAAATTTTGAAATCGTTTCAGAATTAAAAGGAAAGGAATTGATAGGGAAATCATATAAACCTCTTTTTGATTACTACTCAAAAGATGAAAGTTTGGTAAACCGCCAAAACGGCTGGAAGATTTACGGCGGTGATTTTGTGACGACAGAGGACGGTACAGGTGTGGTTCACATCGCTCCAGCTTTCGGGTCTGACGATATGGAGCTTGGTAAGAAAAACAACTTACCGTTCGTTCAACACGTGGACAAAAGTGGACATTTTAAACCAGAAGTAAAAGACTTTGCGGGGCTTTTCGTAAAACCAAAAGAAGATCACACATCTAGCGACGTCGAGATTATAAAACACTTGGCACACAGCGGAGTCCTCTTTTCAAAAGAAAAAATAAATCACAGCTATCCTCACTGTTGGCGATGTGATACTCCACTTATAAACTACGCTTCTGATTCATGGTTTTTAAATACTCCAAAAATAAAAGATCAATTAGTGTTAAATAATGCAAAAACAAAATGGGTTCCAGGAAACCTGCGTGACGGTCGTTTTGGAAACTGGCTCGAAGGTGCTCGTGAGTGGGCTCTTTCACGAAGTCGTTTCTGGGGCACACCTCTTCCTGTTTGGCAGTCAGAAGACGGACAAGATACTCTTGTTTTGAATTCACGAGAAGATTTGAAAAAACATGCAGGAGAAAAAGTAACTAAAATTATTTTTGTTCGTCACGGACAAAGCGTAAAAAACCTAATAGGGCTTTTTACAGATGAAATAAACGATTTTCCTCTTACAAGAAAAGGGGAGAAGCAAGCAAAAGAAGCTGGTGAATTTTTGAAAAATCACGGAGTGGATTTGATCTACTCTTCGCCAGTTCTAAGAACAAAACAAACAGCAGAAATAATTTCTAAAAACCTCGGCGGTGTTTCTGTCGAAGACGAAGCGGGTCTTTTAGAAGTAGACAGCGGAACTTGGGATGGAAAAACAATACACGATAAAGATATTAAAAAAGAGCGCGACGCATACCTGGCTCTTTCTGCGGAAGAGAGATACGTGGCAAAGCGTGGACACATGGGAGAGTCTTGGCTTGATGTAGAAAGAAGAGTTAAAAAAGTTATCGACAAGATTCTAACAGAGCACAAAGGTAAAACTGTCGTGGTGGTTTCTCATATGGGAATAAACGTTCTCGGTCAAAAAATAATTCAAAAGCTGACAAATGAGCAAGCTGAAGTTATTTACGACAAGAGTGTAGATGTCCACGCAAAGCCGACGGTATTCTATATCGACACAGACAGAAAGACAGAGCTCGATCTACACAGACCGTATATCGATAATTTTATTATAGAAAAAGACGGTAAGAAATTTAAAAGAGTAGAAGATGTTTTCGATGTTTGGTTCGATTCAGCCTCAATGCCTTACGCACAACAAAACTATCCTTTCCAAAAAGACGGCTTTGATCCTCTTGGTTCATTTTTCAAAAAATCAAAAGGTTTTCCAGCTGACTTTATCGCCGAAGGTCTCGACCAGACTCGTGGATGGTTTTACGTAATGCTTGTTTTAGGAACAGCGCTTTTTGATAAGTCTCCATATAAAAATGTTTTGGTGAACGGATTGGTCTTGGCAGAAGATGGTAAGAAGATGTCTAAGAGGTTGAAGAATTATCCAGAAGTGGATTACATGATAAACAAATACGGAGCAGACGCCATCAGACTTTTCCTTATGAATTCTCAGGCTGTGCGCGGTGAAGACCTGGCTTTTTCTGAAAAAGGAGTAAGTGAGCTTCAAAGTAAAGTTATGGGAAGACTTCGAAACGTTTTGTCTTTCTGGCAAATGTATGAAAATTCTGAAAAAGGAAAACCAAGAAGAAAAAATATCCTAGACGCGTGGATTATCGCAAGACTTGATGAAACAATAAAAGAAGTTACAGAAAGTTTAAATGGTTATGAAATAGATAGGGGAGCAAGACCGATTATAGATTTTATTGACGACCTTTCTAACTGGTATGTTAGACGTTCACGAGATAGATTTAAAAGTGATGACAAATCTGACAGAGAAGATTCTCTTGCGGTGACAAGATTCGTTCTTAGAGAAATCTCAAGACTTATGGCTCCGTACACACCTTTCGTTGCAGATGAAGTTTACCGAGCGGTGTCAGACAAATTTGAGTCAGTTCACCTTGAAACTTGGCCGAAAGGAAAAAGATTTGATAAAAAGGTTCTGAAAGATATGAAGACTACGAGAGAAATTGTTTCTTTGGGGCTTATGGAGCGTCAAAAATTAAATATAAAAGTAAAACAACCTCTTAAATCTTTGACTATCACAGAAAAACTTTCGAAAGATTATTTAGAGCTCATACAAGATGAAGTAAATGTAAAAGAAGTTTTGTTTGGTGAGACTCTTTCACTCGATACGGAAATAACAGATGACTTAAGAAAGGAGGGTGATTTCCGTGAGCTTCTGCGTTTTGTTCAGTCGCTTCGAAAAGATGCGAACTTAAATCCTGAAGACTCTGTTACTTTATTCGTAGACACAGATGAGACCGGCAAAGAAATAGTTAATATTTTTGAATCTGATCTTAAAAAAACAGCTGGCGTAAAAGAGATCGTTTTCGTAAAGAAAGAGGGAAGTGAAATAAACACAGGAAACGTTTCCTTTGTCGTTTCTGTTAAAAAATAATTAAAAAGTAGAAAAGGCCCCGTTGTCGGGGCCTTTTACGTTCACTTGGGTTTGCGGGTGTTATCGCACCCTTCGCACTATTGGGATGAATGCTCCAAAGTAGAGTCCCAGACCGGGAGTCTTCCACGAAGATCCAACTTCGACGAAGCCGGTCGCATTACCCAGCGGTGTTCCAACCCCTATTCCAGCATAGCCATCGTTTTGGAGTGCTGATTTGTTTCCCACGACGTAGGCTCCGAAGTCTGGCGTGAGTTGTTGGTAGACAGCTAGGCCGTACGCATTCGTGTTGATCGCGTAGTACGGCGTGAAAACGGTGTTGCCGCGGATCACTTGCGCTACACCAAAGATGCCCATGGTGCTACCCAGACCATCATCATTTGGTCGGTCTAGGTTTACCCATCCCATGGGAACCAGCATCATGCCAAGGTTTACTTTGGTGCTATCGGTTTGTGCATTGAGAGTAGTGCTGAAAAGGTGCGCCACCAGCAGGGTGACTAAGAAAATCTTGTTCATGTGGCGGTGAGGTTTTGTTAGTTTATATCATATTTGAAACAATTTGTCAAATACTATTTAAATTGATAAAATAAGAGTAATGTCACACACAATCTACACAACAAAAGGTTTTATTATTTCATCTGAAAACAAAGGTGAATCTGATAAAACCTTTTTTGTTTTTACCGAAGAGATGGGTCTGGTCAGAGCAAATGCATCGGGTGTCCGAAAGATAGAATCAAAACTTCGCTACGCTCTTCAAGATTTTGATTTTTCTGAGATATCTTTTGTCTTAGGAAAGCAGGGTTGGAAAATAGTAAACGCTAATCCCTTAATTTTTTTCTCTGAAAAGATAGAAAATAGCCAGACAAAAGTTCAGGTGCTCAGACTTCTGAAAAAACTTTGTCCTCAGGATGAACCGCACGTAAATCTTTTTGCTGAACTCGTAAAGGCATTTATTTTTATGGATGAGAATAAAATAAAGTCAGACAAAAGTTTGGACGCACTTTTAGCTCTAAAAATACTTAGTTATTTTGGTTACTGGGGAGATGGGGAAGAGTATTCTTTTGTTCAAAGTCCTTTTTCTCAAGCTGTGCTCGATGAAATAACAAAAGTAAGACAAGATATTGTAAAAGAAGTGAATAAATCACTTCGTGCTACACAGCTTATGTAATCTTTGTGATATACTTTTTATATGGAGAAAAATCAAAAATTTTCTAGAAAAATAGAAGAGTTAAAAAATAAAATCTATAGCAAGAAACAAAAGCTTGCCCCAAAACAAAGATCTGAAATTCATGAGAAAAAACATGACGTTTCTTCTTCTTGGAAAGATGACGAAACAGAAAAAATAATTAAAAAACCAACAAAAAACCTTTTAGGGTCTTCGATGTTCCGTAAGGTGTTTTTTGGTTCGGTGATATTTTTCGTGGCTTCGGCTTTGTTCGGGCTCTTTATGTTTTTTGGTGAATCCAACACTGTTTCCGGAAACAATATAGACATCTCTATTCTGGGAAATGCTTTTGCAAACGGCGGTGAAGAACTTCCACTTCAAATTCAGATTACAAACAAAAACAGCGTTAAATTAGAATATACAGATTTGCTTATCGAATACCAAAGAGGAGCAGGGCTCGGTGAAGACATTTACAGAGAGAGAATAGGTGTGGGTGACATCCCAGCGGGAGATGTTATAAAACAACTCCTAAACGTTACGCTTTTTGGTCAGCAAGGAACAACAAGAGATATTAAGATAACCCTCGAATACAGAGTTCCTGGATCAAACGCTATTTTCGTAAAAGAAAAAATATACACAGTAAACATATCTTCTGCGCCAGTTAACCTCTCAGTTACAGGGCCAGACAGTAGTGGCGCAAATCAGAATATTTCTTTTGCTATCAAGGCCGGACTCAACACTCCCGACGCTGTTAAAAATATGATTATCGTGGCTGAATACCCAAGGGGTTTTGACTTTAAATCAGCAGAGCCGTCACCAACTTTCGGAGACAACATCTGGGTTTTAGGTGATCTAAATCCTGGAGTTGAAAAAGAAATAAAAGTTAATGGAGTTATAGTCGCTCAGTCTGGAGAACAGAGAGCGTTCAATGTTTACATTGGTCAGCAAACAGATGTTAACGAAAGAGAAATGGGAGTTCAGTTTAACTCTCAAAGCTACGTTGTTGCTATTCAAAAGCCATTACTTGATACTCGTATAACAGTAAACGGAAATAATAATCCAGAGGTTGTTGTTTCTTCAGGAGCGTCAAATAAAACAGAAATATCTTGGAATAATTCAACAAATCAAAAATTAACAGATATTGAAATAGTCGCAGAGCTTTCCGGATCTATTGTTAACTATTCGTCTATCACCACAAATGGTTTCTATGAGAGTTCAACAAATAAAATAATTTGGAATAGACAAAATTACCCAGCTTTTGCCAGTGTAAATCCTGGGCAAGACGGGGAACTAAGTTTTAGCTTTAACACCCTACCTCCAGCTTCTGCTGCTGAAGCAACTATTAGTCTTAGTATAAAAGCTAGAGATCCAAACAACGTAAATGAATTCTTAGATATTAAAAACTTCGATAGAAAAACTTTAAGAATAGCGACAAATCTTCAGATGGTAGGACACGCTCTTTACAACAGTGGGGCTTTTCCAAATACTGGACCACTTCCTCCAACTCCAGGGCAGTCGACTACATACACGATTTCCTGGTCATTAGTAAACTCATTAAACGACGTTTCAGGCGCTGAGGTTCGAGGTAAGCTTCCTATCTATGTTGAATATGTTGGAACAAAAAGTCCAAGCGGTGAGTCTCTTACCTTTAATCAAACTACAAAAGAAGTTGTCTGGAATGTTGGTAATGTCAAAAAGGGGACGGGGACAAATCTGCCAGCGAAAGAAGTTCAGTTCCAGGTTAGATTAAACCCATCAGAAATACATGTCGGGGAAACACTCGATCTCGTTCAAGGTATTAAATATAAAGGATTAGATGTCTCTACAAATACTCAGATAAACAACAATTATTCGGATATTAGGACTATTTTGAACAAGGATTTGAATTATAACCCTCAAAATGATAAAGTTCAGTAATAACTAAAATATTTATGTCAGAAAATACCGATTTAATGCAGAAAATAGTATCACTCGCTAAAAGACGTGGATTTGTGTTCCAGGGCTCTGAAATATATGGAGGACTAGCTGGTACATACGACTACGGACCACTTGGAGCTCTTCTTAAGAACAACGTTAAAGATTCTTGGCTAAAAAAATTTGTTCACTCTAGAACAGATATGTACTTAGTAGACGCAGCGATACTGATGAACCAAAATGTTTGGAAGGCGACAGGTCACGTCGATCATTTTTCTGATCCGATGGTAGAGTGTTTAAAATGTAATAAAAGGTTTAGAGCAGATCAACTTTTGAAGGATCTAGGTAAAACAGGTGTGGACGGAATGACTATTGAGCAATTCAATAATAAGTTTAAATCTGGAGACGATATTATTTGTTTGAACTGTAAGGCCAAAAATTGGAGCGAAGTTCGTCAGTTCAACATGATGCTTCAAACGAAAGTTGGAGCTTCAGAGGATTCTGCGGCTACTTCATATCTTCGTCCAGAAACAGCGCAAGGTATTTTCGTAAACTTTAAAAACGTCGTGGATTCAATGAATCCAAAAATGCCTTTCGGTATCGCGCAGATTGGTAAAGCTTTTCGAAATGAAATAACTCCACGTGATTTTATTTTCCGTCTTCGTGAGCTTGAACAAATGGAAATAGAATATTTTGTAAAGCCCTCAGAGTGGTCACAGCATTTTGAATATTGGAAAGATGAAATGTTAGAGTGGATGGCTTCGGTTGGACTTGATATGAAAAAAGTTCACGACGTAGAAATCGGCGACGGCGACCGAGCTCACTATTCTGCTCGAACAATAGATTTCGAATTCGAGTATCCTTTTGGACAAAAAGAACTTTACGGTCTAGCTTATCGAGGTGACTATGACTTATCGCGTCACCAAGACGGAAGTTCTCAAAAACTTCAGTATGTAGATCAAAGCGAAGGCGGAAGCGAAGTTTTTGTTCCGCACGTTATCGAACCTTCTTTTGGTCTCGACCGCACAGTTCTTGCTTTGCTTGTCAGTGCTTATAGAGAAGATAATATCGGCGGGGAAGACACTCGTGTTTACCTGGCTCTTAATCCTAAAATCGCTCCATATAAAATAGCTGTTTCTCCGCTTCTAAAAAATAAAGAAGATTTAGTAGAAAAATCAAAAGATATTTTTGGAAAACTAAAATCAGAATTCGGAAATGTAGTTTTCGATGACAATGGAAATATTGGAAAAAGATACAGAAGACAAGACGAGATCGGAACGCCTTTCTGCGTCGTGGTAGATTTCGAAAGTCTAGAAGATCAGTCGGTAACAGTACGTCTGCGTGACTCCGGAGAGCAAGAAAGAATAAAAATGGACGACCTAGTCTCATATTTTAAAGAAAAGCTAGCCTAGTTCCAAAAGCCCGCGAAAGCTGTTATTATGGGCGTATGGAAAATAAAACCTATTCAATTAATATAAGTTCAAAAACCCTATTCAACATAGTTTGGATTGGGGTTTTGATATTTGCCTTGATTAAGATAAAGTCTCTAATCCTAATGATTCTTACTTCTGTGGTGATTGCGTCTTTTATCGGGACCTCAGCGACTTCTTTGAAATCAAGACTCGGGATAAGCCGCGGTTTTTCAGTGGCTTTTATGTATATCATAACAGTAGCTATCTTCTCTTTAGTGTTCTACTTCTTTGTCCCGATTTTAATCGGTGAGCTTGTAAACATTGTTCCTTTTGTTTCAGAATTTTTCCCTGGGACTTCGAGTATCGGTGGTGTTGACATACAAAGTCTAGACAGCGCTGGTGTTATTGCAACTGAAATCGCAGGAAATTCACCGGTAGATAAGGTGGCAGAAAACCTAGCATCTATTTTTAACAACGTTTCTTCTGGTTTCGTAGCCACTCTTTCAACTTTCTTTGGTGGTATAGCAAACGTTCTTTTGGTGGCAGTCATATCTTTCTATCTTTCAATTTCAAAAGATGGTATCGAAAATTTTCTAAAAATTATCACACCAGTGCAAAATGAAAGTTATGTTATAAATCTGTGGGAGAGGTCTCAGAAAAAAATCGCTCTTTGGATAAGCGGGCAAGTGGTCTTAGGTCTTATCGTCGGAGTTCTTACTTTTATCGGACTTAAGATTCTAGGTGTTGAATACGCTTTTCTTCTGGCTGTGGTTGCTGGTCTTTTTGAGCTTATACCTTTTGGAATATTTTTAGCAGCTGTTCCAGCCGTAACTCTTTCTTTTGCTGGCGGAGGAATATCTCTTGCGCTTATGGTTATCGGGCTCTATATTATAATCCAGCAACTAGAAAGCTATCTGATCGCACCACTTATTGTCCAGAAAGCGACGGGGATATCACCGCTAGTTGTTATACTTTCTGTTTTGATAGGTATAAATTTGGCCGGATTCTGGGGACTAATACTCGCTATCCCTGTTGCGGTTACGATACTTGAATACGTTAAAGATTTAGAAATGGCGAAATTAAAAGAAATTGCAAAATTTGAAAAATAATAAAAATGTCTAAAAATATTTACATCACAACAACTCTTCCTTACGTAAACTCAGATCCGCACGTCGGATTTGCGATGGAGATTATTCGTGCTGACGCTCTGGCTCGGTATCATAAACTTATGGGGAATAATGTTTTCTTTAATACAGGAACAGATGAGCACGGAACAAAAATCTGGGAAAAGGCAAAAGAAGAGGGTGTGGACGTGCAAAAATATGTTGATTCTTTTGCAGAAAAATTCAAAGGTCTTTCAGATATTTTAAACTTGTCAGAAGATTTGAAATTTATCAGAACAACAGATGAAAACCACCTAAAAGCTGCACAAGAATTCTGGAAGCTGGTAGATAAAAACGGATATATTTACAAGGCGAAATATGAAGCAAAATACTGTGTTGGTTGTGAGCTTGAGAAAACAGACTCAGAGCTTGTGGACGGCAGATGCCCGATTCACCCAAACAAAGATCTAGAACTGATAAGTGAAGAAAACTATTTCTTTCGCTTTTCTGATTTCACTCAGCCACTTTTGGATTACTACGAGCAAAACAAAAACTTTGTTTTGCCAGATTTCCGTTTTAATGAAATTAAAAAATTCGTAGAAAGAGGTTTGACTGATTTTTCAATATCTAGAAAAAAAGAAAAAATGCCTTGGGGTGTGCCGGTGCCAGGCGACGAAGACCAGGTTATGTATGTTTGGTTTGATGCACTTGTGAACTATATTTCAACCCTGGGTTGGCCAGGCGGTGACGACTTTAAAACTTTTTGGGAAGAAGGATTTACACTTCAAATCGCAGGGAAAGATAACCTCAGGCAACAATCAGCAATGTGGCAAGCGATGCTTATGGCCGCAGGTATTAAAAATACAGACAAGATTTTGATCAACGGTTTCTTAAACGGCGCTGATGGAAAGAAAATGTCAAAATCGCTCGGTAACGTAATAAACCCATACGACGCAGTAAAAGAAATCAGCACAGATGCCGTCAGATTTTATCTAACTTACAATGTAAGTTCTTTTGAAGATTCTCCGATCTCAATGGAAATGATGAAAGAGAGCTTTAACGCAAACCTCGCGAACGGTATTGGAAATCTAACAAACAGAATAGTTAAAATGGCGGAAAACTATGATGTGATAGTAAAGCTTCCAGAAGAGGGGGCTGTTTGGACGGACAAAGAATTCGTTGGTCAGGCGTATCACGAAGCTTTTAAAAACTTTGAGCCACAAAAGGCTTTGGAATATTTGATGAACGAAGTTCGTGAGATGGATCTATTTATCGCCACAGAACAGCCTTTTAAAAAAGTAAAAGTAGACGAGCTTTCTGCAAAAGAAGACGTGGCGAGACTTATGCTTAATCTTTTCTATATGGGCGTACTTCTAGAGCCTTTTATGCCAGAAACTTCAGCGAAAGTAGTAGAAGCTGTGGGCACACGAACAACTCCAGCGGAGCCAATCTTTAAACGACTCGACTAATATGTCTTTCCAGTATTTTGATTCTCATTCACATTTAAATTTATCGGATTTTGAAAGTGATAAAGAAGAGGTGATAAAGAAAATGGCGCAAGACGCCGTCGGCACTTTAACCGTGGGAACAAATCTATCTACTTCAAAAGAAGCCGTGCGTCTTGCAAAAGAAAATGAAAATCTTTATGCGTGTATTGGGCTTCATCCAAACGAATCAGGGAAAGAAGATTTTAATAAAGAAGATTATGAAAAACTTTTAGGAGAGAAAACTATATGTGTAGGTGAATGCGGACTGGATTATTTTAGAGGGGAAGAGCGTGGGGCGCAAGAAATAGATTTTAGAAAACAAATAGATTTTGCATTAGAGAATGATCTACCGCTAATGCTCCATATCCGGCCGAAAAAGGGAAGTATGGACGCCTACGAAGACACCCTAGAAATCTTAGAAGAATATAAAAAAACTGCCGGTGAAAAGCTTCGCGGACAAGCGCACTTTTTTGCTGGAACAAAAGAAATAGCGCAAAAATTTTTAGATTTAGGATTTTATATTTCTTTCACTGGCGTTATAACTTTCACGACTGATTACGACGAGGTTTTAAAATCTGTACCTATAGATAAAATCTTAACAGAAACAGATTCGCCTTTTGTTGCCCCCGTTCCGTACAGAGGACAAAGATGTCAGCCTCACTATGTTATAGAGGTTTATAAAAAGATAGCAGAGCTTAAAAATATACCTCTTGAAAATCTAAAAAATCAGATAAAAGAAAATCTAAAAAATCTTCATAAGATAGGAGGGTAGGATATTTAACATATTGACAAAAATATTGGGTATGCTATAATACATATGGGTGATCGCATCTTTCGCTGAGGGGGCTTAGATAGACATAGGAGGGATCCTAAAAACTAGCCTAACGCCGGTTTAAACCCGGATGTCGACGTGGTTTACTTCATGTCGGTACGATAAGGATAATCATTGTTGTGTTGGTCTAACACACAGTGGTCGAAAGATGTTGAACTCAAGGCAGGTGCGAGGGCTTTCCTCGCACCTGCCAGAGCTCAAAAGTTCATTATGAATCAACCCTATTTTTTTTGTCCCCATTGTTCTTGCTTTGGGAGATATCTATAATGGGGGAAGCTCGGTCATATGGCCGGGCTTTTCTCTTGCCAAAATTACACTTATTTGATACTATCACGGTGTAGCTTATTGGATGCTTGCCACTGTGCAGTATCCCTTGGTCCGAAATAAGCGAGCTAACCCTGTTTTTCAGGGTAATTATAAACGGGCCGAAAGGCCTTATTTTTATTAAATTAACGAACATTGTGAATGTAATTTATATTCACTCCGTTCATTAAAATTAATCATGTCAAAATCAGATAAAACAATTTACGAGATTGGGTACAACCTAATTCCAACAATTTCTGAAGAAGAAGTTGCGAAAGAAGTTGGAAAAATAAAAGAAAAGATAACTTCACTAGAAGGAGCTGTTATCTCAGATGAGTATCCAAATCAAATCAAATTAGCATACGAAATGACTAAAGAGATTGATAACAAAAATGTTCGATTTAATTCTGCATATTTTGGATGGATCAAGTTTGAAATGGATGCAGAAAACGTTGCCGAAGTTAAAAAGATGGCAGATGGAGATCTAAATGTACTGCGACATATAATCATAAAAACAGTTAGAGAAAATACTATCTACACTCCAAAGATTGTAAAACCAGCACGAAGACCGTCATCTGACGACTTAGCGCCAGTGGAAACAGCGGAGTCTCTGCCAATGGATGAGGAAGCAGTGGATGCTAAAATAGATGAACTTATCGACGAAGAAGTAGCCTTGTAATGCATATTGCTTTTGTTTACAATTAAGTTAGTTGTAAATGCTGAACGTTTTAAAATTAATCAAATAGACCTAAAAATCTATAAAAAATAAAATGTATCTAAATAAAGTAATGTTAATAGGGAATCTTACTCGAGATCCAGAAATGAAAGCAATTCCTTCTGGAATGAAAGTTACAAACTTTTCTGTTGCAACAAACAGAGTTTGGAAAGATAAAGATGGTTCAAAAAAAGAAGCTACTGAATTTCACAATGTTGTGGTTTTCGGTCGCCAAGCAGAAACAGTTGCTCAATATATGAAAAAGGGAAGCAACATCATGGTTGAAGGAAGACTTCAAACAAGAAGTTGGGAAGCAGACGGAAAGAAAAACTACCGAACAGAAATTATCGCTGATAATATTCAGTTTGGTTCACGAGGTTCTTCTGACGGAGCTTCTGGAGGTTCTTCTTCATACAGTAGCGCGAAAAAAGAAACAGGTGCTGAGCAAAAAGCTCCAGACCTAGACACTATAGAATATCCAGATGAAGACGATATTAATCCAGAAGATATTCCGTTTTAGTTATTAAGTTAAAAGTTATAATTCATAAAATATGCAAGATTTTTTCTCATCAAACAATGTAAAGCATATCGACTACAAAGACACAGCAGTGTTAAAACAATTCTTGAATCCAAGCGGTAGAATGATTTCTCGAAAGAGAAACGGACTGACTGCAAAGAATCAAAGAGCTCTAGCAAACGCTATCAAAAGAGCAAGAATTATGGGATTACTTCCATTCGTAGTTAGATAAAATAAAAAAGACCGGCCCCGCCTTCGGCGGGGCCGTTTTTTTTGTTTGACCTTTTACCCAAATTCCTGTAGATTTTAAAAGGATTTTTGACCTTTAACACAAACGGGCTTTGCCTATAAAACCAAACCTTCATGGACTTACACATTCCTAATCGGTTCCATGTTACGACCGTTGTCGGTCTTCAGTATGGTGACGAGGGTAAGGGCAAGATTGTCCAACGACTCGCGTCTTCTGGTCTTTACAATATCTCTGCTCGTTTCAATGGTGGGCCCAATGCGGGTCACACTATTTACTACAAGGATAAGCACAAAGTGGTGACACACGTTGTTCCAACAGGTGTTATTGCCGGCATCCCGATTAATTTTATCGGCCCCGGCTGTGTCGTTGATCCCGTGCTTCTGAAAAAGGAGATTGAAGAGTTGATGGCTCTCGGGATTAACCACAAGACGATCTACTTGTCAGAGCTTGTTCACCTTATTACTCCGTATGATCGCAAGATCGATGCGGAGATGAATAAGGCAATAGGTACGACAGGAAGAGGTATCGGTCCGACATATGCTCACAAGACGCATCGGATCGGTATTAATATTGCCTTGTGTCTTGAAAAGGGATCTGAAGAACTTGTTTCCGAATACTTCTTCAAGCTTGCAGATGTGTACCGGCAGGATTGGATAAGTGTCTCTCCCAAAGACCATGAAGAATGGATTGATTCACTTGATTGGATCTTGGAGAATATCAACATTGCTAAGAAGAATTTTTTCTTCAGTGATGGTGAAGCCAACGGTCTTTTAAGAGGTAATCCAATTCCTTTGGTTCTAGCCGAGGGCGCTCAGGCGATGATGCTCGACAATACGTACGGGACGTATCCGTTCGTTACATCTTCAAACTGCTTACCCTCCGCTGTGTACTCTGGTCTTGGTCTTCCTGGAAATGCCAAGCTTGAGAAAGTGATCGGAGTATTTAAAGCCTACAACACAAGAGTGGGTGAAGGTCCGTTCTCAACCGAGGTCTTGGATGGAGTCGCTGAACCAATTCGTATAGCAGGCTGTGAGTTTGGTTCGACAACGAAGCGACCGCGTAGGATTGGTTGGATTGATCTGGCCGAGCTTCGCTACGCGGTTGAACTTTCTGGTGCAACAGAGCTTTATATGACGAAGGCTGACGTATTGTCGCCAAGAGTCGTCGACGAGGTTCGTGTTTGCACTAGTCTTAACTCTGGAGGCAGACCTCGTTCATGGAAAACCTTTGAGCCTTTTGTTACGACTGGGGTGAAAAAACCGATGCATATCAATGGAAGTCTGCATCAGTTTATTGTTTTCCTTGAAGAGCAACTTGGTCAACATATCCCTAAGGTTTCCTTGGGTGTGCTGGCTGATGATCTGGTTTCCACAAGAGCTGAGTCTGTGAGATGAACGTAAAGGCCTGGAGCGAAAGCTCCGGGCCTTTCTTTTTATATTTAAAGTCCCGCGAAGACGAAGGCTTCGCGGGACTTTTTTATTTCTAGTATCTAATCTCTATCAACTAAAAACTACTTACTATCTCTTTCTACATACTGACCAGTTTCTGTGTTTACGATAACTTTGTCTCCAACGTTTATAAACATCGGCGCAGTTATGTTTGTTCCAGTTTCAAGAGTGATAACTTTGTTTCCGCCAGTTGCAGTATCACCTTTAATATTTGGTGGAGCTTCTGTAACCAAAAGGGAAACCTTGTTTGGCACAGCCACTCCAACTATTTTTTCTTCACCTTCTTTATCTGTAAATACTTTAAGTTCGAGTTCACTGTTTTCTTTTGCCCATTTCATCGAGTCTCCTAAAATATCAGCTCCAATGAAAAATCTATTTTTAGGATCTTTTGGATCACAGAAACAGTATTCTCCTTTCTTTTCAAAAATATATTTTGCAGGTCTTTTTGAAATGTCTGCTTCTTCTGCTTTTTCAGAAACGTGGAAAGAGTATTCTACAACTCTTCCTGAAACCAAGTTTTTAAGCTTGGTTGCGTTCACCGGTTTTCTTTGTTGTTTTCTGAAAACGTGTGACGAAATAACTTCGTACGGTTCACCTTCGTGAATTATTATTTTTCTTTCTCTGATTTCGTTATAGCCCAACATATTACATTTTCTTCAATTCCGCTTTGATTTCTTTTAGGATTTCATCGCGAGTTTTTTTGAATTCTTTATCTTTTAAAAGTGTTCTAGTGGCGTCATATCCTCGGCCGAGTTTTACTTCAGCCTTCTCATCCTTACCCGGAAGGTAACTATATGAAGCTCCAGACTTTTTTATAATACCCATACTTTCGCCTAAAGCAAGCATTTCACCTTCGAGAGAGATTCCTTCGTTGTAGATAATATCGAATTCTGTTTGTTTAAAAGGCGCGGCAACTTTGTTTTTCACAACTTTTACTCTTGTTCGTGAACCTACCACTTCTTCACCTTTTTTAATTTGAGCTATTTTTCTGATGTCCATTCTGACAGAAGAGTAGAATTTAAGAGCCTTTCCTCCTGTTGTTGTTTCTGGGTTACCGAACATCACACCGATCTGCATTCTGATTTGGTTGATGAAGATAACAACAGTTTTTGTTCGAGACATCAGTGCTGTTAGTTTTCGCAGAGCTTGAGACATTAGACGTGCTTGCTTACCCACGTGGTGAGCTCCCATATCGCCCTCTATTTCATCTTTTGGTGTTAGAGCGGCAACTGAGTCGACAACGATAACATCGATGCTTCCAGAGCGAACTAAGCTCTCAGCGATTTCAAGCGCTTGCTCTCCTGTGTCTGGTTGAGATATCAAAAGTTCGTCAATTTTTACTCCGAGTTTTCCTGCGTAGTCTGGATCCATCGCGTGTTCAGCATCGATAAATGCACAAACTCCACCTTTCTTTTGAGCTTCTGCTACGATGTGAAGTGACAGGGTAGTCTTACCAGAAGATTCTGGTCCAAAGATTTCGATGATTCTTCCACGTGGAACTCCGCCGATACCAAGAGCCGCGTCTAGGCCTAGTGAACCAGTCGGTATAACATCAATATTTACTTTCGGTGTGTCTCCCATCTTCATGATAGAGCCTTCACCGAATTTTGTTTGGATCATCTTGATAGTGTCCAAAACATTTTTTGCAGTAGTCTCTGCGTCACCTCTTTCTTCAACCTTCTTTGTTGGTTTATCCTTTTTCTTTGCCATTGCCATATAGAATTTTAACGAGCTATGATGAGCTCTCTAAGCTAATAACTTCTTCTTTAACCTCTCTTACGATGTCAAAAGTTTCCTGTGTGATTTTGCCAAACTTATCTTCGGCGCTTATCGTCATTATGTTGTAGCCGGGAAGTAAGACCAAATAATCTTTAAAGTCGCCTTGTTGGTTTACACTTATTTCTCTCCCGTTTACTAAGACATGTTTTGCGCGTTTAGCATTACCTGTTATTTCTAGTGTACCTTCTGTGTATATTTTACCATTTTCTATGCCGTTTATCGACAGGTCTATACCCCTCGAAATAAGGCGAGTGTTTAAAATCGCGTAAAGTAGTATGAAAGAAAAGAATAAGACTGTTAGAGTGACTCTAATAATTTTTTTCAGATTCCTCTTCTCCATCATCTGCAAAATCTTGGTTGTGATTGTTTTCATAATCATTCGGTAATGCGCTTTCTCCATTTACTAATATTTCTCTCGGTTTTGATCCATTTGCTTCGCCCACAACTCCAGCTTCTTCGAGTTCGTCTATCAGACGAGCAGCTCTAGAGTAACCTATCTTAAGTCTTCTTTGCAGGTAAGAAGTAGAAGCTTTTTTACTACTTATAACTATTGCTCTCGCTTCTTCGAACAAGTCGTCTTGGTCGCCGTCGCTTAAATCTCCACTATCGAAAATAGTAGATTCTCGACTAATGCCAACTTCAGCAAGGTTGATGTCATCTGGCAATTCGTCTTTGTATTGGTTTTTCAAATATTCAGCAACTTTTTTCACTTCTTCTTCGGAAATAAATGCACATTGGATTCTTTCTGGTTGGTTCATATCTCCAGAAGAGTAGAGCATGTCTCCGGCTCCGAGGAGCTTTTCAGCTCCAGCTGCGTCTAGGATTGTTCTTGAATCTATCTGTGAGGAAACCTGAAGAGCGATTCTAGCTGGGACGTTTGCTTTAATAAGTCCAGTGATGACGTTTACAGAAGGTCTTTGTGTTGAAAGTATAAGGTGAATACCGACAGCTCGAGACATCTGAGCAAGACGTACTATTCCAGACTCTAGCTCTCGTGGGAAGCTCATCATAATATCAGCAAGCTCGTCGATAATAACAACAATATATGGCATATTTTCCATCTCTTCGTCTTTCTCTTTCTTTTTATTATAAGATTCGATATCCCTGACAGCGTGACCTTCCAAAATATCGTATCTCCTTTCCATTTCTCCTACAGCCCACTTCAGAGAGATGATAGCTTTCTTTGGTTCAGTGATAACAGGAGTTAGAAGGTGAGGGATTCCGTTATATAAAGTAAGTTCAACCCTTTTTGGGTCGATCATAATAAACCGGAGGTCTTGTGGCCCGTTTCTGTATATAAGAGAAGATATAAGCGCGTGAACAGCCACAGATTTACCGGCACCAGTTGCTCCAGCGATTATAAGGTGAGGCATTTTCGCAATGTTTGCATAGTGCGCTTTTCCAGAAACACTTTTACCCAAAGCTACAGTTAGAGGTTTTGGATTCTTTTGGAAAACATCGTCAGCCATAAGAGAGCGAATATCCACCAAAGCTTTTACTTGGTTTGGGATCTCAACACCGACGAGAGATTGTCCGGGTATCGGCGCTTCGATTCTGATAGCTTTCGCAGCGAGGGCTAGTCTTAGTTCGTTTGAAAGGGCGCTGATTTTAGCAAGTCTTACTCCTTGAGCTGGTTTTAGAGAATACCTAGTGACAGTTGGTCCGACAGTTACTTCATCCATCTCTACGTCGATACCAAAGTTCGCCAAAGTTCTTTTTATTATGACTGAGTTTGCTTTGATATCTCCAGTTACAACTTTGTCGTTATTTTTGTTTAAAAGAGAAAGTGGCGGAGCTTTGTATTCCTCAGAAGATTTAAAAGTAGACATCATGCCAAGACCTCCGATATCTTCTTTTACAGGTGTCGGCAGAGGCATCGGCTCTGGTCTTGCCGGCTCTTCATCTTCCTCGTTTTCATAATCTTCATCTGTCTCTTCTTCGTAAAATTCATCGACTTCTTCTTCGGTTTCGTCTTCTTCTGATTTTTCTTTTTTACCAAACATTCGTCCAAAGAAAGCGCCGATAGATTTTAGACTTAGTCTTTCTTCGAAAAGTAAAATAAGAGAGATAAAAATAAGAGCAAGTAAAAAGAGAGCCGCGATGTAAACGTCAAAAAGTTCTATAAAAGGCCAAGCTGAGATTCTGCCCAAAGCTCCAGCGTCGTCTACACCTGCGACGATACTGATAAATCCGAGACCTGAAAGTAAAAAGAGAATCGATGCGACGGTGTTCACGATACCCATTTTTTGTTTTTCTACTTTATATATAGATAGACCGACAAGCATTAAGATTATTGGAAGCAGGGCATAACCCACGCCAAAAAGTTTCTTTAGATTTCTAAAAGTAAATTCTCCTGCGACGCCCGCCGCCCCAAATCCAGCCAAGATAAAGAACAAAGAAAAAACAAATAAGAAGATGATTAGGATAGTTTGTTTTGTTTCTGGCTGTAGCTCGATACCAAAAAGCTCCGAGACTTCATAGTCTTCGTTTTTCGGTATTCTTTTCTTCGAGGTTTCTTTTTTTGCTGGTTTATTTTTTATTGGTTTTCTTCCCATAGATGAGCATATTGTATCACGAAAGATTCTTTATATGTTGTGAATTATGGATGAAATTTGAAAATCATTTTGGAGATTTTAAATTTGTGACGATGAGCAGGAAGCCCGGCGCGGAGCGCCGGGCTTCCTGCTCATCGTTTTAGCTAAGTACTGATTTGACACCCTTTTCTAAAATCATAATTTTGGATTTTTATTTTGTCTTTTTGACTGAGGTAGCTATAATGGACAAACTAAAAACATTTAAATTACAATCTTAATTATCTAAAAGACATGGAAACAAATTTCAGCCAAACAGACAAAAAGGACATTTCTAAAGTTCCAAATTATCAAAATTCTATAGGACAAAAGCTCTCTCACGAAGCTGTCTTTATGACTTTATCTAAAAAGACAGAAAAGATTTCTACTGCTCTGTATATGGTCACAGACCTTATCGATGTCGCCGATCCTATAAGACAAAGAATAAGAGAGTGCGGCGTTGACCTTATCAGAGAGACTCGGTCCATGTCCTCTGCCTTCTCTGGAGACATCTACTTTTCTATCGCCAGAGCGATAAACAAATCTTGGGAAATAGTTTCACTAGTGGAAGTCGCATCTTCTGTTGGTTTCATTTCAGATATGAACTCTCGTATCTTAAAATCTGTTCTTGTAGAACTCATCTCTTCACTTCGAGATAAACAAAAGAGAGAAAGTTTCACCCAGATAGAAGATCTAAAAATAGGGGAGAGTCTGGCAGACCAGATAACTCTTTCAAAAAGCCTTTTTGATGTAAAAGAGTCAAAAGAAGAAAAAGTTTTTAAAGGACAAATCACCCCACAGCAAGCTCCAAAAATAAAAGACAAAGAAGTGTCCTTTAAACCGAGAGCGAGCGCTCCAGCAAAGGCTCCGAAATTCGAGTTACCAAAAGAGATGATAAAGAGAACTCCAATAGAAGAAGAAAATAGGGCGGAGGAAAATGGGGGAGAAGTATATTCTCACCAGCAGTTTTCTGAGTTCGTAGACAAACCAAAAGCCTCTGAAAGAAGGTCTAAAATAATAGATATTGTTAAAGAAAAAGGGGAAGTGGTGGTAAACGATATTACGGCTTCTTTTCCGGGAATTTCGTCAAAGACTATCCAAAGAGAGTTAACATCTCTCGTCGAAGAAAATGTCCTTAAAAGAGTCGGCGAGAAGCGCTGGAGTAAATATTCCTTAATGTAGGTATTTCAACCTTCTGGAGTTAGGCCTTAATGACTCTTTAAACATTCACAAGAAAACAAGCGGAGAGATTTCGACCCTACACGAGAACACCGCTCGTCCCGCCACGGCGGGATGAAAAAACAATAGTATTTTGCCTTAGAAACTGATGCTGTTTGAGGCTTAGTAAAGAAGTATCTAAATACTTCTTTATCAAGCAAGTTCATCAGTTTCTTGGCTTAAAATCTATTGTTTTTAGGTGTGAAGTGTGGGTCTAGCCTTTTGCTTACTTTTTGGTAATGAAAAAGTAAGAGAGGTTTTATTGACAAAAAATAATATTATGTTTAAAAGTAGATAGAGCTATAAATTACTCACTATTTTGTAATAAAACATCTTTTACCTCGTCTTTATTACTGTATCGCATGTATTTTGTAAAACTCGCCTTAGAACCCTGTTCTATTGTAATTTTGCTCAAAATATGCGATTATATAGTATCCGGCGGGAAGTTGGTCTTAAAGCCTGAAGTCCCGCCAGGTTATCCACAAAGCTTTTTGGAGTCTTTGGCCCCAAGAAGTTAAAATGGAGTCCGAGTAGTTTCGACCTTATTTATATATGGAAAGAAACTATTCATCGGTTTGAAAAATAAATTGCCTTTATTTTTCTTATCGAGGAAACTTGATCATTGAAAATAAAATATAGGTTTTACGATTTTTTCAAAAATCGTTTTAATCTTAAAAATAATTCAGAAATTTTATGTAAACAAAATTACCTGATTTGTTTTTGTTTTTTAAATTCAGTTGGTCGGTATCCGCCGTGTCGACAAGGCAGGTACACATTTATCTTGGATAAATTGTATGCCTTATGTTCTGGAGAATTTCAGAACGAGGTGGCGTCTTTATATAGATAGCGATATCTATATAAAGATAAAGAACAGATCAAGTGTGGGAGCTGTCAATAAAAGGCAGAGCCTTCACTCTTTATTAATAACGATAATTTATATTATGGTTAAATCATTAAAAAAATCATTCGCAGGTGTGATGATTGCAGCATTCGTGTTTGCAGGATTCGCTACACCAGTGAAAGCACAAACTGTTGCTGAACTACAAGCTATGATCAATCAGCTTATGGCAACAATTGCAGCAATGCAAGGAGGAAGTTCAACAGCTTCTTCTTGTACAACTTTTGGACTACCAGGAATAATGGGAGTTCAACAAGCAGTTAATCAATTAGGATACGCTCCAGCTCTAGTAGCTGATGGCGCAAACGGACCAAAAACTAAAGCAGGAGTTATGTGGGCACAAGCAAAGCTTGGTGTAACAGCTGACGGTGCTTGGGGACCAAAAACTAACAACGCTTACATGGCTTGGTTAGCTAATTGTTCAACAGGTTCAACAGGAAACACAGGTTCAACAGGAAACACAGGTTCACTACAAGGTGGAGCTGGAGATGCTACTGTAACTTCAACAACAACAGATGTTGAATCTGCTGTAAAAGAAAATTCAACAGAAAAAGTTCTAGGACTTGATGTTGAAGCTGAAGGATCTGACATTGCAATAACTAACGTTAGAGTAATGTTTGATGGTCTAACAGGTGGAGGATCATCAAGATTTGATCGATACGTAGAGGAGGTTGTAATCATGCTTGGAGATGAAGAAGTTGGCTCAATTGACGCTGACGAACTATCAAAGAGTGGTGGAGAATATTCAAGAAATATTGAACTTAATGGTGCTATCGTAGAAGAAGATGAAGAAGAAAAACTTTACGTAGCTGTTAAGGCACTTTCTACAGTAGATGAAATCAACGCAGAATGGGATGTTGAAATAACTCAACTACGATTCGTTGATGGATCAGGGGTTGTTTTCACAGCAGCTCTTCCTGATGATCCTGCTCATTCAGAAACTTTTGGTTTTGAGGATGCAAACGTTGATGACGATTTAGCTATTAAATCATCATCTGCTGATCCAGACTCTGCAAACCTTGTGGTTGAAGAAAATAAAAATTCTGACGACTTCATGGTCGGAGCATTCAAGCTTGATGTTGATGAAGATTCTTCAGATATATCTTTGGTTACAATTCCAGTAGTTGTAACATTCTCTAACTACGATGTTGACGGTCTTCTAGGAGTTGGTGCTACTGATGACTCAACAGCTGACTCAGCTGCTGAAAAAGTCATCGACTCTCTATGGATTGAAATCGACGGAGACAAATTTGAAGCGGACCTAGATTCAGTTTCTATTGTAAACGGATCTGGTACAGCTTCATATACAGTTGATGTTGATGAAGATTTCACTATTGACGCTGGAGATGATGTAGAAGTAAAAATCTATGCTATCTTTAATGATCAAGATGGAAACTACAACTCAGGAGTAAAAGTTAGTGTTGGAGTAACTGGTTCTGATATTGAAGCTGAAGGAGAAGATACTCTAGACGCCTCAGGTTCATTTACTGGTGAAGATCACACTCTTCTAGTTTCAGGTGCTGCAGTTACTTTTGTATCTGATAGCTTTACTGATGAAGATGTAGAAGCTTCTACAGACGGAACAATCAGACTTACATTCAAAGTTGAAGCAATTGAAGAAAATGTTGTATTTGCTGAAGATGCATCAGACTTTACTTACGCAGTTACAGGTGCAACTGAAACAGATGCTATTATAACTTGTTCAGGTCTAACAGTTTCTGGTGGTGACTTCACTATCGATGAAGGATCTACTAAAACTTGTACACTTGCAGCTAAGTTTGACACTTCAACTGGTTTCGTTAGATTAGAGATAACTAACGTAGCAGGAACTGATGTAACAAACATCATTACACAAGCTTTCTAATCTTAGATTAGTTAACTTGATTCAGTAATGAATTTACAAAAAACCACCCGTAAGGGTGGTTTTTTGTTTTTCCAGCTTAGTGTATAATCATTTTATGTTTTTAAATATCAGTAGGTTTACGTTAATGTTGACAGCCTTTCTTCCATTGGTTGTTATAAAAGGTCTAATTTCGCCATTTACTTTTAGTAAGGTATTTGTTTTTTCTATACTGGTTTTTATATCTTTTGTATTTTTTATTTTTGAATTTATTAAAAATAAAAAATACAAAGTTGATTTTTTTGAAAGAATTAATGTTTTAGCGAAAAACAAAGTATTTATAAGTGTTACGTTTTTTGTAATAATATCTGGAGTAAGTGTTATTTTTGCTGAAGATAAGTATCTGGCTTTTTGGGGCAACATAGAGAGAAGTGAAGGATTTATAGGTCTGATAACTCTCTATTCTTTTTTCTTTCTATCAGTTGTTTCTTTTAAAAAAGAACACTGGTTGTGGTTCTTTAAACTTTCTGTAATTACCTCAATAATAATTTTAATGAAGGCCTTTTTTCAATTCATTGATGGAGAAGAAAGGGTTCGTTCTTATATGGGGAATGCGGCATTTTTAGCAGGTTACTTACTTTTTTCAGTTACTTCTTCATGGATTGTCATCAAAGAAACAAGAGATACTTTATGGAAATATATATTGCCATTGGTCGGTATTCTGGCTGTTGTCGGTATATTTTTAACAGAGACACGTGGAACTTTATTAGGTCTATTTGTAGCCGTTATTTTATCTATCTTTCTTTTTATTTCTAAAAAAGAAGTATTAATTTGGAGGAAAATTAATATTAAAAAAATACTAGTTATTTTTTTAATTTTTTGTGCCATATTTTCTGGGGTTTTTATATTAACAAGAAAATCTGATTTATGGCAGTCTCTTCCAGGGTTTTCTAGGATTGCTAACATAAGTTTAGAAGATGATACAACAAGATCACGCTTGTTAATTTGGCAGACGAGTATTGATTCCGTAAACCCTAGTATGGAGAATAATAAAAAGTTTCTTATTGGTTGGGGGTTAGAGAATTCAAGATATGCCTTAGATAAGTATTATAATATAGAATTATACAACTACGACGAGGCATACTTTGATCGATCTCATAACAAATTTTTAGATACGCTGGTTATGTCGGGAGTTTTTGGCATATTAGCATATTTTTCAATATGGATAAGCTTTTTCTTTCTAATATATAAAAGAAGGTCTGGAAATGTAGATCCTCTATTTTTCTTTGGAACGTCTTTTTTGGTTCATTTAATGTTTTTGTTCGATCAATTTCCAACATCCTTGTCTTTCTTTGCAATCATGTCTTATTCCATTTTTTATTTTTATGAAACAGAAGAATCAAAAAAACAATATGTAAAAGATAATAAATTAATTACAACGATTGTTTTATTTATCCTTTTATTATTGAATATTTTTGTTTTATTCTTTGGTAGCCTGCCGTCATATATTCATAATAAAAAATATATATCCATAATGAAAAGTCAAAACGCCACTTATATAAAAGAAAATATATCTAGCGTGTTTACACCTTTTACCTATGTTCAATCAAGTATAAGAAGTGAGTTATTAAATACAATAAAGGGTTTTTATGGTGATGCCAAAAAAGATGATAAAAAATTAGCTGACGTGGATGAGATATCATATATTGCAATAACCGCAGCGGATGATTACCTTCTTAGAAGACCAGAAGACTATCGCTTTTATCGTTATATTCTAGCATTTTATTCAAGTAAGGCGGCTTCAATCGGTGATGAAGATTCTTTTAATAAGTCTGAACAGGCTGCAAATAATTTATTAAAATATATCCCTGATAAGCCAAATGCTTCAAGGTCTTTGGCGATGAATTTTGGATACCGTGGAAAATATAAAGAGGGTCTTGATATTATGGAAAATCTCGAACTAAGAGGTGTTCGTACACCAGAATTTTATTATGACTACGGATACTTATATTATTTTTATGGAAACTATGAACATTCATTGTTAAAATTTGAAAAAAGTTTCATCTTGAAAGATGACTTATTTGCAAAGAAAAAAGAATCAAACCTTGATATCTATAATAATCTTCTATTGAGTTTTTATGCGAACAGAGATAAAGATAATTTTATTACTGCTGGGAAGAGGTTGTTAGAAAATGGTTATAATAAAATTACAAATTTACAAGAAATTATTTCAAACGTTGAAAATGATAAATGGATAGGACTAAAAGTTTTTTAATTTATGAATAAAGAAATAGAAAATTTTATTAAAAGTAAAAATGTTTCATTTTTTGGGTATACCTCAAAAGTATTTCCCGATATCTTAAAAGAAAAAAAGTCAGGAGTTTTGAGGTTTTTTGTAAAAAAAAATACTAAAAAACTTCCAAATTTTGAAAACTATGAAAAATTTTTAGATATCGCAGTTTATCTTGATCCAACTGTTGCTGAGTCTCATGACGTTGTTATAAGAATTGCAAAACTAACAAAAGATATTACTCTTATAAATAGTAAAATTAGATTTGCAAAAGATAATATTTTAAATTATGAACCTAGTCTTTAAAAATGAATATTAAGATACACAGTGTCATATCAAATACTTTCTGGCTTACTTTTGGGCAGGTTTTTTTGAGAGCATCAAAGATAATAATAATTTCCTTGGCTGTAATTTATTTAGGAATTGAAAATTACGGTGCCATAAGTATCGTTATGGCTTTCATTTCTATTTTTTATCTTCCAGCGTCACTATTCCACATATTGAGCCCTATGGTTAGGGATTTTTCTTCTCACCTTTTGTTGGATTATAGTGAGGTTTCAAAAAATTTATCATGGAGAGTGGTCTTAGGTTCTACGGCCATCATTTTAGGTGTACTTGGTTTTTTGTTTTATCCGTACGGATCTACCGTGTTTATTGTTATCGGGGTATCTATTTTTTTTGATTACATTAAAGATTTTTTTAACGCCCTTCTGGAATCAAGATCAGACATGAGGTCATCCGGTATGGTTTTTATAATACATGCGTCTTTGGCTTTTGTGCTTGGATTTCTGTCTTTAAAAATCTATGGTTCAGTTATATCGCTTTCTTTATCTTATGCTATATCCTCATTTGCTGCACTTGTCCTCTCTATTTTCTTGTTAAAGAAACATAACTTCAATATAAAAAATCTTAAGCCTATTTTACCAGATATAAAAAGCATAAAGGGTTACTTTAGTGAAGGTTTCGGCTTTGGTTTTTTTTGGGCACTATTCTCTAGTTTTATTTTTCAGACAATAATAGTTTGCTTAAGCTTCTTAACCACAGAAGGAGAAGTGGCTATTGTTTCACTAGTATTTCAAATACTGCAAGCACTTTTAATACCATATTTTGTTTTTTCATATTCAAATATCCCACCTTTGTCAAAAGTTTTAAATACAGACGGTTTTCAAAATAGATTATCTAAGTTTTTTATGTTCCCAATAATCACAACCTTACCTTATCTTTCTCTTGCCACAGCTTCTTTGTTAGTGGTCATACCAATTATTTTTGTGGATACACATAAGTTAATAACGAGTTACTTTTTCTCTATAGGTATAACATCCTTTGTTTTCTTGCCGACTTTGGTTAGTTTGACATATGGACTACTTCTAACAAGTTTTTTTAAAAGAAGACCGTATTTTATTGGATTAATTAACCTGTCGTTCCTAGCTATTCTAGTCATGTTTATTTTTATTTTTGGTGAAAATATTCTATTTTTAGGGTTGCCTATGTTTTACTTAGCCTCAAGCACAGTCTTGTGGATTATTGCATTCAGAGAACTACCTATGTCTTCTACTAAATCTCTTATCAAAAGAGAAGTCATACCTGTTATTATTCTGATTACTACTATGTTTTTCTTATATCAAGCAGGGCTCCAATACTTGGCCATCGGTTTACCAGTCGTATATTTTGTTACGAGAATTAAATTTTATTACTATTACTTTAAAAATGATCTCGCATAAAAAACATACAATAGCTTTTAGCGGACTTGGTGGTTCTGGAAAGACAACCTATATAAAATCAATAACACCATATCTAAATAAAAATGGTTGCGGTGAGGTTATTGTCATTGCCATGAGAGAACATTTCTTATGGCCAAAAATAGTTCTTTTTATAAAAAAACTTTATAAAAAAACTAACAAGTATAACCCATCTTTTTTAGATTTAAGAGTTCAAAGTGGGAATAGGAAAAACACCATATTTGTACTAGCTAGAGCATTCTTCTACCTGTGTGATTTTTGGAGAGTGTATATCTTTTCTGTCTTAAACAAAAACAACAATATTGTCATATTTGATAGGTTTTTCCACGATTTTGTAATTGAGCTAAATATTGATTCGGGGAAGGATCACGGGTGGATGCTTCGATTTTTACCCAATGCAACCATTCATTTTTACTGCAACGCGTCAGCCCCGGTTGTTTTTGAGAGAAAGAAAGAGGCCAGTATTGATTTTATAAAATTGCAAGAAGTTAACTATAAAAAGTTATTTCTTAACTACAATGTTTTTGTGGTTGATTCTACCAAGGGCTCGGATGTTGTTGTAAATAAGATCAATAACGTAATTACTGATTATGTTTTATTTTCAGAAAGAAATATCTCATTTCTAGATTTTATTTTGTATATAATGATTCATAGGAACTCTCTTTCATACTTTGAAGACGGTGTATTTGTTATAAATAAAGAAAAACTTTTAAAGCACGCTTCCTATAATAGGATTACTTGGCTTACCGCTCGCAACCTCCTAAACCTCTCTCTTTGGGCTGATGATGGTCATGCACATAAGATTAATCAAATAGCATCTTCTTCTTTTGATATTTTTGAAAGGACTATCCAATACCTGAAAAAAGAAATTAATAATTTTGATAATGATTATATTTTAGTAAAAAACGACTTTCTAAAAGTTGATTTTTCTGGTGATGTTGATATTGTTACTTTTAAAAAAGAATCCTTTGATCTGTTATTACAGTACTATAAAAATAAGACCGGTGCTCGTGTCATAAAACAAACATTCAAAAAATTTGATGTTTACGAGGCAGAAAAAAAACCAATTGATGTCCATCTTGGTTTCGAATTTGGTTTTATTTCATATATCGAGGAAAACCAAGTATGCTTATCTGATACAAAATCACTTAGCCTGGCTTCGGTTTCTGGACATCTCCTTGCAGAGCTTTCAATGATTAATTGGGCTGACTACTACAAGATTCTTAATCATATTGGTTATAAAAAAGATGCAATAAAATACGCCAAGCATGCTGGGTGGGGTAGGGAAATGATCTACATATTAAATAAGTATCAAAACGTTAAAGAGAGAGGTCTCAAGATGCCATTCTTTATTCCAATATCAGTGCTCTTGAAATTTAGAGTGAGCATGTTTTTGAGTGGAAAAATATCTTTTTTAAATTTATACAGAGAGACAATTTTTGTGATTAAGCAGGTTCGCGCTAGAAATCTTGGGCTTATTCCTTTCCACGATGAGTGGTATCATTTTTAAACCAAAGACCTTTGTGCCACATCAAATAGTTATCTTTTTTGATAAATGTAAGTAGTGTTGCGATTACTAAGTTTGGGGGTGTTCTGTTGAAAAAAATCCATGATAACCTCGTTATCCATTTTGGATAATGTTTATCACAAAAATATCTGTGATTTTGACCTGCCATAAAAAAATACTCACGTCTTTTTTCTTCGATATCCTCAATTCCTCCAGCTTGTTCGGTAACATGGTTTACAAAAACATTTGGATTATATAGGAAATTAAATCCCATCCTTCTTATCATAATTTGAGGATCTGTGTCTTCTCTGAAAGATGGGTTGGTAAAGTTTTCATCAAATCCACCCACCCCTTGAATTATATTTTTTCGATAACTCATATTTGCCCCTATCATGCTTCCACAGATAATATTTCTGTGAGGAATCCATCTCCTGGTGTCAGAGTATACATCTCCCCATGGCGTGACAAAACTTCTTGGTAGATTGTCACGAATAATTCGAACTTTTGCCTCAAGATTAATATTTGAATTTATTGTTGGCCCCGTAACCCCGCCCACCAGTGGATCCATGAAAGATCTTATTACATTTAAGACAAAATCACTTCTCACTATAGAATCGTCGTCTATAAAAGAAATTATATCTGTAGAGCATTTGGACAGAATAATATTCCTTCCTTTTGGTAGGGGGGTCTTTGAAGCTTGTTTTAGGTATGTTGTTCTGCAAAATTTCTTTAGGCTTTCTAGTGACGAATCAGTAAACTCGTCAGGAGTTGAATCAACAATAATAACCTCATCTGGTTTTTTTTCTTGCTTTAGTATATGCTCTATGCATTTTTTTAATATCGCATGTCTATTGTAGGTTGCGATACCTATGGTTATCGTTGGCATTACCTTTTAGTTAGTTTTTTAACAAAGATGTTTCTAAGATAAAGCGCCAATGTATATACTAAAAGTATCGGCAGTAAGTAAAAAATAAAATGTGGAAATCCAATTAGCATAGTAGCTATCATTAATATAAAAAGCTTTGCTCTCCCGTACCCAAAAGATATTGCCAGCCTGTTAAAAAAAGAAAGGTCCGAATTGTTTTTATGTGTGTTTGGAGTTGTCTCAAGATAAAATGGTGCCGCTAATCCGTGATAGTTGAATACGACAGTTGAGGCACATGATATAAGAATAAGGAATTCACCAATTACACCAGGGAAAGAAATAGCCCAGGCGGATATTAATAAAACTTCACCTAGAACATCTAAAAAACCGTCAACATACTGACCCTTTGGGCCAGCAATATTTTTTACCCTAGCAAGGTCTCCATCAATTTTATCAAAGATTATTGATATAAAAAGAAGCGCCGATATGATAAATATGTCTGTCGGTTTTTGTATGATATAAAAAACCGTTAGTATTGTTAACAAAAAACCAAACGCTGAAACCTGGTCTGGGCTAACTTCTGTATAATTATTAAGGAGTTCAGCCACCTTTCTGCTAATTGGCCTTAAAAAAACCCGCTCCTCAATAGGGTTGTATTTGTTTTCTCCAAAAATGCTTTTTTGTTGGTTTTTCATAAAAGTTGTATATACTATACTATATATTTTATGAATAAAAAAGATATTTTAGTCCATCTAAATTTTGATGATTTTAATCCTCAATCAGACAAAAACGGGGATTTTGGTGGTTTGGGAGGTGATAACCTGAATAAAATTGAGGAACTTTTAAAAGAGTTCCCCAATTTAAAAATAACAATGTTTACAGTTCCAAACTGGATAGATCGGCCATATAAATATCATAGATATTTATATAAGGCTAAAGAGTTGCTTAGAATTTTTCCAGTTGTAAGTCCTTCTTGCTCTGAACCTAATCTTCTAAGAAAGCATGGTGACTGGTGTTCACTTGTAAGAAAGCTTGTTGCTGAAGACAGACTAGAAATAGCTGTCCATGGTTTTTTTCATTTTAATCCACAATCAAGAATTCACGGACAAGAATTTGAAGGATTAAGCGAGTCAGCAGTACGTCAAAGAATTGTTCTTGCAGAAGAAGAATTTCATCATAATAATATCCCCTTTATAAAAGCCTTTAGGTCTCCCGGTTGGGGAAAAAACATACACTTAACAAAAGTGTTAGGTGAGTTGGGGTATAGTGTGAATGCTTATTTGTCTTCTTCTTCAAAAACCTATCAAGCAACCAAGGAGTCACATAATCTTTTAAGCTTACCTCAAAATTGGAGTATAAAGGAATCGGCTGAAGAAGCGATCAATTTAGCGGACCAACACGGTTGTGTTTTTATGAAGGGTCATATTGCATTTAGATATGGAAGAGAGACGGTAGAGAATGGAATAAATGATAAACATTGGGGTAATCTCCGAGAGGCCTTAAGTCGCTTAGAACAGTTATACACGGTTAAATATATAACGATTAAAGATATTATTACACATCAAAAGTAATTGCTCGCATCACTTTTTTATAAAAAGTTAATGCGTAGATTTTTCCTAGATTACTAGCAAATATCCTAATTAAAGTTATGAGTGGTAAAAACAATAGTGTAGAATAGTAATTTCTTTTATAAGATATTTTTGCAATATATTTTGTTTCCTTATGAAAAAGAATGGGTAGAACCCCTAGGATAACCAATAGAAATAACCAAGAAAGCAAGAATAAATAATTTATAAAAAATAATAATCCGGAGAGCAAAAGTATTATCGTTAGTGAGAATTGAAAGAATTCTTTAATTTTTTGTTTTGGGGTCATCCATCTATCCCACTTTTTTTGTATAGGCCCACTAAAACGAGAACCATTTAGAAGTCTCATAAAAAAAACCTTCCAGTTAGTAGGGTCAGCGTGCCAAAAAAAAGTTTCTTCAGCCCAAAGATTTTTAAATCCAGCTTTTCGTGCCTTGCTTCCAAAATCAAAATCAGTTGAAAGTGGAACATTCTCCTCGTATCTTCCAACTGATTCCCATAGTGATTTAGTATAAAAATAAAGTGTCATAACTTCCTCTCGCATACCATTTTTCCTAAGAAGAAAAGTTGCCTTTCTTTTTGCTCTCCAATAATTTGCCAGAATACCAATTTTTTTAGGATGCACCTTTAGTTGTCCAAGCGATAAACTATCGACGTTGTTTTTTTGAAGGTAATTTAAAGATTTTTCTATAAAATCATTAGGGAATATTGCATCTGTGTCTGTTTGAAGTATGTAAAATCCATCAGAAAGCACTACTCCCATATTTCTAGCACAACCCTCACCTTTATTTTTTTCAAAATGATGAATAACTATTTTATCTAAACCGTATTGTCCCTGTAATGATTTAGCAATATTAAAACTGTTGTCTTCTGACGCGTCATCAATTATTACCACCTGGATATTTTTATAAGTTTGAGTAAATAATGACTCTATGCAATCTTTTATCCACTCTGCTTCATTGTGGCAAGGTAGAACGACGCTTACTTTTTTGTTTGTTTCTTTAGATGTATCCATGTTGAAGAAAGGAAAAATGATAATAATAAATATAATATTCTTTTTAATAAGGATAGCTTGCCAATGTCTAAATCCATTGATCTGTAGCAATGTTCTGTTTTAAACCCCACGTTTTTAATAATCGTATCATACTCTCTGATTGTGTAGAAATTGGTGTTACTTTGATAGTTTTTGTTTTTGATTTTTAAAATAAAAGCCCCAGTCTTATTAATTTTAGTAGAAGTTCTTATGATAACAGATCCATCAGGTTTTAATATTCTATACACATAATCAAGAAAAGATCTCATGTCTTTCAAGGAAAGATATCCAATAGTGCCTATACAATAAATAATATCAAAAAAATTGTCCGGATGGTTTATTTCCGTAAGAGTTTGCAATTCTATCTTTTGATATTCTCCCGTTCTTTTTTGTGCCTCCAGTACACTCTTTCTATCGTAATCAATACCGTATATATCAGCACCTCTTTGTTGTAATAAAAAAAGAAGTTCGCCATTTCCGCATCCAATATCTAATATTTTTTTATTGTTAATATCTCCGTTTAGTTTTGAGATAGCTGAGAGATGCACCGAGTTTACATTGAAATTACCTATAGTTTTTGTATGAATTAGCCTGTATTTTTCAGCGCTTAAAGTTTTCTTCATATTGTAGTAGTATGATTGTATCATGAGAATAGCAATTAACCTTATTTCAATTTCTAGCGCAGATAGCCAGGCTGTGTATGCGTATAATATAATTAAAAATCTATCAAAGATTGTCAATACTTGTGAGCTTACCGTGTTTATTTCAAAGAATAATCAGGCTGTATTAGAAGGTGTCTCTGGTATCAAAATTAGAAAATATAACATAGGCAGTAGTTGGGTCATAAGACTATTATTTATAAACTTTATTTTACCGGTTATTTTTTGGTTAGAAAAGTTTGATATTTTTTATACACCCAACATAATATTTCCTGTTTTGGTAGGTTCGAGAAATATTATTACTGTTCACGATTTATCTTACTTTAAATATAAAAAATACGAGCCTTTTTTTTCTGGAATTTTTATTAGGATGATGTATAAATTTGCAAACTTATCTGGCGGAATTATTGCAATATCAGATTCTGTTAGGAGCGATATGTTAGAATGCTTAAAAATTGACTCAAAAAAAATTAAGGTTATTTTAAATGGTTTACCTGAATACTCTAATATTTTTAATAATAAAAATAATACAGAGAATATAATATTAGACTGTAAATATATAGTCTATATTGGGATGTCTAGAAAGAGAAAAAATCTTGATAATCTATTATTAGCTTTATTTGATTTAGATACAGTAAGGTTGGTAATTATTGGTTCAGCAATCTCCAGTAAAAAATATTTTGAAAGTAAGTTCTCTAAAGACTTCATAGATAAACGTGTTGTTTTTGTGGGCCCAGTAGCGGACTCGATTAAAATGCAGATTGTTAGAAATTCCATAGCTCTAGTTTTTCCATCTCTGTATGAAGGGTTCGGGTTTCCATTGCTAGAAGCTCAGTCCCTTGGTGTTCCTGTGGTTGCATCAAATATTAGAATTTTTAGAGAAGTTGGGGGTGAATCTATACTTTACTTTAATCAACTTGATCCACGAGATATTTCGGATAAAATAAAAAATATTCTTGGAGATGATAATTTAAGGAATCTTTTAATTAAGCGAGGAAAAGAAAATCTCTCTCGGTTTGATTGGGTAAATTCTAGTTTGAAACTATATAAAATTTTTATTGAAAAATATAATGAAAAAAATATTAGTCGTTAATAAATATTTTTACCATATTGGTGGAATAGAAGAAGTCGTTAGATCTATTGCCGGTATATCAGATAAAGATTTAAACATTACGGTTTTGGCGTGTAAGTCAGAGCAAAATTTTTATACAAACAAAACATACACAGCAAAGATAAAAATAAAAAAAACAATCACAACAATATTTAGTACACCATTGTCTTTATCTTTTGCAACTTCTTTAATTTTTGAGTATTTTAGAAACGATGTGATTCATCTACATAGCCCATATCCGTTTGCTGAAGTAATTGTATCAATCCTATCTATTTTAAAACGAAAAAAGATAATAATTACATATCATTCAGATATTATAAAACAAAAACTAATTTTTAATATTTTATACGTATTTTTAAGATTCCTTTTTGTAAAAAGTGACGCTATCTGTGTAACCTCACCGTTTCTATCAGGCGCTAAATTATTGATAGGTCTAGAAAATAAAATAATAATCTTACCAATTGGAATAGAGGATAAATTTGATTCTTTTAATAGGGACTATAATAAGGGTGAATACTTACTATTTGTTGGAAGACTTGTTTATTATAAAGGTTTAAAAATATTAGTTTCGGCTATTAAAGACATAGATTTAAGTTTAAAAATAGTAGGGTCTGGCCCTCTAGAGTTTGAGTTAAGAAATGAAATTGAAAATCTTGGAATTAAAGAAAGAGTGCAAATACTAACCAATGTAAGTGATCATGATTTGATTGATCTTTATAAAAATTCTATTTGCTTTATTTTACCCTCAATAGAGAAAACAGAGGCCTTCGGAATTGTTCAACTTCAAGCTATGTCTTCAGGGTTGCCAGTTATTAATACTGAGCTTGGTACGGGCGTTTCCTGGGTCGCAAGAAATATGGAAGAGGCTATTACTGTAAAACCAAACAATATTTACGAAATGAAAAGAGCTATTATGGAATTTCGTAATAGCTTCACTTTGAGAGCTAAACTTGGTTCTGCTGGAAGACTTAGGTTTGAAAAAAAATTTAAGATTGATAGTATGTTAGAGAAATACGTTGATTTATATAAGTCTAGTTAATTATTTTTTGAATTGTTCTAATCAATATCCCAATATCCATGAATAAATTTCTGTTTTTTACGTAGTAAAGGTCATATTCAAATTTGTGTCTCGTGTCTTCTATGGAATTTCCATACTTGTACATTATTTGCGCCCAGCCGGTTATACCAGGTTTTACTATATGGCGTAGATTATAGTTGTTTATATTTTGAACTAAGTCTTTGATAAACTCTGGTCTTTCTGGGCGTGGGCCAACAAATGACATATCTCCCCTTATTACGTTAATTAATTGTGGCATTTCATCAATATGTGTTTTTCTTAGTATTCTTCCTGCTGGAGTAATTCGAGGATCGTTTTCTTCTGCCCATTTAACAGAACCTTTAGATTCTGCAGAACCATCTTCGTTAAGAACAATCATAGAGCGCAGTTTCAGAAGTTTAAAAGTCTTATTATTTTTACCTGTTCGTTTTTGTTTAATTAAAATAGGTCCACCGTCTTGTATTTTTATTAGAAAACAACTTAGTAAAAATATTGGCGAAAGTATTATTAAACCAAATGTTGCAAAAAATATCTCAACTGTTCTTTTTGTGGATTCATAAAAATTATTTTTGTTGTTTTGCACATTTGTAACAAACCAAATCTCGTCTACTTGGTCGTGAGGGATTTTACCGATTATTTTCTCATATGCTCTGGCGATGTTTAAAAAGGTGACACCGCTCTGCATAAAAGTTTCTAAGTTTTTTTCTACTGATTCGTTTGTGACTTTTTTTGGTGAGAATATGACTATATCAAAAACATTGTTTTTTATTTTTTCTATAATATTTTCTGCTAGAGTTTGTGATTCTTCCAGTATTTCATAGTATCCACCTTTTTGTGAGTTTATTTTTTCTTTTAGTTCTGAAAATTCTGATTCGTCACCCAAAAGTAAAACCTTTTCTGTAAATCGTTTTGAGAGAAGGGAGGTAACAAGCCTTCTTCCAGATATAAAGAGTAGAGTAAATACGGCGACGTTTATTAGAAGATTTGTTTTTGGGCTGATACCAAATATATTAAACCCATAAAAGAAAGTTATGCTGATTGCGAGAGAAACTATTATAGACATTATAAAGTTCCTAACCGATTTAATTGTTGGTCTTTGGTTTCCCGGTTCGTATAGGCCAAAAGCAAAAATCATAATGATCCAAATGCTGTAGATTATGGTAAATGGACCAATATGGGTTTGGTAAACTTCCGGGGTGAATTTTGACCAATATCCTATTCTGAGAGATATAAAAAAGCTTGTAAAAACAGCGACCAGGTCGCTTATTAAAAGTATGAATTTCTTAGACTTTTGCATGTCTATACTATATATAAGTAGATGTGTTTTGCCAACATGTTGAGTGGCCCTGAGGTTTTTTTGTTTTCCACACTTTGGCTTAACGGTGTTTAAAAAATACTTTTCAAATTGTTAAAATTTATATAAACACAAAACCCTGGAAACCATGAAAGCTCTCCTGCCCCTCCTTTTCGTTCTTTTCATTTCTACCTCAAATTCCCAAACCTTGATCAGATGGGATTTTGAAAGGGGGGATGGCACCCCCACCCTCTTCCCAACTTTCATAAGTGACACATCTGTTATGGATGTAAATGACGTGCGGTACAGCTCACTATATCCGCTGGATGGAAATCCCGTCCCGGGTGTTTCCGGTCAGCCTTTTGATTGGGCTAATTCCGTCCGGGGCTGGTATCCTGACTCCAGCATACATACTTACATCTGGACCTGGGTCGAGTTCCGCTTTTTCGTTGACTCAGGCGTTACTGCAAAAGTCGACTCAGTCTCTCTTTGGTGTAGGAGGGATGATGTTGGTCCGACAAGGTTTGATTTTCGTTCCCATAAAGACCTTTATGCTTCAGCGATAGACGCAATACTCTTGGATGAGTCAGACGTGTCTTGGCATAAGTGGTCTATACCAGTGAGTCCATTTATCGTGAACGGTTACGAACAGGTAACCTTTCGCATTTATGGCGACGGCGCACCTTCACATCACGAAGGATATTTTTTCAAAGACAGCGTTGCGATTTTTGGTTCGGTTGTTTACGCCGACACCTTACATCTTCGTGCGATGCTCTCTGGCCCCTTTGATGAAAGCACGGGGATGATGCATGATAGTCTCCGGTTAAAAGGCTTCGTGCCTTTGATTGATCCGTACGGTTACGGAAAAACCATAAGCCAAAGTGTGCTAGACGTCTCGGGGGCAAATGGTGTAGTGGATTGGGTAAACGTGGGGATAAGAAGTCCTTCGAACCCTTCTCTTGTCTTGGACTCTTTCCCTGCACTCATCCAAAGAGATGGTGACATCGTAGGTCTCGGTGGCGTTAGTGCTCCGACCGTGTTCACCTCGGAAGATAGTGCATACATTTCGGTGCAGCACCGTAACCATCTAGGTGTGATGACTTCTGTCCCCGTATCACTTAGCGACACTGTGAACTTTCATCTCTTCTCGACTTCGGTTTTTGGAGTAGATGCTAGGAAGCAGGTCGGGTCAAACGCTCTTCTGTGGGATGGAGATGTAGATCATGACAACTCTATCCGATACGTCGGCCAAAGTAACGACAGGGATTTCATTCTTCAAGGTGTTGGCGGGACTGTTCCCACAAATGCCGTGAGTGGTTACTTTGACTTCGATGTAAACATGGACGGAGTCGTTCGATACACTGGTCAAGACAATGACCGGGACCCAATACTTTTAAATATTGGCGGCTCGGTGCCGACCAATACAAAAGTTGGGTCAGTTCCTTGATTAAGGGCCTCGGCGCGCTCCGCGCGCCGAGGCCCTCTTTTATAATAAAAGATGGACAAAAACCTTTGTTTTATTGCCTAATTTATAAATAGGGAAATTCCCAAGAAAAAAGCTTGCCCCCACACCCACTTTCCCATTATTCTGCTTTTTCTATTTTGTTTGTGGTGCATTTATGTATTGTTATTTAAAGCTTTTTAGTGATTAAATATGGACAGAATAAAAAGTTATGGGAAAGTGGGTGTTCGGGCTTGACTTTGTTTTCGGTCTGTATATAATAGGGCCTACGTTGCTTTATAGCTGAAGCAATATCGAAAAAATAAATATAAGAGCCTTAGGTTAAAAACCTAATCTCATATATTTCCAGCGCTCGGACAAAATAATCTCAAACCAGATTGCTTTGCTCCTCGCTTGCAAATATGACACTTGTATAATAATTTAGTTCCGACTATTTCTATGTTTTATTAGAATAGAAGGAATCGCAAGTCATATCTGCTTTTTCGGCGGATTTTCTTTTTAAGAGGAGACGAAATATTGGAAGCTACAAAAGACGAATGTTACTTTGACAACTAAATAGTTATGCATATAACAAACCTAGAACCTTCTCAAATTTTGAGATGGTTCATTTAAGTCTAAATATTTACTTTAATCCAAAGTAAATATGTTAGAGTCCAAAAAAAATGATAAACCGATAACAAAGATAAAGAGCTTAAGAAACCAGTAACAAAATATAGTATTCTGTATTTTGTTTCGTTCTAACTTACTTTTAAGTAAGTTTTAAAATAGAGTTTGATCCTAGCTCAGGATGAACGCTGGCGGTGTG
>CAZZCB010000005.1:0-49755 GCA_964652835.1 uncultured Candidatus Saccharibacteria bacterium | reverse complement strand
AATCAAAAAACACCCTTGCGGGTGTTTTTTGATTGTCTTAAATTTTTTTAGTAGAACTTCTTTCTGTTGATTATGATCAAAACCACAAAAGAAAGTGCTGTTAAGGACATAACTGGAATGTCGATGTATCCATAAACTTTGAACAGTTCTTGAAGGCAAGAAGCGCCTACAGCAGAACAATCGAAGATCTCACTGTTTGTCGTTCTTGAGAAAACATGCAAAACCGCGACGATAATTCCTAAAACTGACAGTGTGCTTATGTAACTCCAAACTTCTTTTCCGTGATTTTTAATCAGTGCGATAAATGAAATGATTCCAATGCTAAAAATAGCAATTCTTTGATACCAGCATAGAAGGCATGGTACATAGCCGATAACTTCTGAGTAGAAAAGGCTTGCTAGTGCTGATCCACCCATAATAACTGTTACCAACAAAAGAGATTTATCAGCAAACCATTTTGCCAGATTTCCTCTGTCTTTTGTTATCGTCATTATAAGTAAAAGCAATGAAACAGCTTGTAGAATAACGGTTCCTGTTCCGAGTATTAAGTTTGTTGTATTTGCTAACTGCATCCCAGTAGAGATTGCAAATCAAAGATTTGCTAACCTAAAATTAAATTATTTTTAAATTTTCGACTTATTTTAATTGCATCATGTTTAGAGATCTTTAGTTTCCACATCTCTAACGGGACAAGTATATTATTCTAATCCTGTTGTTACTGGAGATGCTCCACCTTCTTCTTCCACAGAAACTTCAGATGTTTGGTTTTCCGGCAAAGACCCTTCGCAAGATGTTTTTTCCGCTAGAGCCTGTGGTGACTGAGCACCTGTGAGTCTCGTACCGTCTGCGAATATCCAAGTAGGGTAGCTTTGGATTTGTTTTTCTATACAAACTTCTGTCTGTCCATTTCCATCTGGAGTAGAACATTCTACATAAGGAAGAAGTTTTTCAGACTTTCCGAAAGCCTTCTTTTGGTCGTTGCAGTGTGGGCACCAGAAAGCACCGTAAAATGTTGCTCCGGCTTCTCCAAGACAACTTGCAAGTGCGTCATATTCTCCAGGCTTGTTTGCTTCTTTTATGCTCGCTCTTTGTAATATTACAAGTCCGACTATAACAGCCACACCTATGATACCTACAGAAATCAATGTTTGTTTATTCATGTTCTATTTAAAAGATATTTAAATTACTAATAGTCTGATTTTATGGGTTTTGGGGTTTTTTGGCAAGGAAAAAGGTCAGGGCTTGTGCCCTGACCCCTCCCACCCACGTTCGATCCCGTTTTTCCCTCGTCGAAAACGGTTTTCTAAAAAATGACAACATGAACGCCCGTGTTTTGTTTGTGTGATCACGACGAACCACATCAGCTTGGTTTTTTAATACCTATAAGCTGTAATTTGGCACATCCCCAAGAATTAACTCTCCTTGGAGAACCAGAGATATCCTTCTCATGACTCCATTATTTTGCGTGGGTGCTTGAGCCTCAAGAATTCTTCACTTGCAGTATAAACTTTTCATAAATGATTTAGCAAGGAAGTAAGATTTATCTCTTTTATTGCCCCTTCGGTAGGACGCTTCGCTATCTCACTCGCGAGTAAACTCGCTCCTTAGAAACCCACGGTTTCTAACACTCACTGCGTTCGCTGTTTTCCTTCACAGGGAAATAGATGTTTCCCCGACCCCCCTCTTGTTCGATTCCCACCTTCGGAAATCAGAAATTAAAAAACCCCAAGTATGAAACTTGAAGTTTTCTAATTATTGTCCCTTCGGTAGGAATCGAACCTACGACCGTCTCCTTAAAAGGGAGCTGCTCTACCGACTGAGCTACGAAGGGGTGTCGGATTTCGTATTTAAAAATACTATACGAATATACACAACTTTTATCTTTTGGTCAATTGGTGTAAGATGCTTTAAATGAAATCAGAAAATATCTTAATTTTGCATGACATTCGAAGTGCTCAAAATGTGGGTGCTATTTTTCGTACTGCTGATGCATGCGGTATATCTAAAATAATAATTTCAGGGTATTCACCGACACCTCTCGACCGTTTCGGTAGAAAACGAAGTGACATTTCAAAGTCAGCGCTCGGCGCAGAAGAAACTGTTTCCTGGGAATTCTCAGAAAATATTATTGAGACCTTGAAAAAACTAAAGGAGGAAAATTTCAAAATAATTTCTATTGAACAAACTGAAAATTCTGTCGATTATAAAGAGGTAAAGATAGGAGAGAAAAATGTTTTTGTTTTGGGGAACGAAGTCACCGGAGTCGAAAAGCAGATTTTAGAAATCTCTGATATTGTGGCGGAAATAAAAATGAAAGGAGAAAAAGAATCTTTAAATGTTTCTGTCGCGGCAGGTGTCGCGTTGTTTCGGATTTTAGAAATCTAAAATAAAAAAATTAGTTTTGAGAAAAACCAGAACCTCTATCTAACAGACGGGGTGTTGGGTTGACTACTAACTCCTCCTGGTCCTCTGATTATCGGCGTTAAGTTTTTTTGTTCTGCTCTTTGTGGTCCGCCTGTTAAAACCCAGACTACAAAAAGTCCGAGCATCATAAGAAGAAACCATTTTAAAACGTCTATCATCATAAAACTATTTTTTAAACTAATTAATTATTAAACGACTTCTAACGGGATGAACTAAATTTCTAAAACTTGGTGTACTGGGCAAAAGTGCGCGCTTCTACCTCCAACTACTTTTCTTATTATAACACCGTCGCAATTTCTTTTCTTGCACTTATCGCCTCTCTTGCCATAGACGTTGTGTTCGTTTTGAAACTTTCCTTTTTCTCCATAAATATTTCTGTAGTCTGACATCGAGTCGCCACCAAAATCTATTCCTTTTTCAAGAAGCGGTTTCATCGAGGCGTACATCTTTTTAAACTTTTCCTGTGGAATGTTTCTCACTTTTTCTTCTGGGTGAATACCCGCTATCCAAAGCATCTCATCTGAATAAATGTTTCCGATACCGGTGATGAGTGTCTGGTCCATTAAAACATTTTTAATCCTTCCGGAGGGCTTCCGCAAAATCTTTTCTTTAAAAATCTGGAAAGACACGCGAGGGTCGAGAGCATCCAGTCCCAAATCCTTCACATGTTTCGCAGTGCCGTCTCCTGTTTTTACAAGTGTTACTTTCCCAAATTTTCGTGAATCACAAAAAGCTAAATGCTTGCCGTTTTCGAAATCAATCTTGAAATGGATGAATCTGTTATACGGGTCTTGAAGAGATTTCTGTTTTTCTGGCCACCAAGTCCAGTTGTGGTGTGCTTCACCGTCTTCTTCTGTTCCGGCACGCCACTTGCCGAAGAGTAGGTGTCCCGTCATTTTCATGTGGATCAAGATTGTGTAACCGTTTGAAAGACGGATGAAAATGTTTTTCCCGTGACGCTCTGTTTTTAAAATCTTCGCGCCCAAAACCTTCTCTTTAAAGGAATTCCAAAATGCGAGATTCTTTATCTCATCTTTTCGGACATGACCTTTTTTCGGCAAATCGCTCCACACGCTTTTGATAGTGAAACCTTTAACCGTTCTGTTGAGTCCGTCGACCGTTGTCTGTACTTCGGGTAGTTCTGGCATATTTAAGTTAAATTATTTTCCTAAAAACTTCAGGGCTATTTTTATTTTTTCATTTGTAGAAAGTGATGGGTCGATTTCTTTTGTTGCGCTTCTCGATTCGTTTTGACTGTAGCCGAGTGACATAAGCGCCATGATCACATCTGCTTCTCCGCGGAGCGATCCATCTTCATCTTTGTGTCCAAGAGAGGCGAGCTTGTCGCGAAGTTCGACGACTATTTTTTCTGCAGTCTTTTTGCCGATACCAGAAACTTTTGTCATGTAAGACATATCACCTGTGGCGATGGCTTTTTTCAAAGTTTCCATCGGGGCGATAGAGAGAATCGAAAGTGCATTTTTCGGACCGATGCCAGAAACGCTGATCAAAAGTTCAAAGAAATTTTTCTCGTCTATCGTCTCAAATCCATAAAGGTCGAGAGCGTTTTCCCTGACAGCTAAATACGTCCAAAGAGAAATCTCTCCGCCAATAGATGGGGAAGAGGAAAGAGTGCCGGTGGAAACAAAAACAAGGTAGCCTAAATCGTTTGCCTCTACCACTAGAAACTTTGTATTTTTTTCTAAAATTTTTCCTTTTATGTGGGCGATCATGACGTAGTTTATAGTTGTTAGTTTATAGTGAGTAGAAGGTAAGCGTCGCGCGTCTTACTTCTTACATTTTAGCATTTTTGGGTAACGAAATCACTCCATTGCGTTTTCTTAAAACCTCTGGTATTATCCGTATGTTCGTGAAGAAGCGTGTCGCGCCGAAGACTTACAAAATAAATTTTTAAAATTATGCCAATATCAGCATCAGCAAAAAAATCTCTCAGGGTTTCAGCCCGAAAAAGAATTGTTAACGACAGACGACGAAAGACAATGAAAGAGTCTGTAAAAGAAATCACTAAACTTGTTAAAGGGGGAAAGAAAGATGAAGCAAAAAAACTTCTTCCAAAAGCTTACCAAGCTATCGACAAGGCAACAAAGAAAGGTGTGATAAAGAAAAACACAGCATCTCGAAGAAAATCAATTCTTTCAAAGATAACTAAATAGCTGTAAAAAACAAAATCCCCGGAAGGGGATTTTGTTTTTTATTTCGAGAGTCTGCTCATGTCTTGTTTGATTGTTCGTATTTCTTGCTCTGATCTTTCTATGTTGGCCTCTAAATCAGAGATCTCTTTTTCAATTTTCATTTTATTTTGATCCACCTCCTCTAAACTCCTCTTTGTTTCAGAGAGCTTTCTTTCCAAATCTTTTTTCTCTGAATCTATTTGAGAAAGTCTAGTTTCTATTTTTTCTTCCTCTTGTTTAAATCTTCTTAAGTTTGTTTCTAGTGTGTTTTGGTTTGATTTTTTTGTTGCAATATTTCTCTTTGCTTCCGACACAAGATTTTCATCTTCTCTTATTTTTCTTTCTAGTGCCTGTATTTCTGGGCTTACGATAGACATATTTTTTATAAATAAATTATAACTCTTTAATTATATAATAAATTGGTGCTCCCGGTAGGAATCGAACCTACATTTTAACTTCCGCAAAGTCATGTCCTATCCATTGAACGACGGGAGCGTAAGGCGATAATACAATATTTTACACAAAAACAAAACATCGCATTTTATAGCGATGTTTTTAAAACCCCAGTCTATCCATTGTTTTATGAGCGAAAGATTCGTGAATTTCTTCTTGTTCTAAAACCTCAGAAAGTAGCGCATATATTTCTTCGCCCGTTTCTTCATCTTCAAAAGGTAGAACCATTATCGGCATGAAAGTTTTATCTGAACGTATAATCAGTCTTTTTTCACCGTTCGCTTCATCCATCCAAAAAGATTTTAGTCTTTCGTATGGATACAGTCTTCCGTCAAAGAAAATCCCCTCAGTCGTTATCATTTGTTTTATTCTTTGTGGTTTAGCCATTCCAAAGTAAATCATCGCCGCCGCTGTTAGAACGATAAAGATCCCAAAAAGAAAGTTTCCGTATAAAAAAGCAACAGCACTACCAGCCACAGCGATAATACCAAGAGCCCAAAACCAGTCTGGTTTTCTGTTTTTCTCTCTGTATTCAAATGCCTCCCATTCTAAAAGAATTGTATCTCTGTTCATTGAATCTATTTTATCAGATTAAATGAAAACCACGCATAGTCTGTGTGTATTTAAATTATCTTTTTTCGTAAATAGCACTCACTACAGCTGGGTCTTAGGAGCTTCTTTGGTTTTCTTTTTTAAAATAAGACTTATCACTGTAATCAATATGATTAATATTAAAACAGCAACGATTATAGGTATGGCATATTCTCCTAGTATTTTTGTAAGAAAGTTACCAGCAAAAATACCTGTAAATCCCCAAAGCGCCGATCCTATAAAACTATAAACAGCATATTTTTTAAAGCTAATATTTCTAGCACCAAAGAGAAGTGACGGCGCAGATCTTATTCCGGGAATTAATTTTCCAAATACTACAATAATAAAAAAATTCCTATCAAAAATCTCTAGGTTTTTTTGCCAAGATTCTTTTTCAATTAATTTTCTTACGAAACCTATTTTTCTTGATTTTCTACCTATTAAAAACCCGCTCATATCTCCCAGGAAACTTCCGACTATTACTGCGATTAAGGCGGTCTGTATGGAGAAGACACCGTTACCTGATAAACTGCCCGCGAGTATGGCTATTGTTCCTCCTGGCAAGATGGTTCCGACTATCGGCAGACCTTCTCCATAAGAAAATAAAAAAAGTAAGAGAATCTGGATATTTGGTGAAAATCCTATTATGGACGCTGTTATTGTTGTTGAGAGATTTTCCATACAGTTATATTAGCATTTTAGAGAATAAATAAATAAAGCCCGGCGCTTGCGCGCCGGGCTTTATTTATTTTATGCGGAGGCGGGGGGATTCGAACTCCCGGTCCCTTTCAGGACTCTTGTTTTCAAGACAAGTGCGATAGACCACTCTGCCACGCCTCCGTATGTATATTGCCTATACAATTTAAGATACTATCACGACTTCTTCTTAATTTCAATCATTTCAGGAGATGTTCCTCTGCATGGCAATTTGGACATAAAATTTCTAAATTTTCAAACTCATTATTTCCTCTATTTCTGTCCCGGTGATGAATTTCTAATATCTTATACTTTTTATATCCGCATCTTTGACAAAAATCACCCCTTTCTGCAATTAGTCGCATTCTTATTCTTTTAAAAGAAGTCACCTTGTCTTTCGGTCTGTTAATCTTATATTGAACCCCTTTTCTGTTTGTGTTGGAACAAGACCTGCTACAGGTCTTCTTGTTTAACGCAGATAGGATTATCTTTCCGCATACAATACACGGCTTTTCTTTTCTACAATTTTTTCCATAGCATTTCATACTACAGAAAGATTTTCCGTTACTCTTTTCCATCTCCTTCGGTCTTCTATAGATTTCTTTTTCACAGACTAAACATTTTGTATTTGGTTTTCTTTTATACTCAGTCACTACGCCATTATACCAAAAAACAAAACCGCTTACTTGTGGTTTGCGGCTTGTTTAATCTTTTAAATTATTTTTCATTTTCCACTGTAAATTTCGGCTTAACTGCAAATATGTAAATTATTTCCAGTATTCCAATCGTGTTTAATACAAGTAATATAATAAACCAAGGTTTTGATCCCGCCTTTGCGGCTTTCCATAAAGCCAGGCCTTTCCAGACCAAACTCCATACTATAAAAATAGTAAAAGCTATTTGTCCACTTGGTAAAGATATAAAATTTTCTATTCCTATCATGTTTATATTTTAACATAAACTATTTTACGTCAAAGCTTTTCTAAAGGCTTTTTTATGCTATTCTCTATATATACTTGTCCCGTTAGAAGCTCTCTATCTGGGTTACAATATAAAAGGCTGAATTATTATTTATTTCGCAGTGTTTCGGGAGACCGCGACCTGCTTCTATTGGGATGAAAACCCTCGGGCTAGATTACGGTAAAAAACGAATAGGCGTAGCTATTTCAGACGATAATGGAAAAATCGCCTTTCCTTGTTGTGTTTTGGAGAATAAAGAAAAGTTAATTGAGATAATCAAAGATTTAAGATCTAAAGAAGGATTTGAAAGTATTGTTTTGGGTGACCCGGGCGACAATTCTATAAAAGAAGAAGTGATGCTATTTATGGAGATTTTGAAAAAAGAAGGATTTACTGTGTTTTTAGAAAAAGAATTTATGACCTCTCTTCACTCAGACATGTTCACTAAAACAAAGCCTATTGCAAGAAAAACAAAGCAAACGCGTGAGCCTAAAAAGGACGAATCAGCCGCAGCGTTAATACTTCAAAGATTTTTAGATAAACAAGAATTTAAAAAATAATAAAATAATATGGAAAACGAAGAAATAAAAAAAGAAGAAAAAAAGATGATAAGTTATGAAGATTTTAAGAAAGTTGAAATGAAGGTAGGGGAGATAGTTTCAGCAGAAATAGTAGAAGGTGCAGACAAACTTTATAAATTTATGGTTGAAATAGGAGAGGAAAAACCTAGACAAATACTTTCTGCTATTCGTGAATACTACTCTGATCCAAATTTTTTCATCGGTAAAAAACTAGTTTTTGTTTCAAATTTAGAGCCTCGGGTTATACGCGGCCTGGAAAGTCAGGGAATGGTTGTTGCAGTGGACGGAATGGAAAACGAGCCAATATTTTTGGTTCCAGAAAACGATGTTCCAAACGGAAGTAAGGCGAGGTAGTTTTAGTAAAATACTTGTCCCGTTAGAGATTCTAATTAAAAAACATTACATATAAAAATTGAGCTAATAATTATTAAAAATTTAATTTAAGGTATGCAAATCTTTGATTTGCTATCTCTAATGGGATGAAATTCTGGCATTTATTTAAAAAAGAAAAATTGCAGGCTTGGGTGACTCGTCATGCCGAAGGTCCGCAGGCTGCCGTAGTATTGTCTTCAATTTCTTTTGCGGAAAGTTTATTTTTCCCGATTCCGCCAGACGTCTTTTTAATAGCCATCATATCTGTTCGAAAAGTTCAGAGATGGTTTTTCTACGCCACACTAACAACAGCCTTTTCTATTTTAGGAGGAATAGTCGGATATATTGTCGGAGCTAGTTTTTTTGATGCGTTCGGACAAGGCATAATATCTTTTTATGGACTTGAAGCTGACTTTGAAAAAATAAAAATACTTTTCCAGGATCAAACCTTTTTTGCGATGCTCGTCGCAGCACTAACTCCAATACCTTTTAAACTATTTACTTTAGCTGGCGGACTTTTTAAAGTTAACTTTTTTGTTTTTCTGATAGCTTCTATTATCGGTCGGGCGACAAGGTTTTACGTCGTGGCATACCTCACAAAACTATACGGACCATCTCTTGTAAAAATTTTCTTTAAATACTTTAATACGATTTCACTTATCTTGGTGTTTTTGATTACGCTACTTTTCATTTTTGTTTTATAATAGAAACGTAATGTTTTCTATTTTCTCTAGAGAAAAAAAGATTTTAGGTCTTCATATAACGGAAGAATTTATTCGCTACGCGTTAGTATCTAAAAGCGCCAAAGAAAACAAAGTTATTTCTTTAGGTGAAGAAAAAATAGCAAGAGTTGAGCCAAGAAACGCTCTTCTTTCCGCTCTACGTAATGTTTTAAGAAAGACAGGACAAAGAAACGCACATCTTTCTTTTCCTCCTGATTTCGTTCGTACTGAAACAGCCTCTGTAGCTTTTGGCGCGAGTAAAAAAGACGTTTTAAATCAAATAGAATTTAGGTTAAAAGAGAGACTTTTGCTTTCTCATGGAGAATCTGTTTTGTATTTTGAAAAGTTTGAATCTGTAAATAATAAAGATTTTTACAATGTTTTTATCTCTTCAGCAGAAAACGTAGACTTTCTAAAAAGTGTTTTTGTAAATTCTGGCCTCAGTGTTAAAAAGATAATCAGCACTAAAGACGCTCTTTTGGCATCTTGTGTTAAGACGGGCGAGATAGTAAACACTATGGTTTTAAATGCTGACACACGAAGAACAGACATCGCTGTTTTTAGTCCGTTTAACAGGTTCCGAGGAATAAGTTCTTTTTCTGAGAGAGAAAAGGTGCCAGGTCTGATAAAAGATACATACCAAGATTTCTATAATATTTCTGGAGATAAAGTTGGTTACTTTTTTGTTTGCGGGCTTTTTGCCAAAGAACCAAGTTTTATAAATTTTCTTTCCAGAGAAACAAGACTTCCTGTTCAGGAAGCAGATGTTTTTTGTAACTTCTACTTTAAGTCAGGAGAAGTTCCTGTTGTAACACGTGAAGAATCTTTGGTTTATGCCGTGGCGCTTGGATCTGCAATAAGTTAAAATGTATTTATGAATATGGAATCACCATCAAATAAAAAACCAGAACCTTCTGTTACAGAAAGGCTCAGGAATAGAGCCATGCAAAATGAAAAAGCAAGAGAGTCGGTTAAAAATATAGCCGAGGGTGTGCAAAATATTTTAGAGAAAATGGAAAACAATGGTATGAATGAGCTTCATATGGGGTACGCCCTTCTTCAGGCTGGTTTTGGTCATAAGTTTGTCCAGGATTATTTAAAAAATGGAGCCTTTACGTTTTTCTGCGACGACGGTGATGTTTTTGATAAGGTTGGCTTTGAAAAAATAATGAAAATCATAGAAAATTTTGATTTTGATAGGGATAAAGAAAAGGCTTTGGTGGGGGTTGAATAAGCTTGATATTTATTTTACCTGTGGTATATTTCAAAAGTTACCCCTCGTAGTTCAATGGATAGAACAGGACTCTTCTAAGGTCTCGATGTAGGTTCGATTCCTGCCGAGGGGACAAGTTGGTTTACAAATTTAGCCCGAAAGAAGGAATCGAACCGAAGGCGCCCATTTTTAAGAAGCGAAGCGACTATAAAAATGGTGCGTTTCGACTAAAAGGAGAGGCGATTCATGCCGAGGGGACAAGTTTGAAGATAAACTTATTGTAGTGTATAGTATTCAAACAAAAGGGCGATTAGCTCAGTTGGTAGAGCAATCCATTTACACTGGAAAGGTCAGAGGTTCAAGTCCTCTATCGCCCACAGAAAAGCAAAAAACACCGAAAGGTGTTTTTTTGCTTGGTATTTTGGTAGAATTTATATATTAACTACTTAATAAAATTTTATGAGCATATTTGAATCACGAGACATCCTAAAGATGAATAGAGATAGGGGGCCAAAAAGACTAAGTGACGAAACGCTAAAGGCTTTAGAAGTTTTAATGAGTAAAGAAATGCTACCTCTAGACGAGGAAGATGTGGCCGACGGCTTAGATATTTCAGAATTAGAAGTGTCTGAAGATCTAAAAGAAATTTCAAATATTAAACAAAGCATTAAACAAAACAATGAATTATCTGTTGCTATAAAAGAAAAATACAAGGAGCTAAATGACGACAACAGAAAAGAAGTACTAGATTACTATGAAAGACTAGGACATATTTTTGAAGGATTTCTGTATACCCATATTTCAGAAAGTAAAATTTTTAAAGACGTTATCTTACATAAAACATCTGAGTTTGACGATATTAAAAACGGTGTAGATTTTGTTGCAGAGTATCAAAACCCAGATGATCCTAAGTCATATATCGCTCTTGCTATGGATGCATCTTTTTCAATGTCGCCATCTTTAATAAATAAAAAAATTGATAGAAGTATTTCAGATATAAACAAAGGAACTCTTTCCCGTGTAAAATATTTTCAATTTGAAGAAGGGGCGCCAGAATCTAAGACGGGAATGCCGAGAGTTGTTGTTGGGGCCGAAGAAGACAAGGTTAGGAATTTGCTAACAAGATGGCATACAAAGGAGACAATTAAAACAGAGGTTGATTTCTCAGAAGATCCTGTTTGGACATTAATGGCGTTACAAATAAATGAACAGTTAAAAGTTTTTATAGACCAGGCAAGGTCTAGAAATAATATTAGTTTGGCGGATATTTGTTTTAAATATCAACGGGCGCTTGATGTTTCTCTGAGATTTAATAAAGATTTGGTGGATAAGCATAGAGGTCTTATGGATCAGGATGGTACATCTAGAGCGATTTTGTCCTCTTGTGAAAATCTTAGAAAATATCAATTTGATTTAAATAGAGATGCGGCCTAACTATGTTCCCAGAAATAATTTACGAAGATGAAAATGTTTTAGTTTTAAACAAGCCCTCAGGGCTTGTTGTTCATGACGACTTGTCTCGACTTAGGAAAAAGGCGGACGGCAAAGAGAGGGAAGACAAAGAAGAAACTCTGTGCGACTGGGTCATGAAAGAATTCCCAGAAATGGAAAACGTGGGCGAACCTATGGATATAAAAGGGGAGATTATAAAAAGACCAGGTATCGTTCACAGGCTAGATAAAGAAACTTCGGGGGTTATTGTCCTGGCGAAAAACCAAGACTCTTTTAATTTTCTAAAAAATCAATTTCAGGAAAGACTAGCGAAAAAAGTGTATAACACTGTTGTGTGGGGAAATATTAAAAATGATTCCGGGGTGGTGGATGCGCCGATAGGAAGAAATGGAAAAGATTTTAGACAATGGAGCGCGACTCGTGGCGCAAGAGGTTTGCTTCGAGAAGCCGTGACAGAATATAAAGTGATTTCTCGTTTTGAAGAAGATGGAGAAAAATTTGTTTTCCTTGAAGTCAGACCTAAAACAGGAAGAACTCATCAGATCAGAGTTCATATGAAATATTTAAACAATCCGATCGTGGGAGATAAACTTTATGCTGAAAATAGACCTTATGTTTTAGGGTTTGAAAGGGTTGCGCTACATGCTCGAAGTCTTACCATTGAAATACCTGAAAAAGGCTTAAAAACCTTTGAGGCTCCATATCCAGAGGATTTCCTGGGGCTTATCGCTCGTCTATAAAACAAAAGGTTGCCAAAAGAGAAGGTTTATGATAAAGTCTCCTTTGTTAATGACACGCCTAAATTTGGGCGGTTTTATATAAAATATCATGACTACAGCAATAAAATTATCACCAGTTGATATGGATGCACGAAAAAAGCTCGACTTAAAAGCGGGTGATACTGTTCGTGTTTATTCAAAAATTCAAGAAAAAGGAAAGACTCGTCTTCAAGCTTTTGAAGGTCTTGTTCTTGCTCGAAAGCACGGAACAGAAGCGGGTGCTACTATTACTGTTAGAAAAATCTCAGAAGGTGTGGGCGTGGAAAGAATTTTCCCTCTATACTCTCCAAACGTTGATAAGTTTGAAGTTGTAAAAAGAGCTAACGTTAAAAGATCTAAACTTTACTTCCTACGAGAAAAGACAGCAAAAGAAATCCGAAGAAAACTTAAAGCTTTTGGATTTATTGCGAAAACTGACGAAATGGAAATCAAAGCAGAAGATATGGAAAACGAAGTTATTCCAGAAGCAAAAGAAGAAACTCCTGAAGAATCTAAGTAAAATAAAATCAAAGCCCGGCGCCGAAAGGCGCCGGGCTTTGATTTTATCGAAACTTTCTGTAATATCTTGTTTATGCCCAGGTGTTGAAATTGGTAGACAATCATCCTTGAGGTGGATGTGCCGAAAGGCGTGGAGGTTCGAGTCCTCTCTTGGGCACCAGATAAAGTAAAGCCGGCGCACTTCGTGCGCCGGCTTTACTAAATCCCCAATACATAAAAATCTCATCTGCTATAATCTTTTTATGGTTATTTTATACATATTAATTTTTGCAGTAAGTCTTTTAGTTTTAGTTAAGGGTGCAGATCTATTTTTAAATAGTTCTGAAAAGGTCGGGCTTTCTTTCGGACTTTCTCCGTTTGTTGTGGGAGTAGTTATCGTCGGAGTGGGAACTTCTTTTCCAGAACTTATATCCTCAATCGTGGCTGTTCTAGAAGGTGTACCAGAAATAGTTCCAGCAAATGCTATTGGTTCAAATATCGCAAACATTTTGCTCATCATAGGTATTTCAGCTATTGTTTCCAGAAAAATAAAATCAAAAACAAATCTCACAGATTTAGAACTTCCAATGATGGCGATAATAACAGCTATATTTTTAGCACTCTCTTACGACGGCCTCATTTCTAAATTCGATTCACTGATTTTAATAATCTCTTTCATGGTTTATCTAGTGTATTCTATCTTTAACAAACCAACAGACGAGCCAAAAGAACAGCTGGTAAATAAACCAAAACTAACAAAGAAAGACTTCATCTTTCTTTTCCTCGGTCTTCTAGGTCTTGTCGCTGGGTCAAAATATTTAATTGGTTCTGTAATTTCTCTATCAGAAATCTTTAACATTGCGCCAGGAGTCATATCTGTTGTCGCTGTGGCTTTCGGCACATCCTTGCCAGAGCTTTTAGTTTCTGTAAAAGCGGCCATGAAAGGCAGCCCAGAGGTTGCGCTAGGAAACGTCTTTGGCTCAAATGCTTTTAACTTACTCATGGTTGTGGGTCTTCCTGGGCTTTTTAGTGCACTGCCTTTAGACGCGGTTACTTTCAGTCTGGCGCTGCCTGCGCTACTTATTATTACTCTGGTGTTTATTGTTTCGTGTTTATCTAATATAATTCATAAGTGGGAAGGTTTTATGTATATTATTTTATATATAATTTTTATTGGTAAAGTTTTTGGTGTTATATAGTTATGTTTTTTATTTTAGAAAAAGTTTTTTTTGATCTAGGTCCAATCATTTTTGGTATTGCCGGTTTCTTGCTTGCTGCATATGTTTATTCAAAAAAACAAAAGCAGGAAAACTTGGTTTGTCCGATGAACGGAAGTTGTGACGAAGTGGTAAACAGTCGGTATTCAAAATTCCTTGGCATACCTGTTGAGCTGATGGGTATGTTTTACTACGCTTTTATTATTCTCGCTTATGCTTATATTTTCTTAAACGGGAACGCTGTTTCTGATGTCTTTAAATTCTTCATGACTGGGGTTACAGTCGGAGCTTTTTTCTTTTCTGTTTACCTTATCATTATCCAAGCTTTTATTTTGCGAATGTGGTGCACTTGGTGTCTTTTTTCTGCAGGTTTTTCAACCTTTATTTTCATAACTGCGGTTTTCGGCGCAGATTTCTCTCTTGTTAGTTTGCTTGTGGAGTATAAGCCAGTAGTTGTTTTCTTCCATGCATTTTCTGCCGCTATCGGTGTGGGCGCCGCGACTGTAACAGATATTTTCTTCTTTAAATATCTTAAAGACTACAAAATCTCAGAATCAGAACATAAAACAATGGAGACTTTGTCTGGGGTTATCTGGGTTGCTTTAGGGCTTTTAGTTCTAACAGGTATCGGACTATTTCTTGCGAACTCAGAAGTCTTAATGCAGTCTTCAAAATTCTTAACAAAAGTTGTAGCAGTCTTGGTTCTTATCCTAAACGGAATTATGCTAAACCTGGTTATCTCTCCGAAGATGATGGAAATAACTTTTGGCGACAACTTTAGTCACCAAAAAGGCGAACTTCACTTTATGCGAAAACTCGCATTTGCACTAGGCGCTATCTCAATCTCTTCATGGTATGTGATCTTCATCTTGGGGTCAATCAAATCAATACCAGTTTCTATTGGTACAGGGATTTCTCTATACCTTCTATTGCTTGTTTTAGCAATCGCTGGTTCTCAGGCTTTTGATAGGTATATGATTTATAAGAGAAAGAAAGAGTTAGAAAATAATAAATAGATAATACTTGTCCCGTTAGAGGTCGGCAGCACGATTTTGTTAAATGTGATAAAATAACAAGGTATTATTAGCTTAATTAAAGGTGTTGCGGTCTGCCGTAAACCTCTATTGGGATGAAATTTAATCTTTTCGAAAGTCTTAAACGAAAACCTGCTGAAAAAACACACGAGCAAGTCACAGAAGAAATAAAACCATTTACTGAAAATTTTGAAAGAAAAATGCTCGAGGCTCGTGCACTACTTGAAGTTTCAGATCAAAATTCTAGTGAAAAAGTTTGGGGTCAAATAGAAGCCTTGATTATCGATATGAACTCAAACCTGCGAGAAATAACAAACACTTTTAAAAAGACAAAAGCAGGGCAAGAGTATTTTTCTATTGAAGAAGGTGAAGAAAGAGACTCGCTTTTAAGAATTCAACAAAACATTATTATAGAAGGAACACCTTTCTCAAATTATTCTTCGATGGTTTCCAGACTAAAGTCTTTTGAAGATGAAGCCAAACAAAAACTAACTCCCTTAGTCTCGGAAATGGATTCCTACCATGTAGAGTAGATTTTATCAGGCGTTTCTGGTATAACATAGAAGTTCTAGTTTTCTAGAACTTCTATGATGACTAGGCGCTTCGGTTAAAACGAATGTTTACAGACCGAAGATGTTTAGATTTATGGTGGCTATGGTGTAACGGTTAACACGGAGGTTTGTGGAACCTTCGATCAGGGTTCGATTCCCTGTAGTCACCCATTTGAATAGATAACTTGTCAAAATGGCTTACTTGTCCATGTTTAGCAACGTTATTCTGTGGTTCGAAGATTATGTTTTCTTTTACGACAGTTTCATGAGCTTTTCGAACCAACTTAAATATAGGATTTAATTCTATTTTTATTTCCTTATCTTTTAGTATTATTTCAGTTCCTAGTTTCTTTAGGATATTTCTTTTTGCATCTAAATCATCACCGTGGATGGTCTTAATCGCTTCTTCAGCCCATTTAAAATCGCTTTCCGTGTCATTCATCCATTTATCAAGTCTATTGTCGATTCCGGCCAGTTTTTCTCTTGTCTCATCTTTTAGTTTTGTAACTTCAATCCTTTTCTCTTCGTATTGCTCAGAGCTTATTTCACCGTTCATTCTCATGTCAAAAAGATTGACCAGTTGTTTTTCGTACCGTTCATAGTTTTGATTTAAATTTAAGACTGCTTGTTTTTGCATGTTTATTTCATGCTCGAAATCGCTTTTCAGGACTTCAAAAATCCATGTAGATAGTGATTTAGGAATACTTAAAGATTTAAGCTCGTCTTCTATCATCTTTTCAACTTTGTCTAACTTCACATAAGACTGAGAACATGATCCCGGACCATGTTGTTTTGAGCACCTATAGTAAGTGTGTTCTTTCACGCCTCCACCCGCAAGTTTCTTTTTCTGGACCTCGGCAGTAATCGCACAACCACATTCTCCACATTTAATTAATCTAGTATAGGCAAATCTATTTCTGTCTGATGAGTGTGAACCAGTTCTTTTAATAATTTTTTGAGCTCTATCAAACTCTTCTTTCGTAATCATTCTTACCTGGGTTCCGTCCCATAGTTTTTTCTGCCACAGAAACTTTCCGTAATAAAACGGATTGCCAAAAAGTTTATAAAGCACTCCGTCACTTATAGGTGCCCCTTTCATTCCTGTCAGCCCTAAATCTTTCTGTGCGATTTTAGTTATCTCTCCAACGGTATATTTCCCAGACAATAAAAGGTCCCACAGATGTCTCACGATAGGGAATCTTTTTTCATCTACAAAAATTTGATTCTCACCTTGCTTTCCCGTAATTTCATTTATGTAACCTAAGGGCGCGCGTGAAGGGAATATGCCTTTTTCTGCTTTTGCTCTAAGGCCTCTCAGAGTATTATTTCTAAGATCAATAATAAATTGATTAGCCATACCAAATTCCAGCGTTGCCATCAGCGTATTATCTCCTGGCAGGTAATCTCGGCCGGGTGTTTTAATACACTTTATATCTGAATTCTGAAGCATCCAGTTTATTTTTCCGCCATCAACAGGATTTCTTGCAAGCCTATCAAGCTTCCAACATAATATCCCGTCAGCTTTGTTTTGCTTAATCAAATCAAGCATCTTGTAAAACTCAACTCGAACGTCCGGAGCTTTGGCGGACTTTGATTCCTGGAATACTTTTAAAACCTCACAACCATTTCGGTCCGCAAGTTTCATAAGCTCATCAACCTGAGAAGATATCGAGGCAACTTGCTTGTCTTTATCTTCGGTCGATTTCCGGGCATATATAAAATATCTATTCATAGTTAAAACGCAAAAGAGGGAAGACGGTAATGATTTTAAGTTGCTACACATAAAACCTCCGCCTCCCCTCTATTGGGCAAAATCATTAATGGGTCTTATGTGTAGCTTTTACATTATATCAAACTTTTATATCCTGTCAGGTACAAACACTGAGAGCCTGTGTAGTATGCACCGCAGGTGCTTACTAATACATAAGTATTTAATAAATGTGTGTTTAGTATCTGAAGTTTATAATCTGTAGTTTATTATCTTGTTTATTATCTGGTATAGGTTAGATGTTTTCGTCAAATACTTCGTCTGTTTCGAAGAATGGATTGACGTTTTCGTTAGCAGGATTAACACTTTCGACAAACTCATTATCTGATTCAATCAATTTAACCGCTTTTTCGGTAACGGTGTACCAAGTTGTTTTGTCATAACCTATTCGGTTATACCTTCCAGTTTCGATATATCCCTTAACCTTTAAATTTTTTAGTATCCTCCGTATCTGAGAGCCTGACCAGAATTCAAATTTTTCTGTAAAGCCGGACACTGAATTAAAGGTCCAATATTTTCCATCATGTAAGTTTCTTCCATCATTTTTGTTTTTCTCTACCCAAAAATATAAATTACTTAACATGACCGCCTCTTCCACACCAACGTCTTTTGCGACTAAAGCGCTGAAGTAATATTTTCTAATATTTTTCATTTTAATGTAGTTTAAATTTAATTATAATATCTCTCATCCTTTTTTATTTTTACCTATCTTAGGAGAGATTTTAGTCCCAAGATCACGTACGCTACAGACCGCCTTGTGAAATCGTGTAGGCGTATTTTAGTAGTTTCCCCTTATCTTCTTTTTGGTAGTCGTTTTTGTCTACCAACAAGTTAAAACTTCTTTTAATTCTATCCTTACTAAATCTTTGGCCGTAAATTGCCTTGTTAAAGCAAGTAAGTGTTGATAGGTATGGGTTTTCTAATACATTCCTTTTAAATCTTCTTTCTATTGACCGCATATATTGTTATTTATTATTTAAACTATTGTTTAGAATAGTTTTGGCAAAATCAGACAAACGAAGAGCCTCCGACGCCAAGTCTTCTTCTGACAGAGAAAAGCCGTATTCTTCCATGAGAATATCTTTCAGTCTATTCAGTTGTTGTTTACTGATTGCCATGTTGTTAATGCGTGGCTTTTGTTAAATAAGAAGACCACCCATTAATTATGTCAATGGGTGTTCATTAAATGTTCATCAGTGAACATTTTCTTGTGTATTACGGATGAAATATCCAGCCCTCTCTTTTATGGTTCACTATGGCGTATCTTTTGTAATGAGGTTTCAGTATTTTATTAATTTTCCATACATACTTTGCAACAGTTTTCTTTTTGTTGTCAGTTCTAATCCCGCCAATCTCAATAAGCGTATCTCTGTCGTAAATACGGTTTGGATGCTCCATAAAATATTCGAGTATGGTTTTTAGATATTGGGGTATTTTGATAACCTCACCATCATAAGAAATTGCCCCGCCCTCATGTAGGCTAAGATCTCCGGCTGAAAGAATTACCCGGCCCTCCGCCATTTGAATAAACTCTTCTTCTTGAGTGGTAATAGTTTCAGGAATCTTTTCCCTTAGATCCTCTAGTTTTTGAGTATCTACATTCCAATAGTTAAAAATAATCTCATCAGAATCTACCAAATCACCATTCTCATCATATAGCCAGCCATTAACACGTGGGGAGTTTTCTGGGACGTTAATTATTCCAGTAATTTCAATCACTTTTTGTTTTTCAAGCCCTAGCATTATTTCCTTAAAGTCACCTTCGGGAATATCAAATGTGTAATTGTTAAGCTCATACCAATTTTCCGGACTATTGTCGTTTTTGGTCTGAGGGCTAATAACCTGCTGATACTTAATGTAGTCAAGAATATCTAAATATTTATTATTCAATTCTTCTGCGTTCATATCTTAATTGTAATACAAATTTTTTAGTAGGGAAAATTTTTACAGACGTACATACTTTATAGGGTTTATGGTGGACCGCCCTCGCCCCCATAAGCATGGAATAGTCGTTTCGGTTAAATGTTGAAAAACAACACCCTTCTGTCATTTAATCTAGTTTTTATTGTTTTTTGATGATATATTGTTGGTATTACAACTTAATATAGACCTAACCCCTAGTTTTAGGATATGGTCGCAAATCCAATCACGAATAAAGAACTCCTAGTCAGAGTTCCGTGATTGGTCGTATGGGGAAACTCATACGGATGGCCGAAAGGCTGTCGCTGGCTAGGAGCTTTTTGCTACCTGTCAGTTAATTAGATAAATTAATCATGGAGCAAAACAAAAAAGAAGAAAAAGGTTTTAATTTTTTAAAAAATCGTAACATTATTATAATAGCCATCATAATACTGGGGGGTATTTATCTTATTTTGAGAAGTAGTTGCGTTAGTGATATATATTTCTTTCCTGCCACAGAAAAACCAATCGGAAGGGGTGACACCGTTCTCGAGGAAGCTCGCTATGAATTCTGGCCAGAAGAAGATTCACTTTATCCAAGGTTATTTCAGACAAGGAAAGAGGCGATTGCTTTTTGTATGAGTCAAAAGATATAAATTAAAAATCACCCATCCTTCCAATGGGTGATTTTAATTAGCAACTTAAGATGTGACTTACATTTTTAAAAATGATTATCAATCTTAAGGCCAAGAATTATCTTTTACTACTTCTACCAGTGTCGCCTCTCCCAGGTTTTGGGATACGTTCAACGGTGGTAGAGTTAGGACGTCGTTCGGCTTCTCGAACAGGTATAAATTCTCCTGTCCTTGAGTCTCTACCGAGCGGAAACGTCTTAGATCCTTTATTCATATGTGTGAATATTGAATTGGTTGATAAAAGGGCGCTAACTATGATAAAGTAGAGTTGTTGAGGCTTTACATATATTCGTAGTTAATATCGAAAAATCGACCGAAGCATTTTGGGAAGGATCTCCCATTCGATTTAAACGCCCAGAAAAGCTACCAAGAAATTGGTGGCTTTTCTTGACCCTTAAACCCTAATTCCTTTTTCTATGGGTATGTTTAAGTGGGTAAGCCGAATTTCTAATGCTTGTTTTGATAGTCCAAATCGTTCTTTAAATTTTGGATAATATTGATCAAGATTGAAGGGTATAAGGGTTTCATTTTTAATAAGATCAAGACTTCTAAGGAATTCCTCAACCTCAATTTGTGATGCAAGGAGTGCGCCCGCGTATACATTTGCTTGCCATTCTCTTCGAATATTTGCCGTGTCTTTTTTCTTACTATTTTTGCTAACAGAAATATTTTCCCATCCAATAATAATCCCATCTTTTGTTTTAAATAGTGGCCCATGAAGGGAAAGATGTCCAGCTTCGTGAGCTACTGTAAATGAAATTCTTTGCTCATTTGTGCAATTGTCGTTTACTACAACTTGTTGTGTTTCTGGTCTTAAGAATCCTAAAGTTTCTTGATCTTCAGAACCGGTGTCAATTTTTTCAAAAGAAACGGTAAAGCCCCATAGTTCTTGGATGTAATTATCTACATCGAGAACTTTAGAAGGACTCTTACCGTATTTTTCTATATATTTACGGCGGTATTTTGCAAGGTCGCTTAAAACCTGAGATTCAATCTCTTGTTTAGTTAGCTGATAAGAGTCAGCTAAAGCATTCCAGTTTTTAGTGACTCTTATTTTCATAGTTTCTTTTTCTTATTAACTTTTCTAAAAAGCAGTGATGGGGCAACCGAAGGCTCAACATCAATTCCACTACGCTCACTTTCGTTACTTACTTTTTGCATTACATAAAGACTGAGTAGGTTTATGTACTCGTCATTTGTTAGTTTGTAAGCATTACGAATTTTATTTAAAAACTCAATCGATGGAAGTGCTCCAGCTTCTATTTTGCTTAGATAAGCGTAAAAATGTTCACCTAGCTGTGATTCAAGTTCTGTACTCAGGGTCCTTAAGCTCTTTCCAGGGAAGTGCTTCTCTCTTAAGATTCTTATTTTTATTTTAAAATTTTCACTCATGTTTATACTGTAGCATATGTAGACTACACGCACAACACCATAGTTGTTAATAATCACTAACAACCTAAGTATAAAGTTTGTCAATATCTCCATCGAGGCTCTCGGACTATTGGACCCACGAAAAATCTCTTTATATATCAAGGTCTTTTTATGCTACCCCTAACGGGAATTGAACTGGTATAATAATTGTATGAAAAAGATAACAAAAATTTCAATATTAATGGTAGCGTTTATTATTACACCCCAAATAGTTTTTGCTGTTTGGTGGAACCCACTATCTTGGTTTAATAACTGGAACTTTTCTAGAGGAGAAACTAAGACAGAGATTTTAGAAAAAAGGATATTAGAACTCGAGCAAAAGATTGAAGTTGATAACACCACATCCACTATTGAAATAGATAATATTATTCAAGAGGAAGAGGTTGTAACAGAAACGAAAGTTGAAATACCAAAGAAAGAATCTGCTGAGCCAAACGTGGCGGGTATTATTGCTGATTATTATGAGGACACTGCTTTGGGGTCTGTAAATACCGCTTTAGGAATTTTTTCAAGCTATTCTTCAGATCTAGATAGATATATTCAAGGGATTCCTTCAGTTGCTAATAATTTTAAACAAATGATTTTAATTGGTTTTAGTAGTAGTCAGGCTGATGAGCTTATACCACATGTTGATGATTGGAGAGATGATTATTTGTATGACTTCCGAGACCTTAAGAATACTGTCGATATGATCAGCCAAGAATTAAAGAACCAGCAAAGTATATTAGTAAGGACTAGTGGAGATTTGCGAACAAAATATGTTCCAGCTAGTCAAAGTGGGGTTTATACTCAGGAAATAGATAAACACAGTAATCAAACTAAGCAATGGATGGAGGATATAAAAAAAGCTCATAGTAGTCTTACATCTAGATTTATAGCAGATAAAGAGCATACCAATGAACAGATATATCAAGCCGGTCTAAATAATATTACAGTGGAAACTCCGGTATTACCTGTTTATAATCCGCCAACTTTAAATATTAGTACTTACAAACCTCCAATTAGAACTTACTGTGATAATTTTAATAGTGGTTTTTCTTGTACATCATATTCTTGGTAAAATTTCAGAGATGTTGTTATTAGAATCTAAATATAAAAGTCGAAGTTCGTGGACTATTGGACCCCAAAAAACAGAAAAATCAGTGCTCCCTGGGGCGCTGATTTTTCTGTTATACTTGCGTTTAATTATAATTATCAAAAATAAATATGTATACAAAACAGAATTTTATAGACTCATTTACAAACGATATTCGGATAATAAAGCATTTGGCGGCGAAGGTCACTCCAGAGATGGAAAGCTTCCGTCCAAGTGAAGGGCAGAGGTCAATGCTTGAGCTTTTGCAATACTTAAGCCATGTCGGGACAGCTTCTGTGGATATGATTTTAAATAACGATTCGAGTAAATTCGACATTCATAGTAAAAACGCTGTTTCTGTAAACGCTAGTAATTTTCAGGAAGCGATGGACGCTCAGCAAAAAATGATGCTTGAGCTTATGGAAAAATTTACAGACGAAGATTTAAAAACTGTGATCAACCTTTACGGTATGGGTGATAAAACAAAAGGTGTGTATCTAGTCGATACTGTTAACAAATGGTTCCCGACTTACCGGATGCAGCTCTTTCTATATTTAAAATCTGTTGGAGTTTCAAATCTTGGAACAATGAATATGTGGGCGGGTATGGACGCACCACAGACTAAATAATATATGAAGATACTTTTAACTTACTTAAAAGAACATAAAAAACTTTGTTTCTTAGTTCTCCTGCTCGCTTTAGTCAACCAGACTTTTTCTCTACTTGATCCACTGATCTTTAGACACATCATCGACGACTATGCGACGAAGTTTGATTCATATACTTTGAAAGAATTTATCAAAGGTGTTTCTTTTCTTCTGGCTTTGGCTGTCGGTGCAGCTTTTGTTTCGCGTGTTGCAAAAAACTTTCAAGACTATTTCCTAAATACTGTTACACAAAAGCTCGGCGCGAAAATTTACAACGATGGAGTCGAGCATTCTCTGGCCTTGCCGTATGAAGTTTTTGAAGACAAGAAAAGTGGTGAGACGCTCGGCACTCTTCAAAAAGTGCGTTCTACAAGTGAGGTTTTTATAACCTCATTCATAAATATTTTATTTGTTTCACTGATCGGCTTTGCTTTTGTTACGGTTTACGCTATCAGTATTTATTGGGGAGTTGCTCTGGTTTTCGCTTTAACTGTTCCGATAATTGGAACGCTAAGCTATGTGCTGACAGGTAAAGTAAAAAAGATTCAGAAGGTTATATTGGCTGAAACGACGGCTCTGGCTGGGTCCACGACAGAATCTCTCAGAAATATAGAGCTGGTAAAAAGTCTCGGACTCGTGGGGCAGGAAATCGGTAGACTAAATTCGACAACAGATAAGATTTTAAAACTCGAACTTAAAAAACTTCGCTATATTCGAAGTATTAGTTTTGTTCAAGGAACTCTGATAAATCTGATGAGAACTTTTATCTTGGCGTTCCTTCTTTACTTGGTTTTCATGAAGACAATATCGTTCGGAGAATTTTTCTCTCTTTATATTTATTCTTTCTTTATTTTTGGTCCACTTCAAGAACTCGGATATGTCATAAACAACTATCGAGACTCTGAGGTTGCGATGGCACAGTTTAAAGAAATAATGAGTATCCCAGTAGAACCAGTTCCAGTGGCGCCAAAAGAAGTAAACAATATTTCTGAGCTTGAGTTTGAAAATGTTTCTTTTCAGTATAAAAGCGCTGGAAAAGAAGCTTTGGAAAATATTAGTTTCGGAGCTAAAGCTGGCGAGACGATAGCTTTCGTTGGTCCGTCTGGTTCTGGGAAGACGTCCTTGGTAAAACTTTTAGTCGGACTATACGAACCCAAAAATGGAAATATTAGTTACAACAAAGTTTCAAGTCGTGATGTAAATATGAACACTCTTCGAAGTCAGTTTGGTTTTGTTACTCAGGACACACAGCTCTTCGCTGGATCTATCAGAGAAAATCTTCTTTTTGTAAATCCATCTGCAACCGAGGAAGAGTGTCTCGATGCTTTGAGAAAATCTGCAGCGACCTCGCTTCTAAGTCGGGCTGAAAATGGTCTCGATACTATTATCGGGGAAGGCGGAGTAAAAGTTTCTGGTGGAGAAAAGCAAAGACTTTCTATCGCCAGAGCTTTGCTTCGAAAACCAACAATCCTTATTTTTGACGAAGCGACTTCAAGTTTGGATTCTATAACAGAAGAGGAAATAACCTCGACCATAAGAGATGTTTCTTCTGGGGCAAAAAGAATCACCGTACTGATAGCCCACAGACTTTCGACAATAATGCACGCAGATAGAATTTATGTTTTAGAAAAAGGAAAAATAGCTGAAACAGGAACACATGAAAAACTTTTAGAGGAAAAAGGACTTTATTACGCAATGTGGCGACAACAGATTGGGGAAAGGGTTTAGAAATAGAAAACACCCGTGAGGGTGTTTTTTGTTTTCCTTGGCGAGTAGCCGGCTCTTTTCTTTGGTATAATATACTCATTATAAAAAGTAATTTATATTTATGTCTATACAAAAAATAGATTCTAGTCTTATTAATTTCTTTCGTAGGATTTTTGTGCCGTCGGCTCGGATAGGTCTCTTTATAGTTTTCTTTTGGTTTGGGTTTTTGAAAGTTATCGGTCTTTCACCGGCGAGCGGAGTGGTACAGAGGCTGTTTGAAAACACAATTCCTTTTATGGAATTTTCTACGTTCCTGGTTTTGTTCGGACTTTTTGAATGTCTAATCGGAGTTTTGTTTTTGATAAAAGGAATGGAGAGGGTGGTGATACCGCTTCTTCTTATTCACATGATAACAACTTTCGGGCCACTCATTTATCTACCAGAAGAAACTTGGCAGAAATTTATGGTGCCGACTTTGGAAGGTCAATACATAATTAAAAATGTCGTGCTTATAGCTGCCGCCGTAGGTATTGCCGCGCACCTTCATCCGCTTAAAAAAATATAATGATTGAAGAGTTAAAAAACACAGCAGATGAACTTTCCCGAGACGGAAAGCTAGACAAGAAGCTAAAAAGAAGACTTCGGTTTTTCGAAATTCTAACTTTTATTTTTGGGCTGATTACTGTTTACGATATTTTATTCGAAGGATTTTATTGGTTCAACGTTTTCTTGGTAGTCGCTCTTTCATTTGTCTTTGGTTTTTTTGCTTTATCTAAAATTAATAAAGTTTCTTGGGATAAAAGAAAACAAATGATGGTGACCTTAAAGATGGATATTTGGGGAGTTTTTATTTTAGTCGTATATGTTTTAACTAGAATAGTTTCGGATATTTATCTACACGATTTCTTTGATGGAAATATGTCAAAAGTTTTTGCTTATACTTTCTTCACTATTTTCGGAGTAACTCTGGGTCGTTTTGTCGGCGTTCTTGTTTCTATTTATCTCGCTGAGCCAAAAAAACACAGAAAATTCAGATTCCTACGAAGGTCTAAATAATGCTATAATAGTGGTATTAACAATAATCTTTTAAATATATGTTTAAAAATTTATCTGAGAGGCCATTTTTCTATCCGTCACTAGTTCTAGGAGTTTGCTTGGTTTTGGCGTCACTGATCGCGGGAGTTTTTGTTTCTACAATAAAAGCCGACAGCGACACTATCACTTCGACAGGTTCTGCGAAAGTGCGTGTGACATCGGACTCTGCAAAGTTCACTGGTTCTGTCGTGCGAACAGCTTCAGAGTTTGATTTAAAAAGCGGTTACGCAAACGTGGCAAATGATGTAAAAATAATAGAAGCGTTCCTAAAAGAAAAAGGTTTAAGCACAGAAGAGTATTCTATACAGCCAGTTTCTGTTAACGAGGTTTATCAATACGGAGAAGGTTCTCAGAACTTACCAAAAAGATATGAATTCAGACAGTCTATTGATATCAACTCAAAAGAAATAGCAAAAGTTGAAAACGTAGCTAACTCTATTTCTTCTTTGGTTAATAAAAATGTTTTGTTTCAAAGTTACGGAATCCAGTACCTATACAGTGGTCTAGCTGAAAAGAGAATCGAGCTTTTAGGAGGGGCAATACAAGACGCCAAAGCTCGGGCAAATGAAATCGCGAAAAGTTCTGGAGGAAGTATTGGAAAATTGAAATCTTCTACGGGTGGAGTGGTACAGGTTCTATCACCAAACTCGATAGATGTTTCTGATTATGGTTCATATGATACATCTACGAAAGAAAAAGATATTTCTGTTACGGTTAGGGCGACGTTTAAGTTAAACTAAGTAAATGGGGATTAAAAAGAGCCGGCGCGCGAAGCGCGCCGGCTCTTTTGCTTTCTTCTACTATTATCAATATAATAAACTTACTATGACAAAATTTAAAACAATACTTTTGATCTTAATGTTAGGACTTGCTCTATACTTGGGCGTTTTCAAAGGGAGAAAACCTGTGGTTGTCGAAAATCCAGGAATCTGGATAGATGAAGAGGTAACCCCAGAAGAAGAAGTTCCGGCGGGAACATGGGAAACAGACGAATCTGATTTATATAAAATAACTTACGATTTGTCTGGAATAACAGACGAAGAAGCAAAACCTGATATTGAAAGATGGGTTTCTGATAGGGTTTCGCAGTTTAAAGAAGAAGCCGGTTTTGAAAATCTTACAGAGGAAGACAAAGAATTTTTAGGTTTTAATCGCGGTATGAAATACACGCTGGACTTCACCTATGAATTAAAAGAGTCAGAAAAAATAAAAACATACATAATAAAATCAGCAGTGTTCACTGGGGGCGCGCATGGTAACTTGGAGATCTTAACTTTCCACTATGATAAAGAAACGGGCAAAAGAATTTCTCTAAGCGACGTTTTCACAAAAACACCTTCGCAATATTTGCCAGTTTTAGCAGCGCTTGGCGATAAGTTTTTGCAGTCAGAATATCCTGACGTGGCTTTTTATGAAGGTCTTGCGCCCGAACCAGTAAATTGGGCTACATGGTATGCGAAAGACGACTCCTTGGTTTTTATTTTCCAAACCTACCAAGTTGTTCCATATGCATATGGAACTCCAGAATTTGAAGTTAAAGCAGCGGGTGTGTCAGACTTTATAAATATAAAATATTTCACTAATTAAAAATGGAAGAAAAAGAAAAAAAGAGCACAGTAAAATATTCTCGGATTTTTTACTATTTTTGGAAAGAGACGAAGGGGTATAGACTTTTTATTCTGGCATCATACATTCTAATTGCTGTAGGAACCATTCTTGCCAATGCAGTAGAGCCGAAAATATATCAAAAAATAATTGATAGTGTTTATTCTGCGCAATCAATTTCTTGGACAAAAGACCTAACATCATCATTTGTGTTACTGATCATTGTTCTTGTTGTTGGTTTTATCGCTTGGAGGATAAATGAATTTCTACAATCATATGTACAAAGTAAAATAACAACAAGAATTACGAATATGGTTTTCGGAAAAATACTTACTCACAGCAGAAGGTTTTTCTCAAACAATTCAGCAGGTTCTGTTATTGCAAAAGCAGGTAGATTCATCGGATCATTTGAATCCATTTACGACATATTAATCTGGAACTTTTTTGCTTCAATCCTGGGATTCGCCGGAATTATTTTTGTTTTATCTAAAGAAGATAAAACACTGACTATTATTTTTTCTGCATGGTTTTTAATTTATATAATAATTTCATATTTTTTCGCGAAGTATAAAATGCCGTTTGACGAAGAAAGAGCAACTTCAAGTTCTTCTGTTCGCGGATGGTTTGTTGACGCCGTCTCAAATGTACTCAGTGTAAAAATTTTCTCTGCGTACATTCACGAACTTAAATCTTTTAAAGAAAAAACTAAAGATGAAAACAAAAAAAGATTAAGATCTTGGTATATTGGAAATTTTCAAAATCTGATACAGTCATTTTTGATTATGGTTTTAGAAATTGGTGGACTTTATATCGCAATTAGACTGTGGTCTAAAGGCCTAGTCTCAATAGGATTTATTGTGCTTGTTCAAATTTATATGGCAAGGATATTTAATTTTATTGGTGGTATTGGATACTCGCTAAGGAGATTCGCCAGTTCACTTTCTGACGCGAAAGAAATGGTAGAAATCTTAGATCAAGAAATTGATATTAAAGATCCAGAAAATCCAGAAGAATGCAGAATTAAAAACGGGGAAATAGTTTTTGAAAACGTTTCATTCGAATACAAAGACGGAAAGGATGTTTTTGAAAACTTTAACCTGCAGATTCCAAGTGGTCAGAAGGTTGGTATTGTCGGGCATTCGGGTTCAGGTAAAACAACCATAACCAACCTGTTACTACGTTTCGAAGACGTATCAAATGGCGCGGTAAAAATAGATGGACAAGATATTAGAAACATAAAGCAAGACGATCTTCGAAGAAATATTTCTTACGTGCCACAGGAACCAGTTTTGTTTCATCGAACGCTTCGCGAAAATATTGCTTATGGAAATCCAGATGCTAGTGAGCGAGAAATAGAAGTTGCTTCAAAGAAAGCTCACGCAGATGAGTTTATAAAAGATTTAAAAGATGGCTACGAGACTATGGTTGGTGAGCGTGGTGTGAAACTCTCTGGCGGACAGCGCCAAAGAATAGCTATCGCTCGGGTTATGCTTGAAAATTCTCCAGTCTTAATACTCGACGAAGCGACGTCTTCACTTGACTCAATAAGTGAAAACTTAATCCAGAAAGCGTTCGACGAAGCGATGAAAAATAGAACAACGATAGTTATCGCTCACAGACTTTCAACGATAAAGAAAATGGATAGGATTATAGTTTTGGATAAAGGAAATGTAGTGGAAGATGGAACACATGAAGATTTGCTTTCAAAGAAAGGTTATTACTTTAAACTTTGGAATGCGCAAAAAGACGGAGTAATATAAAAACAAAATCGCGCGCCGTTCGGCGTGCGATTTTGTTTTTATATTACTTTCCCACACGTGAAAAAAATTAATCTGATAAAATATTTATATATGAATAAAGAAGTGTCTAGGCTTGATATTTTAGCGGATGGAATTTTTTCCATCGTTATGACAATACTTGTTTTTGAAATAAAAGTTCCAGAGATTTCAAATCCTACTAATCAAGAAATTTTTAATTTACTAAAACACTCTTATCCTCTTTTTCTATCTTATATACTTTCTTTCGCAGTTCTTTTTACTTACTGGAGAGGTTACCACTCCATCGTTTCTGATTTTGCAAAAAGCTTCGATGTTAATTTTCAAAATATTGCAGGAGGATTTTTGCTCTTGGTTGCGCTCATTCCTTTTTCGTCACACCTCCTTGGTGTCTACAGTCACTTGCCAGCGTCGGTGATAGTTTTTTCTGTAAACGTAATCTTAATCGGCGTGCTTCTTTTCTTTATGAGACTTTACGCTTGGAAGTCACACAATATAAAAAACAAGAGAATAACAAAGATAGAACAAATACACTCTCATATCAGAATTTTTATTCCGATTATTTTCTCAGTCTTTGCGATACCTGTTGCGTTCATTAATACAAACATCGCCTTAAGTATTTTGACGGTTGCCATTATGTTTAACCTACTTAAAAGGAGTACTAGGATTATTTGTGAGTTTTTAGAAATAGAAGAAAATAATAAACCAAAAATGAAAATAATAAAAAATAAGGCGCACGATTTTACTTTACCTGATCAGGATGGAAAAGAGCACCGACTTTCAGACTACTTAGGTCAAAATGTTTTAATTTATTTTTATCCGAAAGATGATACTCCAGGATGCACGAAAGAGGCCTGTATGCTCCGTGATGATTTTCCAAACTTTAAAAGTTTAAATGTAAAAGTTTTGGGCATAAGCGCTGATTCTGTAAAAAGTCATAAAAAGTTCGCAGAAAAATATAGCCTACCATTTACACTTTTGTCTGACGAGAAAAAAGTTGTGCTTGCTAAATATAAGGTGATGTCAGAAAAAAGCATGTTTGGAAAAACTTTTCTAGGAATAAAAAGAATGTCATATCTGATAGGTAAGAAAGGGGAGATTTTAAAAGTATATGAAAATGTAAAACCTGCTTTGCACGCACAAGAAGTTTTAGAGGATTTGAAAGCTTTGAGATAAAAATAAATAGGCCGGGGCCTTTGGCCCCGGCCTATTTATTTGCTTTTTATAAACCATCCTTTGTGCTAATATCGTGCTTATGAAATACAAAATAGTGCTCAAAATATTCTTATTTATTTTACTCATAATTCCTTCTTTTTCTTTTGCCCAGGAAGAGGCTGCCGGTGAAATCCTAAAAGGAAAAGTGATAGAGGTTGTGTCGGAGACTGAGGAGGTGGATTTTCTAAAAGACGAACCTGTCACTATTCAGAACTTAAAAGTAAAAGATAATAAGACGGGAGAAATAGTAGACGTATATAACGACTATGCAGTAGTTTCTGTCGGTCAAAAAGTTTTTTATTCAGTGAATGATTTTGGAGAAGGGAATTATCAAAACTTTCTAGTTGAGGTTAGTCGGACAAATCAGATAATCTTACTTACAATTTTATTTATAGTGGTCGTCGCATTCTTTTCAGGGCTAAAAGGAATCAGATCTTTGTTTTCGCTTATCTTAAGCTTCTTTGCGATTATCTTTATAATGATTCCTCTTATCTTAAAAGGCGTCGATCCTCTTATTATCGGACCGCTTTTGTCATTCCTTATTTTATTTTTTGCTATATTTTTCTCTTACGGATTTAATAAAGTTTCGACTGTCGCTTTTGCCGGAACATCTATAACTGTTATCTTCACGAGTCTTTTGGCTTTTGTTTCTATAAAACTTTTTGCTCTGTCGGGAATATCTGATGGAACTTTAGTTTATCTTTCTTTCTTGCCAGACGTATCTATCAACCTGATCAATCTGATAATTGCAGGTATTATAATCGGAGTTCTTGGAGTCTTGGACGACATCGCGGTCACTCAAGTCGCGGTGGTTCGCGAGCTGTATTTAGCAAATGAAAAAATAACTTCAAGAGAGGTTTATCAAAGAGCGATACGTGTCGGACAGGATCACGTCTCTGCCTTGGTAAACACTTTAGTGCTGGCTTACACTGGAGTCGCCTTGCCTCTTATTCTTTACTTTAAACTTTCAAACGGAAGTTTTGAATCTATCATCAGTAGCGAACTCGTCGCGACAGAAATAGTTAGAACTATTGTTGGAAGTATCGGTGTGGTTTTAGCTGTTCCGATAACCACAATCCTGGCTGTTAAATTTTTGGGCAAAAACAGAAAAGAGCTGGCATCTATAAAGTTTGAAGGCGGACACTCTCATGGTCACGAAGATCATGATCACACTCATCCACATTCCCACTAGTTTTCCTGGTGTATAATATTTCTTATGAAAATAATTATAACTGGCGGATCTGGTTTTCTAGGATCTAAATTAAGTGAATCTCTTATAAATGAGGGTCACGAAGTTATTTCTTTGGATATTAATCCACCAAGAAACCCAAAAGTCTTATTTCTAAAGGTTAATTTACAAGAAGGTATAAGCCCCGAAGGGGAAGTTTTAAAGATTAAAAACCCAGATGTCGTTATAAACCTTGCGGGCGTTACTATTGGCGCTAAATGGAACGAAGAATACAAGAAAAAGATATATGAAAGCAGGGTTTTGGGAACCAAAAACCTTGTTTCTTTGATGGAAAACCCAGATTTTCGTCCAAAAGTCTTTATTTCTGCGTCTGCTGTCGGGGTTTATGGTGATAGAGATGAGGAAATATTGGACGAAAATTCAGAAATCAAGGAAAATCAAGGCTTTTTAGCGAAAGTGGCCAAAGATTGGGAACTTGAGGCTAAAAAAGCTGAAAAACACGGTATTAGAACAGTTATTCTAAGACAGGGTCATATTTTAGGCATGGGCGGACTCATCCAAACCCTTTTGCCATACTATAAAATGGGTATTGGTGGTCCGATTTCTTCTGGGAAGCAGTTTTTTCCGTGGATTCACATAGAAGATCTTGTTAATCTGTATATTTACTCTATATATAGAGAAGTTTTTGGGATTATAAATGCGGTTTCGGGTCAGCCGATAACAAATAAAGAGTTTTCTAGGGTCTTTGCAAGAGTTTTGAAGCGCCCACACATATTCTTTATTCCACTTTTTGTTTTAAAAATAAAATTCGGAGAATTTGCAAAAGAGATTGTAAAAAGTCAGAGAGTTGTCCGTCATAACTTACAGAAAGATTTTATTTTTAAATTTGATAACCTAGAAAAAGCGTTAAAAGATATTTTTTCTTAAATATTTTTTTCTTAGTTATCAACACTTTCATTTTTAAAGTCTACATCTTAATACAAAACTGAAATATAATATACATATTATTATTATAAGTTGTATTTATTGTATATGAAGTTACAAAAAGCTTTCTTCCTAGTCCTCGGCTTCGCCTTTTTGGTGTCGTTGGGCTCTTTAATTTCGGGTGGTTTTAATCAAAAGGCACAGGTTGTAGATACTGGTGACACAGCAACATCAAACAGTATTACTGTGAGACAACCAACAGCAGGTTCACAGGTTTCTATTGGTCAAACAGTTCCAATGAGATGTGACCTAAGTCTCGCTTCTGGAGTTGGTGTTGATAGAATAGAATTTTCTTGGTATCAGTACATACCAGGATCTCAAACTATTGCAGGGGTCTTCACTACTATGAACTCCTCGGGTTCTTTATTTGAGTCTGGTGCGTATACTCAAAACGTAACTATTCCAAATAACCCAAGTATCCAAAATGGAGACTTCACTTTCCACTGCGTTGGATATAGTCCATCTCTCGCCAACACAATACAAGGCACTTCTGTAACTTTCATTTCCACAGAAGAAGTTCCTCCGCCTCCGCCGCCAACCCCTGATACGACCGTGCCAACCATTCCAACAAACATGGCCGTAACTGAGAAAACTTCATATACACTAAAACTTAATTGGACTGCATCTACTGACAACGTTGGTGTGGCAGGATACAAGATCTACCGAAACAACGGTGGATCAACAGCAATAAATACAACAACTCCTATCGCAGAGGTAAACGGCTCAACAACTTCATATACGAATGTTGGCCTTCTCGCGAACAAAAGTTATAAATATAAAGTAAGAGCTTTTGATGCAGCCGGTAATCTTTCTGGTTGGGCTAGAATACCTAACAGCACAACTACTACAGTTACAGCCGCAACTCTTAGAGTTGAAATACCAACTAACGTAACTGTCACAGAGCCAACAACTTCTTCTCTTAGAATAAATTGGACAGCTCCAGCAAGTGGCGAAATATTTAACTACGCTATCTATGCAAACGCAGGAGGCTCAACAGCAATAAATACAACAACTCCTATCGCTACGATTCCTTTTGGAACAAATACTTACGTGCATCAAAACCTAAGCGCAAGCACCACTTACAAATATCGTGTCGCTGCTTTCGACCCAGCAAACAATAGATCTGCTCTAACTACTGCAAAGTCAGGTGTTACATCTGCGGCTAGTATCGCAGCGCCGTCTGTTCCATCTGGAATAAATTTTTCTGGTGCAACACAAAGCTCACTTAATATTTCTTGGGGCGCTTCGACTGGAGCTTCAGGTCAATCAGTAGGTTACAAGATTTTCCGAAGCACATCTTCTGGAGGAACTTATAGTCAGCTTACAAGTGGACTTACGCCAGCTCCGGTTAGCGGACTTATTTCTGGTCTGTCTGTAACAAACACAGGTCTTTCTGCAAGCACTCAGTATTATTACAAAGTACAAGCTTGCTATACTGCAATACCAACAAACTGTTCTGCTCAGTCATCTGCGGCAAACGGTTCAACGGTTGCGGCCCCAGACACAACAGCCCCAACTCCAGTACCGACACTTACAGTTGGAGCAGTAACTCAAAACTCAGTGGCTCTTTCTTGGACAACATCTACAGATGTATCAGCGCCTGTTACGTATAAGGTTTTCAGAAATGGAACACAAGTTGGATCAGCAACATCAGGAACTTCAACAACTGATTCTGGGCTAACTTCAGGTACAACATATTCTTACACAGTCTCTGCTTGTGACTCTGTTGGAAACTGTTCTGCTCAATCTATCGCAAGAACTGCTACAACGCTTTCTGCACCAGCGGTACCTACAGGAGTTTCTGTTGGATCTCCAACAACTTCATCTCTAACTGTCTCATGGTCAGCTGTTACTGGCGCTACTTCATATAGAGTTTATCGAATGACATCTTCTGGAGCTCTAGATGGAGCAATACCTCCATTTACAGTTTCTGCTCCAGCTCTTTCAACTACTTTCTCAGGACTTACAGCTGGAACTTCTTACTACTATTCTGTCTCAGCCTTAAACGCTGTGGGCGAATCAGCGCGGTCATCAGTTGCTACTGGGACAACTTCTGCGCCTCAAATAACAATCTCTTCTCTAGAACTTGTTAGAACAAACGGTACAGTAGTAGAACCTCTAACAGGTGGAGAAGTGATAAATATAGGAACTCAAAATGGCGGACTTGGAACAAATATTTCAATAAAGGCAAACACAAACCCAGAAACAGCAGGTAGTGTTGTGTTTAGTCTACAAAAACCAAACAGTACAACTTACACTTTGGCAGAAAATGCTCTTCCTTACGTAATGTTTGGAGACACTGGAGCTTCGACGCTTAACGCTTGGTCAGATCTTCAGCTAGGAGGATATACTTTGACTGTAACTCCTTACGCTGGCCCTAACGCTACTGGTCAGGTTGGAGTACCACAAACAATTCAATTCTTGGTTCAAAACAATGACGATGTGACACCTCCAGTTAACCCAACAAACGTAACTGTTACTTATAGATCTGCAAACCAAATCAAAGTTGCATGGACAAACTCAACTTCATCAGACGTTTCATCTTACAAGGTTTACCGAGACGGAGCTTCTGTTGGATTTACAGATCACCCTACAAACATATTTACTGACGCTTCTGTAACTGCCGGTGGTACTTATGGATACAAAGTTACTGCGTCTGACGCTTCTGGAAACGAGGCGGCTCTTCCAGGAACTTCTGCTTCTTCTCCGATTCTTTCAACAAACTTTTCTATAAACTCTCAGGTTACAACTATTGTCGGGGTTGATGTAAAAGCCTCACCTGAATCATCTGCTAGTGCTCAAGATCAATCTGCAGATGCTATCGGTACAATAACAAACGGACCAGTTTGGGTATTGGGAGGTGTTCAGTATTGGTATGTTGATTTCCAAACAGGAACAGACGGATGGGTTAACCAATCAAGTCTAAATAACTACGTAGCTCCTTCTACAAACGGAGTATCGCTTACTGCACCTGTCGAAAACTCTAACGTTGTCGCTGGTCAAACAGTACCGATGACTTGTGCCATAACAACAGCGCCAGGAGCCGTGGTTTACCAACTGGTTTACACTTCTTGGTCTTCTGCCACAGGTTCAGTTGGTCTTTTGACAGAAAATGGCGTGTCTTATACAACAGGAAATCAAACACGAAATGTCACTATTCCAGCTAGCGCAAACGGTCAATATCAAATGCAATGTGTTGCTTACTTCAATGCTGGTGGTGTTTACTCTCAATCAAGCTCAAGTTACTACGTAAACGTTACTGGTGGAACTGTTCCTCCTCCACCTGGTGACACAACTCCTCCATCTGTAACCATAACATCGCCAACACAAAACCAAGTTCTTCCAGCTGGAACAACTTCTACAACTATAACAGTTACAACAAACGAAGCTGCTACATGTAAGTGGAGTGCTTCAAATGTGGCTTACGGATCAATGACTGAGACATTTACTGGCGCTGGTTCGACATCTCACAACTATCCACTTCTTGGTCTAACAAATGGAACATCTTATACAAGACATGTAAGTTGTGCTGACACAGCAGGAAACGCTTCTACTACTCAAGCTAGAACATTTAGCGTTGCTGCATCTGTAACACCACCACCAACAGGTTCAGGTCCGGTTGTTACAACACCTCAAAGATCTTTAACACCAAATCAAGTTGCCGTTGTTTGTAACTCTCAATACTCACAATCTTGTCAATTAGCAGATTACTATCTTGCTCAAAGAGGTATACCAACTTCAAACAAAGTAACACTAAGCTTTAATGCCGTAGGTCCAACACAATCTGGTTATACATATGACTCAGCTGGACATGGTTTAGGAGAAAATGAATTTGAAAACTGGAGCGGAAGCGGTCTTAACATGAGAGATTATGTTATAAATCAAATCTCTCAACAAAACCCAAATCAAGATATTCAAGCTGCGGTTCTAATGTGGAAGACACCATATATCGTGTATGGTGGAGCAGGGTTAAATGATATCTGTGTTGCAACAGATGCATCTTGTGGATCTTTGGTCTCAGCTTTTGCGAGAGGTTCATGGTCTACTACAGATGTGGCAAATAGTGGTTCAACTACTTCAAGCTATTATGCATCTTCTTCTATTAAACCAAAAACAGATTTCAACTTCCTTCCTACATTCTTAATTCCATTTGATTCTGGAAACTACAATCAAGGAAAACAATTTATAGATCAAGGGGTTGCTTCTGATAACACATATCCAACAGCAGAAGTTTACATGCTTACAACAGGAGACGAAGCAAGAAGTGGAGCTAGATATGCTGACATGCAAACAGTTGAGTCTTTGTTTACTCAAACGAGTCTCGGCACTACTCACAGAATCGATGCTCAATACACAAATGGACAAACAGATCAAATGGGAGGATGTAGTGACCTTGGAACAGCGGGAACAGATTACCTTCAAAATATAACTGGAGTCTTGGGTTATCACACGGGTAGAGTTTGCCCTCCTTTGCTTAGTTCAAACACGCCGGTACCAGGAGCTTTGGCTGAACATTTAACATCTCACGGTGGAAACATTGGTCAAACATCTACAACGGGACAAATGTCTATCACTGAATGGCTTATAGACGGATACGCTGCTTCAGCTGGAACTATTAAAGAGCCTTGGAATGGTCTTTATACTATGGCTGAAAAATTCCCGAAAGTTTCTTCACTATGGAAAGAGTACTATACAGGTGCTTCTGCTCTTGAGTCTTACTGGAAATCAGTTCAAAAACCTGGTAATACAAACTTTGTGGGAGAACCACTTGCAAACCCATGGAAAGATCCTCAGATAACTTTTGCAAATAACACTCTTACAATAAACATAACTCACATTAAGCCAGGAGAGACTTGGAAGCTTCAAAGCTCAACAAACGGAACATCTTGGACAGATGTTTCGGGTCAAACAAGTATTACAGTTTCAAGTTACGGTATGAAAAATATTACAGTGCCTAACGCCACTGCTGCTTACTACCGTTTGGTAAACAATTCAAGCCCTTCACTTCCTCAAATCCAAAGACCGGTTAACGGAGGGGTAACACCACCACCAACTTCAGATACGCAAGTTCCAACAACTCCAGGTAATCCAACCTTATCAGGCTCAACATCTTCTTCTATATCATTTTCTTGGGCAGCCTCAACAGATAACGTAGGTGTAACAGAGTATAGAATATCTCGATCTGGAACTCAGGCCGGAACATATACTCAGGTTGGAACTTCATCTGTGGCGTCTTACACAAACTCTGGACTAAACCCTAGTACTACTTATTGGTATAAAGTTTCTGCGGTAGATGCAGCTGGTAATATATCAACATCTTCAGCTGCGGTTTCTTTTGCCACAGCCTCTGGATCTCAACAAGCTTCAGTTATGGGTATTAACGGACCAGTAGGACCAAACAATACAGAAAATGTAACAGTTGGAGCAAACCCTTACGGAGGAACAGATTACTTCGTAGCTTGTTCTACAGGAAACGACAGCAACAACGGAACTTCAATTGCTACTCCATGGAAAACTTTGTCGAAGCTTAACTCTTCGACAGGGTCAATGCCAGTAGGTTCTAGAATCTTGTTCAAGAGAGGTGAGACTTGTTATGGAACAATAAACGCATATAAATCAGGTACGCAGTCTGCGCCGATAGAATATAATGCGTACGGAAGTGGTTCTGCTCCGATAATTTCTGGAACAGATAAAATAACAGGAACTTGGACAACTCACTCTGGAAATATTTGGAAGACAACTATCGCTGCGAACTTAAATCCAAAATACTTGTTCGTAAACAGCGACATCCAAACAGTTGCAAAACACCCAAACACAGGATGGCTTACAACTGCATCTACGACTGGTTCTGCTATAACTAACTCTTGGATCGGAACTCAAACAGCTGGCGCTTTAACTGGCGCAACCGTTGTCTTCCGTTCATCGCCTTGGTCATGGGAAGCAGAAGAAATTTCTAGTCACTCAGGATCTTCTATAAGTTTCCCAGCTTCAAACTATGCTGGAAACCTATCAAATGGATCGTGGGAAGATGCAGGCTGGGGATTTGCGGTTAAGAACAAACTATCTCTTCTGGACACAGCAGGTGAGTGGTACTACAACAAAACAACAGGTGAACTATATTTCTGGGCGCCTGCGAGTGCGAACCCAAACAGCTTAAACGTTTCAATCTCAACAAAAGATACAGGATTCTCAATCGGATGGCAGAGAACAGACGTAAAAGTTAAAAACCTTGTATTTGAAGGATTTAACTTAACAGGACTTTTCCATACATCTGGTGAAGGTGACATGAAGAGAGTTGTCGTAGAAAACAACGAAATCAGAAACACTCCAACCGGTATACGAATGTATACAACAAATGGAAACGCTACGGCTCTTGCGAACACGATAAGAAATAACTATATTCACAATGTTCATGGTGAAGGTATCTATATGCAAGGAGGAAATGGTCACCTTATAGAAGGCAACGTTCTAAGAGACATCGGTAACGATGCCATGCTTGGAGCCAAGCCAGAAGATTGGAACTTCTTCGGTATTAGAGTTGTTGACGGAAACTCAAACTACACACTAAGAAGAAATATCGTTGAAAATGTAGGATATATTGCTATCGTTGCTGGAGGAAGTGGCTTGATCACTGAAAACATTGTTTCAAACCCGGGAGATATCTTAAACGACGGTGGAGGTATTGCTATCGACCACACAGACGGTCTAAGTGTTACAAAAAATATCATTAAAAATATTGGATACGATATGAGTACTATGCCTGCCCTTTATCAAGGTTATGGACCAATCGCAAACGGATTCTACTTCGGAGATCAAAATATTAAAAATACAACAGTTGCAGAAAATATTATTACAAACGTAATTGGTTCAGGTATTTGGATGGATCACAGTACTACATATACTGGAAACATTGTAAGAGATAACATTGTTCACGACTTCGGACAATCAGGAATTGGTTTCTCAGATTATTCAAACTATAAAAACACATCATGTACAGCCCCATCTTCAAACAGTGCATGTTTTATGGCTCAATACAACGACGTAGTAACTGGAAACAAGATATATGCCACAAGAGCAGAGGCTACACCTCTTACAAAACTCTATGTTTATAGTAACGGTACTGGAGCAGTGGCGGATTTCGGAACAGTAAATTATAACTACTACTACAACCCATTTACTACAACTAAAGTAAAAACTACAAGAAACTTCGGCGGGGGAACAAACACATATACTTTCCCGCAGTGGCTAGCGGCTTCAAACGAAGACGATAACTCGACTTATTCAAACTACACAACAGCCCAATCTAACGCCGCTCAAATATTCTATAATGAAACAGCAAGCCCTATAACTCAAACTGTAAACGGATGTAATGCAAACGGAACACCCCTAACAGGAACTCAAACAATACAGCCGTTTAGAGCTCTTGTAGTGGAATATGGAAATTGTTAATAGTTTAATAAAATTGTATGAATAAATTAATAATAATTTTATTGCTCGGTGTCGTATTACTACTAGTTGTGTTTTTGAGAGGAGATAAAAACATGATCGGTGGTGGTCCGTCAGGTGATGGTTTTTCAGAAAACCCGCCACCAGAAAACCTAATAGAGATTCAACAAGAAGCAGAATTTGAATCTTTTAGGAAAACAGACGTCGCACCGACAATGTAAAAGTAAAACAAAAAGCCCTATAAATAGGGCTTTTTGTTTTATGTTATAATTTGGGAATGAAATCAGAAATAACACCAAAAATGAAAAAAAACGATAATTTTACAATAATGAAAGCCAAGAAAGGCGCAGGGTTCGGACTTAAAACTAAAATTCCTTTTAAAAAAGGTGACTTTGTTATCGAATACATCGGGATCAAAAGAGAAAACAAAGATATTGAATATCATACAGGAAAATATTTATTTGAGATTGATGACAAACATACTATAGACGGAAGCCCAAGATGGAATTTAGCGAGATATATAAATCACTCCTGTAGTCCAAACTGTGAAGTCGAGATAAGTAAAGAAGGGAAGATTTTAATCGAGGCAATAAAAAATATTAAAGAAGGAGAAGAGATAACTTATGATTACGGAAAAGAATATTTTAACGAATTCATAAAACCAATAGGCTGTAAGTGTTCAAAATGTATTAATAAAAAGTCTAAATAATTATGGAAACAAATAACGAGCAAGAAAAACCAGAGAAGAGTAAACTTTCGCTACCTAGCGCTATTGTCGTGGCCGGGGTTTTGATTTCTTTAGCAATATTATTTTCTTCATCACGTGGAGCTGCGCCTTTGGGTGATGCTGGAGTCACTGCGTCAAAAGATGTGCCAATACCAGAGGTTACAGAAGAAGATTTCATCCAAGGTTCACCAAAAGCAGACATAACCATAGTCGAATACTCTGATTTTTCTTGTAGTTTTTGTGCGAAATATCACCCAACAATGAAGCAAATAGTTTCAAACTACGAAGGTAAAGTGAAATGGGTCTACAGACATCTACCTATTTTTAACAAGTCAGCCGCTATTTCATCGTCTTGCGTCGGAAATATTTTAGGAGACGAAGCTTTCTTTAAATATGCAGATAAACTTTTTGAAAATCAAAAAGACATAAACGGCGATCTTTTAAAAAGGGAAGCACTGGCGCTCGGGCTTACGGATTCGGATTACGATACTTGTATAAACGACAAGGAAGTGGACGATAAAATCTCAAGAGAGTTTAGTTCCGTACGTGTCCTTGCTGGTTTTAATGGAACACCAACAAGTGTGATAATAGATAAAGATGGAAATATGTATCCTTTTTCCGGCGCTCTACCGTACGAAGAAGTTTCTGCGCTAGTTGATTCATTTTTAAAATAGTTATAAATAATTATCAGAATAAATTATGGAAATAATAAAATCAGGAGGAGTAGTGCAGTCTTTCGATTCTAAAAAACTTTGTGATTCTATAAAAAGAGCCGGGGCTCCAGCGAGTGTTGCGACTAGTATCTGCGAGATGGTTGCCCAAAAAGTAAAACCTGGAGTTACAAGTTCAAATATATTTAGAGATTCTCTACGGCATTTGATTAAAGAAGATTTAGATATTGCTGTCAGGTATTCTCTTAAAAGAGGCATAAATTCTCTTGGGCCAGCTGGTTTTCTTTTTGAACAATACGTCGAAGCAGTACTTCGCGCTTATGGATACAAAACAAGAAGAAATGTGATGATGAAAGGAAAAGGTGTGATTCACGAGATCGACGTTATTGCAGAAAAAAATAATCAAACCTTTTTAATTGAAGCAAAATATAGAAACGAAGAAGGTATCAGAACTCACATAAACGAAGTTATGTACGCGGAAGCTAGAGTTCGAGACATAAACAACAACGAGCAAAATAAAAAGAAAAATAAACAATATATTCCTTGGCTTGTTACAAACACTAAATTTACAGAAACAGCTATTAAATACGCAAAAGCCTACAACCTAGATTTAACAGGTTGGACATACCCAAAAGGGAAGTCGCTAGAGGACCTTATAATAGAGAAAAAGATTTATCCTGTTACAGTTATACCTTCTATTACGAAATCAGCACTTGAAGAAATAGCAAAAAGAGGGATGATTTTAGCCCAAGACCTGCTTCCTTATTCAGCAGAAGATATGGCTCTGGAGTTCAATATAAACCCATACAAAGCAAAGGCTATATTTAAAGAGGTTCAAGAATTGGTTAAATAAGATATAATATTAGAAGTTTTAATAGTTTAAATTTAAAGTAATAAGTTATGAATAAAAATTTATTGGTCTCAATTCTGGTTTTAGCCCTAGTTGGTTTTGGTGCTTATCTTATGATAAAAAATGCCCCAGAAAAAGAAGTTATTAATCCTAATCAAGAAGTTTCAGAAAATATGAATGAAGAATCAAATATAGATATGAATAGCGCTCCTCAAATGACAATCCTAAGGGAAGGTGCTGGTGAGATGACTTCAAAAGCAGGTGACACTTTAGGAGTTGTGTATGTTGGATCTTTTAAAGACGGACAAGTTTTTGATTCAAATGTTTCAAGTGGTCAAAATTTTGAATTCACACTGGGGGCTGGTCAGGTTATATCTGGATGGGAGATAGGACTTATGGGGATGAAGGTTGGGGAAGTAAGAAGACTAGTTCTTCCTCCAGCTTTTGCTTATGGAGAAAATGCAGTTGGTCCTATTCCAGCAAACTCTACTTTAGTTTTCGAAGTTGAGCTAAAAGAAATAAAATAAAAATATGAAAATAAGCTTAAGAGAAATTTTAAAAGAAAGCTGGAAACAGACAAAAGCAAACTGGAAGACACTGGTGCCGTTTTTCTTGTTAGTGTTTATTGTTTCATTTGCACTTAGTTTGAGAGGGGGGCATATTTTGTCTTTATCTGGCTTAGTTTCTATTTTTGTGACTCCGGTTGTGTATTACGCGATGACCAAAGTGTCTGTTTCGGTATCTAAAAATGAAAAAGTAGATTTTAATCAACTTTTCAAAGGTTTAACACAAAAAGTTTATCTTCAGTTTCTAGCAGTTAGTCTGATAGTTAGTGTATTTCTTGCCCTCGTAACAGGACTGAATGTAATTTTAATGAACACGGATATTTTCCTTGGAAGTATTGTTTCGCTCGCTTTATTTGTGTTTTTATTCGTCTACTTTATCGGAGTAATATTTTTCCCTTATTATCGTCTTATAGATGAAGGGGCTGATTTCTGGACTGCGATAAAAGACTCTTTTGGTCTTGCGGCCGGGAATAGGGTATTTTTGGTTAAATTCGCCATATTCACATTACTTTTGAATATGCTTGGAGCCATGATTTTAGGCGTCGGACTACTAATAACTGTCCCGCTTACCCTCATATCTATAGCGCATATCTATAGCAAGCTTAAAATTAAAAACTAATAAATTTATGGAAAAATCACTACAAGATAGTCTTAAAAATGCACTAGGGGTTCTAACAATAGTACTTTTACTATTGTCTGTTTATATTGTTGTTCAAATATTTACAGGATCAAAGACCAAAGGAGATTTTGACACTATTACAGTAGACGCTTCAGCCGAAACTTTCATGGCGCCTGATATCGCTGAAATATCTTTTTCAGTGGTAGAGGAAAATAAAGATTTGTCTGTTGCTCAAGAAGCAGTAGATGCAAAAATAAAGGCCACTATTTTATCTCTAAAAGAAATAGGAATAGAAGATAAAGATATCAAAACAACTTACTATAATGCAAACCCACGATACGAATACGGAAAAGCTATCTGTTTACAATACCGATGTGACGATGGCGAAAGAGCTCTTGTTGGTTACGAAGCAAATCAATCAATATCAGTAACAATAAGAAATCTTGATAACGTAGGAAAAGTCATCTCATCTTTGGGTGGAGTCGGTGTTTCAAATATTTATGGACCGAACTTCAGAGTAGAGAATGAAGATGATTTAAAAGCAAAAGTTAGAGAAGAAGCTATCGCAAAAGCAAAAGAAAAAGCAAAAGTGTTAGCGAAAAACCTAGACGTTAGAATTGTTGGGATAGAAAACTTCTCAGAAGGATATAACGGAGGGATGTATTACGCAAAAGCAGAGATGGCGGCACAAGACTCGGCCATGTCAGCTCCAGTGGCAAACATAACTCTTCCAACAGGAGAGAATAAGATAGAAACAACAGTGACTATAACTTATAGGGTTAAATAAATAAAAAAACAAAAAATCCCGTAAGGGATTTTTTGTTTTTTATTTACTATTTTATTTTGAAGCAAAGTATCCAAGAGCGATACCCATTATTGAAAGAGATCCGATAATCGGACCTAGTACCCAAGTAGAATCTGGAGAAAAAACAACAACGATAGCCACTATAGCCACACAAAGTTGCATGATAGTTTTTGTTATTTTTGCAAATACATTTTCTTCTTTAAGGGACGCTGGAACTTTCTTTACTTCAGGAGATTTTTCTGCAACTTTTTTTGTTGTTTTTTTAACTGTTGCCATAAATAAATTTAAAAAGATTTTATAAACAAATTATACACCATAAAAAAATAAAGCAATAAAAGTTTTGCACAACTTTATAATCAAAGTTATAATATCTTTATGAAAATAAAATTTTTATCTGGTGTCCTGCTCTCGTCCGCATTCTTGTTTTTGTTTGTTCTTGGCACTCAAGGTTCATTTCTCTCTAAAGCGTTCATTAATTCCAACCAATCAGCCTCTGTAATTAGCTCAAAACAAAAAGAAAATATTTACAACATCTCTCCTTCAAAAGAATTTCCAGGAGCTTTTAACTTTAACTATGTTTTTGAAAAAAAATCTTCTTCCTCCAAAGAAGCAAACTTTGATCTACCAATAGCTCAGTTTGATCAAACAAAGGCAGGTAATCTTACAGATTTTGGTCCAATCCGCGACGCTTGGGGCTATCCAGTAAAAGAAAATGCTTTCATGAAAAAAGAACAGCCAAGAAAACAGTCCTTCCTAGAATCTCTCAAAACAAACAAAGCAGTAGCATATGATGAAGACACGTCTACGCCAGGAGTTTACAATTGTCGTGCAAATATATCTGTCACTGGCTACTTTAAAGCTTACTTTGAAGATGTTGTACTAAATACTAACGTTGGTTTCGATGATCCTTCATATGGAGATGGTAGAAGAGAGGAAGCCTGTCAGGTTCTAGAAGATATCTCTGAACTTTTGATGATAGATAACACCGCTGTAACTCCAGATATTCTTTTTAGTAGGGGTGACCAAGACTTAAACCCTGGAGCCTTAGCTGGGGCATCTTCATACTTTGGCTACTATGCGGCTGGTCCTGACAACGGTTCTCTTCATAAACACATAATTTCAAGACAAGACCCAACACCTGGATCAGGAAACTTTGACGCTTTTGTAATCACAAACTGGAGCGGTATTAACTGGAGTATTGATTCAAATTTAAATCAAAATACCTACGACTTTTATACTGTTATGTGGCATGAGATGATGCACGCACTAGGATTCAGAACTCTCCTGCCTGCGGTAATATCACAAACTGGCGTAGAGCACAGACACGGAACTTTTGACCACCACACATACAAAGATGAATCTCTTCAAAACAGATTCATCACTGCCATCACAAACCTCTTAAATGTCCCGGTTGGAGCTCCTTCTCCTTGGTTTATAACAAACCAGGTTGTTTACCGAGGTGTTAAAAATATCCTAAATGCTACTCCAGATGGTATTCGTCCAATTTACAGTCCAACATCTTGGCAACAAGGTTCATCACTTTCTCATTTCGATATGAGTCGTTCAGGAGGTGAAGAATATGTAATGCATCAATCAATTACCACAAATACCGAAAGAGAGATACATGAACACGAGCTTGAAGTTCTGTGTCATTTGGGCTACCAAGTCGATGGAGTAGAAGAATGTGGGGATTCTACTCCGGTGGCGGTGGATGATAATGTTGATTTAAATGGACCAGAGCCAGTGTGTGTTGACTTACTGAATAATGATATAAATCCCGAAGGATCTATAAATCAGCTTAGGGTAAATACTTTTGAAATAGTTGCTTCGGAATCCGGGGATGTGATTCAGTATTTTTCAAACACTAATTGTTCTAATGAAATACAAACATTTTCTGGCGCCAGTTCTATTCGCCTTATTCCAACCATTGATCAATCTACTAGGATTTTTGAGTATACAAATAATAATTTAACCACAGGAAGAATATCTTTTCCTGCTACTATTTCATTTGAGCTATGTACCTCTGATCCTGACGAGTATATTTGTAATGGAGATTTTGAGTATGGTGCCTATCCCGCCCCCGGTGGTCAATTAGGCTATTCTTGTCCGTCCGAAATTTCCTTCTGGTGTCTTCTACACCCTACACCAGATGTATATTCAAGGGATTATGATTTTTATAATTGGATTGGTCTAGGAGTTAATGGAACTTATAGTCCGTCTCCAAATGATAGGTATTTTAGAACATTTAATGGAATGGCAGATGAACTATATTGGTCTGAGTCTTTTTTTAATGAATTAAGAAATCCTCTTATTGCAGATACTTACAGCTTATCTTTCTATGGCGTTCATTATAAAATTTATAGTATCCCCTCAAATCCCATAGTAGAAGTAATTTTTACAAACACTCAACCATCTCAGGTTTTTCCTCCGAATCAATACGTACCACTTCCTACAGACTTTATACTTAATATTCCAGTTACTACTACAGATATGGTTCCCAATGACGCAAGTCAGTGGAATCAATATTCTGCAAATTTCGAAATTCCTGATAACGGAATTGAATATAGATACATGATAATAAATCCCAAGCATTCATATGCTGATATAAATATAAGTGATAGTTATGGTCAAGATTTTTTTGACGGACTAAGTCTAAAAAGAGTATTTTTAGGAACCAACATTCTCTCCGGCCACCTCTACCAAGACCAAAACCAAAACAGCTCAGCAGAATCTAGTGAACCACGTCTTCCAGGTGTGGAAGTGGGACTCTTCCAATCAGGAAACAATACACCAATACAGACAACAACCACCCAGGATCTACCAAATCTAGGTAAGTATGAGTTCACAAATCTTCCTGACGGAGAGTATTACATAGGATTAATAGGGGAAAACCTGTATCAGTCAGTAACCGAGCCGGAAGTAAGTACAGATCCATTTACAAATTACAACCACATGCAAACTGCTATCTTAGAAGACGGTCAGACAATACAAAACCTAGATTTTGGTGTGACTCTACAGACAGGAGTTCCTCAAACCACAAACATCACAATTAAAAAAGATTTAATAGATAGCAGTCTTTCAGTGTTTGATAGATTTGTTACTTGGAGAATCAGAGTATTTAATAGTGGTCCAAGCGTGGCAACAAACATAAACATCTCAGACTTCTTGCCAGCCGGCATTACATACTTCTCGTATAACAACCAAAACGAATTAGAAATATATAGTCCAAACTCTGGAATATATTACATACCAGAGCTTTCTCCTGGAGAAGCCACATACATAGATATCACAACAAAGGTGCCTATAAAAACTTGTGGAGCAAAAGTAAATACAGCAAGTCTAGAGTCGCTAGATCAAACAGATGTGTCTTCAGTAGATAACCAAGCTTCTGCAACTCTTAGTTTAAAGCCTTGTTTCCCGACGGCGGTGGAGGGGAGGTTTTAGTCGTTGACAAATATAGTAAATAAGAGTATATTCTAAATAACCCCACGGGGGTTTTTTAGTAAGGGGAAACCCTATATAATATAAGCAGAAATTACTAGCTAGCAAATAATATAATGAAATTTTTTACATATATAAAAGAATCTTTTGGTGAAGTAAAGCATATTAAATGGCCAACAAAAAGAGAAACAGCAGTCTATACTTTTGCAGTTATAGTTATTGCTCTTATTGTTGCTTACTACTTAGGACTTTGGGATCTTGTATTTACTAGCGCGCTTAAAGAAATTATTTAATTATGGCAAAGCAATCAATAGGCGAGAGAAACTGGTACGCTATCCACACTTACGCTGGATATGAAAATGCAGTTCTTCGAAATCTTAAACAAAGAATAGAGTCACTCGGAATGCAAGACAAGATTTTTGAAGTTATTGTTCCAACAGAAAAGAAAATAAAAATCAAAGGTGGTAAGAGAGTTGAAACAGAAGAAAAAATCTATCCAGGATATATTCTAGTGGACATGATAGTGACAGACGATTCTTGGTATGTTGTTAGAAACACTCCACGTGTTACAGGATTCGTTGGGGCAGGGGTTAACCCAGTTCCAGTTTCTGAGGCTGAAATAAATGTTCTTTTCGGAAGAATGAAAGGTGACGAAAAGAATAAATTCAACATCGATGCTGAAATCGGAGAAACTATCAAAATCGTTGACGGTCCGTTTAAAGACTTGGAAGGAAAAATCAACAGTATCGACAAAGAAAGAGGAAAAATCAACGTTTTGGTTTCAATGTTTGGCCGAGAAACTCCAGTAGAGCTAGATTTCTTGCAAGTTAAGAAGATCTAAAGGCCTATTGGCAAACAGGTGACTATAGTGTATAGTCACTCTATCGCAACAGAATTTTAATCAGGGCGATCTTAGTACAGCCTCAATTTGTACCAAGAATATATACATTTCATTAAATTATTATGGCAAAGAAAATAACAAAAACAGTAAAAATGCAGGTTCCAGCAGGAAAAGCTACTCCTGCTCCGCCACTTGGTCCAGCTCTTGGACAAGCTGGTGTAAACATCAGTGCTTTCGTTAACGAATTTAACGAAAGAACAAAACAAGATATGGGTCACAAAGTTTCTGTAGTTCTAAGAGTTTTCGAAGATAGATCATTTGAATTCGATGTTAAAACACCGATTACAAAGAGTTTAATTCTAAAATCAGCAGGACTTGAAAGTGGTTCAGGAAAAAACCGAACTTCAAAAGTTGGATCTCTGACAAAAGCTCAAGTACAAGAGATCGCAGAGATTAAAATGAAAGACCTAAATGCTAAAGATTTAGCCGGAGCGATGAGAATCGTAGAAGGACAATGTAAATCAATGGGTATTGAAGTTAAATAATCAGTTAAAAAGACTCCTTTTGGGGTCTTTTTAATTTTGACCCGATTAACGTATAATATTGTTATGTTAGAAAAAAGACCAACCTGGGATGAATATTTTTTTGAGATAGTAGATGCTGTGGCTAAACGGGCAACTTGCGACCGTGGGCGCTCGGGATGCGTTATCGCTAAAAATAAAAGAATACTTGCAACTGGCTACGTGGGTTCTCCAGCCGGCTGTAAACACTGCGATGAAGTTGGTCACGAAATGCACAAAGTCGTAAAAGAAGACGGCACAGAATCTAGTCACTGTATTCGAACAGCTCATGCTGAGCAGAATGCTATCGCTCACGCTGCTCGCGTCGGCATCGCCCTAGAAGGCGCAACACTATATTGTCAGATGACTCCGTGCTATGTTTGCGCGAAGATGATCATAAATTCTGGGATTGAAAGAGTTGTCGCAAGAA
>CAZZCB010000004.1:0-50092 GCA_964652835.1 uncultured Candidatus Saccharibacteria bacterium | reverse complement strand
GGAGACGTTTTCTATCTACACTCAAGACTTCTAGAAAGAGCTTGTAGAAAAAATGCTAACCACGGAAGTGGATCGATCACAGCGCTTCCGATAATCGAAACTCAAGCAGGAGACGTGTCTGGATATATTCCAACAAACGTTATTTCTATTACAGACGGACAAATCTTTCTTGAAACAGATTTATTTTATAAAGGAATTCGCCCTGCGATAAACGCCGGTCTTTCTGTGTCGCGTGTGGGAGGTTCTGCTCAAACAAAAGCGATGAAGAAAAATGCCGGAACTTTAAAGCTGGCGATGGCTCAATACCGAGAGCTGGAATCTTTCTCTCAATTTGACTCAGACCTAGACCCAGAGACAAAGAAAGTTATCGAAAGAGGAAAAAGAGTAACAGAACTTCTTAAACAAGATCAGTTCGCACCGATGCCAGTGGCTCTTCAAGTCGTATCTATCTTCGCGATGAACGCTGGATTTTTCGATGATGTTTTACCAGAAGAAGTTAGAACTCTAGAAAAAGATTTACATAAGTTTTTATCATCTGGCAAAAAAGACCTTTTGGCTAAAATCGAAAAAGACTGGAATGATGAAATAAAGGCAGAGGTAGAAAAATCTCTAAAGGATTTTAAAATGAGTATATAAATTATTTATGGGACTTGCCACAAAAGCAATAAAACAGAAAATCAAATCTGTTAAGAATATCAAAAAGATAACAAAAACTATGGAAATGGTTTCTGTTTCTAAAATGAAAAAGACGACAGAGCGAGTAACTCGCGGTCGCGCTTATTCAAGATACGCTTTGGAGCTTCTGCACCATATTGCTGGCGAAGATCATATTTCTCACCCATTTTTAGAAGAGAAAAAGACAGGGAAATCTTTGGTTGTGGTGATATCTTCAAACAAAGGTTTGGCTGGAGCTTATAACATAAATATCTCTAAAGCTTTAGGAAAATATAAACTATCTAGTAATAAAGAAGTCGACTGTATAACTATCGGTAAACAATCAGAAAAGTCAGCAAGAAGAAACGGATTAAACATAGTAGCCAGCTTTGTAGATTTTTCAGAAAAAAGTACATCAGAAGAATTCCTCTCTGTGCGAGATATGGTTGTAGAAGAATGGAAATCTGGAAAATATGAAGCAGTAAAAGTTTTGTACACTGAGTTTAAATCTTCTACGAGTTACAAACCTTTCCTTATGCAAATCTTGCCAGTAAAAGAAGAGATTTATAAAGATTTACTTTTGCCAGTGGAGGGAGAAAACAGTGAATACAATAAAAAGAAAAAATTCTCGCAGTATACTTTTGAACCGAGCGAAGCCGAAGTTTTAGACACAGTTATACGTCAACTACTAGAACAAGCGATCTTTCACACATTCCTAGAATCTCTTGCTTCTGAACACAGTTCTAGAATGTTCGCCATGAAAAACGCAACAGATTCTGCAAACACGATGGTTTCTGAGCTAACACTTTATTACAACAGAGTAAGACAAGGTGCCATCACGCAAGAGATTGCGGAAATAGTCGGGGGCGCTGCGGCGATGAATTAGTTTATAAAATTATTAAAAAGTTATGGAAAAAAATAAAACAAACGAAGGACAAATAACACAAATCATGGGACCAGTCGTAGACGTCCGTTTTTCTGATGGTGATTTGCCAGAAATCTACAATGCGCTAGAAGTCGTAACAGACGGAACGAAGGTTGTTCTAGAAGTTTCTTCACACTTAGGAACAAACGAAGTTCGGGCTATTTCCATGACTTCAACAGACGGACTACAGAGAGGTCAAAAAGTAAAAAATACTGGCGGACCTATTTCTGTTCCAGTAGGACCAGAAGTCTTGGGAAGAATGTTTGACGTTGTAGGAGATCCGATAGACGAAAAGTCAGCTCCAAAAGGCACTAAAAGATATCCTATTCACCGCAAAGCTCCAGAGTTTAAAGATCAATCTCAAAGTACAGAAATCCTAGAAACTGGTATCAAAGTTGTTGACCTTATTTGTCCATTCCTAAAAGGAGGAAAGGTTGGACTTTTCGGAGGAGCCGGAGTGGGGAAGACTGTTGTTATCCAAGAACTAATTCACAATATCGCATCTGAGCACGGAGGTTATTCTATCTTTGCCGGTGTAGGAGAGCGAACTCGAGAAGGAAACGACCTATATAAAGAAATGGAAGATTCAGGAGTGCTTGATAAAACAGCGCTAGTTTTCGGACAAATGAACGAGCCACCTGGAGCTAGAGCAAGGGTTGCGCTGTCAGCTCTTGCTATGGCGGAATATTTCCGAGATGAAGAGGGAAGAGACTTACTACTTTTCATCGACAACATTTTCCGATTTACTCAAGCTGGTTCTGAGGTATCTGCGCTTTTGGGACGTATGCCTTCTGCCGTGGGTTACCAACCAACTCTGGCAACAGAAATGGGTAATCTTCAAGAAAGAATTACTTCAACAAATAAAGGCTCTATTACTTCTATCCAGGCTGTTTATGTGCCAGCGGACGACTTAACAGACCCGGCGCCAGCTACGACTTTCACACACCTGGACTCGACAGTTTCTTTGTCTCGTCCACTTTCTGAGCTTGGTATTTACCCAGCTGTGGATCCACTAGACTCAACTTCAACAATCCTAGATCCGAACATTGTGGGAGAAGAACACTACGGCGTGGCCCGAGCAGTGCAAAAAGTTTTGCAAAAGTATAAAGACCTTCAAGACATCATTGCGATTTTGGGTATGGATGAACTTTCAGATGACGACAAACTTACAGTTTCTCGCGCAAGAAAGATTCAAAAATTCCTTTCACAACCTTTCTTCGTGGCAGAACAATTTACTGGTGCTCCAGGGATTTATGTTCCAGTTAAAAATACAATCAAATCTTTCAAAGAAATCTTAGAAGGAAAATACGACTATATCAGTGAACAACACTTCTATATGAAAGGTGCTATTGAAGATGTTATAAAAGCACACGAAGCATCGACAAAATAATTTAAAGACTAAAAATGTCTAACAAAAAATTACAACTAAAAATAATTACTCCAGACTCTACCATTTACGAGAGTCCGGATGTTTCTTATGTAAACCTGATGACAGGTGCTGGCGAGCTGACGATACTTCCAGACCACATTCCTCTTATCACGACTATAAAAACTGGTCAGATAAAAGTTGGAAAGGATGGAGATGTTTTTGCTCTCGCTGTTTCAACAGGAATACTTGAAGTTCAAAAAGACAGCCATGTTGTGATTTTAGCTGAACGTTCTGAGATGGCGCACTTGATCGATCTTTCTCGCGCAGAGGAAGCTTATAAACGCGCAGCGGATCTTCGTGAAAGAATAAAAGACGAAGAAGATGTAGATAGCGCAAAGGTTACAGCGCTGATTGATAAGGAGCTCAATAGAATTAAGGTGGGGAGTAAGTGGAAGAAGTAACTTCTAAAAGCCCGAGAGGGCTTTTTTGATTTCTCTTTTAAAAGATTCTTTTACTTTTTCATGATAAAAAAGAAACACCCGGGAAGGGTGTCCTTCTGCGGGTGGTTAGCGTGTTCTCATTTTGTTAGACTTTCGTTTTATTGGTGCTAGTATTTTCCTGGCACTGTATCCTTCTCTTGCAACGAGTAGGATTTCATTATGCTCACAAACAATAGTCTCTTTGAACTTGTTTGCGAGTCTCGCCATATTTTCGGCGATGTCTCCCATATCTTGTGTGGGCTTTGGAACGTATATCTTCATCTCGGGTTGGGTTTCCTACTTTATACTAGACAATTAGCTACAAGTCAAGTATAGTATTCCCATGGCAAAGTTATACGTTATCGGTACTCCAATAGGGAACCTAGCAGACATCACTCTGAGGGCTCTAGAAACGCTTAAAAGCGTTGATTTAGTGCTTTGTGAGGATACACGTGTGACAGGGAAATTGCTCTCGCATTACGGCATTTCTGTGCCGAAAATGAGCTATCACGCAAACAGTAAAATCTCAAAACAAGACAAAATCATAGACATGCTTCGCGAAGGGAAGAACCTCGCTCTGGTTTCTGACGCTGGAACTCCAGCTATCTCAGATCCGGGGGTAATGCTTATAAAAGAAGCAAAAGAAGCTTTAGGCGAAGAGCTGGAAGTGGTGCCTATTCCTGGCGCTTCTGCTCTGGTTTCTGCTGTCTCAGTCTCTGGAATTCCATCTCCTCAATTTACTTTTTATGGATTTCTTCCGCACAAAAAGGGAAGAGAGACTATCTTTAAAGAAATATCTGACAGCACCCGAACCTCTGTTTTTTACGAATCCCCACACAGGATAATGAAAACTTTAGAGTCACTAAAATCTCACCTCTCGGAAGATAGAAAGGTTTGTGTCGGAAGAGAGCTAACTAAAATGTTCGAAGAGGTGGTAAGCGGATCTCCCGAGGAAGTTTTAAACTATTTTACACAAAACGAAGACAATGTAAGAGGCGAGTTTGTGGTGATTGTTGGATAAAAGAATGGCCCCGCCGTAGGCGGGGCTCTTTCATTCTTCTTTGCTTGATCTCGGAATAGCTTCTTCTTTTAGTACGAAGCCATCATGTCTATCCTTGGAGAAGTACGCCAGATCTGCTTTTTCGGGCCTTCTCCATACTCTTACGATCGGTCCGAATTTGTTTTCGCATTCCGTGCACAGAATGTATGATATTTGCTTTTCAGTTTCCACTCCATCTTCATATGTGGTTTGGAGCGTGGTCTGCCTTGCTTTAGGTACTCGAACCCAACCATGACACCTTACACAGGTTGTCTTTATCAATACTTTGTTCATGTTGTTCGGTTTTTTAAAATTCTACCTAAAATTTTCTAAAAGTCCAATTAAAAAATTTTCTCTAAACTATCGAGTAATCCCCAGTTTTGCTTATATTTCCTTTTAAAATATAATGAAAGTATTACTAACTGGTTTGACTAAAACGCCTATGCCTAGAGAAAAAACTTTATTTTTTATTGGAATCTGGATTATTCTCCTTTCTAATTTTATTGGCCTTCCGACTGAGATTAAAAACTATCTTTTTATAGCAACAGCTCTTATATTGGTCGCTATCAGTTACGGATCAAATATTTCAAAAATAAATACAAGTGAAAATTTCTTTCACAAAAAAGCCCCTGAGAAAAAACCAGAGATGAAAGAAGTAAAACTGGAAGAAAAAAATGTTTTCAAACAAGCGCCGATAACTTCTCTTAAAAAAGAAATTGGTTTTGGTGTAAATACTCCAGAGCCTGTTTCTGTGGTTAGAAAACAAAAGAAAGTCGAAGCGCCAGAAAAAGTTACTTTAAAAGAAAGTCCTATTGATCTACAAAATCCTTTTGCAGATATTTCAAAATCTTACGAACCAGTTATAAAAGTTAGACGCGCACGTATCAAACCGAAAGCAAAACTTGTCCGAGAAGAAATGCCGATAGAAAGTAATTTTAATATGGAATCTGAAGAAGACGACGTTATCGTTATTTCTAGTGACGGCGACTCTGCTCGTTAAAAATTATGAGTGTTAAAAAAACATCTTTAATAGTAATTCCAGCAGCAGCTGTTGTTTTGGCTATTTTTTTATTTTTACCAAACACAAATAGCTACGATTCAAAAGCCCTGGAAGCAAAAAAAGAAGAACGGAAGACGGCTCAGGATTCTATGGAAGAGGTAAGCGAAGCGATGGCTCTCAGCTCTCTTAGTACTCTAGAGACGGTATATGCAAAAGAAGAAGAGGAGGAAGAAAAGTTCGTCGCGACTCACGTAGAAACTCCAGAGCAGGTGAAAGCTATCTATATGTCTAGCTGGGTTGCTGGTACTCCGAGTTTTCGCGAGAAGCTCGTAAAGATTGCTGACGAAACAGAGATAAACGCTGTGATTATCGATATTAAAGATTACACAGGAAAAGTTTCTTTTAAGATAGATGAAAAACCTTTCAATGATTTGGGTTCAACAGAAAACAGGATTCCTGATATTAAACAGTTCATCGCTCGTCTTCACGATAAAGGAATTTATGTGATCGGGCGTATTTCTGTTTTCCAGGACCCACACTTAGTTTCTGTTTGGCCAGAAGAAGCAGTGAAAAAAGCAAGTGACAAGACTCTGGTCTGGAAAGACCACAAAGGTCTTAGTTTTATCGATGCTGGTTCAGAAAAAGCTTGGGAGTACAATATAGACTTGGCAAAAATTTCTTACGAGTACGGATTTGATGAAATAAATTTTGACTATATACGTTTTCCTTCAGATGGAAATATGAAAGATATTTATTACCCTCATAGCGAAGGAAAAGTAAAACACGAAGTGATGAAATCTTTTTTTGAATATGTAAACAGTAATCTAAAAAACACAGGCGTTAAAACTTCTGCTGACCTTTTTGGAATGACAGCGACAAATACAGATGATCTCGGAATTGGCCAGGTTCTAGAAGACGCATTGCTAAATTTTGACTTTGTCGCGCCGATGGTTTATCCATCTCATTTCCCAAACAACTGGGCAGGTATGGCTAAACCAGCAGAAAAGCCTTATGATGTAATATACCAGTCGATGGGCAAGGCAGTGGAGAGGGCAGAGGCTCTAGGAGTCGATCCGTTAAAACTTCGTCCATGGCTTCAAGACTTTGATTTGGGCGCAAACTACACAAAAGAAATGGTAGAAGCGCAGATTAAAGCGACGTACGATGTCGGACTAAACTCTTGGATGCTTTGGGATCCAAAAAATATTTACACAAAAGAAGCTTTGATTTTAGAATAATAAAAATAGGAGCACTCGCTTCGCTTGTCTTGTATATTTCCGTCGTTCGGAGATCATACGAGCAAGCTCGTCGATACTCCTCACTAGGAAATATGAAAAAAATTGCACAAATATCAGCAGGCTATATAGTTTTCGGCGCCATTTTCTTTTTAGGCGGATTTTATATTGGTTTTAACAATGTTCCAGAAGTAGATAAGGTGTATGGAATCTCAAACATAGAAAATTCTCCAGATAGTGTTTCTGATGCTGACTTCGCAGATTTTTGGAGGGCTTGGAATTTGATAAACGAAAGACATCCAAAAGGAGGACAGATTTCTTCTCAAGAAAAAATCTGGGGAGCGATAAAAGGGATGGTTGAATCTGTAGGTGACCCATATACATACTATTTCACACCAACTGAAGCAGAAGATTTAAATATTGATTTGTCTGGCGAATTTTTTGGCGTTGGTATGGAAGTCGGAATACGAGATAATAATCTCGTGGTTATTTCACCTCTAAAAGATTCTCCGGCAGAAAAAGCTGGTGTAAAAACTGGAGATGTTATTTTAAAAATTGACGAAGAAATAGCAAATAAATTAACAGTAGATAAAGCTGTAGATTTGATAAGAGGAGAGAGAGGAACTTCTGTAAAGCTGACGATAGTAAGAGAAGGAGAAGAATTTCCTTTGGAAATTTTGGTTGTTAGAGATTTAATTAAAATACCAACACTTGAAACAGAAAAAAGAAAAGACGGCGTTTTTATAATCAGACTTTTTGATTTCTCTAGAAATTCAGAAAGAGATTTCGAAAAAGCTTTAGATGAGTTTATCGACTCAGGTTCAGAAAACTTGATTGTAGACCTTCGAGGAAATCCAGGAGGGTATTTGGGTTCTGCAATAAACATAACGAGCTGGTTCTTAAAAGAAGGAGAACCTATTGTTATAGAAAGATCTAAAAACGCTGAAAACAATAACACTTATCGAAGTAACGGAAATTTCCTAACAGGAGATTTTGAAATAGTAGTTTTGGTTGACGGTGGATCTGCTTCTGCTTCTGAGATTATGGCCGGCGCAATGCAAGAACACAAAGTTGCAAAACTTGTTGGCGCGCAAACTTTCGGAAAAGGATCTGTGCAAGAGCTTATAGATTTCAAAGATAAGACAGAGCTAAAAATAACAGTCGCAGAATGGCTGACTCCAAACGGACTTTCTATCTCAGAAAACGGACTAACGCCAGACGTGGTTGTTGAATTTGACGAAGAGGCGTATAAAAAAGACAAAACTGACAATCAGCTAGAAGAAGCAGTAAAAATACTTCTAAAATAATTCTCCTGGCAGAAAGTCTCTATTTGTGGTAAAAAATAAGTATCTCTTATAAGTTAATTCGTTTTAGAATGAAAGTTATATTTTTACAAAATGTTAAGAAAAAAGGCTTAAAAGGGGAAGTGAAGGATATAAATGAAGGCTACGCTAGAAACTTCCTTATACCCGGTAAATTTGCCATAGAAGCCACTCCAGAGGCTCTCCGGAAGATAGAAAGCCTTACAAAAGGTAAGAAAGAACACGAAAAGTCTGAAGATGAAAAAGTCCAAAATCTTATTTTAAAACTGATGGAAAAGGGAAGTGTGACGATGAAGATTAAGGCAAATGAAAAAGGTAGCTTGTTTAAGAAAATCACAAACAAAGACGTCTCTTTATTTATCCAAAAAGAAACGGGTATAAATATTCCAGAGTCGTATGTTAAATCTCCTGAAATAAAAGAACTTGGTCAGTATGAGATATCTGTAGGGAATAGAGGTATAGAAGAAAAATTTAGCTTAAAGCTCGAAAGAGAATAAAACAAAATCCCCTGCCGAAGGGGATTTTGTTTTTGATTGATTTATTTTGCCGCGTGAGGTACTACGTGAACAATTTTCTTAACAACAACTTTGCTGTCGAAGTTTGTTTTTCTAGTTTTACCGAACTTAACAACTCCGTCGATCATTGCGTGTAGAGTGTGGTCTTTACCCATATCTACGTTCTTTCCTGGCATAACATCTGTACCTCTTTGTCGAACTATAATAGCACCCGCTTTAGCGTTTTCGCCATCAGCAAGTTTAACCCCAAGATATTGAGGATTTGAGTCTCTTAAGTTTCTAGCTGTACCGCCGGCTTTTCTATGTGCCATACTATACTGATTTTACCTTTGTTTTCCTTGATTAATTCCGGAATTCGCTGGTTTTATACTTAAATAATAACGAGGATTAGTATACGATAGATGCTTAAAAAATGCAAGCTCTTGCCCCTAGATAACCCACATTTTCCACTAAAAAGCCTTTTAAAATCTATATTTTATGGTTTAATAATTTATATGAAAAAAGAGTATTTAATAATCGTAATTATCATCCTTTTAAGCCTGGCTTCGTTTGGTTTGGGTCGTATGTCCGTCCTTTCTACAGGGGAAGAGGCTTCTCCGGTCGAATTCATTATCCCAGAGCTCTCTAAGATAGACATGAGTTTTAAAGGCTATAACTTTGTTGCTTCTATAAACGGCACAAAATATTATCCACGAGGTTGCAAATCTGCAAATAGAATCAAAGGGGAGAATAGGGTTTATTTTAAATCAGGGTCTGACGCTCAAAAATCTGGATACGGGTACACGAGCACTTGTTAACGGTTGACTTTAGGCTGTTTTAGCTTAATCTAGTAAACGGACGAACCTTCGATGGAACTAAACCAGAAAAAATGAAAACAAAAATCGCTAAAGTCTTAGACGCGGCCTTTGTTGTATCTGTTATTGCTCTGTGGTACTTTCTTTCTCGCGGTATTACGACAGTATTCAAGCAGATCTCAGGTAGAGAGTTGGATGCTTCGTCTATTGAACTGATGCTCGTAATCATTCCAGGCGTTGTGATTTGGGCATACTCCAGACACATTTATTTTTACTGGATCAAGACTCGGATGGGTCTGCGTAACTTCGGTTTTCTCAAACCTAAGGGCGGGGTAGGAGCACGAGTAGAGAAAGTCACCGTAGATCATATAGAGCCGAACTAGCAATTCGGTTCTTTTTTATTTCATTAGCAATGTGTTATATAATATAAAAAAGCACAAAACTTTAACCAAATAAAAAACATGAAAATTCCAACCAAGGTTCCAGAAAAAGGGTTTTATTATCACTATAAGCATAGTGACGATGGAGCCATTAATAACTACGCATATGAGGTTGTAGGAGTCGGTGTCCATACTGAAGACGACTGTCGTCCAGAAGATGTAAATATGGTGATCTATAGACCACTCTACGAATCATCTGTCTTTTTGGTGGGAAAACTCTTTGATCTACGTCCGATTGAAATGTGGATGGGTGACGTAGAAGTGGGAAGCAAAATGGTGCCTCGTTATAGGCTCATCTCTGACCCCGAGATTATAGCAAAGCTTGAAGTGATCAAGCGGGAAATGTATCACTAATCTCGAAGATTGAATTTTGACCAAGGAGCAATCTTTGGTCTTTTTTTTATTTTAATAAATTAAATTAAAAATATTTTACAGCTCAGGAGTTTACCAGGGGGGGAAGTAGAGTCAGAGAATATATTTTATATTTATTAGCTGAAAAATTTCTTCTGCAGTTTCTAAGTAGGGGGTAGTGGTTTTTAGCGCTCATGGGGCGCAGGCTTTAGATTATATGAGAGTCGCACAATATATCTTTTGCGACGTTCATCTAATAACAAAGCTCCCCCACAGCAAAGCGTTTAAATCATCTATTAGCCTTCTCTATACTTTAACATGACTTCTAGGTCATCTCTGCGCCGAGGTTCGGCCATTACTTACTCTCTCTTACTTTTATCTATCACTTCTTTAATCTTTAGTTTAAAAAATAATTTCTATTTTTGTAAATTTAATAAATTTACTCCTTTTTCTTTAAAATGCATTTTTATACAAAAAACGAGCCTCTAGAATCATTTCTAAGGCCCGCCAATATCTTTAAGATGATCTAGTGCTCATTAGTAAAACAAATCAAAACCTCTTCTTCCCTCACGAACCACTTCCCCGAAACTTATTATTTTGCGACGTTGAAATAATTATGTAATTATTTTTTTGAGGGAGATGGAAAAGCCCCGCCGACAGCGGGACTTCTATTTGCTATTTGAGTTTAATTTCTAGAACTACTTCATACTTTGTCGTTGTTGGGTCATAGTCTGGTAAAGCTTCTTCAAACTGCTTTCGTTTTACAAGATAAGAGACTTCCCCTTTTGTTATTTTGTAAGTAAAGCCTAGTCCTGCCCCATAACACTGAGCGTTCTTTGATCCGAGGGCATTATCTTCGTCTGCGCTATCGAGAGCGTTACATCCACCTGATTGTGTATCCACCAGGAAAGCCTTAACTGCCCCACTTTCATAAGTAACATCTACTAAAACGTCAGTGTTTGGCTGGCCGTCTAAATTTAAAGAATCTGAATCTTCAAATTTCCATTCAAAACTCTTAGGGTTTGAATCTTGTGAATCTACTACTTCAACATCTTTATTTTCACGAATTTCAGCAATTCTTTTTTGATCTAAAAATCTAATAGTATAAAAACCGATAATTATTATTAAGACAACGATTAGAGCTCTTGAAATATATTTTGTATTCATAGTTTTAATTGTATAGTAATTAATAAAGATTGATACCTATGTTAAAATGCTTATATGAAATCAGCTCAAATTAAGTCTGGCGTAGCTCACAGCGTGCCGGAAGATTTAAAAAAAGTTTTACTTTCGAGTAATTCTATTTTAGAAAATTGGAACGATTTAACACCCCTTTCACGAAACGAATGGATTTGCTGGGTTATTTCTCCGAAAAAGCCAGAGACAAGAGTGATAAGAATAAACAGAACAAAAGAAGATTTACTAAAAGGAAAACGTCGGCCATGTTGCTGGGCCGGCTGTATCCATCGCTAAATTATTTTTCTGAAATTGCCTTCAATACTTCAAGAGCTTTTGGCCACATTTCGTTCATCATATCTGCATATTCATCTGGAATACCTGTTAAGTCGACAGTGAGTTCAGTTCCCCCAGGGACATCTTCAAATTTGTAATTTTCAAAACCATTCTCAGGACCGCCCCAAGGCTTCTCCACCCCATCATGAATTTCACCCAAGTGCTCAATCGAAACATATTCGAAAGGAATATTTTTGGCAATACGACTATACATTCCGCCGTTAACTTTCCCGTCTTTGTCTGTGCCTAGAAAAAGAATTTTTGAACCTTCGCTCCAGTCTCCTTCGTAGTATGAAGTTTCATTGAAAGGTTTTGTCCACTCTCTGTAAGTTGAGTCTTCGAGCATAGTTGCCCAAACTTTTTTCCTTGGCGCATTTATAAACACCCTAAATTTTAAATTTTTCATAATTTAAATATACAAAATTACAATCTGTGATTACTGCGGTGACTGATATCCGTCTATAAACTCAGGGATACTTTGATAAGGCAGGTCTCCTTGGAGCTCAAAGTTTGTTGCAGCCTCTCCGTTACGTAGCGCCTGCATATTTACAATAAAGCCTCCCCAAATAAGATCTACAAAAACATCGTTCCAAATATAGTCTGCTGGACCAGCCAAGTATCTATCCCAAAAATTTACCACCCCAGTCCAAACGTACGATACGTTATCTTGAACATCTTCATTTCCTGCGACATCTTCTTCAACGTTTACACCAAACATCCCCAAGGCCACTAAAATAAGAATGATTACGACTAAAGTTTTAAGTCTTATAAATCCAGCTTGTAAATTCATAATATTATTTTAACAAAAAATTAAGATAAAGCACCTTCTTTCCTGAGGATAATCAGCTTATTTTCTTTCCCTCTATTGTATTCACCTATTTCTCCGTTACTTCTTATAACTCTATGGCAAGGAACCCGAGGATCATAGTTTTGCTTTAAAATACTTCCGACGGCTCTAAAAGCTCCGGGGCTTCCGGCTTTTTCTGCTACCTGTTTATATGAAAGAGTCTTTCCTTTTGGAATACCGCTAACTACGCTTAGAACTTTTTCTGTAAACCCACCTGCTAATTTTTTCTTGGGTTGCGACTGATCTATATTTTTCATATTTGCTGTTATTTATACATTGCGTCTGTAGCTTTCGGTAAATAGTCCAGCGCATTTAAATACTGAGAACCTGCCACAACCGGAGTCGTATACATTTTTCCTGGACAACCAGCACTCGGCCAAGTCTTCACAGAAACCAAAGAAGCTGGCATAAGACCAACGTGTAAGTGAGGCGCTGTTGAATATCCTGTGTTTCCGCTATAAGCAACTAGCTGACCAGCAGTTACTCTCTGATCTTTTTTAACTACAGTTGAGGTCAGGTGAAAGAACGTACTCGCAAGTCCGTTATCGTATTTTATCAAAACCCACACACCAGTACTTGCTCTCGGGCAAACCCCATCTGTATCTCCTGTGCCGAGAACTATTCCGTCAGCCATCGCGTAAACTTTGTCGTTGTTTGCTCTAAAATCAACTCCTGCGTGCTTTCCCTGCCAAGCCCCAGTTCTGTGGTTGTAAAGAGTCGGAGAGTCTTCTGTGAGACCAAATCTTTGGGTTATGAGAACTGCGTCTAGTGGCCACGCCAAAATACCATTCTTTGCTTTTGGGTAAGATGTCGGATCTAGCTGAAACTGAATTTTTGATTCAAGGTCTTGGAGCTCGGCTTCAAACTGAGCACGAAGTTTTTCTTTTTCTGCAATTATTTTCTGATACTGAGCTTCTTGATTTTTTGTTTCTTTTAAAAGAGTTTCTTTTTCTTTTTTATTTCCCTCAACAACTTTTTTCTGTCCATCCACTTCTGTTTTGTAAGTTAAAAGTTTATTTTTTGCTTCTTCTTTTTCTGTTATCGTGTCAGACAAGTTTTGCTGTATTTGGCGAAGCTGGAAAACATTTTCCCGCAGACTTTTTTGAAAATCAATTATTTCATTTGTTCGGTTCACGGCTTCACTGAAGTTTTTCTGAGATAGTATTTTATAGGCAATACTTTCTGAATCAAGTTCGTTCATTTGGGCAATACCGACGCTTATCGCTTTTTTAGCTTTGTTTATAGAAGTTTCCTTGTCTCCTATTTCAATTTCTAAAATCTTAATAGAGCTGTTTTCTCTAGCTATTTTATCTTCGGCGATTTTTATCTCGGTCAAGAGTTTTTTTCTTGTTGTGTCTAGCTCGGATACTGCATTTCCTAAAGTATTTGATTTTTGATTTATTACAGTCAGCTCTGAGCGTAGTTTTGAAAGCTCTGACTGAAGGTTTTGCATATCTTCATTTCGAGATTTGATTTCTGCTTCAAGCTCGGAAACAGATTGAGCAAAAACCATTTGTCCTCCGAAAACAAACATACTTATAATCATTGCGGTTTTAATCAGATTTTTAGGCATTATTTATATAATACACCATTTTACATGTCGTGTTGTGGATAAATAAAATAAACAAAAACCTCTTATAAAGTAAGAGGTTTTTGTTTATTTTTAAGAAATCATCTCAGAAACTTTTTTGTGTGCGATTTTAAGTCTTTCGATAGTTTCTACTTTTCCTAAAATAAAAGCCAGAGTAAAAGGATCAGGAGATTTTTGGAGGCCTGAAAGACCAAAACGAGTTGGCCAGAGAACGTCACCTCTTCCCTTTTCTTCTGCATAACTCCAAACAGATTCCTTTATACTCTCCACTGAAGAAAAATCAGCTCCTTCTAAAAGAGAAATAACATTTTCTAAATAAGTTTTAGTTTGGTATTCATCAGAGTTTTTCCAAATCAAATCTTTCGTCTCATAGTGTGGAAGTGAGTTATAGAAACTCAAATTCTCTTCTTTTAAGTCACTGAATTTGTGAATTCTTTCAGTTAGAGTTGGCAGAGCACGTTCTAACATTTCTTCTGGAATATTTACATAACGCCCTACTCCAGACATTATTTCTTCTTTGGGTTTCTTCAGTAAGTATTGTTTATTAAACCAGTTTAGTTTTTCAATGTTAAATACTCCGCCTCCTTTTTGAACTTTTTCAAGTTTAAATTCTTTAATCAGATCGCCCTTTGAAAAGATTTCTCTTTCGTCCCCTGGGTTCCATCCGATCAAAGCCATGAAATTTATCATAGCTTCTTTAAAGTATCCCAAGTCTCGATATTCTAGAGTTGCCAAAGCCCCATGTCTTTTTGAAAGCTTTGTTTTATCCGGCGCCAAAATCAGTGGTATGTGGGCGTATACTGGCCTCTCAAAGCCCAAAGCCTCTAAGATGAGGATTTGTCTCGGTGTGTTTGAAATATGATCCTGGCCTCTTATAACGTGAGTCACGTCCATTAGTCCATCGTCAACAACAACCGTTAGATGGTAAAGCGGATTTTCTGAATCTTTAGCAATAACAAAGTCGCCAAGGTCTGTTGTATCTACTTCAATATCTCCTAATAAAACATCAGAAAATTTAACCAATTTGTTTGGGTTTTTAAATCGTATAACTGAACCTCTCTTCCCTTCCTCTGCAGCTTCTTCGTTTGAAATATAAGCAAAGCCGTTATCAATAAGTTTTTGGATATGTTCTTTATAAATTTCAGTTCTTTCTGACTGTCGGTAAAATTCGTCATAATCAAATCCAAGCCAATCAAAAGCCTCTACGATATCCGCCTCAAATTCTTTCTTCGATCTTTCTTTATCTGTGTCTTCTATTCTTAAAATAAATTTTCCGCCGTTTTGACGAGCGAAGAGATAGTTAAAAAGCGCAGTACGAACACTTCCGACGTGAAATTTCCCTGTTGGGCTGGGTGCCATTCTTGTAACAACTTTTCTTTCTGACATAAATTAATTTTCGTGACTTAAACCTATCTTTATAATCTCTTCGGCTATTTTATCTTCTGCGTCCGGATGAACGAACTGTTTTGTAGCTTCTTTCATCTTTAAGCTTATCTGCTGGTCTTCTAGTATTCTGTTTATTTCAGAAACTAAAATATGCGGAGTAAGATTTTTTTCTTCTACAACTTGGCAAGCACCTGTCGATGCATAGTTGTAAGCATTTTTTCTTTGATGGTCACCATTTGAATTTGAAATAGGAACTATTAGAGATGGGACCCCCCAAGAAGCTATCTCAGCAATAAACCCTGCTCCAGCGCGTGAGATTATAATATCAGCAACTCCGGCAGACATTCTGAGTGCTAGTTTGTTTAGATACGGATATGCACTGTATCTATCTTTGTTTGGATTATCTTTTAAAATAACTTCCGCTAAAGAACTAACTTCTTCGAAATTTTTCGTTCCTACTTGGTGGATTATCTGATACTTTTCTAGTAAATCTGGAAGTGAGTTTATAACTGTATCGTTTATTACTTTCGCACCTTGAGAACCTCCAACAATCATAATTGTTTTAAGTCCTGCATTTAGTTTTAAATATTCATAAGCTCCAACCTCAAGCGGATCCCTGACGTCTTTTCGTACTATATTCCCAACGAACGCTGTTTTGTCTTTCGGTAAATATTCAGCAGCTTCTTTGTAGGAGATAGCTATTTTCTTTGCCCATTTTGAAGCCATCTTGTTTGCTCGGCCTGGATAAGAATCTGATTCATGTAGAACAACAGGTATTCCTAAAAACCTTGCAGCGATAACAACCGGCACTGACGGATATCCACCTTTACTGAAAACAACATCTGGGAAAATACCGTAAAGCATAAAAATCGCTTTTATTATTGCAAAAAAAGTTTTAATAGCGTCGAAAATATTTTGTATAGAAAAATAAATACGATTCTTTCCAGTTGGAAGTTCGTAGAATTTAATATTTGCATCATCTAATGCTCTTTGGTCGTATGGAGAATCAGAAATATAAATAAGTTCGTAGCTTATTATTTTTTCTTTCAGAGCTTTTTCATTTAGAGATTGCGCAACGGCAATCATCGGATAAAAATGCCCTCCACCACCACCTGTTAAAACTATTTTCATAAATTTATTTTAGATTTCTGTCTTGAAATATTTAATATAATCCCCACCACTGCAAGCGAAAACATAAGCGAAGTTCCTCCGTGACTTATAAAAACCAGTGGTACTCCGGTTAGCGGGAAAAGCCCGATACTCGAAGCAATGTTCATAAAAGACTGGGCTAGAAGTAGTATAACAAGTCCAACCACCATAAGTCTAGAAAAAGAGTCTGGGGCGTTAAATGCTATTTTCATACCCCTTAAGGCAAAAGCCAGGTAAAGGATTATCAGGATTGAGGTTCCAATAAAGCCGAACTCCTCGCCTATTACCGCAAAGATAGAGTCTCCTTGTGGTTCAGGAAGATATGTAAACTTCTGCACGCTTTTACCGAGACCCCTACCAAAGAGTTCGCCAGATCCGATAGCTATCAGCGACTGATTAAGCTGATATGATTTACCGCTTACGTCGTGAGTCGGGTCTATAAAAGTCATAACTCTATCTTTCAGGTATGGTCTAGCCATAACTAAAACCCCTAGAACGAAAATACCGACCCCGGCTAGACCTAAGATGTATTTCCACGGAACTCCAGAAGCCACGAGCATCCCAGCGCTCGCAAGAAGAAGTAGGATTATACTTTTTGTATCAGGTTGCTGAATCAGAATCCCTGCAACTACTCCTAAAATTACAAGTAGAGGTAAAACACCGAATTTAATTTCCTTGGCTTTACTTTTAACCCAAGAAAGCCATCCAGCAAAATAAAATATAAAAGAAACTTTTAAAAACTCCACTGGCTGGAAACTAATCCCGGCAATATTTATCCATCTTTTTGCCCCGCCGTGTTCTTGTCCGAGCCCTGGAATAAAAACAAGCAAGGTTATAACTAACGATGCAGCAAAAAAATAAAAAGCGTATTGTCTCCAAAATTTATAAGGAACTCTAGAGCAAACATACATCAGTCCAAGTCCTGTAAGAAGACCGATAGTTTGACTGAAAAGAACTCCAGCGAATTTTGCTTCGTTTTTAGCCAAAATACCAAAAGAAGCAGAAACAAAAGAAAAAAGACCGAACACTAAAAGTGCAATAACAATACCTAAAAATACGTTGTCGATTTTTCCTTTATTTTCCATATTATAATTTTAAAGAAGTGCGATCACTATCCCGCTAACCGCGAACACTACAGAAATAATCCAGTAACGCATAGTTATTTTTGCTCGTGACCAGCCGATAGCTTCGAAGTGGTGATGTACTGGCGCGACCCTAAAAATCCGTCCGTTTGGCCCGTAGAGCTTTTTGGAAATTATTTGAAGGAAAGAAGAAAGCGAAGTGAAGAAAAGAGGAAAACCGATTATCGGCAATAACAGAACTTGGTCTGTAAGGAATGCGATAACTGTAAGCGTAAGAGTAAGCGCAAGCATTCCTGTCTCCCCCATATAAAATCTGGCTGGTGGAATATTAAACCAAAGAAAAGCAAGTATTGCTCCGGCAACCACAGCTGAAAAAGCGGCGATATCTATTTGGTTTTGGAAGAAGGCTATCGTTGCGTATGATGCGAAAACTGTCGCCATCACCCCGCCAGCTAGTCCGTCTATTCCGTCTATAACACCGCTTGAGAAAACTCCGAGCGTAACCAATATAAAGAAAGGTACAAAAAGAGAACCTAGGAAAAGTGTCGTTTCGAAAAAAGGAACTGAGATCGAGCTTACTCCGAGTTTATGGAAAAACCAAAACCCAAAAAGTGCCCCGACTACTCCGACGAAAGAAAACATTATCCATCCAGGAAATCCATTTGAGAATTTACCTTTTGAAACGAAAGAACAAAGCAGGTCGTCGGCCAGACCCCAAAGCGCACCTAAAATAAGAGCCAGAAAAGGAAGAAGGGTTTGATTTTTACTAACGAAGTTTATTTTTTGAGTTGCAACGTTCGGGAAGATTTCAGCCAAAAGAAACAAGATGGCCGCACATAAAGCAATACTAAGCCAAATAACAATCCCTCCAACTCTTGGCGTTTTTAACTCTTCATGTGAATTGTTGATTTTTTGAAATTCTAAAGAAACGTCTCCAGGTCTTACTCCAAATTTGTTTACTGGAACATTTTCATCAATCTTGTTTTCTTTTCTGGCAACTTTTTTCCAAAGCTTATATTTGTAAAAAATATTTGTAAGTCCTGGGGTTATCAAAATACCTAAAATAAAGGTTAAGATTACCGGCAAAAATAGTTTTAAAAGGCTTAAATCCATATTCTATAATTGTACTTCATTTATAATTTTTAATGTAGTTCTGGATAACTTTTCAATATCAGTGAATCTTTCACTAAAAGTCGATCCTAAAACTCCTACTATCACAGTCTCTTCTTTTGGTGTTTTAAAAGAAACTATGAGGTTACCTCCGGAAATATTTGTAAAACCAGTTTTCGATGCAGATATTCCTAAAACTTGTCCAACATTGGGATTTGTATTTAGTGCTTTGTGATCTTTCATACTAACAGAAGTAAATGTTTTCTCGCCAAAAGATGTAGATGAAAAAATATCAGGATAGTTTCTGATTGCATAATCAAAAAGACTAACAATCTCTTTAGAGTTGCTATATCCGCCGTTTTTACCATCTTCTTGATCAAGCCCTGATTCGTTTAGGAAAATTGTATTTTGAAGTCCTAAATCTTTCGCCTTTTTATTCATTAAATCGACAAAAACTGCGACTGACTGCTCTGGGATTTCTTGCCCTAGCTTTTGACCTAAATGCATTGCCACAGCTCTTGCTCCGTCGTTAGAAGAGGTTATAAGCATAAAACGAAGAAGCTCGTCTCTTTCCCACTTTTCGTCTACAAGAAGGCCATTGTCGCCTGTCAGTCCCAGCGCTTCTTTGGGGATAGTTATAATCTCAGACTCGTCGATGTTTTCCATCGCAACAACAGCTGTCATTATTTTAACTAGTGAAGCTAGAGGCATAACTCTATCTGTTTCTCTTCCGTAGATTTTTTGTTTTGTATCAGAATTTACAATCAAGACAGAAGAGGCTCTTAAATCTAAAGATTCAAAAAATTCGTCTATTTTGTTGTCGGTCATTTGAGTTAAAAGAAATTCCGTTTGCTCTAAAGTAACCTCCTCTTCATATAAAGGAGCCTTGGCTCCTAAAATATAGAAAGATGCTAAAACCAAAGTAAGACCCAAGATTCCCAGGCTTTGTTTTTCACTTTTTGTTAAATTGTCTCCGCCTACGCTATCGATTATTTTCATTGGAAATCTGATCAACTTTTTCTTGTAAATTTTTAACCACACTTTCAAAGTCAGGAAGATCAGAAACTTTAGAAACGCCGAGGTGTGACAAAAGCTCTAAAGATGGTGAATACATCGTAATCCTAGAATCTTTCGTGTCGGAAATTTTATCCACCAGTCCTCGAACAGAAAGGTTACGTAGGATAAAACCAGAGTTAACCCCACGAATATAGTCGATATCTGCCCTACTTACCTTTTCTTTATATAAAACAATAGACAAAGTTTCAAGCGAAGCTCTCGAAAGCTCTTTGTTTAGTTCTTCTTTTCTTAGCTCTTCAAAAAAGCCGGAAAGCTGTGGCGCTGTGCCAAGCATCACCTCTCTTTCATTTATCACCAAAGAAATTCCGCGGTCTGAAAGCTTTTCAGTTAGAGTGGAAACGGCTGTCTTAACTTCTTCTTCAGAGACAGCAAAAGACTTCGCGAGTTCTTTAAACGAAACAGGCTCTCCTTTATAAAAAAGAAGTGCTTCGATTTTTGCATCTAAACTAAGCTGTGTGTTTTCCATAATTATATATTTTAGTCGTTAGTCTCTGGCGATTCATCAGGCTCTGACTCTTCCCTTTTTTCCTGCTTTTCAATATTTATCTCACCAGATTCATCTTGAAAGGCTTCCATAATCCCAGATCTTACTAATTCTAACACAGCCAAAAAACTTACGATAACTGTGACTTTCTCCTCTTTCTTACTTGTGAAATTCTGACCTTTCCAAAGATCGCTGAAGTTTGTCTTTTCAAAACTTTTCATCACTCTGTCTGTTAAGTCGTCTATCATTTCTTTAAGACTTTTTACCTTCACTATCTCAACCTCGCGAAGTTTTTCTTTTCTTGGTTCTGGTATGGCAGAGATGACGGAAAGCCCGAGCTCTCGCATAAACTCCTTTGTAATCTGTTTATCCGGACTGAAAACTCTAGCCTCATTTTTCTTCGGAAGTTTTGGAAAAATAATTTGCTTACCGTATTTTTTTTGAATCTCTTGTCCCACGTCTTGGATAATTTTATACAGACGAAGACGAGCTTCTAGATCGTCCACCTGCGCTTCTTCCTCTACTGTTAGAGTGAGGTTCGGCAAGAGTGAACGAGACTTTATCAAAATAAGAGTCGCTGCCACAGCGATAAAAGATGCGTAATGCTCAATTTTTTTATTTGAAATATTTTGAATATACCGGATGTAGTCGTCTGTGATTTCCGCGAGAGATATTTCATTTATAAAAAGTTTTCGCTTTTCAATAAGACCCAAAAGAACCTCTAAAGGTCCTTCAAATTCCCCCGCTTTTACTTTATATGAGATTTCCGTCACTTTGATATTTTAGCACGACGTTTAAATATTCACGCCATTTTATATGGGTATTTAGTATATTGACATAAATATTTAAATATAGTACAATATAAAGAAATCCATGAACCATGAAGAAGAAGACCTTCGCAGTTTTGGTTCTTTCGTCCATCATCATCTACGCATCTTACAAGCTGTGTGGAGCCTGGTGGACCATGCTTGGCCTAGTCACCATCCCGGTGATTCTCCGGCTCTTGTGGGTACGCCTACAGCCTTGGACGAAAAGCCTGTAGATCTACACACACCTCACAGAAAAAGAACCTCTGCCGACAGCGGAGGTTCTTTTATTTTTATTTATCTTTCTTAACGATTTTTATATTTAGTTCATCCATTTGCGCCTGTGATATTTCGCTTGGAGAATCCATCATCGGATCTCTTCCCTCTCGTGTCTTTGGGAAAGCGATAACTTCACGAATGTTCGGCTCGTTTTGAAGAATCATCATAAGTCGGTCAAAGCCCCAAGCTATTCCGCCGTGTGGAGGAGTTCCTGATCCTAAAGCTTTGAGCATGTGTCCAAAATTACTTTGGATTTTTTCTTCAGAGTGTCCAAGTATTCCTAAAATGTTTTTTAGGATTTCTGGATCATGCGCCCGCACAGAACCTCCACCGATTTCATATCCGTTTAAAACGATATCGTATTGAGCGGCGATCACATCGCCGATATTTTTCTTCTCTTTAATATTTTCTACGTGCTCAGGTTTTGAAAGTGAGAAAGGGTTGTGTGTAAAAGTCCATTCGCCTTGCGCCTCTGGGTTATCTGACGTAGAAGTCTTTTCAAAGAAAGGAAAATCAACTACCCAGCAGAAAGCTAAAAGATTCTCATCTTCTTTGTTTTCTCTAATATCAGGTCTATCGTTTCCGTATTTCTCCATCGCCTCTTTATAAGGGATTTTTGGGAAAGGAATTTGCTGAATCTTTTTCTCTGGATATATTTTTGTTACAAGCTCTATCAAAAGATTTTCTGTAACAGACATTATTTCTTCTTCAGTCGCGAATGAAAGCTCCATATCAAGCTGTGTGAATTCTGGTTGTCGGTCACCTCGTAGGTCTTCATCTCGCATACATCTGGCAAACTGATAGTATCGTTCGATTCCGCCAGCCATTAAAAGCTGTTTGTATTGTTGAGGAGATTGAGGAAGAGCGTAAAATTTCCCTGGATACACTCGTGACGGCACAACGTAGTCTCGCGCACCCTCTGGTGTAGATTTTGTAAAAATAGGAGTTTCAACTTCAACAAAATTCTGCTCGTCTAGTTTTGACCGAACGAAATTTTGCACCTTGTGACGCATTCGCAGGTTCTTCTGAAGTCTGTCGCTTCGAAGGTCTAGGTATCTATTTTCAAGTCTTGTTTCTTCGTTTACTTCCCTAGTGTCAGCACCAATATCAAAAACCGGAGTTTCAGCTTTATTTAAAACTTCCATCCCTAAAACTTCAAGTTCAATATCTCCATTCAAAACACCTTCTTTGATATTTCTTTCTGGTCTTTTGTTAACTTTTCCAGTTACAGTAACAACCCATTCTGTTCTTGTTTCTTTAGCTGTGTCCATTGCAAGCGACGCAGGCAAAACAACCCCTTGAACCAAACCAGTGCTGTCACGAAAATCAAAGAAAATCATTTTCCCTTGATCTCGACGTACAGAAATCCAGCCTTTTATTAAAACCTCTTTTTCTATTTCTGCTCCTAAGTCTTTTATATAAGTTCTTTGCATATGGCGATATTCTACCAGAAAAGTTCTAAAATATTAAGTGAAAATAAGAAAGCGCCGACCTGTGCGGTCGACGCCTTTGCCCCTTGGGGACTTCTTCTTGGCCCTTAGGCCTGGGTAGCCTCCTTGGAGAAGATCATCTTGAACGCCTCCCCGACGTAACGGGTCAGCTTCGCGATGTACTTACTCCACGCCAGCTCGGTCACCTTGCCGAAGTACTCGTTGGTGAACTCCTTGCTCTCGAAAGCGCCGCTCTCGATGTTGCCCACGGTCTTCGTGAGCGATTGCTCACTCATGACCACGATGCGGCCAGCCTTGATGGAGTTCGTCACGGCAGTGTACACGGTCGGGGTGATACCGTTGATCACCTCTTCCAGGGAGACACTCATGCTCTCCCCCATCTTCGTCATGATGCCGTCACACTTCTCCACCAAGTAGCTCGGGTCGATCACGACCAGGTCGATCAGTGGAACACCGGCCTGCTTGAGCGACGAGAGCACACCCTCGTCGGCCACATTGGCGGTCATGCCGATGATCACGGCTTCGGGCAGTACGGGCTTCATACCGATATCCCGGTACAGCTCATCGTAAACGCCGCACTTGCTGAGCGGGGTCACGTTCTGCACACCTTCACTCGTGAGCACTTCTGCCACAGCATCGCTGGCGATGATGGGCTTGCCCAGGGTAACGAGGTTCTTGATACCTTCCCGGTACCCCTCGGTGGAGGTACCATGGGCAAGGAACAGCACGACCCCTTGGGTCGTCGGGCGAACTACACGCAGTTTCTTCTGCATCGAATTGGGTTTTTGCCTGACTAGTGAATTCCAGTCAGGTAGAAGATAATAGCTTATTATTAAATATTGTCAAGCGAAAAGACTTAGCAGGTTTTGGGGATAATCAACCTCTGTTTATTGATATAATCGACCCATGAAAGAAACTATAGCTATCGTCGCTGCGTGCATGGCCGTAATAGGTAATGTTCCCTACCTCATAGATGTACTAAAAAAGAAAATAAAACCGCATCCATACACCTGGCTTGTTTGGTCTATAGTTTCAGCTGTGACTTTTTTCGGACAGGTATCAAAAGGAGCTGGAGTAGGAGCAATACCGACCGGAGTGGCTGAAATTTTCACGATAATCATTTTCTTTTTTTCTCTCAGATATGGATTTAAAAATATTCAAAAAAGAGATACTGTTTTCTTAATTATAGCGCTACTTGGTCTCGTGCCTTGGGCCATAACAAAAGATCCTACGATCTCAGTGATAATAGTCGTCGGTATAGATTTGATCGCTTTTATTCCCACAATCAGAAAAACAGCCGAGCACCCGAAGACAGAGTCTCCAGCTTTATACAGTATGAATGTTGCTCGTCACACTCTGAGTCTTTTTTCACTAGAAGCTTATAACGTAGCAACGACGCTTCACTCAATAACGATGATTATTGTAAATAGTCTCATGACATATCTAATGGTTCGGAAAAAATAAAATGAGCACAGTGTGCTCATTTTATTTTACGCTTATTTCTTTTTAAATATCACAGAGCCTGAGTCATAAGGTAACAATAGCACCAAGTTCCCTTCCTCTGTAAAGAAAACCTTATTTGAATCTGAAACATTTTTAGAAAAGACTGCTTCTTGTGAATTTTCACAGAACATTAAAGTACTCATGAAAGGCCCGAAAGATATGCTGTTATCTGGGCCCACCTCATATGAACCCCCGAATCCATTACAGTCTGTTTTTCCAGAGACATTTCCGTCCTTTGTAAAAGTTAAAGAAAATAAGTTTGGCTTTTTAGGTTCTATAACTGCGCCATCATTCATAACTGTTTTTTCCCAAAACCACTCAGCCCCCACAAGATCAGCGCCTGTATTTTCGTCTTCTGCTTTTGGTTTTTCTGGAGCGGAGACACTAGGCTCTATTAAAAAAGTCACAACGTAATCTTTTTGATCAATAACTTTCCCTGACATTGCAGGTGGATTTGTATCAACTATTGATATTTTATACCCTGCAAATTCTAGCGGAACTTCGTCAGAAGGTTTGTTAAGAGTGAGTTCTTCTTCTCCAGCTCTTAGAGTTATGTTCGCCACAACAGCGCCAGCCTCTATACACTGCGCATCAGTAGGACATCGATAGTCAGCGATAAATTCATTGAAAGTAAGAGATATATTTGAAAAGTTTACAGTCTGACCCACGGCTAAGGTGGCCTCACTCTCAGAGATAACGCTCCCAAGATTTAAATCATCGCCGCTACTTGGAGCATCTTTTTTATTGTTTAAAAATAAAAAAAGTCCAGCCGCCAACACCACAATCACCAAAATACTTTTAGTCATGTTTCTATAAATTAATTTTAATTATCGTTATAAATATGTATCAAAATACTTTAAATGGCAAGTGTATCCTCCTATATTTTTCTGTAAGTAATCTTGATGATATTCTTCAGCTTTGTAAAAAACAGAAAAAGGCTCTAAGGTTGTCGAGACTTTGTTTTCCCATCTACCAGAATTGTTAACAATCTCTATAAAATCTTCGGCTTGTTTTTTCTCCGACTCATTTTGGTAAAAAATAGCCGACCTGTAAGAAATTCCTATATCGTTCCCCTGCCTGTTTAGCGTAGTTGGATTATGAATACAAAAGAAAAAATCCAAAATATTTTTATAAGAGATTATTTCGTCGTCATAAACAACCTCAAGTGCTTCTGCGTAACCATCGTGATTTTCATAAGTCGGGTTTTCTTTTTTACCGCCAGTGTATCCTGACTCAGTTTCTAAAACGCCAGGAAGTTTCCGGAAAAGTTCTTCCATCCCCCAGAAACATCCTCCGGCCAAGTAAGCTTTTTGAATCATATTTATTTACACTCTGACTTTAAATATGCTATTTCAGATGGCTCTGTAGTTTTGTCTGGAGTAAGTATTCCATCTTCTTCTACAAGGTTGTACCTTATTTTTATTAAGTTGCCATCTCGCAAGATATATTCTTCTTTTTCTTTTCCAGCCGATCCTTCTATAACATAGCTAAAAATAACTCCGATGGTGCCGTCTTGGGTCTCTCCAGATAAAGTTCCTTCATATCCATTTGAAACACCAGGACCAACCTGACTTCCTTTTTTAATACCGGAAACCATATTTTCATTTATATTAAGTTCTATATATTCTTCTGCTGAATAAGGAGCTTCGTCTGTTGCAACCTGAGTTCTATCGAAACAAAATTTACCGTTAAGAATTTCTTCTGATCCTTCTTCATTTTCAGTCACTAAAATATCTTCTGTTTTAACCTCTTCATTTTCATTTAAAACCACGTCTTCATTTACAATCTTATCTTTCAACGCAAGCCAATAAAGAGCAGAGTATCCAGCCAAAACTATAACCAAAATTGTAAGTATTTTTTTCATATTTACTATTGAAGAGCAAAGCGTGCGCGCAGCGTAATTTCTGGAGAAAAATTCTTTTAGAAAGCTTGCTTTCTTTAAAAATTTTTCGGAAGAAATTGCTACGCTTTGCGTTCGTACATTTTCTTCGAATGAAGTGAATATACGAGACGAGCGAAGCGAGTGCTCTTATAATTACTGTTAAGGAGTATCGACGAGCTGGATCGTATAACATCCGAGCGACGGAAATATACAGGACGACGAAAGCAAGTGCCCTTATATTAATCTATTTTTTCTTCACAAACTCTGTTCTTAAAACTAAACCTTTAATTTCCGGAGTAGAACAATTTATTTCTTCTGGATCATCTGTCAGACGAATATTTTTTACAACTGTTCCCTTTTTTAAAGTTATTTTTGTTCCTTTTACTTTCAGTTCTTTTGTTAGCTGGACGGAGTCGCCGTTTTCTAAGGTATTACCGAAAGCATCTGTTACTTCATTTTCCATTTTAATTTAATTTCTCTATATTTGTAATAGTTACATTTTCACCGTTTCTTTCATAAGAAAAACGGGCTTGACCCATTATGTGACCATCTTCATAGGTAAAGACTCCAGTTTTCAAAGATGGATTTAGAGTAACTTTTAGCGCATAAAAAGTGCCACCGAGGACCGGCTCTTCTGGCACGAGAGAAACAATATTCTTTCTTATGTAATCAGCCACGATCTCTCTATCATCCAGATCAGAACAAGCCACATCTGTAAGTTCTTGCCAAACTGAAATATTTTCTTTATCTGTATAAACAAAAACTCCATCTCCTCTATCTTTAAGTTCACCGAATCCAACACTTGCAGTTCCCTCACCGAAAATTATTCTTAGTTCTCTTTTCGTAATCATCCCTTCAGACTCCGAATTCCACCAAACATCGGCTATTCGCGCCATCATTTCCGGTATAACCGGCGTAACAGTTCCTTCAAATACCCCAAAGTTACTATCAGTTTGTGCTGGGAAGTTTTTAAATTCACCTGTTACATTTCCGCCGGATAAATCCATACGAAGACTTGCCGTATCCAAAAGAGAAGAGTCGAGCACCGCAGGAGTTTCTTTATAAAAACAAAGAGAAATAACAGATGGTGTCTCTACAACCTCTACAGGTATGATTGGATCAGTCACAACTTCTTTTTCCTGACTAGACAAAATAAGAGTTAGACCTCCAGCAATAAGTATCATTAATAAGATGTTTTTAAACATAACTTTATTTTAACATATTTTTTGAATGTCAAAAACGTAAATTTAAATAAAAAAAGTCCGCTGGCAAAACCTTGCCAGCGGACGCTTGTCAGAAGCCTTCTACTTTTTGCGAGTTCTCACTCCTCGCTTGTAGGGCTTACGTATCTGTCGTTCACGAAGATTGTATCCTTTCCTTTCGCGAACTTTCTCTTCGTAATACCAGCGATGCCTACGCCATTTGTAGAAGAATTCCTTCACCTTCGGCGACAACATATCAGGAAGGATGAAGGCCTCCACAAGGGTCATGTGTTTTCGATCTTGCCAAGCAAAAGGAACAGTTCGCGACCTTTGTTTGTCGGCAACCTCCTTAAGGTCGGAAAGAAGTGTCCTGTTCGAAGAGTCGCACGGACGGTTCTCGAGCCCAACTGAAAGCATTTCCATCATCCAAAGGGCTCGCTGAAGGAAGTCGCCTGTGCGGGTAGTCTTCCAAGGAAACATCAGCTTCTCTTTTCCTCTCTTGCTCAGAGTGGTGATGTTTACCCAAAATTTACCCGCTTTCGTGAACTTATTCTCTTCTGGGTCATATCCAGTGATAACCCGGATGGTGTAGTTATCCACCTGCTTTTGGAGGATAACCTGTCCTGAAACCTCATCAATGCGAGGACTATCCGGAGGGACAATGCCTTGCATAAACTGGTTCCGAGCTTCCCGCTGAGGCGAAATGGGCGCAAAACCCAGGAGTCCGGCCCGTCGCAAGAAAGACTGGAACTTCTGCTGGGAGTACTTTATTGGCAAGAACTTCTTTTTCATGAACTGTTGTGTTTGTTGTTTTCAAAAAATATATTGCCATAAACAGACCAAAATGTCAAAAACAAAAATCAGCCATCGGCTTACCGATGACTGATTTGTTAAACCCAGCTAAACTAAACTTTTAACAAAAAGAAAAACTAATCCCCACCAACCTAAAACAGAAAAGATAAAACTAACTGTTATTTTTGATTGCAAAGACTTTGGTAAAATTTCTTCAGACCTGCCTTCTTTTTCTTGCGCCAAAAGTGCAGGGCTTACAACAAAGGAAAGGAAATATCCGTTCAGAATCAAAACTCCGATGATTAAGAAATGAAAGATAGCGTTTTCATCTAGCACTCCTGATTTTTTAAGCAAAATGTGTCCAACAAAAATCAAAGTTATCCCAGCCCAAATTAAAGGTTTGGTGATCTTGTGGGTCTGAATCGTTGCTCTAGTCCAATAAGAAGATTTACGTGCCATAAATCCATGAAGATCAATGACAGTAACTGCGCCGAGTCCTAAAATAAAACCAACGAGAGTTATTAAAATTGATAAAAATTCCATGATTTAATTATACAACATTTTTAAATCTAAAAATAAAAAACGTCCACATAAATCTGTAGACGTTTTTTATTTGATTAAATCTATTTTAGTTTGATATAAAAACCTTCGCTTCCGTATAAAGTATATTTACCGTCACTTGTGTCTTGTGCATAGACCTCCACTTCTTTTCCAATATAATTTTCAAGATCGCCAAAACCTTCTACGCCCTGGACTGTCCCTACCGTTTCCTGACTCCATCCCATTATCGCTGTGACGTGTTTTCCATCAACTACGACGTAACATTCTGCGTCAGCAAAACATCCAGTATTAACTTCTTCGAGCTTTCCCGAAAAATTCGCAACCTTTAATTTACCTTCCTCTACATTTTCACCCTCTGGTGAAGTCACTTTGTTTTCATCTTTTTTCTGTGTGAAGATTAAAATTCCTCCAATAACTAAAATCAAAATAAGTAATATTTTCTTTAACATAAATTTAATTTTTACTTTTTAATAATTTACCCTCGAAAGCTATTATAGCAAGAACAAAGATATAGATAATATGTTCATCAACAATAGGGTTGTTTTCTGGAGGGAAAGAAGCCAAATACATTAGAAGCATCATTATTATCCCAGCCACAGTTCCCCATTTAACATATTTATTTAAAAGCAAAGTTAGACCAATAAACAAAAGACCGATCATAAAAACCCAATCCACAAAAGCTATTCCGGCTAGACTTTGGAAGAACTCTGCAAAAGGACCATTTGTGCCGTTTGTTAAAAATCCGTAAGTTGGAGAACCACCTTTTATCCATGCTTTTTCTACTGTAGTAGCAAAGCCAAGTCCAAAAGTTTTATCTAAAAAAGCCCAGATGAAAATGAAGGACATTGAAAGTCTGAGAAATTTGTATAATTTTTCTTTATTCATAAATTATTATTATTTTATAAATTATTTTAACTATTTTATTGTAACACTAAAAGATATTAGATGAAGATTTACGCCATAAAAACTTATTTGAAAAAACCTCTTTTTTATGTAGAATAGCCCGGAACGCATTCAAAAGGCTCTTTACAGAAAAACAAGCAAAACCCTCACAACTATGATCTTTGCACTGATGGCAATCGTTTTCGTTCTCGGCTATCTCGCGATAGCATTGGAACACCCTCTCCGGGTAAACAAGGCAGCAACAGCTATTCTAACTGGCGCAGTGGTCTGGACGATACTGATGCTCGGACGAGACAACATTTTTCCTCCAGGTGAGAGTCATGAACACGAAGGACTCATCCACCACCTTCTGGGACATTTGGGCGAAATCGCCAGCATCCTCTTTTTCCTCATGGGCGCCATGACGATCGTCGAGCTGATCGATGTGCATGAAGGATTTCGGGTTATAACCGACCGCATCACATCGACAAAGAAAACGTCGCTCTTGTGGACTTTAGGCTTGATCACTTTTTTTCTTAGTGCGGCGCTCGACAACCTAACCACGGCTATCGTGATGTGTGCACTACTTCGCAAGCTGATCAAGGATAAAGAAACGCTTTGGCTTTTTGCCGGAGTGGTGGTTATCTCAGCGAATGCTGGAGGTGCATGGTCGCCGATCGGCGACGTTACAACGATAATGCTTTGGGTGGGTGGACAGGTTACGACCGTGAACATCATCCTAAAGCTTATTGTTCCAAGCCTTGTTGCGATGATCTTACCGCTTATCTGGTTCTCGTTCACCATGAAAGGTAACGTAGAGCGACCAGACAAGGTTAAGGAGTCGGGACATCACAGTAGCAAAATAACCAACGGCGAGCGTAACCTTGTGTTCTCTCTCGGTGTGGGAGCGCTACTGTTCGTGCCAATCTTCAAGGCGATAACACATCTTCCGCCTTTCATGGGTGTAATGCTCGGACTTGGCGTGATGTGGATAGTTACGGAGATCATCCACATGAAGCACGGAGTAAACGAACGCGGTGATCTTATGGTTGCTGCAGTGCTCCGTCGAATCGACCTACCGAGCGTACTTTTTTTCCTCGGAATTCTGGTCGCAGTAGCCGGACTTCAAGTGGCAGGCCATCTGACACTTATGGCGCAGACGCTCGACAAGACACTGGGTGACATTTTCCTGATCAACGGAGCCATCGGAGTACTCTCTTCTATCGTAGACAACGTGCCACTTGTGGCCGCTGCGATGGGAATGTACCCGATGACGCAATTCCCTGTGGATAACATGTTCTGGGAACTCTTGGCGCTATGTGCTGGCACCGGTGGAAGTCTGCTTATCATCGGCTCAGCAGCTGGTGTGGCGGCGATGGGCATAATGCACATCGACTTCGTGTGGTATGTGAAAAAGATGACATTACCAGCGCTGATTGGTTACTTAGGAGGAATACTCACGTTCTGGCTCATGTGGAGCTAAGCGAGAAACCTTACAAACGCAGAGCGCCGGCCCACAGGGCCGGCGCTTTTTCTTTTCTTAATATTTTACTTCCTCTTTTTGCGGCGGTACTTCACAATTTTTACAAGTATTTATTCCGAGCATTTTGTAAATACCACATCTACCGACAATTCCAGTTAAGATTAAAACCGAGCCTAAAGCTATCAATATAATATTCGACATCAAAATCCCTTGCCAGAGAATAACAGCGCCGATTAAAATTCTTAAAACTCTATCAATTTGCCCAATATTTTTTTTCATAAATATTTTTTTAAATTAATTACTCAGTTGTAACTCCATCAAATTCTTCTTCATCTCGCATCGCCTCTTCTTTTGTCTCTCTTACAATACCGTCTTTATGATGTGGACCAGCGTATATAGTGTAAAACTTTAAATCTTTCTTATTGCTCATATTCAGAACATTGTGTTCAGAGCCTTTTGGAACAATAACAGTGTCGCCGTCCCCGACTTCATAAGATGTTCCATCCACAAAAACTCTCCCCTCACCTGCTTCAAACCGGAAAAATTGGTCGTTATCAGGATGAGTTTCAACACCAATATCTTGTCCTGGTTTTAGACTCATAAGCACCAGCTGAAGATTTTCTGCTGTATATAAAACTCTTCGGAAATCTTTATTCTCCAGAGTAAGTTTTTCAATATTTTCTTTATATCCTCTTTTCATAAAAAAATTATTTATTGATAATTAGATTGTGCAAGGAACTTTAGCTAGACTTAGAGTGTAGGCAACTTCTTCAAGGTTTGCGTAAACATATTCTCCATTTCCAGAATCTTTCATTTCACCAAAACCAATACCTGCAGTATCTTTATTTAGAAGGATAGCTAATTGCTCTCTTACGTTAGTGCCTTCAGCTGATACATTCCACCAAGCTGCGATAACTCTAGTATCTCCATCAGATCCAAAAGGGCTAATGATACCGCTAAATCTTCCTGTTTTAGAATCTTTTTCTGCTGGTAAGAAATTAAGATCTCCTGTAACCTTGTCTCCTTTTATATCAAGACTAAGATTGTAAACATCTTTTATTCCGTTACCTTCTGATGTATATGCAAAACACATAGTGCTTTCATCTACTTTTGTAACTTTTTCTTTATTTGTAGAATAATAATAAACTCCCCCTAATGCCACGATTATTATAAGTGCCCAGATATATATTTTCATAAATTTATTATAACATATTTTAAATAGGTAAATAAAAAGCACCCACGCTGTACGTTTGTACGGCGTGGGTGCAAATAGCATGGTCTCAGCTTGAGGCCATGATCACAAATTTCTCAACCTCCTCAAACCTCATCGTCTCGATAGCCTCCTTGGGAGAGCACCCGAATACGACGTTAGGTTTATTGAACCATGCCTTAAGCCACTCATCTGGATCGTTTTTCATACAGAAACGAGCCTTGAATTTGTCCACATGCCTCATCCCAACGAGGATATTCCACGCATCGAAGTGCGGCTGGAATTCTTCTCCGAGTGAAGTGTCGACAGACTGTTCGATGGACTGTTCGGTGCCCAAAAGACCGCTCAAATCGTAATCCATGGTAGTTTTTTTATTTGATTAGGTGAACTTTCAAAATATACAATATCATAAAATTTAGTTATGTCAATCAAAAAGCCCGGCGCACTTCGTGCGCCGGGCTTTTTGATTTTATTTTATTATCTTCTATAAGATGGTCGTCCTCCTGATCTTCCTCTTCCAGAAGACCGAGGCGCAGATGAACTTCTTCTGTCACCAGAGCTTTCTGTACTCATATTTGAGCCGATGAAAGTTAGCGCTACTCCTTTATTCTCCCCTCGGCCAGTTCGACCGATTCGGTGAGTATAATCTTCATCTGTTCCCGGGATAGTATAGTTGATAACGTGAGTCACGCCTTTGATATCGAGACCTCTTGCCGCAACGTCTGTCGCAACCAAGATAGTAACTTTATCTTTTTCAAACAAATCAATAGCTTTTTTTCTTTGATTTTGTCTTTTATCTCCGTGAATAGATTCTACTAAGAAATTTTCTCTCGCTAAATCTTTTGAAAGTTTATCTACTTGTCTTTTTGTTTCAGTAAAGATTATAACTTTATCAAAACCATCTTCTGAAAGAAGTCTCTTTAGCTCACTGAATTTGTGCGCGTCGTCTGTAACTCTCACAACATCTTGATCGATGTTGCTAACACTACTTCTTGAAGCCACTTCTACAGTCACAGGATTATTTGTGAATTTAGAAATCAGGTTTTTGATATTAGCTGGCATTGTTGCAGAAAAGAAAAGAGATTGTCTATCTGCTTTTAAGCTGTTTAGGATTATCGTGATAGGTTCTACGAATCCCATATCAAGCATGTGGTCAACTTCGTCTAAGACGATGTTACCAATACTTCCATAATTGATTTTTCCTCGATCACTTAAATCTTTAATACGTCCTGGAGTACCGATTATAAAATTCGGCTTTCGAGCAAGGTCGTTTATTTGTTTCCAGATTGGCATACCTCCAACACACATTGCTGAAAATATTCCCATCCCAGTTGAGAAAGTTCTGAATTCTTTGTCGATTTGCATCGCAAGCTCTCTTGTTGGAGCTAGGATTAAAACCATATTCTTTTTATCTTTCCAAACTTTATCAATAAGAGGCAGTAGAAAAGCACCAGTCTTCCCTGTTCCTGTGTTTGCAAGTCCTACAACGTCTCTTCCTTCTAAAATATAGTGTATAGATTGGTCCTGAATTTGAGTTGGAGTATTATAACCCTTTGAAACAAGGTTTTTGTTTAATTCTTTTGAAAAATTAAAATCAGCAAACACGTGCTTGATAACTGGCGCTACTACTTCTACTTTTTGATCAGATGCTTTTCTGACGAATTTAGAAATATCCGCAGTACTTTTTCTTGGACCTCTTTTTGCCCCTCCTCCGCCCCTAGATGGTTTACCAAATCTTCTTCCGCCTCCTGATTTAGAGCCAGAATAAGAAGGTTTACCTCCTGCAGTTCGTCCTCCTGATGAAGACGCATAAGATGGTCTAGATGCGCCTCCGCTTCTAGTACCAAATCCTTTTGGTTTTGAAAAACTTCTTTTTGGGCCAGAAGAATTTCCGCCGGATGTCCGGCTAGCTTGTCTGTCGTTCATATTGTATATTTTGACGGTTTTTACCCGTCCTAAAGTTATTAAAATCTCGAATTGCCGTATAGAACATCGAAATTAATAACTTTCGGGAATCTACAGAACAATATTTGATTGCTTCGGTACTATAACACACATTCTTTTAAATTGCAAGCCGTGACTCTTAGATAAGTATTACTTTTACCCGGACCAAATCCCCTTCGAAAATATCTTCTTTTTTTCTAATAGATTGCTTAATTGAAATTAAAAAAGTTTCTTCTTTTTTATGTGGGAAAAGAGCTGTATCCCAAGACGATTTACCTATAGATGCGTTTATTTTTATAAATCCAGATCCGTATACTTTGCCAATCTTTTTTATCTTTTCTGTTAAATCTTTCCCAACATATACAAAATGCCAGCCTGATATTCCCGGCCAACGCCAAACCTTTCCTTCTACTACAAACTTCTTCATTTTATAGATTAGTTATTTCTTTTAGATCTCCGTCAGGTATATATAGAATAAAAAGTCCGAATATTATTCCTGCAACAGCAGTAAAAGCGTGATTCCCGGCAAAAAAGATCATATCTACATAGTCCATTACATACCAAACTCCACGCCAGATTAAAACAAGCCCCACAACTACAAATAGATTCTTTAGGAAATATTTTAGATTTAAATTTTTATTTATCATATAGAGGAATTATAGCATTTAAATAAATATGATAAAATATAAAGACGCTTCGGCGCTTACAAACTAATTTTTATAAATTACATGAAAGTATTGGTACCAATTTTAATTGTTATTGTGGTTGTAGGGGGTATATTTTATTTTAAATCTTCAAAACAAAATCCAGAGGTAAAAACATCTAGCTCTATACCGGCGCCAGAAGGTGCTGAAATCTCAAACGACTTTGAAGGAACTTTTGTTTTTGATGCAGAGCAAAGTAGTGCCACTTGGACAGGAAGTAAAAAGATAGTAAAGAATTATTTTGATTCTGGAACTATAGATATTAAAAGCGGAAATGTTTCTTTTGAAAAAGGAGAAATCGAAAATGGAGAAATAGTTTTCGATATGACTTCAATACAAGCGACGTCTACAGGTAAAGGTGACGGACAAGACGACCTAACAAAACACCTAAAGTCTGAAGATTTTTTTGAAGTAGAAACTTATCCTGAAGCAAAATACACAGTAAAAAGTTCAACAAAAACAGCTGACGGATACAAACTAGAAGGTGACCTGAGTTTAAAAGCAAAGACAAATCCAGTTACTGTAAATATAAAGACAGCGACAGAGAACGGAAATGCTGTGATAGCTGGTATTGCAGAGATAAACAGAGCGCAGTTTGATGTTAAATTTGGATCAGAATCTTTCTTTGATGATTTAGGAGACAATGTTATAAACGACATTTTCACTATCGAGTTCAATATCGTAGCTAGACCATAATCTAAAAATAAATTTTAAAGGGCGCGCCTTACGGCGCGCCCTTTAAAATTCCCCTAGCTAAAACTTATTTTCTAGCCACTCTTTCATTAAAGATATTTCAGTATTTTGAGCTTTGATTATTTCATCACTTAAAACCCTGATCTCTTCTCTTTCTGTAAAGCTTTTTGCTTGCTGAGCCATCATCACTGCTCCCATGTGGTGCATAACCATATCTTCTAGGAAAACTTTGTCCAGATCTTTACCAGAAAGGCTTGATAGATCTCTCATCATCGGCTTATAGCTAGCGTCTGGTGAATACTCTACTCCCAGCCACTCCATATGCCAAGTTTTCATTTTTTCAATTTCAATATTTTGAGAAGTTACGATATTTTCAGCCAAAACTTTTATTTCATCAAAACTTCCACCGCGAGCCAAAACCTCTCTCGCTGTATCGACGGCTTCCTGATGGTGAGGAATCATACCCTTTAGAAAGTCTTCGTCTGTGGAAACATTCATAGATTCGTGCATATCCTCCATACCCTCGTTTAACATATAGCTTCCGTCGCTCATCATATGCATACCAGGAGAGTGAGTGGTCGTCTCTTTCACGTCGTCTTTTCTAAAAACGAAAAACAAGGCTATCAATACAAGACCTAGCACTGCAATAAGTGTTGTATATTTATTTTCCATATTTTTATATTAAACCTACTAATTTTTTAACCTCAAGCATTTTCTTCTCAGCGATTTGCCTTGCCTTTTTCTCCCCTTCTTCGAGTACTGCGTAAACTTCTTTCGGATTTTTCTGAAGCTCGTCATACTTTTCTTTCATCGGCGCAAAATAAGCTAAAACTTTTTCAAGCAAAATCTTTTTTGCTTCTCCATAACCCATTCCACCTTCTCTTAAACCTTTTTCCATTGTGGTCAGCTCTGACTCGCTCGCAAAAAGTTTATAAATTTGATAAACGATAACTTCCTCTGGGTTTTTAGGATCTTCTGGGTTTTTAGAATCTGTAACTATTCCCATTACAGCTTTTTTGATTTCATCCTCACTTCCAAAAAGAGGGATAACATTTTTATAACTCTTACTCATCTTTTGTCCATCAATTCCAGGAATAGTAGCGACTTCTTCTTTTACTATCTCTTTCGGCTCTTTGAAAGATTCACCGAAAGTCTGATTAAACTTTCGAGCAATCTCACGCGCCATCTCGATGTGCTGGATCTGGTCTTGGCCTACTGGCACGACGTCCGCGTCATACATCAAAATATCCGCCGCCATCAGTACTGGGTAATCAAAAAGACCTACATTCACTTCTTTTCCTTTAGCTTCTTTATCTTTGTAGGCGTGAGCGCGAGAAAGCCACGGAATTGTAACTAGAGTATTGAAGATCCACGCAAGCTCTGTGTGTTCCGGTAGTGTTGATTGTCTGTATAAAATAACTTTTTTAGGATCAAGACCCATCGCAAGATAGGCGCAGATTAAATCAAAAGAGAGTTTCCGTAGGAGGTTGGCATCAGAGACCGTAGTTAGAGCATGATAATCAGCTAAAAATATTCTAACGTCATATTCCCCGCTATTGCTCAGATCAACGAATTGCTTCATCGCTCCAAAATAATTTCCAATATGTAAATCCCCTGTTGGCTGTGCGCCTGAAACTAAAATTTGTTTTGACATGCTCATATTCTATCAAATAGTCTCTAAAAAACGAAAGAACCCACCGCTGTATTGGCGATGGGTCTTCAATGGGTTGCAAGCCCGCAGAGAACTGGGATTCTCTGAAATGCGATAGTTGGTTAAAGTACACGGTTAATCTAACTCTAGTAACCACTGGTCGAGCTTGTCCATTAAGTGGCACAACTCTTGTTGCGCGGGGGTGACCAGCTTTCTGTGGTATATTATAGCACAACCAAAATATTTGTCAAGCACCCCAAAAACAATAAAGGAGCCCTGTAGGGGCTCCTTTTCAGAAATCACATCGTCGTCTGAGGATGACCTCTCCTATGTCTTACAAGAAATGCCGTGTTCCGAAAACTTCATTCCCTGCCCAGATTTTGAATATGACTCCTGTGAAATAACATTACGGTGGTCTGATCTGCTTCATCCGTTTTGTTTTGGATTTACTTTTTAAACTATTTCGATAAAAATGTCAAGACAAAAGCCGAATCCCAGATTAGGAATTCGGCTTTCGTTCGCAGGCTGTTTCACTTGCGAAGACGACGCGGGGAGGAAACAATGCCAAAGCCCTCACCTTTTGGGCAACCGAGAATGGTGCCCACAAGTCGGTATTCTCCCACGGGAGTTGGAGAATTGTTTTCTCCGCCGGTAGTAGGAACCACCTTGGTCAGCCTAGATCTATATTGATCCAGGATATCATGGCTACGATGCTCTGTATCCTTGAATAGTCCCAAGACCTCGGCATGCACACGTAGATCCCTGAAGTTGCTTTCCTTACTCATGGTGGCGGGTGGTTAAAGGTTAAACAAAGATCAACTTAAATTAAATTATACAACTAAATATATAGCAGTCAAAGATATTCCTAACCGAGTATGATTACACAAAGAAGCAACATATAAACTTTTCCACTTAATCCACACAAAAAACCTAAAAAGCCCATTTCTCGGCTTTGTGCTAAAATTGCCTCAATGACCACAAACCCTAAAAACATGCGAATACCACCACACAGCTTAGAATCAGAAAAAGCGGTTCTTGGTTCTATCATGCTTCGCCCAGACGCACTAAACGAAATCATCGACACAGTTTTTGCCGATTCTTTTTATGCCGAAAAACATAGAATGATTTACAAAGCAATGCTCGACCTATACAACAAAAACGAACCTATCGATTTACTTTCAGTTTCAACAAAATTAAAAGAGAAAAACCAACTTGAGGCTGTAGGTGGAAGATCATACATCGCAGAACTTACCAGCTCTGTTCCCGCTTCCACAAACGTAAAACACTACGCACAAATAGTTTTCAAAAAAAACGTCTTACGCAAACTCATCGAAGCTGGTGAATTTATGGCGGAAACAGCTTTCGCAGAATCAAGCGACGCTGTAGAAGATATTTTGGACGTTGTTGAGAAGAAGGTTTTTGCTGTAACAAATGCTGGCGGAGGTGACAAAAAATTCGTAAGTATCAAACAGTCCCTTCACGAGACTTGGGAAGAAATAGAAAAACTTCAAGAAAACAAAGGTGGGATGCGTGGAGTGCCGACAGGCTACCCAGCCTTGGATAACCTTTTGGCTGGTCTTCAAAAATCAGACCTTATCATCCTCGCCGCGCGTCCATCTGTCGGTAAGACAACTCTAGCGCTAGATATCGCCAGAAATGCAGCAACTCAACACGGAAAATCTGTGGCTATTTTCTCACTTGAAATGAGCGCTAACCAGCTAACACAAAGAATGCTCGCCGCAGAATCAAAAGTTAACGCTTGGAAACTTCGAACAGGAAAACTCACAGCCGAGCAAGACTTCTCTGCTCTTCGTGACGCGCTAAACGAACTTTCCAAAGCAAAAATCTTTATCGACGACCAAGCCGGAAACTCTATCATGAAAATGAAATCTGTTTCTCGCAAAATGAAAAGCGAACACGGACTCGACCTTATCGTTGTCGACTACCTTCAGCTTATGATGACAAGTAAAAACCACGACTCTATGGTTAACCAAGTTACAGAAATTTCTCGGTCACTAAAAGGTCTAGCGAGAGAGCTCGACGTGCCAGTACTCGCTCTTTCACAGCTTTCTCGTGCCGTGGAATCTCGTGGAGGAAAACCTAGACTTTCTGACCTTAGAGACTCTGGATCTATCGAGCAAGATGCCGACGTGGTTATGTTTATTCACCGTGAAGACCGCGCTGGAAATACTCGTTCTGACACAGAAAGTACGGGTATGACAGAAGTTCTAATCGAAAAGCACAGAAACGGTCCACTAGGAAAAGCAGATTTATACTTCGACGAAAAGAACTCTACTTTTATGTCTATTGAAAACCACATGCAAGGTTACGTAGCAGCGACTCAGTCCGGAGCAGACAGCGCATTTAACGATTTTTAAATAGTTTATAGTGATTAGTTTATAGTTTATAGAAAAATGGAAAAAATAAATAACTATAAAAATTTATTAATTTGGCAAAGATCGATGGCTCTAGTGGAGATGGTTTATGTAATTACTAAATCGCTACCAAAAAATGAAATTTTTAATCTTACATCCCAAATAAATCGATCTTGTGTTTCTGTTCCATCCAATATTGCCGAGGGTTCTAGCCGGAGTGGAGAAAAAGATTTTATACAGTTTTTAAAAGTATCTAGGGGTTCCCTGTTTGAACTAGAAACACAACTAATTTTAGTAAGAAACTTGTACAAAATTAAAGTTGATAAAGAGCTAGGTGAAATAGAAGAAATAGGTAAAATGATATCAACCCTGATTAAAAGACTGTCCGAGAAGACTAAAAACTATAAACCAACTTCTAGTAACTAGATTATGAATAGTATAGAAAAGCTCGCAGAGCTATTTGAAAAATTCCCTGGAGTTGGAAAAAGACAAGCAAAAAGATTTGTCTATTTTTTACTGCGTAAAAATTCCGGATACTCCTCCGAACTATCGAGCGCGATTCTAAATTTAAAGAAAAATATCAGACTATGTGAAGAAAGTTTTCAGTTTTTCTATTCAGAGATTGGGCAAACTCTCTCACCTATCGCCCGAGATGAAAACCGTGATGATTCAAAAATAATGATAGTCGAGAAAGATTCAGACCTAGAGAACATCGAGAGGATGGGAGTTTATAGTGGAAAATATTTTGTATTAGGTGGATCTATTCCCGTTCTTTCAAAAGAGCCGACACAATATATCCGAGAAACAGAGCTTCTTAAAATCATAGAAAAGAAAAAAGATATTTTAGGGGAAATTATTTTAGCGCTGAGTGTAAATCCACAAGGAGAAAATACATTAGAATATTTACAAAAAAAGCTTGAAGGTTTTGGGATAAAAATCTCTATCTTAGGACGAGGACTTTCGACAGGAACAGAACTTGAGTATTCCGACAAAGACACATTTCTTTCAGCTTTTGAAAATAGAAGATAAAAAATAAAAAGGGCCCCGGCATTCGCCGGGGCCTCTTCGTTAAGGTCAGTTCGGACCAATCCACTTCACGGCTTATCTGTCAGGACAATGATCTTTCGCTTGATGCTTTTGCCATTGGCCTTGATGATCTTCACCCTGTAAGTGGTTTCTCCGGGTATTATGCTACTCGGAGTGACTTCTATTTGGGCGCCCACCATCATTTGACCTGTTTCCATATTCACCCGAAAGCCAGTATGAAAAGGGTTCACATCTCGTGTGAAATGCCCGCCATCCTGTCCGAGAGATATGACTCTAACTGGCGTTTCAAGAGTGTCGTCTGTGAGGGCGTACTCTACTGAAATGAGATCAAATTCCGGGTCTGGCAACTTCGGTGGCAACACTTCGACTGAGTCAACCTCCACTTTTTTGGGAGTGCGATAGTCTTGGATTATTACCTCTTCTTCATCGTACTCATAAGACATCGTATCGTCCTCGGAAGCCGGCAGAGTCCTGTTAACCATGAAGGTGGCCCCTCTAGGGTTACGTACTTCAATAACGTACTTCATCACACCGTGTGGTAGGATTTTGTACTTAACCCCTTCAACCATTACAGAGCCACTTAGGGAGTCAACCGTCTTGAGAACTTTCCCGTCCTGAATAAATTGAACGGGGAAATAGTCGCTCTGGTAACCCACCGTTACTGTACAGGTACCACGCTCAACCGCGTCTGTTATTTGACATGCTTCTTCCCAAGAAGTAACGTCAGCCGAAGTTCCGTGGTCAACGATACCGAATCCTGGACTCGGAACAGTTTTTACCTCTTGTGCGTTCGCACCCGCGGCAAACCCGAAGGCTACGGCCAAAATCAAAATGAGCTTTTTCATGTGCGAGTGTGTATGTTTGGTTTCGTTTGGTTCTGTTGCCATTATGCACTTCTTGTGTCTTTTTTCAAGGCAGAAGAAAAGCCCCGCGTGTGCAGGGCTTTTTATCGTCTGTTGTGATCTAGGGCCTAAGCTCCGATCTTTGTCACGATGAACGTACCTCCTCTTGGGTTACGTATCTCAAGGACGTACTTCATTCCGCCGCCAGGCAGGTTTTCGTACTTGACTCCTTGAACCGCTTCAAAGCCAGATGCTCCAGCTTCGGGCGAATCAACCCTTTCGAGGATCTCACCATCCTGAATGAACAGAACGGGAAAGTAATCGCTCTGGTAACCAACGGTCACCAAGCATGTTCCGGGTTCAACGTTGTCGGTACGTCGACACTCTTCTTGCCAAGCGGACACTTCGGCTGATGTGCCAGGGTCCAACATGTTTCGAGGGTCGCTCAGGTCTTGTGCGTTCGCACTGGCTGCAAACCCGAAGGCTGCGATCAAAACCATAATGAGCTTTTTCATCTTCTTGTGTTGTTTTTTTCGTTCGTTTTTTGCTCTGGTAAGAGAGCGGTTCGTTGTTAATTATACACAAATTAGCGTTTTTGTCAAGCTTAATGAAAGGTAAAGAAAAAGGCCCTCCTGACTTTCGTCGGAGGGCCTTGAGTGCTCACAGCACGTTATTGCGCTACTCGCCTGGCCTTCTCGTATGTATAGACTTCGAAGGCCACAACTTTTGCGTTCACAAAGTGGAGGGTGCCATTACTCCAATAGTGCATGGCTAGTGGGATCTCGTATCCACCAGGGACTTTCACCGGTTCGATCTTAACGCTCCGTGAATACTTCTCACCAACCACTTTCGGCTGAAGATAGAAAGGTAGTCCTTCCGGGTTGTCCACCGCATCTTCAGGCATGAAGATCCTCACCAGTTCTCCATCCACCACCTCCAGCTGCAGGTAGCTGGCCTTCACGGCGGGCGCAAACTGCCCTGCTGGAGACTGAGCCTCCAGCACATACGCACCATCTGCGGTTGGGACCATATACTGAGCCATGGCCATCTGGACAAGGCTCAGCAAAACAAAGATCAGAGTTACAGCTTTCATAGCCTGTGGGGTTTTAATAAATAGTACAATACATTTTTAATTTTAGCAATAAAAAAGCCCCCTCTGAACCAGAAGGGGCTTTACAGCCTATGTGGCAGAACAACTACAGGCATCCTTTCTTAGGGTTGTATGGCAACGAAGTTACCCACATCCCATTGATCGGCATTTTGTTCACGTAGACACGTTGTGCGTCGATGGTGATGACACCCTGCGGATCAAGGATGAATACAGACTTCAGCTGGGCTCTGTCGTTCTTTTTCAAACGAACAGGAAATTCGTATTCACATGAACCTACGCCGAACTTCACGGAAGTTATGGAGAGATGGTCCATGACCCCCGTGTAGATCAGAAGGACGCCTTTTTGGCCGTCGTTGTCTGTGAACATACCAAGCTTGGGAGAATGCACTTCTTCCACCGCTTGTGCTTTTGATGGCACAGCAAGCAGAAGCAGGAACACGAAGAAAGAAAGCATGCGAATGTACTTCATGGGTTCTGAGGTTGGGGTTACCGTGTTTTTAATTTAAGAATATATACAAATCGTTAATATGTCAAACAAAAATCCCCGAGATGGGGATTATTTGTTTTAAGAGATTGTCGCAATTTTTACTTTGAAAAATGGTTGTTTGTGACCTCGTTTTTTAAAGTAGTTACTTTTTGCTTTATATTTGATAACTGTTACTTTGTCTTCTCTGTCGATTTTCTCTAGAGTAGCTTCTACTTTGTTTGGAAGCCCTGGGGTACCGATAACTGTAGATGCTCCGTCATCGACTAAAAGCACGTCATCAAAGACGATTTTATCTCCTTCTTTATATTCCCCAGAAAGCTTTTCAATTTGAACAAATTCCCCTTCAGAGACTTTGTATTGCTTTCCTCCTGTTCTTATTACTGCGAATTTCATAACGCCGTCCATTCTAACCTATTTCATAAAAAATGCAATAGGGCTTCTGTGAACATCTATTTTAAGCCGTTTTTTAAAAAGATATCCCCAAATCTGGCGGTTTTTAGGCCTGTTTTTAAGAAATTTAATATATAATTTTAGGAGTATGATTTCTAAATACAAGCACAAAAATATAACTTGGATCGATATCGAAAAACCTACACGAAACGAGATTATCGACGTAGTGGAAGAGTATAAAATCCCAAAGCTTGCAGGAGAAGAACTTTTAACAGAAACACTCAAATCAAAAGTTGACTACTTTGAAAAAGACGAGGTTATTTATCTTGTTTTGCACTTCCCTTTCTTCGACAAAAAAGAAAAAATAGTAGTTGAAAAAGAAATAGATTTCCTTGTAGGTAAGAATTTTATAATCACAACTCACTATCAAGAAATAGAACCGTTCAACAACTTTTCAAACATCTTTTCAGACAACTCTATTTTAGATTCAAACAAAATCGGAGACAATCCTGGTTTTATGTTGTTCTATATTTTGAAAAATCTATATAAAACTTTAGACAACGAGCTAGACGGAATCGGTGTGAACCTAGAAAAAATAGAATCTGATATTTTCGACAGTAAAGAAAGAGACGCAGTGAACAGTATTTCTTATGTAAACAGAAAAATTATCAGATTTAAAAAAGCGCTCAGTTTTCACGGAGATATAATTAGATCTGTTGAACCTATCGGAGCTGACATGTTCGGAAGTGGATTTTCTTTTAACATGAGTATGATTTTGAGTGAATACAACAAGGTAAACAGTACTGTCGCTTGGTATAAAGAAATCTTAAACGACATGCGCGACACAAACGACACGCTTCTAACAACAAAAACAAACGAGACTATCAAAACTCTGACCATAATGACTTTTATTATGCTCCCTATCACTCTGATCACTGGAGTTTTCGGTATGAACGTAGTAGAGGAATTAACCCTTATCCAATCTGTAGAAGATTTGTTTATCGTGATCGGTGCGATGGTTTTGACAGGACTTACAATGTTCGCATATTTCAAAAGTAAAAAGTGGCTGTAAATAGCGTGCCCGGAAGATTAATTTAAGGTAAAATCAAAAGATGCTAAAACTTTTAAACACTCTTACAAAAAAAGAAGAAATTTTTAAGCCCATCAAAGAAGGTCATGTGGGTTTATACTCTTGCGGACCGACTGTTTACAACTATCCACACATCGGTAACTACCGCTCTTTTATTTTCGCAGACATTTTAAAAAGATATTTGAAATATTTAAGATACGACGTGATGCACGTGATGAATATCACCGACGTCGACGATAAAACAATCCGTGACTCTGTGGCCCAAGGTGAAAGCCTGCTTGATTTTACAGAATACTACACGGTGGAATTTAACCGAGAGCTAAAAGAATTAAACATAGAGGCGCCAACCAAACAACCAAAAGCAACAGACCATATAAAAGAAATGGTCAGTATGACGCAAAAACTTTTAGAAGACGGCTTCGCATATAAAGGCGAGGACGGATCTATTTATTTCGATATTAAAAAATTCAAAACTTATGGAAAACTTTCAGGACTTAACCTGGAAAAAATCCACCAAAATTCCCAGAGCAGAATCAAGAAAGACGAATACGATAAAGAAAACGCCGAGGACTTCGCTCTTTGGAAAGCTTATGACGACGCAGACGGAGATGTTTATTGGGACACACCACTAGGCCGAGGTCGGCCGGGTTGGCACATAGAATGTTCTGCGATGTCGACAAAATACCTCGGGCAGCATTTTGACATCCACACTGGTGGAGTAGACCTCACCTTTCCTCACCACGAAAACGAAATCGCCCAATCAGAATGTGCCTCTGGACATAAATTTGTAAACTACTGGCTTCACAACGAACACCTGTTAATCGATGGCAAAAAAATGTCAAAATCTTTGAAGAACGACTACCGTTTAAAAGATCTTGAAGAAAAGGGTTTCTCGGCTATCGACTATCGGTACTGGCTTTTGCAAGCAAGTTACAAAACGATCGTGAACTTTACCTGGGAAGGTATGGAATCTTCAAAAACAGCTCTTAGGAAATTAAAATCTTTTTATCTTTCTATTTCTGATACAGGGGTTATTTCTCATTCTTATAAAGAACAGTTTGAAGAATCGATGAACGACAACCTAAACACAGGTGAAGCACTTGCTACTCTTTGGAAACTTATAAAAGATGAAAAAATAAAAGACGCAGATAAAAAAGCGACACTGCTCGATTTTGATACTGTTTTCGGACTTGGAATGAAAAGTTGGAAGAAGGATGAAATACCAGAAGAAGTAAAAAGACTCGCCGATGAAAGAAAGAAAGCAAAAGACAAAAAAGATTTTGAAACTTCTGACAAGATTCGAAAAGTTATAAGGGATCTTGGCTATGAAATAAAAGACACCGCTGAAGGAACACAGATTTTTAAAATTTAATTTATTTTCCATTATGACAAAAAAAGATAAAAAGATTTTAATAATCGAAGATATGTTGGCTCTTATCACTCTGATATCTTTGGTAACAATAGCGATGGAAACTGTTCCAGACGCCAGAGAGTTTTTACCGTTATTTAAAACTATAGAATACGTAGTAGTGGCTATCTTTACTCTGGAATATGTGGTCAGAATAATGGCTGCAAAAAATCCTTTTAAATATATTTTCAGTTTTTATGGAGTTGTAGATTTACTTTCTATCCTACCAACCCTTATCGGAGTCGGAGGTTTAGTCTTCTTAAAATCTCTTCGAATACTTCGAATCTCGAGACTTTTCCGTATGCTCCGAGTTTTCAAATTTTCAGAAGTTGCAAACGACATAGAATCACGAGAGAAAAAAGAAAGCGAAATAGATTTTTTCTTTTATATAAAATCCTTGATCACTTTGACTGTTATCTTCGGAGGACTTGTCCATATATTTGAATTTCACAACAACCCACTGGCAACTCTGCCAGAAAGTATGCTTTGGGCTTTTAAATTACTGGTCGGAGTCACACCACTAGTGCAGACTTATACTGTCGCGGGAGAAGCGATAAAAGTCGCGACGATGTTCGGCGGATTTATGCTTTTGGCCGTTTTGATTTACATAATCAGAACATTTATCTTAGATAGGTTTGCAAGATAGTATTTTATACAAAAAGAGCGTCGGACCCCAAGGGGTCCGACGCTCTTTTTTATTCCAATATTTATTTTTTCCTAAAGCCCGCTTTTCTTTAATTCTTCGATTAGCTTCTTTTGTTCTTTTGAAAGTTTTTCTGGCACATCCAGGTGAACAACTATTATCAAATCTCCTTTTTGAAAAGTTCCGAGCGGAACTCCTTTACCTCGCACGCGTAGCATTTGTCCGTGCTTAATTCCCTTTGGGATTTTCACAGCGACTTTTCCGTCTACTGTATCAACGTCATACGTCGCGCCTAAAATAGAATCTGTTAGTTTTATTTTCAGCTCTGTTATCAAATTCGCACCTTCTTTACGAAGTGTCTTGTGTTTTTCTACGGAAACTCTGATCAAAAGGTCTCCTGGTCTTCCTTGTGCCCCACCTTCGAGAGGTTCTCCATAACCTTCCACCTTCAGCGTCTGACCGTTTTCGATTCCTGGTGGGAAATTTATTTCAATCTCTTGTTTCTGCGAATACATCGCGCTCTCAGAAGGAACTTTAAACTTATGAGAAAAACCTAAAATAGATTCTTTAAAAGTTACGTTCGTCGTGATAGTGATATTTCTCCCCTTTCTGATTCTCTGACCGAACGGGTTAAATCCACCACCGCCACCCGTAAAAGCTCCGAAGATGTCGTTCAAATCAAATTCAAAATCCTGACCTTGACCGCCGAATCCTCCAAAGCCTGAGAAGTCAAATCCTCCGAAGCCTTGGCCTCCCTGACCTCCAAAGTTCGGTCCCCCGCTTCCAAAACGGTCGTACTGAGCACGTTTTGTGTCATCGGAAAGAGTTTGGTACGCTTCGTTTATCTCTTTAAACTTAGCTTCGTTTCCTGTTTTTTTATCTGGGTGATGTTCGTGTGCAAGTTTACGAAAAGCTTTCTTAAGCTCGTCCTTCGACGCACCTTTTTCAACTCCTAGAATTTTGTAATAGTCTTTACTCATTATTTAATAATTAAGTTAATAATCCAAGCAGCTACAACTGTTGTAATTATTGAAATTACTGCCGTTATTAGTATGTGGAACCAAGGCTGATTGTAAAACATTCTAGATTTTCTTTCTAATTCAAATTGTCTTTGTTTTTCCAAATGTTCTACATAGGCAGATAGCGACCCTATAGTATCTAAAATTTTTTGATTTCCATTACCATAATCAATAAAATCTTCTTCCTCAATAAACTCATTAGCCAGAACAGACTGTCGCGTTGCCAGCTTTAAACTATACTTATTTATTTTTTTCTCGAGATCTCTTAATTTTTTTGACATGAATTAATCTCCTACCTAAATACCCTTTATATTATCATCTTTTTATATACTTGACAAAAATATATTTGTGTGATAACATACTCTTCAAAACAACCCTGACCATGAATAAGTTCCATCAACTCGCTCGCGATCAACGTTTAATGTTGATCACTGTAACACTAGTTGCAACATTTATCATACTACTCTTTGTAGTACTCACTGCAACAATCCCATATGTCAACATTGAGAACCAGAACCAAGTTGCTGTATGCGGATCTTTCTTGGTGGCTCTCCTACCCTTGATGGCAAAGAACATCAAGATGAGTCTTTGGCGATTAGCTTGCAATATCGACAGCAAGCTGGTTGTGCAACCAAAGGCCTGATGAACCATTCTTTCTAAACAACCCCACCCCGGCCTAGCGCCGGGGTGGTTTTGTTTTTACTCCTTCTTATCTTCTACCTCTGCATCAATAGGTCCGTCTTCTTTTTTCTCTTCAGAACCTTGCGCGCCAGCGTCAGCAGATTGCCCAGCCTTCGCCATCGCTTCATGAATCTTTTGCATTTCTGTAGCAAGTTCTTCTGTTGCAGATTTTATAGAGACTCCGCCATCTGTATGTTCTGGAAGTTCTTTCACAGATTTAAGCTTAGCAACTTTTTCTTCAACGGACTTCTTCACATCTTCTGGAACTTTTTCTCCAGCGTCTTTCATCGCTTTTTCTGCAGTGAAAAGAGTCATTTCAGCTGTGTTTTTAATATCAGCCAATTCTTTCTTTTTCTTATCTGATTCAGCGTTAACCTCTGCGTCTTTTTTCATTTTTTCAATTTCAGCCTCTGACAAACCTGAAGATGCTTCGATTCTGATAGATTGTTCTTTTCCTGAAGTTTTATCTTTTGCTTTTACACTAAGGATTCCGTTCGCGTCTATATCAAAAGTCACTTCTATCTGTGGCACACCTCGTGGTGCTGGTGGAATTCCTTCCAAAACAAATCTACCCAAAGATTTGTTGTCAGCAGCCATTGGTCTCTCACCTTGAACGATATGAATTTCTGTTGAAGTTTGATTGTCTGCAGCAGTAGAGAAAACTTGAGATTGAGAAGCTGGAATAGTTGTATTTTTCTTTATTAAATGCGTCGCAACACCTCCTAGAGTCTCGATACCTAAAGATAGCGGGATAACATCTAGAAGCAGAACGTCTTTCACATCTCCTTGCAAAACCCCACCTTGAATAGCAGCACCTAAAGCCACAACTTCGTCTGGGTTAACAGAAAGGTTTGCTTTTTTACCAAAGAATTTTTCTACAGCTTCTTGTATCGCGGGCATTCTTGTTTGACCCCCAACCAAGATAACTTCGTTTATTTCACTTACACTAAAAGGTGAAGCTTCTACTGCACGCTTTGTGATCTCTATCGCACGGTCGATGAATTCTCTAGTAATCTCTTCAAGCTCTGCTCTTTTCATAGTTCGCACAAGGTGAAGAGGTCCCGCTTCGCCAGAAGTTACGAAAGGAATATTTATTTCTGTTTGAACCGCAGTTGAAAGTTCGATTTTTGCTTTTTCTGCTGCGTCGTCTAGTCTTTGCTTTGCTAATGCATCTTTTCGCAAATCTATTCCATTTTCTTTTTGGAAACCTTCTGCCAGCCAATCCATTATTTTTTGATCAACGTCTTTTCCTCCCAAGTGTGCATCTCCGTCAGTAGATTTCACCTCGATAGTATCTTCAGAAACTTCCAAAATAGAAACGTCAAATGTTCCACCCCCGAAGTCAAAAACCGCGATTTTCTCATCTTTCTTTTTGTTAAATCCGTATGCCAGCGCTGCTGCTGTTGGCTCGTTTATGATTCTTTTTACATCAAGTCCTGCGATTTTACCCGCGTCTTTTGTCGCTTGCCTTTGAGCATCGTTAAAGTAAGCCGGTACTGTGATCACAGCTTCTGTGACTTTCGCACCGATTTTTGCTTCCACATCTGCTTTTATCTTTTGCAAAATCATCGCAGATATTTCTTCTGGTCTTTTCC
>CAZZCB010000003.1:0-62877 GCA_964652835.1 uncultured Candidatus Saccharibacteria bacterium | reverse complement strand
TTTTCTAAGGCAAAATACTATTATTTTTGAGTCGCAATATTTAAAACGGTCAAAAGATCTTAGTTTTAGTGCCAAAAACGTTGTGAAATAAGGGTTTTTATGCTTGACAAATATATAAAAATATGCTAATCTCCAGCCAGACAACTTTAAAAAACCGTTCGCGAAAGCGGACAAAAAACAATGACAACATGAACAAGGTCAAGGTTGTTTTGTCGGAAGATGCAGAGATGAATATCATTTCTTCATGGGTTCGTAAAGAGCTAATGAAGAGACTACACACAGTGCCCGGTGCTTCTCTTTCTGCTCCACGAAGAATGCGTTGGGACAAAGGCTTCGTTGCCCTTGTTCAAGAGAATCCGAAACGCAAAGACTATTTCTGTGATGGAGATCACGGAAAGTGTGGAGCACAGATTGTAGAAATTGACTCTGGTCGACCTTTCTACATCGATTTTGAGCGTGATGAAAATGGTTCTCCTGGACCGGAACTCATCGTATATCCTGATTACCAAGAGACATTCGTCGCTTGGGCTTCTGATCAGGAATAGGAACCGCACACGAAGGGGAAGATCGCGCAACAGATCTTCCCCTCCTTCTAAGGTTTGCGAATTCAGTTCGTGAATCTTTTGGGAAAGTACATTCACAAAAACTAGTTTGGGTAGCACCAGACACAAAACATTCGATCATGAAAAAGCCTAGCAAGAAACTTGAGCAACTCTCCCTTGAAACACCCGAGATACTTGGTATCTTGGGTTCGTGGGCGAGGATCCTCAACAGCCTTACCAATTTGGGTGTTGGGTATGTCAAGACAGAACTATACCCATCGCTCGAGAAACACGTTGGGTCCAACTTCCATGAAAACCCAGAAGAATGTAATGAGTATCAACCAGAGCTCATCTTTCAGGTTTTCGTCGGAGGAGACGTAGATACGTACGTCAAGAGTTTGAGTGGTCAGCGCTACCTGATGGAAGAGGTGTGTGCGACTTTCAACATCGGAAACAAGGCCGATCTCCAGGGAAGGTTTCTCGGCAAAAGAGTGAAGATGTCGGGAACTTGGGAGCAAGTTGCTCGTAAGCTCTTCGAGTTGGAGATGCAGATGATGGCACAGATCCCTGATGATGTGCCTCTGAGTGATCTCAAGAAACAGAAAACCTAAGGAGATGGTTTGAAGACTCCTAAAAGCCCCGGCGCAATGCGTTCGGGGCTTTTTCATTTTCAATATTTCTTAAATCCTAATTCCTAAATCTTAAATCTAACTACACCGTCTGCTTTGGGAAATTTTTATATTTTTCGAGGATTTCTTTTATTGATTTTAGAAGATAGTCTAGATCAGACTTTGTTGTGTATTTCCCTAGAGATATACGAACTCCGCCTATACGCGCGTCCTCGTGTGGATGAAGCTCGCTTATAACAGAGCTCTCGTCTTCATCGGCAGATTCGTTACAAGCGCTTTTAGAAGACACAGAGATGCCTTTTCCGTCGAGCTCTAAAACCATCAGCTCGCTTTCGAAGTTTTTAATCGTGATATTTATATTGTTTACAGTTCTGTTTAACACTTCCCCATTTATCCGCACCCGCTCACTAAACTCTTTTTCTATTTTTCCAAAAAAGTATTTTTGAAGATCTGCAAGCCGAGCAGTTTCTCTTTCTCTCTCTGATACTGCTAGAGTTACCGCTTTTGTAAATCCAGAGATAGAGACCAAATCTTCTGTCCCACCGCGGAGGCCGAGCTCTTGTGATCCCCCGAAAATAATTGGTGAAAGTGACGTACCTTTTCGGACATACAAAAGAGCAACGCCTTTTGGTCCGTAGATTTTTGAAGAGTTGAAAGTCATCAGATCTACGGGAAAAGTATTCATCTCTATATCAGAATATGCGAAAGACTGTGAAGCGTCTGTATGAAGAAGCGGATAGACTGATTTGTGGTCACCTTTTGTATATTTTTTAAAATGTCTTATTGCTTTTGATATTTCTTTTATATCTAGCAGTGTACCTATTTCGTTGTTTGCGTGTATAAAAGAAACGAGAGCTGTATTTTCTTTTAAAGCTTCTTTAAAAGATTTCATATCGAGCGCGCCAGACGAAGAAACGCCGATATACGAAACCTGCGCCAAGCCTTCTTTTTCGAGAGCTTTGCAAACTTCTAAAACTCCCGCGTGTTCGACTTTCGAAGTTATAATGTGTGGTTTTTGATGCCCATTTTTTTCTATGAAAGCCATCACGGCTCCGCGGATAGCTAAGTTGTCGCTTTCTGTTCCAGTGGCGGTGAAAACGATTTCGTCGGCGCGCGAGCGGAGCGAGCGCGCAACTTCCTCTCTCATCTCTGCCAGTTTTTTCTTAGCTAAAAGTCCATCTTTATGGATAGAACCAGGGTTGGCAAAAAAGGCAAAGGCTTTTTGCATTTCTTTTATTACCTCTTCCCGGACAGGCGTAGCGGCCGCGTAATCAAGGTAAATATTTCTATTTTGTTTTTTAAAAAAGTTAAACATGTTGCAAAGTCTTTTTTCTATTATATAATTTCCCAATATGGATCCGGTAGTAGAAAATGATATTAAAGCTACCAGAAACAGTTTATCAGAAATCTAGTTTGGTCGAAATTTATTATCTAATTTTTTAGAAACAATTTTACTCTTTTAGAGTGATATCATTTCTCACTATCCAGATGGAACAAAACCTTTTTTATGTCGTCGGATTCTTCATCATCTTAGTCATCGGACTTATCGCGATGATTTTTAAACTAAACCAAAGAGTGACAAAACTACTCGAAGGCAAAAATGCCAAAACTCTAGAAGACACTCTAGTTCATATTATAAACGAAATCAAGCGAATGAACGCTGTGCAAGAAGACACAGACGAAATAATAAAAGATATGAACAAGAGACTTAAAACAAGTATCACTGGCGTCGGAGTTGTCCGGTTCAACCCTTTTACAAACTCTGGAGGAAACCAAAGCTTCGCAGTAGCTATGCTAGACGAACACGGTAACGGAGTTATCATCTCAACACTTTACGGAAGAGAAAAGACGAGTATCTTCGCAAAACCAATTTCAAAATATAAATCTGAGTTTGAGTTAACAAACGAAGAAGCACAGGCTCTCGAAAAAGCGAGTTAGTGTGGATGGCGTGCACGCCTTATATTTACTAGCTTTTTCTCACTTTTTACGGTATAAATGGTCTTATGTCAAAAGACACCTCTAAAAACCTAATAGAACGCCCACCAGTGGTGGCAGTTATGGGGCACGTCGATCATGGAAAATCGACGCTTTTAGACTATATCCGAAAATCAAACGTAGTAGCCGGCGAAGCTGGAGGTATCACTCAACACATCTCAGCTTACGAAGTCGCTCATAAAAATGCCAGTGGCGAAATGAAGAAAATCACTTTCCTAGACACTCCAGGACACGCGGCTTTTTCAAACATGAGGGAGCGAGGAGCGAAAGCTGCCGACATCGCAATACTTATCGTCGCAGCCGACGACGGGGTCAACAAACAAACTCTCGAAGCGTATCAAAGTATCGTAGAAAGCAAAACTCCTTTTTTAGTAGCCATAAACAAAATAGATAAAAACGGCGCAGATGTTCAGAGAACTAAAAACAGTCTAGTTGAAGCTGGGATTTATATTGAAGGTTACGGAGGAGATATTTCTTGTGTTGAGATTTCTGCAAAAAACGGAACAGGAATCGACGACCTTTTGGAGACGATACTTCTAACAGTAGAGCTCGAAGAACTAAAAGGAGATTTAAACAAACCTGCAACTGGGCTTGTTATCGAATCTGACATGGACGAAAAAAGAGGAATATCTGCATCACTCGTTATCAAAGACGGTGTTCTTAAAAGAGGAATGTATGTTGTGGCAGAGGATTCTATCGCAGCGACAAAAATCTTCGAAGACTCTTTTGGTAAAAGTATAAACGAGGCGCAGTTCTCTTCCCCAATACGAATCACTGGTTTTTCTTCTGCTTTAAAAGTTTTAGGACTTACAAAAGTTCCGAGAATCGGAGAAACTTTTTATTCTTTTGAAACTAAAAAAGAGGCAGAGAAATTCATCGAAGAAATGCAGGATTTAAAAAAGGAAAGCGCAGAGGAAAATGAAGACGTGGCTCACGTTCGAGAAAATATGATTCCGCTTATTTTAAAAACAGATGTAGCTGGAACTGGCGAAGCTATCGAAAAAGAGATTCAAAAAATTGTTTGCGACGATACTTGTTTTAAAATAGTTCGAAAGGGTGTGGGAGATATTACTGAATCAGATTTGAACTTTGCAAATGCAGACAAGGGTGTGATAATCGTCGGATTTAACGTAAAAGTAGAAAGAACGGCTCTCGACGCAAACGAACAAATCGGCGCAACAATCAAAACTTTCAACATAATCTACGAACTAACAGAATGGCTAAATAAAGAGTTCGAAAAAAGAAAACCCAAAAAAGATGTATACGAAATAAAAGGCCGGGTAAAAGTTCTGAAGTTTTTCTCAAAAAATAAAAACAGTCAGCTTGTCGGTGGAAGAGTTCTAGAAGGCGCAGTCCAAATCGGAAACATGGTTCGAATAATCAGAAATGAAGAAGAGGTGGGCCGAGCTAAAATCGAAGGCTTACAACAAAACAGAAGTGAGGTAAAAGAAGTTAAAGAAGGTCTAGAGTTTGGATGTATAATAGAATCAAAGATTGATCTAGCTCCAGGAGATATCATCGAATCATTTGAAATAACGGTAAAATAATATGTCTATACGACAAGAAAAAGTAAATAATGAAATAAAAGCGGTTGTCGCAAACTTCCTTGAAGCAGAAAGTAATAATCTGTCGCTTATTACTGTTATGTCTGTAGACGTTTCTCCTGACCTAAAAAATGCTAAAATCTTAATCAGCGTCCTTCCTGAAGGCAAGGAAAAAGCTGCGCTCGATTTCTGTAAAAGAAAAAGAAGCGAGATTAAACATGAGATAAAAAAGAAAATGAATCTTCGAACAATTCCTTTTGTTGATATAGAAATTGACAAAGGTGAAAAAAATCGACAAAAGATTCATGACCTACTTTTAGAGCAAGGTTTAGGGTAAAATATATTTTGTTTGACGGTAAACAAAATGGCTGGGCGCTAAATCTCCGCCGACGCAAGGCTTTGGCGGACACCGTCCCGCTTGCGGTAGGAAATTTGGAAGCTTTATGTAAAATTAATATTAAGGCTGGGTGGCGAAGCGGTAACGCTGCGGTTTGCAAAACCGCCATGCACGGGTTCGATCCCCGTCCCAGCCTCAACACGATAGTGTTAAAGTGCGAAATTAAAAAAGATGTGATAATATCTTTTTTAATAAAATAAATATTGCTCGGATGGCGCAAGTTTGAATATAGGGGTATACGTGCTAGGGCATTTGTGGTATAAGAATTAAAGTCTTTTCAAAATAAAATAAATATTGCCCGGATGGCGGAATTGGTATACGCGCACGACTTAAAATCGTGTCTCGCAAGGGATGTGGGTTCGACCCCCACTCCGGGCACAAGATGAATATTTTCATCTGTCACCTCTCGTAGCTCAGTTGGTAGAGCAGCTCCCTCTTAAGGAGACGGTCGTAGGTTCGATCCCTACCGAGAGGACAAATTGATTTATTTATGATAGTATTCAATCATAAATTTATTGATTAAATTTACATGCCCAGGTGGCGCAAGTTTGAATACAGCTCTAGCCTGGCGTAGGAAATATTTTTGAAGTAAGATTGTAGAACAAAATTGAATAGATAATAATGCCCAGGTGGCGTAATTGGTAGCCGCGTTGGTCTTAGGAACCAATGGAGCAATCCGTGGAGGTTCGAGTCCTCTCCTGGGCACAAATAAAAAGCACCCTTTTAGGGTGTTTTTTGTTGGATTTAACACCAAAAACCCTTTATTTAAGCCGTATTTTAGCTTGACAAAAGCATATAATATGTGATATAATACACACCGAAGACTAGGAGTATTCGCGAAAGCGAAGAAAGATGTACTTTGAAAGCAACCAACAAACACAACATAGGACCATGGAAATCATTGGATATTTTCTCTTTGCAGTAGTGGGGATAGTTGTCCTTTTGTACGGACTATCTTTCACTGAGTTTGGGCCATTCACCCAACTACCTAACAACCGGTACCTGCGAGTCAAGAGAGGAAATCGCATTGCTGATTACTACATCAACAGTGAGAACCTTGCAATAAACTCAAAAGGTCAGGTTACAAAATCCCCTAATGATACATACCGAGAAAACCTGAAAAAGAATCCGTTCTTTTCAATTCTTGGCATGGTCTGGACGGGGATACCTTGGATTGGAGGAGTAGAAGGAAAGAAGGTCGCCGAATCGAGACTGAAGTTCTCTCAAAACCCTGATGGTTCGATTGAGTGCAAGGTTGTAGAAGAGGGGCCGACATATTACACTGCCCCACCTGTATTCATGAATCACGCAATAGTCTTAGGTGGCATCCCGATCGAAGGGAAAAACCTGGTAAACTTTGCGGTCTCAATGACTCTTCAGGTTGAGCACGCGGAAAGGTACGATACCAAACTTCGTGATGGAAACAGGCCGATAAAGCACTCTTTCGAATCCGCTCTTCGGCCTGAAGTAGAAAAGCTCAGTTTTGATGATGTACTTAAGATCAAGACTGAAGTCAAGAACGAAGATGGTGTCGCCAAAAAGATCATTGATCGTACGAACACCAATATGGGACCAGAGGAAAATGGTGGGTACGAATACGGCGTCATGATTTACGATCTTGATATGCCAATAATTGAGGCTGCCGACCAAGAGTATGGCAAGGCGGTAAGAGCCAAACAGCTCGCACAAGCTGCTGTTGAGGCGAAGGAGGTGGAATTGGCTTTCCAGGTCAAGGAAATCCGTGATAAAGGAAAGGTTGTCGCGGATGCCCACAAGGCTTTCGTTGACGCAAATGGAAACAACCCTCTCGCCTTCTTGGCGGATGGTATGAAAGGTGTTAAACCTGGCGCAAGTGTTGTTATCGGTGGAGGTGTAATGCCAACTTTCGATATCAACCAACAGCCCAAAAAAGAGGAAAAGAAATGATCAACAGCGCACTAATCGCAATAGGTGTTGCTGGTTTAACTATCGGAATCATCGCTTACTTGTATGGAAACAAGGAAAAGCGAATGAGCCGAGCATCCGTACAATCAAAGTCGGATGAAAAAGAACCGGCAGCAACAGATGAGTCCCCCGCCCCAACAAAGACGTCCATCAAGGACAAAGTGAAGGGGTGGTGGAATAGACCCCTCGGACCCGTCGTGGGTTTGGGCCTAGGGCTCGGAGTCGCGATTTTCTTCGGTATATGGATGTGGGACGAAGTCGGCCACGACCTCACTCACGCCAACGAAGGATCCGGGATGATGACCTACAACGGCACACAGATCAAAGTCAGTAAGCTGGGTGAGGATATGGACCTCGCTGAGCTCACACGCTACTCTACTCCTGGTGAAGGCGAGGAACTCACGTTCTTCGCCCCTAAAGGAGTCCCAGCGAAGGATATTGAGCTGTATGTTGTAGTGCTCGAGAAAAACGACCACGGAGATGTAACTCCGGCCGTTGGACACGAGCCAGTTCTTTACGAAGGCCAAGCGCTGAATAAGTGCAAGGTCGGAGAATACGGCTTATACCTTGGACCCAACTCCAAGGTAAGCAAAGTAACTATTGTCGCAAACGTGGATGCTACAAAAACATGCAGCCATCTTAGTGACAACACTGTGCGCAACTAATAATGCGCCAGCACGTAAACGAGAAGCCCCCGACCTAGGTCGGGGGCTTTTTCATTTGATTTAATTAAATAATTGTTTTTAATACTAAAGGGCGCGCCGTGAGGCGCGCCCCAAAGTCTTCTAAAACAAAATCCGCCTTTCGGCGGATTTTGTTTTGATTTATTCGATAGGAGGTAAATTTACCTCGATATCTTGAACGTTAATCTGGTCTTCTATTCCAAGTGTCCCCAAAATGAGCTGCATTATGAAAAACACAGAACCCATAATAGCCATACCTACAAGACCCCAAACAATGTGCTGTTTCCCTTTCTCTCTCGCGTCAGAAGAATCTCCGTCTTTTATAAACTCGAATATTCCATAAGCGAAATAGACAGCGGCGATAGCAAACATCAGCACTATCAGAGGATTAATAATTGCCTTATTAACTTTTCTTATAGTCTCATCAACAGAGGCGTAAGCTGTAAGGATAAATGGATACATAGATTATTGACAGAATATTGGAGTAGCTGTCGGACCTGTTCCAGTATATCCAATAATTGTACCTGCAGTACATCCTGTTGTGTCTAGGTTCTGACCTCCTTGGTTAATACCAAATGTAGAGTTAAGAACAGCTACTAGTCCCCAGATAGAAACTATTATAAACAAACCAATAATACCTGAAATAATAACTCTTCTTCCTTCTGCTTGATCTTCTGATTCTTTTGCTGTTGCGTATTTGATAACACCCCAGATTGTGTAAAGAACAGCAAGAGTAATAAGGATTGGTATTACCACGTTCATTATTGCGGCAATTATCCCCAATAAATTAAATATTGTATTACCACCAACTTCTGTACCCAATGGATCTGCAGCAGAAGCCATAAATGGCGCCACCATTAAACTCAAAACACCTAAACCTTTCATTAATTTACTCATAGAATAAATATTTATAAAAACTAATAATAATCTACATAAACTCCGAACCAAGGAGCGACCATAATTTATGACCACGCCATGAGTGCGGAATTTATATTCTATTTAATTATAACACCAAGTAGAGCAAGACTAGTCTTGTAACTGTGGAATAACAGGAGTGCTTTCTAGTCCAAATGTTCCTTGTAGGACACCGACGAGTCCCCAAACAGAAACTAGAACGAAAAGACCAACAAGTCCATAAAGAATAAAGTTTCTTCCCTCTTCTCTTTTGGCGCTATCATCTCCGTTTGCAATATATTTAATAACGCCGATAATAAATACGATTACAGCGATAGTAAGAAGTAGAGGCCAAAGAGATTTTATTAATATACAAGTAGCTAAACCAAGCAGAGATTGAAGACTTTCAACTTCTAGGTTTGTACAAGAAACTCCAGACTGGTTTCCATTAACATAGCTAACTGTGACATTTCCTTGTGCCAAAGAAACTAAAGGTGAAAGGAGTATTATTACCGTAAAAAAACTTGCTAAATATTTTTTCATATTAAACTATGTGACTTATTAAACTATTAATCAATGCTAAATCTATTTCATCGAACGTGCCTTTTAAAATTCTTACTATGGTCCACGAACCTAGCAGTATTACTCCTCCTATTATAACCCATAGTAAATTTTTCTTTGCATCTTCAAGCTCTTTTTCATTTCCTCTTGCCATAACAAGCCTTAGACCTGAGTAAACCAAAAATATTGTAAGAACTGGAATACCGATTTTAAGAAGAGCGTTTAGAAGACCGACGATAAAACTATTTAGGTCACTAACCGCCAAAGGGTTGTCGATAACTTCCTGTGGCCAGCCCACATAACTTCCAGATGAGTCGCTAGTATCGACTGCACAACCTTCGCACGGAGGATCTTGTGTTACCCCACCAGCAGAAGAACCCGGGGTATTTACAGGAACAACTTCAATATCTCCTGTTATATTTTCGCCATTTGGAATTATCTTAAATATAAAGTAATAAGAAGTTCCTGGGGAAAGATTTGCGGAAGAGTTAAATGCTGTACCCCCGAGAGAAGTACTAATAAAATTTAAACTTTCTGGGTTATCTATTTGTTCCTGGGTGGGTGGCGTATTGCCGGTAAAAGTTTTTACACCTAAAAAAAAGTCGTCTTCGGTCGCGGATTGCAGGGTTATAGACCCTTCAGCGATAACCTGTACCAAGCTTCCGCTGGTTTGAAAAGTTACTGCTGGTGGATAAGTAAAGGTAGCTGAACCAGCGGCAAGCGAAAATTCAGGGATCGAAACCAGCAACAAACTTAGAAAAAATAATTTTTTAAAAAAATTCATATTATCCAAAATAAATATTAATCATAGCAATGGTTTCTATCGTATCTTTTATTAATTTTGCAAAAATAAAAGATCCTAAAAGTATTGCCCCGCCGATGACTGCATATGTGAAAGCATTTTTAGCTGTTTCGAGTTGTTTGTCATTACCACGAGCAGTAACAAATAAAAGTCCGGCGTAGATTATGGCAATAGCTATAATAGGTATACCGATGGTTAAGGCAAAGTCGATAACTTTTTGGATAAAATCAACAAGAGTCATATCGCTTGGACCTATTGGGTTTTGAATATTTATGTCTATGTCTTGGCCGGCAATACCTGGACCACTGGTTGAAGAGTTTCCGCCTTGGTTATTTTGATTGTTTTGCTGAAGTAAAGTATCTCCGCTGTAAACAGATTGATAAGCTATTTCTGTTATATAAACCCAATAATTATCATCTTGGCAGGTTCCATCGCAATCATAAACAAGAGTTGATGTCTGAGAGAAATCATTTACACCTCCTAAAACGTCATCGTTTATCCTTATATAATTCTGGCAGTCAAAAGAGTTGGTTGTTACAGACTCGCATTCATTCTCACCCACTCTCACCACTAAAGTAAAGTTTGGAACACTGACGGAAATAGGCCTGTTATCAAAACCCTCGAGATCATCATCATTCACATTATCTAACCCAGCCTGATCGTCTAGCTCTGTAACACTGAGATTAAAACTATTTGGTCCGGAACAACCAGAGGTCTGGATATCTATGTACGCAAAAGGAGGGGCTGTTTCAGTATACCAAGATGATGGAGTTATTTGTGTTGGTTGGCCTTGAGCATTTACAACTCTAAAATTAGCAGATAAAACAACACATTCTGCGTGAACTTTTTCAACATTTAAAAACAAAAATCCTGTTAATAAAAATGTTACCGAAAAAAATATTTTTAAAAATTGATTATTCATATTATGCACCTAAGATTCCTAATAATGGACCAGTATATCCAAAGACTACCAAAACAGTACGAACAATAATCCAAGCTCCGAGCAAGACGATAAGCCCTACGACGGCGTTACCTATTAGACTTTTGGCTTCATCTTTTTTACTTGGATTTCCACCACTTGTAACCATTAAAAATCCAGCGTAAGCAAAAATAAGTGTAACTATTGGAATTCCGATAACAAATACAATAAATCGAATTATTTTATTTACGGCAAGAAGGAGTTTTTCGAAATTACATTCGTTACCCGGACTTTCGTCGCAAGTAATAAGTCCGTTTTCAAATTCTTCTCCCGAAGCTGGAAACCCTGGATTAGATCCACCACCCCCTGTTTCTTCTTCTGTAGGTGTTGGTATTTGTATTAAAATATCTGACGCAGTAATAGGAAGCGCACCTGCCCTATCTCTACTATTTATCATCTTTAAATAATAAGCCGTTCCAGGGTTTATTATTCCGGAATCAACTGTTACAGATATGAATCCAGTCGAGTTAAAAACCTCTTCGTCCACAGATGACCAAAGTATCAAAGCGGGATCTACATCTTCAATCTGCTCACCACTTCTATCTTGAGATAAAAGATAAAAATCTACAGGCATACCAAAGTTTGATGTTGCCCCCTGAGGACTGTATACGTTTACACCGGCTGGAACTTGGAGACCCAGAGAAACAGACCCGCTTGATTGAGTGTTTACGTTTAGACTTAGATTAGATATAGGATCAGTTGTAAATATAAAATAATCTCTTAGTGGCTCACCTACTATTTGTTGACCCACCATCCCTAATTCCCACTCTACAATATCAAGATAGTAGTTTGAGGCTGGCCAAAGTGTGCCGATTAGATTTTGAGGTAAATCAAATCTATAAAGCCCTGATGATATATTATAGGTTAGATTTGGAGGCGTTGATGAGTAAAAAGGTAAGTAAGCTGGAAGATATTTAAAAACTTCTCCGTTGCCATTTACCTCGAGACTGCCGTTTGGGTTAGTGGTCCATTCACCAGGAAAACCGATTTCTAACTGCCATTGGAAAGACAAACTGTTTGAAGGTATAGACATAAAACCACCACCGTAGGCGGAATATGTCGAAGGGGTTACCTCCCATGCAACATCAGCTATGTTTGATTGAGCAAATGACGTAAGTGGAAGCGCAGCTATAATACCGATTAAAACTGAAAATATTTTTCTATAAATTATTTTTTTCATTATCGTGCAAGTAAGGCTTTTAATTCTGCATTTGTATCAGTTACAGATTTTGAATAATCTTTAAGTCCAGATAGAACATTTTCTATCATATCGCTAAATACAATATTTGTTTGCTCGTAACTTGGGTCGACCCAAGATCTGGACGCTATTACAGATTTATAGTAAACATCAGTAAATTTAGTAACGGAAGCCGTAGGTAAAAGTAAATCTCTTCTAACAGGAGAAAGTCCGGAAACAAGAGAAAAAGGTGCCGCTATCTGCCCGTTTGCAAGCTGACTAGCTACATAAAATGCGGCTTGCGGATTTTTACTTGCCTTAGACACCGAAACGGCATAAATCTTTGAATAAGTTAAGGTGTTTGAAGAACCTTCTACTTGAGGAATATTTGCAATATCAAAATTTAAATTTGGATTGATTCTGGCAACTAAAGGTATTTCGCTAGCAAAACCAAAATATATTGATAAATCCCCACCAACAAAAGCAGTTAACGAATCTGGTCTTGATTTATTCCAAGAGTAAACAGATTTTAGAGGGTTTGAAAATTCTAAAAAGAATTTTAGAGTTTCTTCTGCTGGTTTTGCGGAAATAAGAGACTTTCCAGAAAAAACTGATGCGTATAAACCTTTGTTAAAATCTCTAACAACTACGTTGTTGCCCAGCTGTATGTTCATAGCTAGAAGTATTTCTTTAAAGTGTTTTATGTTTTTAGATTCACCGAAGGCAACACCGCTTTTTTTGATCTCCAAAAGCTCGTTTTTTTCTGTCAGCTCTGGAACCAAAGTAGAGAAATCTTTCCAATACTTCGGCGGAGCTACTATTCCCTTAGAATCAAAATGGTCTTTGTTGTAGAACATAACCATCGGATCACCCAAAAAAGGATACCCTAAAATACCTGTTTCAGTTTTAAAGACATCAGCTGCTTGAATGTATGTGTCGGAAAACATTCTTTGTGTAAATCCTTCGTAAGGTATTTCTATAACTTTGTCAGAATATAGGGTTATTAAATCATTTGAAAGAAGAAAAACGTCTGGTGTTCCACCAAAAGCGAAAGAATCTAGTAAATCTTTTTCGAAAGTTAGGGGATTTTTTTCAACATAACTTAGAGTGATCTGTCCACCTAGTTGCTTGTTAAAAAAATCGATAGTTTCTCTGAGGTCACGACTGGAGACTGTCCCCCACATAATAACTTTTCCAGCAGCTCCGCCAGTCACGCTGTCAGAGGCTTTATTTGGAAGTTTAATAGCCCCAGAAAAAAAGGCAGCTGCCAAACCTGCGAGTAAGCCAAAAACAACAAGTAGAATTATTTGAAAGTTTTTCATCTCTTATATTTTAAGTTAAAAACACAAAAACGAGAAGTAAATGTGGGTATTACGCCTTTATAAAGATCATCCCGTAGTGATGATTTCCTGCTGACATACTTTCTTTCAAAGCAAAACCTCCTTGCTCAAAAAGTTTTTTAGCGGTTTCCTCATCCACAACACTTTGAGGCTGTGGGCCAATCCCCCCGAAAGATTCTGACCAATCAACTAAAAGAACTTTTCCTCCTGGCTTTAAAACTCTATTGCATTCGTGCACGAAACCAGACTTACTATCTACTTGGAAGAGAATATTTGAAGCCACGACTGCGTCTAGTGACGAAGCCCGAAGCTTTGATCCGCCAACATTTTCGACATCTCCCCAAACTGTTTCAATGTTTTTAATACTTTTTTGAGTTATATCTTTTTGAAGCTTCATAAGTAAGCTTTTTTGAATATCAACAGCGTATACTTTACCCGAGTCACCAACGATATTTGAAATCGGAAGAACATAGTGACCAGAACCTGATCCAAAGTCTGCAACCACCGCTCCTTCTTTTAAATTTAGGTGCTCTATATTTTTTTCTGGGTTTGAAAAGTTTAAAATCATGACTATATTATATAACAGAAAACCAAAGAGGGTAATAATAGCTGTGAAGAAGTTAAAATAAAAAGCCGGCGTCTTTCGGCGCCGGCTTTTTATCAAGATATCTTTTACAAACAAGTAAGTGATGCCAGTGAATCCCCTACTCTTGGCTTCATGATTTTTACTCCTTGAGTTTGTCTTCCGAGGATTGATATAGAATCTAAATCTGTTTTTATAACTTGCCCTTTCTTAGAAATTGCAATAATCTCAGAAACTTCTGGAGTGATAAGACTCGCAACGACTATGTCCCCTGTCTTAGCTGTTACTTTAGCTGTCTTTATACCACTTCCTCCTCTTTTTTGAGTTTTATATTCTTCAATTTCTGTTCTCTTTCCGAAACCGTTTTCAGACATAACCAAAAGTGTCGCATCTTTTACATCTTTTGTGATTATTCCAACACCGACGATCATGTCGCCTTTTCCAAGCTTCATTCCGCGTACGCCACCCGCTGAGCGACCCATTTCACGCACGTCAGAGCTTTTAAATCGGATAGACTGGCCTTTCTTTGTCGCAACGATAACTTCGTCTGTTTTACCGAGGAAGCTTGCAGAGTAAAGCTCATCTCCGTCTGTTAGCTTAATCGCCATCAGTCCACTTCGGCGAACATCTTTGAAGTTTTCCGCAGAAACTTTTTTCGCAACCCCTTGGCGAGTAACCAAAAGAAGATACTCACTGTTGTCTTTCTTTTCTTTGTCCATCGGTACGATAGAAGTAACTTTTTCATCTGCTGAAAGTGAAAGGAAGTTCATGATTGATTTTCCTTTTGTTGCCCTACGACCTTCTGGTATTTCAAACATTTTTATCTGATATGCTTTTCCAAGATTTGTGAAAAATAGTAAGTCAGAGTGAGTTGAAGTATTAAGCAAATGAGTAACCACATCTTCTTCTTTTGTTTCAAGGTCTACCACGCCCACACCTCCACGTTTTTGACTTCTGTATTCTGTCGGATCTGTTCGTTTTACGTATCCACCAAGTGTATACACTAAGACAGAATCTTTTTCAGGGATTAAATCTTCTTCTGAGATAGATTTTACTCCGCCTTTTATAACACGAGTTCGTCTTTCATCACCATACTTTTCTCTTATCTCTTTTAGTTCGTCTGAGATAAGCGCAAGGATTTTCTTTGGACTTGCAAGTAAATCTTTTAAGTATTTTATTAGAGCTAGTTTTTCTTTAAGTTCGTCTTCGATTTCCTTTCTTTCAAGACCAGCAAGCTTTTGAAGTCGCATATCGAGGATTGCGATAGCTTGAAGATCAGAGAACTTAAATTTCTTCATCAAGTTTACTTTCGCTTCATCTTTGTCTTTTGATGCACGGATAGTTTTAATAACTTCATCGATATGATCAAGCGCGATTTTAAGACCTTCTAATATATGAGCTCTGGCTTCTGCTTTCGCAAGGTCAAACTTTGTTCTTCTAACAACAACAACTTGTCTATGTGAAATAAATTCAGATAAGAAATCTTTTAGAGAAAGAGTTTGAGGTACACCATCAACCAGTGCAACCATGTTGAAGTTGAAGTTTTGTTCTAGCTGTGTATTTTTGTATAAAGTATTTAAAACTTTTTGTGGATGAGCTGTAGATTTTAAATCGATAGCAATTCTAATGTCTGTTGTAGACTCATCTCGCAAATCTTTTAGACCTTGAAGTTTTTTATCTCTGAACAAATCTGCTATTTGAGTGATTAGGTTTGATTTGTTCACGCGGTATGGAATAGAAGTGATAATGATTTGTGATTGACCAACTTTTGTTTCTGTTATTTCTGCTTCACCGCGACAGACAACACCTCCACGCCCTGTTGAGTATGCAGCTAAAATATCTTTTTTATTGTAAACAAGTCCTCCTGTTGGGAAGTCTGGTGCCTTAACAAATTCAACCAAATCTTCTGTTGTGGCTTTCGGGTTGTCTATGAGGTGTAGAGTCGCATCTACAACTTCTCCTAGGTTGTGAGGAGGAATATTTGTCGCCATACCCACAGCGATACCAAGTGTTCCATTTAAAAGAAGGTTCGGGACAGAAGCCGGCATGACTGTCGGCTCTTTTAATGTGTCGTCGAAGTTTGGACGAAAATCTACTGTATCTTTTTCAATATCTTTTAAAAGTTCACCAGAGAATTTAGACATTTTTGCTTCGGTATAACGCATCGCCGCAGCTGAGTCGCCGTCGATAGAACCGAAGTTTCCTTGACCCAATACAAGAGGATACCGGAAAGAGAATTCTTGCACAGTGTTTACCATCGCATCATATACAGAAGAGTCTCCGTGAGGGTGATATTTACCGATCACGTCTCCGACGATTCTCGCAGACTTTACGAATTTAGCACTCGAAGTAACTCCAAGCTTATGCATAGAAAAAAGAATTCTTCGGTGTACAGGCTTTAGACCGTCACGGATATCTGGAAGCGCACGCGAAGTGATAACAGACATCGCATAAGCAAGATAAGAATCTTTCATCTCCTTAACTATTGGAGATTTTATTATTCTGTCTCTTTGTATTATTTCCGGAATATTTTCTTCTTTCTTTGCCATATAAATTATTGATTATCTTTTTTCGCGCTGTTAATATTTTCTTTTACTTCTTGAAAGTTTTCTTTTACTCCGCCAAAAATCATCATCAGCGGTTTTAAATCTTCCCTGGCTGAACGCTCTACAACATCTTCATCAGTGTTTCCGTTCCTTACAACCAAAAACCAAATCCCAACTATAATCAAAGTAATAGCCATCGCAGAAAAAATCGCAATTCTGTTTCTGACATCTTGGGGTTTTTGCTTTAAATTGTGAACAAAACCTGACATATTTTAAAAATCTAAAAGAGCAACTGTAATCTTTCCTCCGGTAAAATCTTTTTTCTTGAGAGTTAGTTTGTCGGCAGGTTTTACATCTTCAGAACCTGTTTCTTTGATAAAAGTTTTTATACTTTCTTTGTCGTAGTCCATCGGGATAACCATTTTAGCGTTAAAAGAGTTAGCTATTTTTACGGCTGTGGTAGCGTCTATCGTATCTGTGCCGTTTATCGGAACAAAAATAATATCTGGTTCGTCTATTTCTTCGCCAAGGTCTTTTGAAAGTGAATCTTTACTATCTAGTGGACCTAAGAAACAAATATTTATGTCTTCTACTTTTATTAAATAAATCGTGTTTATGTATTTCTTTTTTCCGATTTCTGCAGAAGATAAAAATCCACGAACAAAAACATTTCCGACTTCGTATTCACCAGGACCGTTTATAACAAAAGGTTCTGTGTCACCGAAAGTTGCAGACTCGATACCGTTATAATCTGGGTGATTTGTAGTCGTTATAACGACGTTTGATCCGAATTTCGCTTTATTAAATTCTTTTGAATCTTTACTAATAGGATTTATCGCAACAACAGTATCTCCTTGCTGAATCTTAAAGAATTGCTTACCAAAATATGTAATTATCATGGGTCTATTATACCAAAATCACCTCTTTTTTACAATGATTTTTGGGGATTTAGAGTGGCTAATGAGAGGCACTAGGAGTTTTAAAGGAGCGCGGGCTTCGCTCGCGCTCCTTTAATCCCATACATAATACTTGACAATTTGTCAATAATGTGTAATATAAGTCCAAACCAAACAAAAGAACCAGCATGGCAAAGAAAAACAAGCACGGATTCCCGGAACCTCAAGTCAGCTCCGAAGGGAAAGTAAACAAGGGCGCCTTGGGCCGGAACACGAGAAAGATCATTTCGCTAATAGCAAAACCCCTGACGATAGTGTTGGGGTACTTCTCATCCTAAACCTTCGGGTGAAGGAGAGGAAAAAGGTCCGGGCGCCAATGGCGCCCGGACCTTTCCTATTTAAACCATAAACTCAATTACCCGTCTCCGCTAAAGCTACGAGCGGGCAAGCCCCGCTTCACTGCGTTACGCGGGGCAAGCATCCTTAGACCATAAATTCTATTACGTCACCGTCTTTCACGATATATTCCTTCCCTTCTGTTCGAAGAAGCCCCTTCGCACGAGCGTCGGCGAAACCTCCAGAGTCAAGCAAGTCTTTCCAATTTATAACCTGCGCTCTGATGTATTTTGTTTGAAAGTCTGTGTGAATCGCAGAGCCAGCCTGCGGACCTGTAGCACCCACCGGCACAGTCCAAGCTCGCGTCTCCTCTACTCCTGTGGTGAAATAAGTCATAAGGCCTAAAAGCTTGTAACTTTTCTTTATCAGTTCGTCGATACCATCCTGTCCACCTTCTCGCATTTCTGTTTTTTCTTCAGCTGACAAATCTTTTAATTCATCTTCTGTTTTCGCATCTATCACTACATATTCGTAACCAGAGCTTTCTATAAAATCTGTAAGTTCTTTGAATTTCGCCGGATCTGTTTCATCTAGATTTTTTACTCCGCTTCTTTTGTTAAGTCCGAAAATCATTTTCTTCGAAGTCAGAAGGTTTAAACTTTTTATAAGTTTACTTTCATCTTCTGTTAAAGAAAGACTGTTCGCCATTTTTTCTTCTTCTAAAACCTTGCGAACTTTTTCTAAAACTTCCGCTTCTTTTACAGCTTCTTTGTCCCCTCTTTTTATATCGCGACCGATATTTGCAAGTCTTTTCTCCACGCTAGCAAGATCAGCTAAGATAAGTTCCATACTTATAACTTTAATATCTCGAAGAGGGTCGATGTCGCCATACACGTGGATTATTTCTGTTCCAGCTGATTGTATCGGGAAAATTCTAACCATTTGAAGTATTGCGTCCACTTCACGAATATGTGAAAGAAACTGGTTACCCAAACCTTCACCTTTTGAAGCTCCGGCCACAAGCCCAGCGATGTCCACAAACTCGATAATGGCAGGCACAGTTTTCTTAGTCTTTGAGAAATCTGAAAGAAGCCAAAGACGTTCGTCTGGCACAGAAACAACGCCCACAGACGGGTCTATAGTACAAAATGGGTAGTTCGAAGCATCGACTCCCTTTTTTGTTAACGCGTTAAATAATGTAGATTTACCTACATTTGGTAAACCAACGATTCCGATTTGCATAAAAGAAATATAGCAGGATTTACACGGAAGAGCAATTTGTTTAAAAAATAAAAGCCCTGTGGTAAAAACCACAGGGCGAAAGAGCGAAGTTCAGTTGAAGCGCGGGTTTAAATATTTAGACTCGGTATCTATCCTATAGACACCAAACTCACCCGTGCTTAAATACAAAATTTCAATCGGGCATTTAGACTGATCGAGCGAAACAACATAGCCAGAAGCACGAAATCCATCATACTCAGACAAAATACGATGAAGAAATATGTCGTATATGTCCAGATATTCTTCCTTGTCCGCAATTCTTAAGACCTGATCAATAAAGACATTGGCCTCAATTTGCTTGCCTCCGTCTCTGATAAACAAAACACTGATTTCCGCCTCTTTGACTAAAGATGAAAAAACAATCACGAGCTTCGCTATGGAATCCTCGGGAACAATCAGTCGGCCTTGGTGGTTTACAGACTTTGGGGTTTCCATGGCTGTTGTTTTAAAGGTTCATAATTAAGCTTAAACCTTTTGAAAATTATGTCAATTTTATTTACATCATCACGTCGCGAAGTTCGTTTTGGTATTTTTTCATCACTTCCATTGAAGCGACCATTTGATTCTTGCCTTGTTTCTCTAGAGCTTTTATTTCATTTGCAATCTTTTCAAAAAGCTGAGGATTTTTTAACATCCCTTCTATTAGCTTTTCTTGTTGTGCTTCTGGCAAGCCAGTTTTTTTAAGCTGACTCTTTAACATTTTTTTAACGAAAAAATCTTTAATTCCCATATTTAGCTTTTAGCATTTGGCTTTTAGCCATAAGCTTTGTTTAAATTTAATGTTAGTATTTTAACAGAAATATAATAAAATTACCACGATATGGATTTAGCTAAAATAAACCAAAAATGGCACAGGAAAAACAAATGCGAGATAAAAAAGACTACAACCCAGCCTGTTTTTGGTTTTGGAAACCCAGAGGCGGACGTCGTATTTATCGGAGAGGCACCCGGGAAAGACGAGGATTTACAAGGTAAACCTTTCGTGGGCAGATCTGGAAAATTTTTAGATGAGATGCTCGCTTCTATAAAACTCCGGCGTGAAGATGTCTACATAACCAATACTGTTAAATACCGTCCGCCAAACAACCGCGACCCAAAGTCCGAAGAAATAGCCGAGTGTCTTCCTTGGCTTTTCCAAGAACTGAATTTCATAAATCCTAAAATAATCGTAACGCTCGGCCGACATTCTTTAAACAGATTCTTCCCGGAAGAAAAAATAAGTGAGGCTCACGGCAAAATCTTAAAAAGAAAAGTAGAAGGCTTAAAAATAGAAAACTTTTTCGCGCTTTATCATCCAGCCGTCGCTCTTTATAACGGATCAATGCGAAAAACTTTAATCAAAGATTTTAAAAAACTCCGTAAGGTTTTAGAGAAAATTAAGTAAAAAAAACGCCAAGACTTTACGTCTCGGCGTCAGGATCTTCCCCGGGTTCTTTTTTCTTGTTCTCTTCTTGCATCATCTGCCTTAGCCTAATCACAGCCTTACGGTAATACCCCCTAGAGGTGTTAGGATTGTCTTCTGTTACGGCTTCTATCTCCTTAAAAGACATCTCCTGGTAAACACGTAGCTGGATAATCTCTCTTTGTTTTGCCGGAAGCAGGTCAACCAGGGCTCTGAGTCTCTCAATTATATCGAGCTCAAGGAGAATCTCCTCAGGGTTAGGTGATAAATTTTTTAGAACTTTATTAGGGTAAACAGAAAGAGGATCCGTCTTCCTTTTTACCTTTTTCCTGTAGTGGTTAATAAATTCATTCATGGCGATCTTCGTAAGCCAGGCCTTCTCTTTTTCCTGCTTATAACGACCACTAGAAACCGCCCTTATCACATTTAAGTAGACCGCTTGTGTTAGATCTTCTGCCAATTCACTGTCGTAAACCTTACTACGTAAAAAACGAAAAACATCTTCCCGGTAATTTTTATACAAAGAGCTGACTGTTTCCAGCTCTTCTTTTGTGAGAACTGGTTTGATGCTCATGTGACTGTGGTTTTTGAACTTTTACAAAGAATACAATAAAACAAGGATTTAACAAAGATTTTGTAATCTTTCGAGAAGGAGCCCGTCTTCATATTCGGAAAACAAGAACAAACAACAAACAACCAAAATCATGAACATCCTTGAAACCGTTGGAATCCTGGGGCTGATGACAGTAATCGGCGTAGCGTACATCGTAAGTGATTACACCTGGAATGGTTGGAAGTTAACAAGAAAATGACAATACGTATTGCCTTTCCCCCTGAAAAACCAGGGGGATTTGGCTTTTTGTGATAAAATAGGCTCTGTAATAAAGAAAGGGCTAAAACGTCTATATTTATGAAAGAAACGAACAATAAAACTGAAAAAGTCTTCATGGAAAGCTACGAGGAGTTTTCTGACGCTATTTTTAGATATGCCCTTTTCCAAACTTCGAACAAAGAAACAGCGCTAGATATTGCCCAAGACACTTTTATAAAAACCTGGCAATACCTACAAAAAGGCGCCGAAGTGGAAAATATAAAAGCCTTTCTTTACCGAGTAGCCAAGAACCTAATAATAGACCATAGAAGAAAAAAGAAATCTTCTTCCTTGGATCAGATATTAGAAGCTGGAGTAGATTTCACTGAAGAGGAAAATGTATTAGAAGAAAAAGAGAAAGATTTCGAAAAAGCTCAAGACAGAGAACGAGTTCTGAAAGCGGTAGAAAAGATAGATGAGAAATACAAAGAAATACTGCTGATGAGATACATTGAAGAAATGAGTATTAAAGAAATCGGAGATATTTTAGATAAATCACAAAATCACGTTTCAGTTATGATACACAGAGGGGTCGAGAAGTTAAAAAAATTATTAAAAGAAAATGAATAAAAAAATGAAAAAGTTTATAAAGATATTAAAAAGCATTCGTCTTTCACAAAAAGAGAAAGATGTTTTGCGATATAAAATAGAAGAGTTCATCTCATTTAACCCTATCCGGGGCGATATTCATGTTCCGAAGAAATCTTTTTACTTCTCTATCTTTACTTTTAGAACCCTAGCAAAAGGTGTTTCTTTGGTGCTAATAGCCCTTATTGTTGTCGGAGGAAGTGGAGTTTCTTACGCTTCAACAGATGCTCTTCCGGGAGATAAACTATACAACGTAAAAATAAACGTTAACGAAAAAATAGAAGAAAAATTAGCTTTCACAACTGAAGCGAAAGTTACTGTACAGACACAGAAAGTTGAGAGACGTTTAACAGAAGCTCAAAAGCTTGTTGAGAAAAACGACCTATCTCCTGAGAAAAAAGAAATCGTAAAAACAAATCTAGAAAAAAATGTGGCCGAAGTTACGAAAACTATCACAGATCTTAAAGATGAAGGAAAGATAGAAGAAGCCCTAGATACAACTTCTAAACTAACTCCAGTACTTGAGGCTCATAAAAAAGTTCTAACAGAACAAAAAGTTGAAGCCGACCTTCAGACAGACACAAACACAACTATGTCTTTTAAGACTACTGTAATGATGGAAGATGATACTGACTCTTTACTGGAAGGTGTGGACGCTGCTATTAAAAAAGTAGAAGAAGCTGAAAAAAATGTTATTGAAAAAGTAGAAGAAGACCAAAAAACTGCTGAAGAAGTAACAGAAAGAAACAAAGAAGAAGTAAAAAATAAAATCGAAAGTCTTAAAAAAGAAAATATCGAAATTGGAATAAAGACAGAGGAAGCTAAAACTGCGGAAAATGCTGAGGATGTAAGCCTAATGTCAGCAGAAATTAATTCTGACGTAGCAATGGATAGCGCTTTGGCGTTGCCAGCTCTTAGATCTATCGAGATAGTTTCAGAAACCGATGCAGAGCTAAAAGTTAAAGAAGCAGAAAGCCTACTTCTAAAAGCAGAGGAAGCTAAAGCAAACGGAAACTTTAAAGAGGCCTTAATGCTCTCTCAAGAAGCTAAGAAAATAATCGGACAAATAGAAGAATATAAAAAAATAAAAAGCGTTGAAGCTGTTTTTGAAATCAAAGAGTTGTCAGAGCAAAAGGCTACAGAAAAAGCGCCTGAGGAACCTACTGCTCCAGTAAAAGAAACTGAAATCAAAACAGATGTAAAGACTGAAATAAAAAATGAAGTAGAAGTTTTACCGATAGATATAAAAGCAGAGGCAATAAGATCTCTTGAGGAAACAAATGCTTCTTTCAAGAAAATAAATCTTAGTCAATCAACTGAAACTCGTCTTCTTCGATAATCTCTTCTTCTTTTTTCTTTCTATATATAAGAAATACTAAGGTGCAAGAAATTATGACCATAAGAACAAAAACAACAATCCAAACAGATTGTTGTTTTTGTTTTGTCTCTACTTTTTTATCAGAACCCAATCTATCGTTTAGATTTGTAGATTCTTCTTTTTCATCAGTAAGACCTAAGACTTCCCCTTCCTCCTCTCTCGGAGCATAACCTCGAGAACGCGAAGAAGATGCGCTCACCTTTTGACTCAAAGAAGACGTCTCATCAATCAAACTTTTATTTCCAACAAAACTTCCGCTTGGAGCCAAAAGCATAATATTCCCAGGATTTAAATTTATTCTTTTGGAATTCAAAACTAGAGTTTTACTTCCAGCTATATACGTACCTTCTGGGATCAAAAAACTTTTTCCGAAGCCATCTTTTAAAGTCCATAAAGATAGATCAACTTCTTGGCTAGAATTATTTTTAATCTCAACACTTCCGTCTGGATGTATTTCAGAGATACTGACGCTTGGGTTACTGACCGTGACAGTTATCTTGTCGACGATATCTGGCTCCATCCCTTCAAAATAAGTTTTGTAGTATTTTAAATAAACTGTGTAAGTTCCCTCGTGATCATATATGTGTTCGAATTTTTCATTTTTAGCAAAATATCTTTCTGTTCCGTCTCCCATATTCCAGAAAAATTCTCCACGTAAAATATTGGCACCTCTTAAATCTCTAGTATTTAAAGAAAATTTTACAGGTGAACCAGCGGGCACACTACTGTCGACAACCTTTATCTCAACAATTTTTTTCGAATATGTCGGCCGAGTATCTTTTGATGCTGACGACGAAGATGTCTCCACTTCTTCATCCTCCTCTTCTTCTGTATTTGTGTCGTCTTCGTCCTCGTCTTCGTCGTTTGCACCAGAAGAAGCATTGGGCTCACCTGGCGTACCGTCTGCTGTTATCCAGGACGAACCGCTTTTTTGCATTGTCTGTTTGGTTGAAGCGTCGCCCGCTGGCCATCCACCGTTTGCGTTTACTTCATCCACTGAGTTTCCTGAATCATTTTTAAGAATAATATATTCGCTTGTATTGTTTAACCCGCTTCCACCAAAAGCGCCGCTCAGGTCACAACTTCCAGACAAAGGATTGCTTACGCTGGCTGTCGTCCGACAAACTAAAAGATACTGACCAGCCGAAATACTGCCTGACAGAGAAAACAAAAGAGTGTCTCCTCCGGCTTTATATATTTTCCAGCCACTTAGCGAAACGGATTCGCTTCCAGTGTTTTGAAGTTCGATCCACTCTTCAAATTGACTGTCTGTTGTCCCCATCCAAGCAACTTCTGAGATTAAAACGTCTGCCCTGGCAAAAATCGGTACGAAAAATACTGCAAAAAACAAAATATATCTCATATTAAATTAGACTAAAAAATTATTCTAAAATACTTTTTAAAATATCTTCTGGAACTTCTTTAATTTTACCTTTGTTGTCCTGACTTTGCGAAAATGTATCTGTATTTGGTGTATGTTTTATTTCAGGTTTTTTTTCTGGAGCTGGTGCCGTCTCTTCCGCACGATTATCTACTTTAACAAAATCTTTTTTGTTATCTTTTCTTTCTAGAATATTTTTTGAATTTATATTTACAGAATTATCATTTATAGAAACGTTTGTTACATTTGACCCAGCTAAAAGAGCTTTTGAAAGAGCGTCTTTCAAAAGAGATTTATTTCCCGGAGTAGGATCTTTTACCGAGACAACGGGTCTTTGGATATTGTCGGCCAAATTTTTTAGAGAAACTTCTTTTGGTGCGGGCTCAAGTATTGCCTTTTTAATGTCGTCTGGGATTTGGATTTTTACTGGCGGTTTATTATCTTTCGGTTCCCACTGTTTCTTTTTTGGATAATCTGGTTTTTTATCACTTTTAAAATCTGGCTTTTTAAAGTCCAGTTTTCGTGACTCAGGTTTTTTATATTCTGTTTTTTTAACTTCTTCTTTTGCAGGCTCTGCATCTGAAAAAGCTCCCGAGTATTCATCATCTGATCTATTTCCTCGAGGTTTGTATTCCCTACCGAATTTTTCTTTTAAATATTCTTCTTTCTTGCCGATTTCTTTTTTCTGTTTTTCTGTATGAAATTCCATCTTATACCATTCATCGATATATTTTTGAACTTCTTCTCGAGGTTTTGAGAAATTTTTCCTTGAAGTATCTATAACTTCTTCACGGTAAGATATCGGGTTTTTAGGAAGTGGGTTCATCGTCGTAGCAGAAAAAGGTTTTGACCCGACGCCATCTATCATAAGAGTTAGGTAAATCTGAAATCGCCCTAGGTTTACGATATCTTCTTGAGTAAATGTCGGAACAAAAACTTTTTCCAAAAGCTCAGCATCTAGCGGACCAACACGAAAAGAAATAGTCGTACCGACGTTTCCAAAAACCGCATCCCGCACTTCTTCTTCCATCTGCTCAACATACTGGTGAGCCATCGTTAGGTTTAGTTTATATTTTCTGGCTTCAGACAAAATATCGGCGAAAGATTCGTTAGCAAAGTTTTGGAACTCGTCCACGAACAAAAAGAAAGAAGGAAGCTCTGCCATATCTGCTTTTGTTGAGTCGGCTCGTGACATGGCCGCTAGGTAAATTTTTGTGATAAGCATACCACCTAAAAGTCCGGCGTTTTGCTCTCCGATTCTTCCCTTTGAAAGGTTTATCAAAAGTATTTTCTTTTTGTCCATCGTTTCTCGGAAATCAAAACTAGAAGTTTTCTGTCCGATAATATTTCGCACGATAGGGTTCGCAGTAAACTGACCGATTTTGTTTTGAATAGCGGCTGTCGCTTCACGCATAAAACGCTCATCCCATTTGGCGAACTCATCAACCCAAAAAGTTTTAACTGTTGGATCTTTTACATTGGCAACTATTTCTTCGCGATAACCTTTGTCGGCATACATTCTGTTTACGCCAAGAAGCGTTGAGCCTGGATACTCTAGAAGAGCAAGCAATGTGTTACTCAAAATATATCTCATTCTTTCAGAAAAAGTGTCTGGCCAGATTTTATCAAAAGTAGACATCAGACCTTGGACCACCAAGTGCTTTTGGTCTTCAGCTACAGTTTCCAAAATGTTAAAAGAAATAGGATTATCTGAATCGAACGGTGCAAAGTAAATAACGTCGTTTAATCTTTCTTCAGGAATATAATCTAGAAGTGTGTCGATCGCGCTTCCGTGTGGATCGATAAAACACATACCCTCGCCGTTCTTAATATCTTGCGCGGCCATGTTTTCAAGCAGGGTTGATTTACCCATACCTGTTTTACCAATAATATAAACGTGACGGGATCTGTCTTCCGCCTTTATACCAAAACGTACTTTTTTTCCTCGGAAATCTGTCTCTCCGAAGTATGTAATTTGGTTTGGATTATACATTTAAAATAAATTAAGAACGTACGGCTCTCACTGCAAAGTAAATCGCCAAGAAAAACACTAAAGCTAAAATTTGATGTGTCCAGAAAGAAAATATCGCTAGAGGTTCTTCAACCCCTCGGAAAAATATAACCACACCTCGATAAGCAGCCAGAGTAAATCCAGCTACGGCAACCAATACGTTAAATTTTAAAACAAGTTTGTTTCCACCACCTGTAAAACCTGCTAGCACCGCCAAAGCCACCATGATAAACATCAGAGCCATCCCGGAAAAGTTAAAATATTTTAGAAAATAAGGGAAAGTAAACACCATAAGGATTCCAGCAACTAGGAAGATACTTTGAGTAGCTTTTAGGTAATAACCCCCTTGAACATTTTTTGACATAAAAAGTAAGAACTAATTTATTAATAACTCTATTATATAGTATCTTGGCAATAAATAGCGGTGGATTGTGGAAATCGAAAGGCACCCACACTTGGTTTACTTTTTTCTTTATATATAGTATAGTCTAGGAATTATTAGACGGATTTAAGGCTAACCTTGTGAGCAGCTTAAAAAGCTCATAAAACCTAAAATCTATGTACGTCCGCCTAATAGCGGGCATTTTTTATGGATACAATATTAGATACAAGAAACCCTGAACTATTGAAACTAACTGAAGAGAAAACTTTTACTCTGAAAGCTGGTGATATAGTAGAAGGACAAATAATAGAAACAAAAAGAGCTTCAGTTTTCGTTGACCTTGGAGTTTTCGGAACAGGTATCATCTTTGGTAAAGAATTTATCAATGCTAGAGATATCATCCGAAAAATCAGAAAAGGAGACTTAATCAAAGCAAAAATAATCGAAGTTCAAAACGAAGATGGTTATACAGAACTTTCACTTAAAGAAGCAAGACAAGCTCTTGTTTGGAAAGAAGCAGAAGATCTTATCGCAAATAAAACTGTCCTAGAACTTCCTATCAAGGAAGCAAACAAAGGAGGTCTTATTATCGAATGGAAAGGAATTCAAGGATTCCTACCAGCATCACAGCTAAGACCAGAAAACTATCCAAGAGTTGAAGATTCAGATAAAGATAAAATCCTAAAAGAATTAAAGAAATTTGTTGGAGAAAAAATGTCAGTAAACATTATCTCTGCAAATCCAAAAGAAGATAAACTAGTTTTCTCTGAAAAATCTACAAACCAAGAAGAAAGAAAAGAAGTTGTAGACAAATACAATGTTGGAGATGATCTAGAATGTGAAATCGCTGGTATCGTAGACTTCGGAGTGTTCCTGAAAATCGAAGAAGGCCTAGAAGGACTTGTTCACATTTCAGAAATCGACTGGGGACTTATCGATGATCCACGAAAGATTTTCAAAGTTGGAGAAAAAGTAAAAGCAAGAATTATCGAAGTTAAAGACGGTAAAATCTCTCTTTCACTTAAAGTATTCAAAGAAAATCCTTGGAAAGAATTTGAAGGCAAACTTAAGAAAGGAGATATCATTTCTGGAGTTGTTATCAAATTCAACAAACATGGAGCTTTGGTTTCTATCAAAGAAGGAGTGGCTGGACTTGTCCACAACTCATCATTTGGTAGCGAAGAAAAACTAAAAGAAAAGCTTGAACTTGGAAAAACTTATAACTTCCAAATCAACATCTTCGATCCAAAAGAACAAAAAATGACTCTAGCTCACGTAGAGAAATAAAAAATCAAAAAATCCCCGCAAGGGGATTTTTTGATTTTTAATTAAACTCATTCATCACCTTCTCTCTTCCCTCCTTTACAAAGGTTTTTATTATCTTTTCTACTTTTCCTGAAAGGTCTTTTATCTTTTCTAAATCGCTCGCAGAAAAATCTTTTAAAACAAAGTTTGAAACGGCTTTAGAAGCCGGAGTGAAAAATCCACCTGTTGGTTTTATCGCTCTACCCTCATCGTCTTTCGGCGCGATACCAATACGCACACGAGTAAAAGCTTTCGTCCCGATTTGCGATACGATAGATTTTATACCGTTATGTCCGCCATCTCCCCTATCAAAAGAAACTCTGACTTCGCCAAGAGGTAAATCGAGATCATCGTAAATAACCAAAATATTTTCGTTTGGAATTTCGTACTTTTCCGCAATGTATGAAACTGACTTACCAGAATCGTTCATAAAAGTATCTGGTTTTACAAAAATAACTTCCTTGCTTTCTATTGTGTCTTTTTTTACTTTCGCATCGGCGTATTTGTCGCCTTCAAAACCAGAATACAGAAAATCTAACACCAAAAATCCGGCATTGTGTCTTGTTTTTTGATATTTTTCTCCTGGATTTCCAAGTCCTGCTATTAAAAACATAAAAATATTTTACCATAAAATAACAATCTGTGCCCCTGTTACTTTTACTATTTAAAGTATATAAAAGAGATTTGCGTCAAGCTGTTTTTTATATTACAATTCTCTTATGCAATTAGAAAATTTTGAAAAAGAACAAAAAGAAGTCTCTCCTTTGGTTAAGAACAAAAATGGAATTTGGGAAACTATTAAATTTGCCATTATCGCTTTCGTTATCGTGTGGCCTATCCGAGCTTTTGTCGCTCAACCTTTTATCGTCAGTGGTTCATCTATGGTTCCGACATTTCAAAACAGCCAATATTTAATCGTTGACCAAGTAACTTATAAATTTCACGAACCAAAAAGAGGTGACGTGGTGGTTTTCAGATACCCAAACGACCCAACAAAATTCTTTATTAAAAGAATAATCGGTCTTCCAGGAGAAACTATCACTATCGACGGATCAAAAGTTTCTGTTGAAACAAAAACAGGCGAAACTCTCGATCTTTCTGAACCATATGTAGAAAACGAAAGTAAAAATAATCTAAAAATAGAAACTGGAGAAACAGAGTACTTTGTTATGGGAGACAACAGAGCTGCGAGTTCTGATTCAAGATATTGGGGTAACCTAGACGAACATTACATTATCGGGAAAGCTTTTGTAAGATTGTTACCGTTTAAATCTTTCGGTCTAAACCCAGGATATTATGATTATAATTTAAGTGAAAAGTCAGAATAAATATGTCAGATAAAAAAACTAGTAAAGAAGAATTGTTCCAAGCGCCAAAAGGAATGCGAGACATCACAGGCGACGACTACTACAACTACCAAGGTTTTTTTGAAAAGGCTCAAGAGATTGCAGAGTATTACGGATTTAAACCAATACAAACTCCGGTTTTAGAACACGAAGAAATTTTCACTAAAGGAGTTGGCGACGGCACAGATATCGTCGACAAAGAAATGTATTCTGTAAAAACAAAAGGTGGCGACAAACTAGTTATGCGCCCAGAAGGAACAGCCGCTGTGATGCGAGCTTATATTGAACATGGAATGCAGAACAAGCCACAACCAGTAAAACTTTACTACAGTGGTCCACTTTTTAGACACGACAAACCACAAAAAGGACGTTATCGAGAATTTTATACTTTTGGTATAGAGGTTATTGGAAGTCCGAAAAGCATCATGGATGCGATGGTTATTCACATGGGAATTCTAATGCTTAAAGAAGCTGGAATAGAAAATATTTCTCTTAAAATAAACTCAATCGGAGACGCAGAGAGTAGAAAAGATTATCTAAAAGAGCTTGTAAACTACTATAAAAAACACCTAGGTAAAATGAATGCAACAGACAGACAGAGACTTAAAGATAATCCTCTGCGTATTCTTGATTCGAAAGATCCGAACCTGCTTCAAATAAATGCCGACGCTCCACAATCTGTCAGCTACTTAAACAGTGCTAGTAAAAAACACTTCAAGGAGGTTATGGAACACTTGAACGAACTTGGTGTTGACTACGAACTTGACCACACTTTGGTTCGAGGGCTCGACTATTACACTCACACTGTTTTTGAATTCTTTACCACAGAAGAAAATGCAGAAGTAAGCGAAACTGAAAACGCTGGAGAAACTTTAGTCACAAAAAGATTGGCTCTTGGTGGTGGGGGAAGATATGACTACCTTTCAAAAGCGATGGGATATAAAAAAGAAATTCCTGGTGTTGGGTTTGGATTTGGTGTAGACAGAATAGTAGAAGCAAGTAAAAATATTCCGAAACCGAGAGTTAAGAAAAAAGCGAAAGTTTACTTTATCCAACTTGGAACAGAAGCGAAAATGAAAAGTCTTCGTGTTATAGAAATTCTAAGACAAAACAAAATCCCAGTTAGACAATCTCTTTCAAAAGACAGCCTAGGTTCTCAGCTCGCTATCGCTGAAAAAAGCGGAATCCCTCACACTCTTATCTTCGGACAAAAAGAAGCTTTGGAAAATACGATTCTTGTTCGAGACATGGCGAACAGATCTCAAACAACTGTTGATATTGAAAAGCTTGCAAAACACCTGAAAAGTCTATAATTTATAGATCATGGTTAAAATCATACAAATTGGAGATGAAAGACTGCGGACCGTTTGCGAACCTATTTCAGTACTAGAAATAGACTCTCCAGAAACAAAACAAATTCTAAAAGATTTAAGTGAAGCTCTACGTTCTCAAGACGACGGAGTAGCTATTTCTGCGCCACAGATAGGCGTGACAAAAAGAGTCTTTGCCGTTTCTACAAAAATATTTGACGAAGACTATTTGGCTGGAGAACCAGAAAAAAAGTTTTACGAACATATATATTTTATAAATCCAAAAATAACTAAGTTTTCTGTAAAGACAGAAGAAATGGAAGAAGGATGTCTTTCTATCCGTGGAGTTTATGGATTAGTCAAAAGACCTAAAAATGTAAGCCTGGAAGCGCTAAACGAAAAAGGTGAAAAAATAGTTCGTGGCGCTGGAGGACTTTTGGCTCGGATTTTCCAACACGAGATCGACCATTTAGATGGTATACTTTTTATTGACAAAGCATCTGTTATAAAAGAAATACCTGAAGAAAAAATAAATGACAAATAATATGGAAGATCAAAATAAAGATCAGATAGAAGAGCTAAACGAGAATCTTGAAATATTAACTCAAGAAATAGAAGAAACAAATTCTCGAAAAAATTCCTTTATAAAAGGACTGTTTGTTGGCGTCGGGACAACTCTGGGTGCGACAATAATCGCAGCGGTAATAATCACCATACTTGTGTGGGTTTTCAAAACTTTTGAAAACGTCCCTCTTATCGGAGATATCTTAAGATGGCTAAACATCGAACAATACATCCATGGACGATAATTCCAAAAAAATAATTTTCCTAGGAACACCAGAGCTTTCGGTGACAATTTTAAAATCGCTTCTGAAAGCCGGTTATGAAATCCCTTTGGTTATAACTTCTCCCGACAAACCGGTTGGAAGAAAACAAATCCTGACTCCTTCAGCGGTGAAATCTTTTGCGCTCGAAAATGGATTAAAAGTTATAACTCCAGAAAAGCTAGGTGAAGACACTCTCGAAGAAATAAAACTAAGTGGCGCAGATCTTGGTATCGTCGTCGCATACGGACATATTATCCCGCAAAAAGTTATCGATTCTCTTCCAAAAGGATTTTTAAACATTCACTATTCGGTACTTCCCGAGTTTCGCGGAGCTTCTCCTGTAGAGCAATCCATCCTTTCAGGTCAAAAAGAAACTGGCGTAACAATACAAAAACTTGTGTTCAAGCTAGATGCTGGACCGATTGTGGCGGTAGAAAAATTTTTACTTGATAACCAAATAACCACACCAGAGCTAAAAGATAAACTTACAGAAATCGGCGCTGAGCTTTTAACTAAAATACTTCCGGGTTATTTTGAAGGGAAAATCGTGCTAACAGAGCAAGACGAGTCTAAGGCAACTCATTGTAAAAAGATAAGTAAAGCTGATGGAGAAATAAAACTAACTGATTCTGACGAAAGTAAATGGCTAAAATATCGCGGATACTTTGGCTGGCCTGGAATATTTTATTTTAATGAAAACGGTAAAAGAAACAAGGTGACTGGGGCGACTTTTGAAAACGGAAAATTCATAATCAAAAAAATAATCCCTGAAGGTAAAAAAGAAATCTCGCTATAAGCGAGATTTCTTTTTCTTGACATAATAAGCACTTTGATTTATTGTTTCGTGGAACCAACTCTTTACGCAAATGAACGACAAAAGACTAGGCCGAATCAAGTCAAACATCGACATTCTCCGTGGATACTTAAGGAAACAAGAGCTCCACAACATAGAACCTCGCTCCAAGAAATGCACCTATTGCAAGCAAGAAGCATCTACAGGCCTTGAAACGTGTGATGTGAGAACAAAGCAAATGAAGGCCAGTGTGGAAAAATCTATCCACGGTGGAAAGAGACTGATGAAGGAACTGCAAGGAAAACCAAGAGGGGAACGCGATGCAATACTTGAATTCCTCAACAGTACTCTGCACCATAGCTATTGAACTAGCGTATTGTGGACAAACCACCAAAGCCCTGGGCGCCGTAAGGCGCCCAGGGCTTCTTTTTTTCTCAAACTCAAAATCTTTTAACTTAGATTACTCCGTAACCAAAACCATCGACTCTATCACTACATTCCTTAAAGGCTTGTGATTTTCCATCGCTTCTACTTCTACAGCTCCGATAGCATCAACCACGTCCATCCCAGCCACAACCTTTCCAAAAACTGAGTGTCTAGAATCTAACGGACTATTATCAACCAAGTTTATAAAAAACTGACTTCCTCCAGTGTTCGGACCTGCGTTCGCCATCGAAAGTGTTCCGCGCAAGTTTTCATTTGGAGCTTCTAACTCATCTTTTATCTTATACCCCGGTCCACCAGTTCCCCAGTAATCTCTCTGTGTGTCATCTTTTGAAAGTGGATCACCTCCTTGAATCATAAAGCCTTCGATAACTCTGTGAAATTTCACTCCGTCATAAAAACCTTCTTTTGAAAGCTTAGAGAAATTTCCAGCAGTAAGCGGACGATCGTCATTAAACAACTCGATAGTAATGTCCCCCATATTCGTCTTCATGATAAATGTTTCTCTTTCCATAGGTGTTTTCAAAAAAATATAAGCGACTGCTACGATAATAATAAGTATTGCGATTAACCAAAATTTCTTCATAATTTCAAACTTAAATAATAATTAATCTTCTTTTCCTCCAAACGGCCACCAAGGTTTCATTCCTTTTATTCTCTTTTTTAAACTTCGAGCGCCTCGTCTGAAGAGTGTCTCCCCTCTTTTTTTATCTACTTTTACATCTCTGATCAAATCATCTTTCACGGCATCGATAGCGGCATACAAATTTGATTCAAATTTTTTAATGTAATAGTCTTTTGCAGAAATACGAGTTCTGACTTCAGCCATATAAACTTCTCCTTTATTGTGGTGATTTGATTCTTTTCCGATTTCAACAAAAACATTTATGTCTTCAGAGCTTCCGATGATTTTTTCCAGCGCTCCTATTTTCGAATGAACATAATCTCTTAGAGTGTCTGTTAGGTCCATGTTTGTTGCTTTGATATTTATATTCATACTTTTTTAGATGGCGGATTTTTAGGCCACGCATCAAACTAAAAATAATGCTTCTATATCTATTTTACCACATCCAAAAATCTAGATTTCAACAGACAAAAGTTTAACTGGATGATGGTGTCCGTTTATTATTTTTACCTTTTTAACCGATATGCCGAGCCTTTCCGAGACAAGCTCTATTACCCTCTTATTGGCCATATTAGCTTCCGCAGGCTCTTTAACGTGTATTTCCAGCCTGTTTTCACCCAAGCTTTTTACAAGCTCTTTTTTGACCCCAGCTAAGACTTTTACTCTGATATACATAGGTATTGGCATTTTACCATTTTTTTGGTAATATTCTGTTTGTATCTTTTAGATACGCTTTGAAAACCAAATATTCCCCGCCTCGCCTCGACTCGCAAGCTCGTCGACGCGAGGCGGGTAGCTCAGCGTTATGCCTTTTGTATATATCCTCAAAAGTAAAAATTACGATAAAACCTATGTAGGTAGTACTCTTAATTTAGAAAAGAGGTTGTCAGAACATAATTCTGGGAAGTCGACTTTCACTTCAAAGTTTAAACCTTGGGCAATAATTTATTCTGAAGAGTTCCAGAATTTATCCGAGGCAAGAAAAAGAGAAAAATATTATAAGTCGGCGTCTGGACGAAACCAGATTAAAAAACTAAACATTCCCCGATAGCTCAGCGGTAGAGCAATCGACTGTAAGATATTGCAGCTCCCTCCGGAAACGAAGGGATGAAAAACAAGGTGAATTGCCTGGAAGCCCAAACCATTAACATGGCGGGTAATCAGCAGCCAAGCCTCAAAGGTTGAGGAAGGTTCAGAGACTATCCTTTATGGAGTAGATCTTGAAATTCAAGACCGAAGCGCCTTGCACCTAAATTCCATTTGGAACACGGTGATGATATAGTCCATTCCTTTAAGTAATTTTAGGGTAAATGTAATCGATTGGTCGTAGGTTCGATCCCTACTCGGGGAGCAGATTATTTTAGTGAAAGCGACCTGTCCGCGTCATCAAAAACAAAAATCACCCATTCGGGGTGATTTTTTGTTTTGTCTATAAATAAACCAGTTATTCTTACTACTTAGTCCAATGAATATCGTATTTATAATTCATATAGGGGTTTGTTTCAGTTCGTTCTGAGTCTAAAACATTTCTCACAAAGACCTTGTCTCCCGCAAAATTCTCAGTATTTGAATCACAAAGAAGAACAAGGGTAGTTTCAAAAAGATCAATGATTTCTCCTTGAGATTCGACAATAAATTTTATTAAATCGATTGATTGAAAAGGACTGCTTTCCCGGGAGTGTTTTATAAGAGGCATTTCTATTTTTGCAGAATCTGTCATCTTGTAATTTTCAAAAACAACCCTACCAGAATCACTAGGGTGTTCCATGTCATTACGAAGAAATCTCCACCATCCCGCTTTTTTGTTTAGTTCAGAAATTGCCTTTGTGACCGCATGCTCATTTCCAAACTTTTGTTCAGTTTGTTCAATAAGTTTTCCTAACGGATTTTTCTGAGGCGTTTTAATGGGAAATAGTTTTGCAATATCAATAACAACCCCTCCCATGTGATCTATATTTTGAATAATCTCTTTTGATCTTCGTTCAAGATTCTTTAATACAGGCAGGACAAACGATCCGTCATCTCTAATGCTTCCATTGAAGCGATCTTGTATTTCTGTGTATTCCTCACGAAGCTTCTTTAGTTCATCATTCATCGCGGCAAGCTCTTTAGTAAAAGCCAAAACAAGTTGCATACCCTGATATTTGTCTATGGTATTTGGAAGATGTTCAAGAAGAAGTTCCTTTCCTTGAAGGAGTGTTCTTCCGACAATGGGATCGTCTGAGCCGTACGACAAAAGACGTTCCTGCACCTGACGAGGAATATTTGCATTATTTCTTTGTGGGTCGATATTGTCAGCCAACATTATTCTCCAGACACTCTTTCTGGTAACAATAACCATCCCATATCCCTCAAGTGGAATCATATCGGATAAGTTTCCATCTCCTTCTTCTCCAATTTTAAATGATCCACCCTCATTACGATGAGGTAATTTTTTAATTAATTCAGGATCCATAATGCCATTTTAGCATTTTAAAGCCCTTAGCCTAAGTTGTAATTTTTAGTGATATCTCCTTATCCTTTATCTCAATTCTTCCTCTCAAACAACTCAGTAACTCTCGCTTCTCATCCCTTGTTCCATTTTTGAGCACGTGCTTTGCGTAGTTTCTGATATCCGCTTCGGATGTGGGATCAAACTCGGAGACTGTTGAGGTCCGCATGAGGGAGCCATTCTCTAGGATAAACTTTCGAATCGACTAACTGCTCACGTTCAAGTGCCAGGGTTCATCCCTGGCACTTTTAATGTTAATATTAAATTATATGAAAAAATATCTAGAAACAATTACAGATGAAGTAATTTTCCAAAAACCAGAGTTTGCAAGTCCTGAAAAGTATGAGCCTCGGACCACAGTTAAGGCAATTATTAGGAACGACGACGGCAACATCGCAGCCATAACAAACGATGTTCATGGACTGTATACCCTACCGGGCGGAGGTGCTGATTCTGAAAATCTTGAAGAAGAAATTAACAGAGAATCAATAGAGGAAATAAACTGGGATATTAAAAATATAGAGGAATTGATAAGAGTTAAGGAGTTAAGAAATCGAGATGCTAAAGAATACGAAACTGTTTGTTTTACTGCTGACGCTAAAAGTTTCTATAATAACGATACTCGAACAGACGAAGAGAAAAAGAACAACCTCAGAGTCGAGTGGCTTTCCGAAGAAAAAATATCAGATATATTTGCCAAACAATATGAATCACTAAACAAAGGTGAGATAGGTTTTTATAATACGGCTTTCAATGTTTATCGTGATTATGCTTTTTGGAAAGAGTATTTGAGTAAGTAGATTAAGTATCGAAGAAAGGATATCCTATGGGGTATTTTTCGTTATTATTCCCCTCTCGCCACCTCACGAACCTCCGCCCACATTCGGAGCATTACAAAAAAGTCTCTATCTAATAGAGGCTTTTTTGATATAATACCCAGATGAAAAAGTTGCCGAATATTCTCGCTTTTACTGGCTTTACTGTGCTTTGTGCTTTGGCTTTTTTAGTACCTAAAGAACCTAATCCAGAGGCCCAACCAAAAGAAACTATCACCGTCACGGAGGAATTAAAACAAACATATCCTGTAAAAATATCAATCGAAAGTGTCGGAGTAAATGCACCCGTTGAAGCTGTTGGGATTTTGGATGGAGCGATGGCTGTGCCAACTTTTGGCCACAATGTAGGATGGTATAGCCTAGGGACAAAGCCTGGAGAAGTTGGAAGCTCGGTACTTGCGGGACACGTAAACTGGAAAAACGGCGAAGATGCCGTCTTCACGAATTTAAAAAATATACAAATTGGAGACACTGTAAGCGTGACAAACAACTACGGAAATATGGACCATTTTAAAGTAACAAAAATACAAAGCTATCCGATTTATTCCGACACGACAGAGATATTTTCTGCAGATGATGGGATAGTTCGCTTAAACCTTATTACTTGCACCGGAGACTGGAACGACTGGCTAGATACTCATAGTGAAAGACTTGTAGTTTTTACGGAAAAGATTTATTAAATTTAAATGCCCCGCGGACTTTGTCTGCGGGGCATTTAAATTTTCTTCACTTTTTACTTAGCTGGTTTAAATCCAGTTTTTGGAAAATCTGGGTTTACCGGAGCTGCTGGAGTAGCTGGCGCCTCTCCTGGTGCGGCTGGAGTTTCGTCTGGTCCACCTGTTCCCAAAATAACTTCTCCTGTTACTGGATCAATCTGAGGCTCTGTTTCCATTTCATTATTTTTTGGTCGAGTGATTGCGATAATAGCAATTATAGCCACAGCAACACCTAAAATAATTAGAGCAGTTTTAGTATTCATAAATAAATTTAAAATAAATTTTATCTGATAATATGTCCGCCTTGAAGGCTTATAAAAACCATAAAGCAGTTACCTATATATTATATACCTACATTTAGCAAAAAGATATAAAAAAGCTCTATACAAAAAGCTATGTATTATATGTAATAAAGTGTATGATTTAAATATGGTTAACTTATCTCGTCAAGTTTGTTAATTAATTACTAAGTAAACAAATTTTTTATGATTACAACTATCGCGATTATACTACTTATTTTATGGGCTCTTGGATTTATTGGTTTTGGAGTTTTAGGAGGATTTATTCACATCCTTTTGGTTGTGGCTATTGTTCTGATTTTAATCAGACTTATAAACGGACAAAACCCATTAAAGTAAATTTGTTTTTAGAATCTAAACAAACCTTAAAGTGATTTCCAATAGAAATAAAATAATAATTACTTTTATTATTGCTATTTGTATAGGCTTTTTTCTGATGAATAAATCTGTGAAAAACGAAATGTCCGAAGGCATAAATACGCCAGAAGAAACGGTCGCCACTGAAAACATATTTGAAAAAATATTAGGGTCAAATAAAAAAGATGTTACCGAAATAAATAACTACTATTCCCTAACGCTTACGACCGAAACACCTCTCGAAGAACTCCGCCAGTACGTAGACGGCGCAGATCTAGAAAATACTTTAAAGCTAAATCGTATAAACAGTGAATTCCTAAAACCAGGAAGCAGTCTTGTTTTATCTTATGATATTAAAGATTTTATGTCTTTGTCCCCTTTTCCAAAAGATTTAAAAATCTCAAAAGAAATCCCAAAGCTTTTACTTATATCTCAGAGAGTGCAAGCTTTTGCGGTTTATGAAAATGGAGAATTAGTCAGATGGGGTCCCGTAAGCACCGGCAAAAAGCTTACTCCAACAGAAAGCTATTTGTATTTTACAAACTGGAAAGCAAAAGAAGCTATCAGCACTTTTGATGACGAATGGATAATGAAGTGGAATTTTAATCTAGACAACATAGAAGGCACGGGAATGCACCAATACGAAATGCCTGGCGAACCTGCAAGTCATTCTTGCGTACGACTTTTTGAAGATGACGCAAAGTGGCTCTATAACTGGGCCGACCAATGGATACTATCAAAAAATGAACAAACAGTGCTAGCCAGTGGAACTCCTGTGATAATCTTTGGTCATTACGAATACGACAAAATAGCCCCTTGGAAAAACTTGTTAACCGACCAACAGTCTCTAGATATAACTCCTGAAACACTAGACAACACCGTTTCTTTTTACAAGAAAAAGATTATGGAAGAAATGGAAAAAAGAAATAATCTAACAAATAATTAAGCTAAATAACCCTTTATTTTTATTTTTTCGATATGATATAATACAAGACCAATTATAAATTAACTTAAATCTATATGAGCGAAAAAATTAAATTGTCTATTATTTTAGGAAGCGTCCGAATCGGCCGTTTCGGAGAGTGGCCAGCCAAAATGATAAAAGAAGTAGCGGAAAAAATGGAAGGCTTTGAAGTTAGCTTTATAGATTTAAAAGAAGAAAATCTACCAAACTTTGAGTCAGCTGTTTCTCCGGCTTATATCACAAATAAAGATTACGGAAATGAAAAAATAAATGCTTTCGCAGATAAAATCAGGGGCTCTGATGCTTTTGTTATGATAAGCCCGGAATACAACCACGGATATTCTTCTGCGATTAAAAACGCTATCGACTCTATCTACGTAGAATGGAACAACAAACCAGTTGGATTCCTATCTTACGGAAGCGCTGGAGGAGCACGCGCAGTTGAACAGCTTCGCGAGGTTGCAGTGGAACTTCAAATGGCGCCAATCAGAAACGGAGTTCACATTATGTCTCCTTGGAACCTAACAGATGAAAAAGGTCAGCTGAAATCAGGCGCGCTGGATGACTACGAAAAGCCAATGCAAAATATGTTAGAACAACTTTCTTGGTGGGCGCGGGCTTTAAAAACAGCTAGAAATAGTTAACAAAAATCCGGGCTTTGTCCCGGTTTTTTGTTATAATAAAAAAATGAATTTTTTAGATACACTTATTTTAGGAATGGTAGAGGGTTTTACCGAATTCTTGCCGGTTTCTTCGACCGGGCACTTACTCGTGGCTGGAGAGATTTTAAGCATCCCGGATACAGAATTTTTTAAAACTTTTGTGGTGGCGATACAGCTCGGCGCCATACTCGCAGTCGTCTTAATATATTGGAAAAGAGTAATAGGTAATCTAAATCTAACTAAAAAAATTTTAACGGCTTTTGTTCCGACGGCGATTATCGGATTTCTCCTTTATAGAGTTATCAAAGACTTTTTATTTGAAAGCCTGGAGACTATAGCCTACGCTTTGATAATCGGCGGAATCATAATTATAATTTTTGAATTTTTCCAAAAGAAAAAGATAGAGGAAGATACACAAAAGCTTGAAGATATAAGTTACAAAAAAAGTTTTTTAATCGGACTTATCCAAGCTTTGGCGATAGCTCCTGGAGTCTCTAGATCTGGAGCTACAATAATCGGCGGGATGGGTCTAGGTATTTCACGGAAAAATATCGTAGAGTTTTCTTTCCTTTTGGCTGTGCCGACAATAGTCGCAGCAACAGGCTTTGACCTGCTTCAGTCAAAAATGAGTTTTTATCCTGGGGATTTAGAGAGGCTTTTGCTGGGATTTGTATTTTCTTTTATCTTTGCCTACTTTGCCATCAAGTTCTTTATACGCTTTATACAAAACCATTCTTTTATAGTTTTCGGCGTTTACCGTATTCTGGCTGGAGTGCTGATAATCGTGCTACTGATTTGATTGACTTTATTTCCTAGGGGTGCTTTAATATAGGTATCAAATTTGACCTGTAAGAGAAACGAAGTCGGGTTTACAAATACAGCAATCATTTTGATATTTTAGAAGTAGTTTCTCTTATAGAACATGCAAACAGGTACAATCGCAAGAGTTACTGATAAAGGATTTGGTTTTATTAAACCAGATGAAGCATCAGAAAAGGATCTATTCTTCCACGCTACAAGCTTGGTTGATGTAGAATTCAACAGTCTACGAGAAGGAGATAAGGTTCAATTCGAAATGGAACAAGGTCCAAAAGGACCTAACGCCGTTAACGTTAGCCGAATCTAATTCAATTAGAAAAGAAAAGGCCCGCGCTTTGCGCGGGCCTTTTCTTTTCTTGTTACAAAACTTCTTCTTTTAAAACCACATCGCCGTTTTTTGAAGCAATCTCAAATCTTATCTGACCTAGCTTTTGGCCTCTCGCTGTTTCAACCACCACTCGCCATTTCCCGTTTTGCAAACTTCTTTTCAGGGAATATCCGCGGAAGCCTTCTTCCCTTCCACCAGAAACATTTAGCTCTATCTTACTTGAATCAATCCACTTTTTTTCTACTGCATCAAAATACTGCCACTGATGATAGATTTTAGTATTCAGTTTTGTCGGAGCAAAAACCGAACTGAAAACATAGACTGAACCATTTTGATCTCGATGAATTGTGCTACTTCTTTTCTTCCAAAAAAACAAAGACTGTGATGGTTCATACATACCGACGTAGTTAGTAGAAGATACTCTATAAACAGAATGGTAAACTCCGCTGAATTTTAAAGAGAGTGGAATAGGAGGTATCACATTTGTAAAATATAGAAAGTTAAAAAATACAAAAATAGAAATAACTCCGACAGACATCTTTTTTATATACATTTGTAATTTTTGCCTATCGATAATAGAAAGAAAGAGAAAGAATACGAAAATCAAAATCAAACTCAAAATACCGCTAGCTACAAAAACATCTGGGCCCATATCTCTTTTCAAAACCGGAATCAAAACTATCAGATAAGAGAAAAGCGCAATATAGTAAAAATTAATCTGGAAAATAAGTCTCTGGAAATACTTTTTCTGAAACTCAGTTCCAAGCATTAAGATAAGGAGCAACAGGAAGAACGGCCACGAAGAAGAGAGTGCTGCGCTTTTTGAGAAAAATATTATTGAACCAGAGAAAAGCGCACCAAAAGAAAAAAGCATCACGTATTCTATCTTCTGAGCGTGCCTGGCGATTTTAAGCCTTTGACCCAAAAGAGTGTCTTTTGAAAACAAAAGAGTTATCGCGAGACCAGATAAAAACAAATGAGAGGTGATGATTATATTGTCGAAAACTCCATCTACTCTACGAAGCGTTATAAAATCAAGTAAAAACCCGACTAAAAGAACAACTGGCATAATATAGATTTTGTATTTTTGTGAAAATATTTTTATTTTCTCTATTTTAGGCGCAGTGTATTTTTCCAACATACTAATATAATACACCAAGTTATTCACACTTTCCACAGCTGCCCATTTATTGTGTTATTTAAAAAAGTGATAATATATAGGAAGCATTAATTTATATACATATGGATAAAATAAGTACTTTAATTATTTCAAGATTTTCTTTAAAAAAGACTCTGGCTTTAGGGTTTATTTTTGTTTTCGTGGCTTCCGGAACAAGTTTAGTTCTAGCAGCAGACACGTCTAACTTTCAACAAACGATCACAGCCGGAACAATAGAAGTAGATATTACAGATTCATCATACGTAACGGTCGGATCACCTTCTGTGACTCTAGGATCGACAGCTTTTAGCTTTTCTTGCCAGACATCTACTGGAACTTTTGGAACAGCGTCTCAACAAATCTATATTGTAAACCCTGACGCGGCAGACAACGGATTTACAGTTTCTTTAGCTGGATCAGCAACTACTGCTGTTTGGGATTCAGCGGGAACAGACTTTGACTTTAACGACCCAACAACAGCTGGATGTGCGGACAGTGGTGACACTGACACTGTTGCCGGACAAATGACAGTCGACCCTTCTGGGGCAACTCTTTCTGCTGGGGCTTGCGCTACTTGTGACACGACAGGAGTAACACTTGGAGCATCAGACTCATTCGAAGAAGGTGTTACAGACTCCATAACCCTAGTTACTGCGGCATCAGGTGCAGACGATATTGGAGACTGGTATGTTAGAGATATTGATATTTCTCAAACAATCCCTGCGGAACAACCGGCAGCCTCTGACTACGACATAAACATGACCCTCTCTATCGTAGCTTCTTAGGATTAAGATTTTTTGCTATAATCCTCATATGAAAAAATCTTTTCAAGGAATCTTCACCCTCTTTATTTTAAGTGTGTTTTTTTTCCCAAGCATTATTTTGGCTGCTAATTTCGGTATAAAGCCAGCATACCCAAGAGCTGAAAACCCTCGAACAGACTCTATCTTTGTTCAAACGATAAATCCAGGCGAACTAAAAAGTGAAGGTGTAAAAGTTATAAACAGCACCGGTGAATCTAAAAACTTATTACTTTACGCCAGAGACTCTGTCAGATCTTCTGGCGGAGGCTTTGCTTGTAAACAACTCTCAGAGGAACCTACTGGCGTCGGACAATGGATTACTTTTGATATTTCAAATCTTGAAGAAGATATTGCAAACATCAAACCAGGAGAGAAAGCAAACACAATACAGATAACAATACCCGAGGGATCTGAGGTTGTTATTCCTTTTAATATAAACGTCCCTGTAGATGCATCTGTCGGAGAACATAACGGATGTGTTCTTATCCAAGAGATTAAGCAAAACGCTAGCGACACCGGAGTTTCGCTTAGTCTTCGAAGTGGAATACGTGTGGCTGTAAGTGTGCCTGGTAAAATTTCAAGAAAAATAGAATTCTTAAATTTCAAAGTAGAAAATAAAAATAAATCTATTTACCTTATGCCTTCTGTTAAAAACACTGGAAACGTTTCGGTGGACACAACAGCAGAAGTAAAAGTTAAATATTTCTTTGGATTACCTCATAAAACTTTCGGTGGAGAGTTCCCTGTTCTTCGTGACGAAGTTTATGATTTTAACTTTGAGCTCAAGAGACCTTTCTGGGGTGGACTTTATTTTGCAAAAGCGGTTTTCTCATACGATTCAGATAAAAATGCGAGCATCGGTGTATCTTCTGGAGAGAAACTAACAAAGGTAAAATCAGACACTATTTGGTTCTTCTCTGCTCCAACTATTTTTGGGTTAATTATAGAGATAACTATTTTGTTTATAGCTATCTTTGTTTTTGCAATTTGGAGATTAAACAAAAAGAAACAAAAGTGGATTAAAAAATGGACAGATTATACCGTCGAGTCCGGAGACACAATCGAAGGCATCGCCAGAAAAAACAAAGTTCATTGGGAGCTTCTAGTAGAGGTAAATAAAATTAAACCTCCGTTTATGGTAAAAGAAGGTCAAGAAATAAAAGTTCCGCCACCACGAAAATCCGCTTCCACAAAAAGATAAAAGTGTTAATACACGGCTTTGTATTTTTGGTATAATGAAACCGATATATTAACCTTATATTACCTACCTAAAATATGACAAAAAACACATCTAAAACTATATTTTCTTTTTTAATATTAGGCCTCTTAACACAGTCTTTTTTTCATATCAGAAATACAAGCGCACAGGAATCAGAGATTCCAAGCACGGAAACAGATGGTCAAGAAAGTACACCCACAGAGAGCTTGGGGGGAAATGAGGGTCAGGTTGCGGGAGTAGAGACTGGTACCACAGTAGAAGAACCCTCTGCCCCAGAAGTGATCCCGTCGGAGACACAAAATCAAGCCCCTCAGGAAGAAATAGTCGTGTTAGCGCCAGCAGAACCAGTCCCACCGCCTGTAACCGTGTCAGAGCCAAATTCCCCTGTGGCGACACAGCCCGTAGTTGTCAAGACCACAGAAGAAGATAAAGAGGAACCAGAAAATATTATCTCTCCAATCTACATACCACCAGCAAATATACCTAAAATATCCGTACGGCCACCAGAAAGAAAAATACAAATAGACCCGTCAGCGGACCATTCTTGTAGGATGGAAAATTTTACTGCGAATATGACAAGTCAGAATTCTCTAGAGAAAAAGATAATCCTCACAGGAAGCGCTTCTACTGCAAAAGATATCGAGGTTCTTGGGGTGCCGTCTGGTTTTAAAATAAAATTCAAAAAAAATAACCAGACCAAAACTTCAATATCAGCAGAACAAACAACAAACATTTTAATAGAAAAAATGGTGACGGCGCAAAAAGGAAATTTTAACGTTTCTTTTGTTTTTACAGAAAAAGGTTCAAAGAACAGTTCTATTATCTGCCAAATGAATTTAATAAATGAATAAGAATAAAGAACAAAGTAAAATACCTAAAAGCAATCTAAGTACAAAACAAAAATGTATCATATTTTTTCTCTTACTTATAAGTTTTTTTACAGGAGTTTTATTTATAGGAGACAAAAAACAAAATTCTTTCTCAAATCCGTATCCTCTTATAGATCCATCTAGAAGTTTAATAGATCAAGAACACTTTTTCTCCACAATAGAACCTCTTCGGTCGGAGCTTAAAGAAATCGTTACAAGACATGAAAAAGAAGGAGGTAGGGTGGGAGTTTATTTTGAATTCTTAAACACTGGTGCAAACGTATCGATAAACCAAGACTCTAGATTTTGGCCAGCTTCCCTTTCTAAAATGCCAACAGCGCTTGTTGTTATGAAAAAAATTGAAATGGAGGAGTGGAAACTTGATAATGAACTAATACTTTATTATGAAGACAGAAATGACGCCTTCGGAGATTTATACAAAAAACAAGTTGGAACACGTCTTACAATAGAAGAACTTTTAAAAGAGCTTATTATAAATTCAGATGACACTGCGCACAGAATGCTTGTAAGAAACCTGGAGGGTGAAGATTTTGAACAAATGCTGGCAGCGCTCGGGATGGAGAGTCTTTACGACGCAGACTACAATATAACAGCAAAAGAATATTCCAGAGTATTCAGAACTCTATACACATCAAGCTTCTTGAAAAGAGAATACTCTACAATGCTTTTAAATTGGCTGTCAGAAACTCCATTTAACGAATTCCTAGGTAGCGGAGTACCAGAAAATATTACTTTTTCTCACAAAATAGGTGAATACGATCCTGAATCTACATATCTTGATTCAGGTATTGTGTACGTTCCAAACAGACCATACCTGTTAACCATCATGGTTAACACCAAAGACAGCGGTGGTAGAGAGAAGGCGAAAGAAATAATGGCAGAGATTTCAAAAGCATCTTATGATTATGTTTCAAATTATTAAAAAAATATTAAAACCCGTTGGGACTCTTTTTTTAGTTTTGGCTTTTTTGCTTGGCGGAATACCTTCAAGCTCTTTAATATCATACATAAATGAAAAAGTTGATGAAAAAAATATTATCGACGCACTTTATTGGGCTAAGAAAGATGGGAATGTAATAGACAAAGGGTTAACAGAACTACTGAAGCCCAAGGTGGAAAAAGCGGAGGCGGCGACTTTTTCTATTCAGACTGGATACTACGTGGGAAACAACACAGATAACAGAACCATCACAGGGTTAGGCTTTTCGCCGGATATGGTTTTATTAAAAGACAACACTGCTGGAGGTACTAGAGGAATGCTTTTAAAAACCTCTGAAATGTCTGGTGAGACTACTGTAGTTCTTGCTGAAACAGATAACGCGGCAAACAATCTAATTCAGTCATTGGACGCGGACGGATTTACTGTGGGCTCAGATTCAGACGTCAACGCTGCAAACGTATTTTTTACCTACACTGCATTTGATGGATCAGACTGCTCTGCGTCTGGTACTTTTTGTGTCGGAACTTATACAGGAAATGGCGGGTCGCAAAGCATCACGTCTGTTGGGTTTCAACCTGATTTAGTAATAACAAAAACATCAGGTTCAGCAGTGGGTATATGGAAGTCATCGTCAATGGCTGGTACAGCCTCGAACTATTTTCACAATGCGAATGAGCTGGCATCAGGGGGTATAGAATCTCTGGATACCACTGGTTTTAGCGTGGGCTCTAACTCGAGCGCAAACTCAAATGGAACCAACTATTATTATGTTGCATTCAAAGAAGTGGACGACTTTATGGATGTTGGCACCTACACAGGAACTGGGGTGGACTCAAGACACATTGGACCAGCGGTTGATCCAAATCTCGACTTCACTCCTAATTTTGTATGGATAAAAGCCTCAGATCATGGCACACCCCAAAACGGAGTATTTACGACTTCTGAGTTTTATGGAGACAGATCTTCAGCCATACCTGACGGAGGCGCGACTGTGAACATAATACAGTCGCTTAAAAAATCTGGTGGTGGATTTGAAATCGGGGCCGCCACAACAGTCAACTCTAGTGGTGTAACACACCACTACGCAGCTTTCGGAGGGGCGTCCACAAAAGCGGCGGGAACTGACGAGCTTCTGATAAATAGTGGTTCATATACAGGAACAGGTGCGGCGCTCGGTATAACAGGCGTTGGTTTCTCACCTGATCTTATAATCATAAAGCACGATGACCAGGCAACAGACCAACACGCTATTTTTAGAACGAGTCTTATGATTGGAGACCGGACTCAGACCCTGTCAAACACTAGTTCGGTTTTTACCGGGGGTGTTACCTCTATAACCGCCGACGGTTTTACTGTTGGAACCAGTGCACTTGCAAACACTCTTGGTGACACATATTATTGGACCGCCTTTGGAAATGCCATGAAGCCAGATAAATCTGGCGGGTCTCCTGATTTTTTAGTTGGGCAATATATTGGTACAAGTAGAGACAGTGTGAACATAGATAGATTGCCAATGTCTCCAGATCTTGTTGCCATAAAAAGAGGAGGGACTTCAGCAGGAGTATGGAGAACCTCTGATCAGTCTGGTGACCAAAACCTTTATTTTTCTGATCTCGCTCTTACAGCAAATGTAATTCAATCATTTACAGCAGATGGATTCCAAGTTGGCTCTAGTACGGTATCAAACGCAAGTGCCGGAATATACGACTACTTTGCTTTTCAAGATAACGAAAAATTTATGACAGGTACGTACACCGGTAATGCGACGATAAAAAACATAGCCGCGGTGGGTTTTCAGCCGGACCATATTTGGATTAAAAAAACAACAGGAGGAACTGCGCGCAACGGAGTATTAAGAACTTCCGCTCAAACAGGAGATGCGACTCAACCATTCGCCAACCTTGCGACCCTAACAGGGAGAATAACAAACTTAATTAAAAATGGTTTTTCTTTGGGTGTCGGAGTAGAGGTAAACGAAACAGGTGGATCAACATATCAATACGCAGCTTGGGATGGGAAAAATTACGCACAGCAAGCTTATAGATTTTTTGGAAACGCTGACAGCGCTGATGTGGGATCTGCTCTAGCAGCGCAAGACACCCCGGCAACTCTTTCAACAGCGGGACAAGAATTCAGACTAAGACTTCTAACAAGAGTCGACAACGGAAACCTCTACTCTAGTTCTCAGGATTTTAAACTTCAGTACGTAGATATGGGAGCTGGAACTTGCGCGTCTCCTTCTGGAGGAACTCCTGCATCATATACAGATGTAACAGGCGCAACGTTAGTTGCGTATAAAGATAACGCCACACCGACAGACGGACTAGCTCTGGTTAGTAATGCAAACGACCCGACAGACGGAGCGAGGACAATAGTAAACCAAACATACGAAGAGTTGAACGATTTTACAAACTCAGAGTCAGCAGTATTAAACGGACAAACAGCTAAATTTGATTTCTCCCTAGTGGACAACGGCGCTACAGCCAGCACAACTTTCTGTTTTAGAATTGTTAAATCAGATGACACTCTTTTGGGTACATATACTACTTATCCGGAAATAACAATAGCTGGTGGCGGTGGAGCTCTTTCTGCGGATATTGTAGATGCGGGAGGAACCCCAGTAGGCGCCCCAACTGTAGCAATGACTAGCGCCTCATTTTCTTTTGACGATCAAATTTCGACTGGAAGCTTTGGAACATCTGGCCAAAAAATAAGAGTAGACAACGGCACCGGTACAGCCACTTGGACGCTTTCACTCGCCGCAGATGCCGGAGCTACATCTTTTTGGGATGGAGTATCCTCTGACTATGACTTCAACGACCCAACAGCAGGCGCTCTAGACGGAGGAGATACAGATTCACTTGGTGGACAAATGACCATAGACCCTTCTACTTCGACCATAACTCCTGAAGGCGGATGTACTCTGACAAACATTTCTTCTGGATCTTCGGGGTCTTTTAATGAAGGAGTGACAAACTCTGTGACTCTAGCAAGTGCGGCCACAGGCGCAGACACTGGTTGTTATTGGGATATAACAGACATAGATATTTCTCAGACCATACCACCAGAACAAGCATCAGGTAATTATTCAATCGATATGACTCTGTCTATCATCGCAAGTTAAAATGATATTAATTAAAACAAAAAAATTTATAATTCTTTCTTTAATACTTCTTGTAGGCTTATTTGTATATTTTTTTATTTTAAAAACCCCAGAAATAAATTCAGCAGAAAACTCAAACTTTACGATCACAATAGTTCCGGCTCCACAGTGTTTCGATGGACAAGACAACGACAGCGATACTTTTATAGACTTTCCAAATGACCCAGATTGTTCTTCTTACACTGACGATGATGAGGAGGCAACAGTGACTCCGCCTAGCGGAGGGGGTGGAGGCGGAGGTGGCGGTGGAGGAACAAGACCACCAGAAACCGGAGTTACTTTTTCTGGACGCGCCTACCCTCTTTCAAAAGTTACGATACTGAAAGACGGAGTTATAACAGTCGAGACAATAGCTGGACCTGACGCAAGATTTCGCGTAAGCTTGGGAGACCTTAGTCCAGGAAATTACAACTTCACAGTCAGAGCAACCGACGAAAACGGAGTAACAGGAAATCCATTCTCCTTCCCTGTTTTTATAACCCAAGGATCAACAACAGACGTTAGTGGGATATTCTTATCACCAACAATAGACGTCGATAAAGCAGAAGTAAGAAAGGGTGACGACATTGTAATCTTTGGACAAACAGTTCCCGAAAGTGACGTAACAATAGAGGTAAACTCGGAGACGCAGATTTTTGTAAATGCAGCGTCAGATGAAGACGGGGTTTATCTTTATAACTTTAACTCAGCCCCCTTAGAGTACGGATCACACAGTAGTCGCTCAAAAACGAATCTTGAAACTGGAGAATCTAGTGGTTTTGGTACTAGAGTAGCCTTTCAAGTTGGAGACCAAAACATTCCAAAAGTCCCAGGAGAAACTTCTTGCAGGGCTGACTTAAACCAGGACGGAAAAGTAAGTTTAATAGACTTTTCTATCGCTGCTTTTTGGTATAACAAAATTTTAACTGGAGACATTATAATAGTTGAATCAAACTGTTTAAATGGAGATAGCAGGATTAACCTGGTAGACTTTAGTATTTTGGCATTTAATTGGACCGGATAGTTATGAAATATTTAATTTACATTTTAATATTATTTACCTTTTTTCCTTCGCCTGCTTCCGCCGGTCTGATAGATTTTGACATGTTAAATTCTGAAGATATAAAAGTTGGTGATGAGATCTTGATAACTATAGCCTTAAAAACAGAAGGAAATTCTTACAACACGGTTAGCGGAAAACTAAATGTAGATAATGGTTTAGAAATTAAACAAATCAAAACTGGTAACTCTATAATCTCGGCTTGGATAGAAAACCCTTCTAGATCTAAGGATAACCAAATAAATTTCTCGGGAATTATTGCCGGAGGTTTTAAAGGAGATGGAACAATTTTTCAAGTTTTAGTGGTACCTAAAAGCACGGGCAATCTTCCTCTTAATCTTGAAGATACTTTTATACTTTTAAACGACGGACTTGGTACACAGGAGCCTCTTCCTAATAAAAATATTTCTATAAATGCCCGAGATTTGCGTGAAGGCGAACAAAATGTAGTGATCACATCTCGGGACAAAACATCGCCTGAAGATTTCGAAGCATTACTTGTTAAAGATAAAAATATCGCTGAAGGAAAATATGTTTTGATTTTTGAAGCGATGGACAAAGGTTCTGGTGTAAAGACATATGAAGTTGTAGAAGGTAAAAAACTTTTTAAACAAGCAGAGAGTCCGTATGTGTTGGTGAATCAAAAGATTAATGAGAGAATATACGTAAAGGCAATAGATTATGATGGAAATGAAAAGATTTCGAAAGTTTACATACCAGAAAAGATTTGCGTCGGACACAAATGCTTTAATCAAAAAATAGCTATATTAATTTTAATTTGTACATTTATACTCTCTTTCATTTTATGGAGAAGGCAGTCAAAAGAATTCAAAAAAATATCGGAAAGGCTTTCTTAGTATTGTTTGTTTTAGTCTTTTCTTTTCCTCAAAATCTATTTGCGGCAAACTTAAACTTTTCTCCAGCATCTGGAACATACAACAAAGACGCAAACTTCTCTGTTGGAATCTTTGTATCTAGTCCTGACAAAGCCATAAACGCCGCTTCGGCAACAATCAGATTCCCTTCTGACAAACTTCAGGTTGTATCTGTTTCGAAAAACAATTCTATCGTAGATTTCTGGGCACAAGAACCAACATTCTCAAACGCAATTGGTGAAATCAAACTAGAAGGAGTCGTTCTAACTCCAGGATACCAAGGAAATTCTGGGAGACTTTTAACAATAAACTTTAAAGGTAAAAATACCGGAACGGCGGGTATTTCTATTTTTTCTTCTTCAGTTTTGGCGAACGATGGAGTAGGAACAAACATTTTAGCCTCCGTTGGAACAGCCAGCTTTACTATTGCCGAAGTTCCAGTCAAAGAGCCAGAGGTTATAAAGGTTGATGATTTAAAGCCGATAGATGAGGCACTAGTTCCTGAAATAAAGGAGGGTGAAGTTTGTGAGCCAGACTCTATCATAACTTCAAGCACGCATCCAGGTGTCGTCTGGAGAAGAGAAAACACTGCGTCGTTCTCTTGGGATATACCGACAGGTACACTGGCGAGTAAAATATCTTTCGACAGAAACCCGACGTCCGAACCATCTACAATAAACAGTCCGGCAATAGTCGAAAAAAGATATGAAAACTTAGAAGACGGAATTTGGTATTTTCACCTGAGTCTACAAGACAACAACGGATGGAAAGAAACTGAACATTTCAAAATAAAAATAGATCACACTCCGCCAAGTATAGATGCTTACGAAGTTAAAAGGAGAGACTTAACAGATCCAAAACCCGTTATAGCTCTAAAAATAGAAGATAAAACTTCTTGTGTTAAAAACTTCGAACTTTCCATAAACGGAGAATCTTTGGAATACGAAATCCTCGCAGATGGAAATATTAAGCTAGAGAGAATTGACCCAGGTCAGCACGAGCTTGTGATAACAGCATATGACAGAGCTGGAAACAAAAACGAATCTTTCTTAGAGATTGAAGTAGAGGCTTTAGAGGCACCAGAGGTAACTTCTTTCCCTGCTGGAATAAATGCTGGAGATACTCTAACGATAAAAGGAGAAACTATTCCGAACGGAAATATTGAAGCAAAAATAACAAGCAAGAAAAACAACTTCTTATTAAGACAAGAGTTCCAAAGCGCTAGCGGAAGATTTACTTTTGAAGAAGATGATTTAAAGAAAGGAATTGTATTTATTTCGTTTAGAGTAAGCGATGCGAAAGGTGCACAAAGTCAGTGGTCACGTCCAGTAGAAATAAAGATTAAAGGAAATTCTTTCTTACCTTTTGACTCTATAGTTTCTTCTTTAGGAACTGAGATAACTATCGCCTTAGGATTTTTGATTGTAATAATAGTGATAGTCGCAACAAGAGCGCTAACTATCCGAAGGATTAAAAGAGAACTTGGTTTGTAAAAAATGCCGAAGGCTTGCGCCTTCGGCATTTGGACTTGTCGTATTGGTCAGTCCACGTAGTAAGACCAAGAAATTCCATACCCCCGAACAAGTTCGGTTTGCAATCTTGCCTGCTCAGACACGTCTTTTGGGTCTGGTATGAACCTAAAGACTTCTATACGCGTCCTGCCTACCGTCACAGAAAGTCCGGCACTTGCGCCAATCAAAGATTCAAAGCCGAGCACAAGCTCAAGACTTCGATACACTGAGTGACTTTTGCCGATACTGAGCGTCTCACCCACAGATAATCCCACACGAGTGAAAACAAAAATGTGAGTTTTCTCAAAAGCCATCGAGAAAGAAACGCTTCCTTGGTCACTTCGCGACTGAAGGTAAAAACCGGCAAGGTTATAATTCTCAAAAGAGCGCTTCCTTCTTGAGATGAAGTTTGACTCGTAGGTAACCCTGCGGTAGTAGGTTCCATAGAGCACCCCAACGCTCCAGCTGGAGAACGAGTTCTGGGTTGAAATTCCAAAACCAAATTGTGACGACAGATACCCAGGGGTAATCATCTTAGCCCCAAAGAGTAAGTGCGGATGAAATTTCCTGTCGTATTTCATGAAAGGAAAACCAACCATTTCCATCTCAGCTTTTGAAAGCCTGTTACCCTTTATCGCATCACTCCTTAAACGCGATTTCTGGAAAGTGTCCTGTTTCCCGGTCGGGAAAATATAAGACGCAGAAAAGTAACAATAGAAGATGTTGCTGTCGGCTTCATTTGGGATAACATCCGTGCGCTGTTGTGAAAAAGCGCAGGCAGAGGTAAACGCAAGTAAAAGCATGCATGCGAGCTTTTTCATGGCTTTGGGTTTATGTGAATATAAAGAGCGACCTATTTTTATTATACAACGAAAAAACCCGCGAACGCTATGCGCGCCGCGGGTTTTTTTCATGAAGAAGGTTCACTGCTTTACGATCTTGGTCTGACCCAAGTCGGTTTGCAAGATATATACACCAGGGGTAAGGCTAAGGCCTGAGAGTTCGTACAGTCGGTTGTGTCCGACAAACAGTTGCCCGGAGGCCACCCGCTGTCCGGAGGTGCTGAGCACGATGTAATCCGTAACGGACGGCGACTCAATGGTCACAACATCAGTAAACGGATTCGGAAATGATCCGAACTGCACCTTCATCCTGTCGCTCTGAATTCCTGTACTTCCGTACGAGAAACACATTACCTCAGATTCCCAAACTGTGATCTCACCGAAGTGAGAATCAAGGCTCGTATCTTCATCGGTGACAGACCACTGAACGCAGTAGTCTCCGAAGAAGTCGAACGGCAAACTGAATTCTGCGAACGGAACAATTCCGATTGGAAAAGTCCATTCAACGGTTTGTTCCCAGAAGCTTGGAAATGTGCGCTGGAGACGACATTTAAGCTTTGAAACATAGTACGATGGACGCCCTAGGCCGTAAGCAGAGTTAATGTCCGCCCGAAACCGAATTAGCGGTGGCTGGCCATAGATGATGTCATACACCGAGATCGTAGGCGGAGGAAAAGTACTCAGATTGAAGATGTGCTGCACTCCCGTAGGGGTGTTATCCATGTTCAAGATCTGAACGAGTATCTGACCGCCGTAATCCAGAATAACAGTGTCAGTGCCAAGACCGGCGTCGATCACGTCCTCAGTCACCCCTTGCCAGTTTGGCAAGTAGTAAGGACCGATGTTGCGATAAACCCTCCGACGGAACGATTGATCGAAATCGTAGTTGTAGACCGCGGTGATGTTGTTAGGACCAATACGGTCCTGCCAGTCAGGTGTGTAAACCTGAGCACCAGCTTCTGCTCCGAAGAGCGAGAAAACAAGCGCCACGAAAAACGAGAGTTGTGTGATGTTCTTCATGATTTTTGTGCTCGGATTTGACCGAGCTTGGCAAGGTTCAAGGTTTAGTTTCCTTCTATAATATAGCACAAATGAGCATTAAAGTCAAGCTTGCTCACAGACCAAAAACCCTTAAATATCAATAGCATTTTTCAGCTCAAACTCCCCTATTTTAGTCCTTTTTAGGTTATAAAGCGTTGCCGGCACGCCTAGCAGATCACCCACCTTTTCAACCAAAGACCGTATATACACTCCAGAAGCCACGTCGAAAGAAACCCTAGCGATAAAACCCTCAGGTACTTTTTCGCTTCCTAAAAACTCACTTTTATAAACTTTCATAATTCGAGGCAATATCTCCACCTCTTCCCCACTTCGCGCGTATTTATACAAAGGCTTTCCATCTTTTTTAATAGCAGAATATTTTGGAGGCATGAGTTCAAAATCACCACTGAAAGCATTCATCAGCTCTTTCATGTAATCATCTTCAACAAAATAAATTTCTGTTTGCTCCAGCACGGCGCCCTCCATATCGCCTGTATCTGTTTTTCTACCAAATAAAATTTCCGCGACATATGTTTTGTCTTTTTTTATGTAGTCAGTTAATTTTTTAGTTCCCGTCTCAACTCCGATAATCATAAGACCCGAAGCCAGTGGATCGAGTGTTCCAGCGTGACCCATTTTTCGAATTCCTAATTTCTTCCGGAGAATTCGAATAACATCAAAAGAACTTATTCCCTTTGGTTTATTTACTAGCAATATATCTTCTGGTTTTTTTAAGCTATTGTTCATTTTTTTTACTATTTTAAAAACTAAATTATATCGATATATCGATATAATTTTATCTTTATATATAATTTTTTAAGAAAGATTTTCTGTGTAGATCCGTTGCTCCATGTTTTAAGATGGCGTCCATGTGCGCTTTTGTACCATATCCCTTATGTTTTTCAAAGCCGTATTCAGGATACTCTTTTGAAAGTTCAGCCATCTCTTTATCTCTTAAAACTTTCGCCACTATCGACGCGAGTGATATCACGGGAATATTTTCATCACCTTTTATAAAAGACTCTTCAGTAAAATCCCAGCCAACGGAAAGTCCACCGTCGAGCAGCACCTTTGTCTTTTCTTTATCAGCGTCGATTTTTATCACGGAGTTTTTGACGCAGGCTTTTATACACACAGCTATTCCCTTCTCGTCTATCTCGCCCGCACTCGCTTTCGAAACAACATATTTTAAATACCCAGCGTCGGCAAATTCTTTAATTTTTAAAAACCATTTATCTCGCATTTTTTCTGTTAGCTTTTTAGAGTCCCGAAGAGGCAAGTTTCCCACTTCTTTTATTATTTTCTCTAGATTTTCGGCGGATATAAAAAGACCACAAACGTAAACAGGCCCAGCAACAGGCCCTCGCCCGACCTCATCCACACCGATAAAATAAGTAAAATTTTGACTTTCCACAAGGATATAATACCACGGTCTTTGTGTTAAAATATACCCACTTATGTCAGGCAAATTTGTCCATCTTCATACGCATTCTCACTACTCGCTTTTGGACGGGCTTTCTAAAATAGGAGCCTTGGTAAAAAAAGCCAAAGAGTTCGATATGCCGGCACTGGCGCTTACCGACCACGGATCGATGTATGGAGCGATAGAATTCTACAAAAAGTGTAAAGATGCTGGTATAAAACCTATCATCGGTGTCGAGGCATATATCGCAGAAAGAACTCGCCACGATAAAGACGCAGGAATAGACAACAAAAGATATCACCTGACACTTCTAGCAAAAAACAATCAAGGTTATAAAAACTTGATGAAACTTGTCTCTCTTTCTTTTCTTGAAGGATACTATTACAAACCAAGAATGGACGAGGAGATTTTACGAAAATATTCCGAAGGAATAATCTGTCTTTCTGGCTGTCCGGCTGGAGAACTCGCGCAATCACTAAGAGCAAAAAATGCAGAACACGCAGAGCAAATAGTAGAAAAATATATAAGCATTTTCGGAAAAGAAAATTTCTTTTTAGAATTTATGAACCACGCTGAAGTTGAAGGTACTGAGACAGTAAAACAAGGTCTTATCGGACTTTCTAAAAAATACGACATACCGATAGTTGCCACTTGGGACTCTCACTACTTACACAAAGACGACAGCGAAGCTCACAACACTTTGCTCGCCATAAACACAAACAGTACAAGTTTTCGTTTTAACGGAGACTATCACTTTATCGACCCAGCTGGTGCGATGGAATATTTTAAAGATATTCCAGAGGCAGTAGAAAACACTTTGAAAGTCGCAGAGATGGTAGATATAAATCTTGAGCTTGGGACTTGGGTTTTTCCAAAATTCGGACTCGAAGACGGACACACTCCAGAGTCGCAACTTAAAAAATATGTTTATCAAGGGATACCAAAAAGATATGGACAGGAATCTGCAGAGATAATAGCCCGAATAGAATACGAACTTGAGATTATTAAAAACAAAGGATTTTCTATCTACCTACTTATCGTGGGTGACCTTATTCGTTTTGCAAACGAAAACGGAATTTTAACAAACATCCGAGGTTCGGTCGCTGGATCTATTACGACTTATCTTTTAGGAATCACAAACGTTGATCCGTTTCGTTTTAAACTTCCGTTTGAAAGATTCCTAAACCCAGAGCGTCCCTCAGCGCCAGATATCGACATGGACTTCGCCGACAACAGACGCGATGAGGTTATTGAATACGCTAAACAAAAATACGGTGAACGCGCAGTAGCGCAGATCGGTACTTTTGGTACGATGCAGGCTCGTGGAGCTGTGAGAGACGTAGCGCGTGCACTAGGATTTGCATATGATATCGGAGATAAAATCTCAAAACTTATCCCTTTAGGAAAACAAGGTTTCCCGATGACTATCGATATTGCTCTCGATGTCGAACCAGAACTTAAAAAAATGTACGAGACAGACAAAGTCGTAAAAGAGATAATCGACATGGCGAAAAAGATAGAAGGATGTGCTAGACACATCTCTGTTCACGCGGCCGGAGTGGTAATCTCACCTACAGAAGTTTCTGACTACGCACCAGTTCAGCTTGATCCAAAAGGCGGAAAGATTATCACTCAATACGACATGCACGCCGTCGAAGACGCCGGGCTTATTAAATTTGACTTTCTAGGAATCAGAAACCTGGCTATTCTTGCCGACTCTATCAAACTGGTGGAAAAAATCGAAGGCATAAAAATAGATATCGACTCCATCCCGATAGACGATCCAAAGACTTTTAAAATGCTTGCAGAAGGAAAAACTATGGGAGTTTTCCAGCTTTCTTCTTCAGGTATGACTCGTTATCTAAAAGAACTTGTACCGTCACAAATAGACGACATCAACGCGATGGTGGCTCTTTACCGACCAGGACCGATGGAAATGATTCCTGAATATATTAAAAGAAAACACAACCCAATTTTGATTCGATTTTTGGATCCTAGAATGAAAGATATTCTAGACCTTTCTTATGGGGTTATCACTTACCAAGACGACGTCATGATGATCGCTATAAAACTTGCTGGATATTCTTGGCTTGAAGCCGACAAACTTCGAAAAGCTATGGGAAAGAAGATTCCTGAAGTTATGATGGCCGAAAAAGGAAAACTTATGGAAGGTCTTCTTAAAAATGGAATGACTCAAAAGAAAGCAGATGAACTCTGGGCGCTGATCGAACCTTTCGCCGCGTACGGATTCAACAAAGCTCACGCAGCCAGTTACGGAAACCTAGCGTACAAAACAGCGTATATGAAAGCGAACTTCCCTGTTCCATATATGAGCGCGATTTTAACAGCTGAGTCAGGTGACGTAGAAAGAGTTTCTGAGATTATTCTTGAATGTAAAAAAATGGATATTGAAGTGCTTTCACCACACATAAACGAATGTTTCGGCGGATTTACTGTTATCAAAAACGAAGAAGAAGGCAAGCTCGATAAAATCAGGTTTGGTTTCTATACAATAAAAAACCTCGGTGGTGATATTTCTGACGCAATCATTGAAGAAAGAAAAAAGGGTGGGAATTTTACTTCGATGGAAAATTTCCTAGAACGTGTTCAACATAAAAACTTAACTAAAAAATCTTTAGAAGCATTGATCAAGGCTGGAGCCCTAGACGACTTTGGCGACAGAGGAACATTTCTTCAAAGTATGGAAGAGCTACTAGCTTTTACAAAATCTTTTTCAAAAGTAGATAAAAACCAAGGATCTCTTTTTGGTGGTGACATGGCGCCAAAATCTCGCCTCTCTATAAAAGAAGGAGGACTTGCCAGCAAAGAAGATAAACTGGTTTGGGAAAAAGAACTTTTAGGACTTTATATTTCTGGTCACCCTCTCGACAGAGTAAAAGAGAAAATAGATAAAACAGGAATGAATCTAAAGAAACTTCAGGAAACAGGTTTTCAAAATATGAATGTTGTTTGCGCGGTTATAATCGAAAGTATCCGAAAAGTAATAACAAAAAAAGGCGGACAAATGGCGTTTATCAAAATGTCTGATTTAGAAGGAAGTATGGAGGCTGTGGCTTTCCCAGAGACTTTCCGTGAACACGCACTAAACTTGGTGGAAAATAAATGCGTAGCTATAAAGGGTAAACTCAGTATTCGTGACGGAGAAAAAAGCATAATGATTGAATCTTTGAAGGAGATTTAGTTTGACATTGGTTTTGTTGGTGGTATAATACTAAAAACCAACGAACGCCCTTTCATCAATGGAAGAAACAGGAAACAACTCAGTCAATGAAGAAGTTCAGAAACTTCTTTTTGAAAAAGTACCGAGCACCCATCAGGATGAGTTCTTGCGAGCGGTTATAGCGCATATCAGGAACACACCGACTCCAACTCGCCAGACTGTTTTGGATTTCTTCTATGATATCTGGATCGGAGCACTTGCTCACGACAAAGAACAAAGGAGAATCCTTGGCGCACAGTATTAACTAACAACCAAGGGCAACATGGCCGCGCAACGTCGCGGCCTTTGTCATTTTAATTTAGATAAAACAAAAGCCGGCGCTTTCGCGCCGGCTTTTGTTAAATATTATTACTTATTCAAAACTAAAACGTTTTGATTCATTGCTTCTTGATTTACTTCCATACTCTCGATCTCATCCATAATCTTAAACGCAAGTTTATGATAGTTAGGTGTGATACCTGGAGTTGCTGGAGGGTTATAAACTTCTAGAATTTTTTCTACAGTCTTACCTTTATAGTAACTTGCAGTTCTAGGATTATTCCCTGTTAAGTTCTTTGCAATAACGTCAAATGATTCTTCAACAGAATCAAATCCGATTTTACATGAACCCCATCCAAACCAGTTATTTTTACCTTGTGGATTTTTACAAGTATGTTTACCTCCTGTTGTCTCTAGTTTTGCTAGAGCTGGTATTAATCTCCAGTCGAGGCCATATTTGTCAGCCGCTGTAACCATCGCCATACCATACCCTTCGGCTGGTAAATCATATTTACCGAAGTATGCGTCGATTTTAGCTGCCTTTATTTTTTGTTCGTCTAAAAGAGCTGTTTGTTCGTCTATCATTTCGGTAACACCGAAACCTGACCTTATCTTATCCTCTAAAGCTGAAATGTTGATCTTACTATCAACGCCTCCAGAAATGTTAGTTACCAATAAAGGTAAGAGGATAAAAGAATGCAATGATTTGCTGAAACTCTTATATATATTATTCATATGTGACGGTTTCGCTCCGACAACACCGTGGTAGTATGTCCGTTAAAAAGAAAAAACAAAGTTACCTTGTTTTTAGATTTTTGTTATTCTATTTTAAACGGTCCCTGTTTTCCCTATTTTTATATAGGGCAAACAAAAAAGCCCCCGACGGGACTTACGTCCATATCTTAGCATGGGGTATTTTTTTTGTCAATACCCTAAAAATTTAGTCTGTCAAGAGTTAAAAATGGCTTTAAATCGTGGTTTTTGGGCAATTTTCCTTGCTGAGCGTAAAAGTTTTTTTATTGTTTTTGGGTGGTTTTTGGGTAAAAAGTGTTGTTTTTAGGGGTTTTTAATTTGACAAAAATGACATATGTTCCCTACTTTTTCATTACCAAAAAGTAGGCAAAAGGCTAGACCCACACTTCACACCTAAAAATAGTAGAGTTTAAGCCAAAAAACAACAAAACTCGGAAAGCTTAGGCTTTCCTCAAACAGTTGTTGTTTTTAAGGCAAACTCTACTATTTTCTTTACGGTGTTCTCGTGTAGGGTCTGAAGCGATAACTCGAGTGTGCTTGACAAAATGAAAAAAATATTTAATGTGATATTAAACCTGAACAAAAAAAACCCTGAAAAATGAACCCATACACTCTTCATCAAGCTGAGTCGGGTGCCACCGCCCCTAAAGAATACATAATAGAAGAAATGCAATTCAATGGAATTGGTTTAGTTTATCGATACCAAGCAAAAATTAGTTTGGTATATGCGATAGATACTAATCAAGAAAAGGTATTTCTATATCAATCCTCCTTCATTTATGGTCGTGATTACGAAAATACTCGCCATCACAATAAGAGCAACAAAAGTTGGTGGGGCAAAGAAGCAGGATGGCTTCTTTTTGAGGCACGCTATCTATGCTCAATAGGAAAACATTTCAAAAGAATTGAAGAATTGAAGTCGTATGGAAAAATTAACCTGCCGCCAAGAGGTGGTTCGGTTGATGCTTTTGCTGTTTCGCTTGGCTATTAAAAACCTGGCGAGCAATCAAGCAAAGAAGCCCCGAGCGCAGTGCGCCGGGGCTTCTCTTTTTTATAAAAGAGTATAAGCCCGCGCACTTCGTGCGCGGGCTTATACTTTTAGCTTTATAACTTTAAAAACTTTTAACTATCTCCCTTCTTCCCTTTCAATACCCAACCTTCCGCCAAAAGAGATTCAGCTTTTTTGAATTTCATTTCTTCTACCTTTCCGTCTTTTTCTAAAATCACAATATCATTTCGGCCAATCTTATCTGATTCATTTTTTATTATTGTCTGACCTTTTGTATCTTCGTCTTTCACGGAGTTTTCAATGTATTGTTTTGGAGCCTCGCGAACTTCCGCTTGCGCCTCTGTCGGGCGGATAGTTTCTATAAGCGCCAGAACTTGCTCATTAAGCATCGCTTCCATATTTCGATAAAGAGTTAGACCTTCTTTTGTATATTCAATCAAAGGCTCTCTTTGGCCATAAGCCCGTAGGTTCACAGAAGACCGAACATAGTCCATAGTTTCCAAATGTTCAGTCCAAAGAATATCGTTTACGTGTAGGATAATTCTTCTGACGGTTTTCCAGAAAGCCTCTTCCCCAACCTGAGATATCTTTTCAGACATTAAAGCTTCCGTCTTTTGTGTATCAGGAGAAATAGAAAGAACGTATTCTTTTATCTCAGCGTCTTCTGCAAAAAGCATTTTTCGTCTTCTTCCATAAACAGCCTTTCTTTGAGTACTTAAAACGTTATCGTATTCCAGAGTTTTCTTACGTGCGTCGAAGTTAAATCCTTCGATTTTTGTTTGAGCGCTTTCAAGAGCAGACGTTATCATTTTATTTTCTATTGGTTGGTCTTCGGCAATACCAAAACGTCCCATCATCGTCTTTATCCGATCTCCTCCGAAAACTCGCATGAGGTCGTCGTCCAGTGATACGAAAAACTGAGTAGTTCCTGGGTCACCTTGTCGTCCGGCACGCCCACGAAGCTGGTTGTCTATTCTTCGCGATTCATGTCTTTCCGTACCTAAAACAAATAGACCACCGAGCTCGCGCACTTTGTCGCCTTCTTCTTTTGTAGCAAGTTCACCCCCGAGTTTGATATCGATACCTCGTCCAGCCATGTTTGTAGCGATAGTCACCGCACCAAATCGTCCAGCGCCAGCGATAACCTCTCCTTCACTTTCGTGTTTTTTCGCGTTAAGGATAGTGTGTGGAACACCTTCTTGATTTAAGAAGTTAGAAAGCATTTCGTTTCTTTCAATAGAAATAGTACCGATAAGTATCGGCTGACCAGTAGAGTGGACTTCTTTTATCTTTTTCGCAATAGCCTTAAACTTACCGATTTCTGTTTGATAGATTTGATCATTTAAGTCTTTTCGGGCGATATCTTTATGTGTTGGGATAGTTATAACATCGAGTCCATACACGCTGAAAAATTCTTCGCTTGAAGTTTTCGCTGTACCTGTCATAC
>CAZZCB010000002.1:0-92452 GCA_964652835.1 uncultured Candidatus Saccharibacteria bacterium | reverse complement strand
TTCCGTATTTTGTTTTTATATATTCTTCTACTTCTTCTATAAAACCAATCTCATCCATCAGGCCTTTTTTAGTGCCATTTCTCCGAGTATCGAAGATCCGTCTGCGAGCTCTCGCACTTTCTCTTCTAACATATTTCATCAATCTCCTTAATTATTTTTTAAATCTTAACTTAAAATAGTCTTTGGTCTCTTGGTCAGTAAAATACACATAGCACCCTTTCATTCCTCTAGTCATTAAGGTTCGATAAGTGTTTTTAATAATTAAGTCTAATTGTTTTTTCATGTGTTCTGGATTTTCCTTCAAACCCTTTTTCCATCCATGAATAGATTTGTCGGTACTCGCACGAGCCTCAGGAACAGTTTTAACAACCCCTTCTCTGACAATAAAATCTGGTCCAATAATTACACCAACATAATCAACTTCAAGACCCTGGCAAGTGTGAATACATCCGACCTCAGAAACTGAATCTGGTTGAATAATCCAAGCTTGACCGTCTTTATCTAAATTCCACGTAGCTTTATAATCCCCTATTATTATATCTTTGAGAATAGGATTTCTCTTACTGACCCATTTCCAACAATACCCCGCAACCAATCGAGCCTTATTTTTTTCTTTATTTTTTTCCTTAATAACATTATGAAGTTCTTGGGGATCATCAAAAATCTGAAAATCATAATTAATATCATCAATGGTGTCATTAGCAGTATCTCTAATTTGTAAAACATCATCAAGCCAAGCAAGATATCCGTCAGAACCATCACACCTAAATTGAGACTCTAGTGATAATTCAAAAACATTAGCACCTAGCGCGTTTGCCTGTTTTCTTATTTCTTCTTTATCTCCAATATCTTTTAATGTCACCTTTTGATCTTCGTCAACAAAAAATACACTGAACTTAGATGCGTTTATTATTTCTTTAATTTGATTTTCACCCAAATGACTAAACATTCCCGATTTACTATTCAACCTATGAGCTTCGTCTATAATAAGCCCGTCATAAATATTAGAATCAAGAGAATGAAAAGAGCCAGAACCACTAAAAAGATTTGAGATGTGGCTTTTTTTAAATGTGCCCGTTAGTTTTGACTCATAAACTTCTCTCGGTGCAGAATTACGAGTAATATACTGACTGACCATTTGTTTTTTTGTAAACTCAACAAGTAAATTAATTGCAACGACAGTTTTACCAGTTCCAGGTCCGCCTTCTATAATTAATACATTTTTATTTATCTCGGAAGATTGTTTTGCTAATTTTAATGCAGTTTCAAAAACAATTTTTTGATCGTCTATCATTACAAATTCACTATTTCCAGACAACATAGACGATAGTTCGTCGGCTAAATTTTTTGAAGGGCGAATTTTACCATTATCAATACGGTACATGATATTATTTTTATCACCGTATCGTATGTTATGTTTTATAAATTGTCTTAATTTTAATGCATCAGTTTTTAGAAAAATAGGAGCTTTGTCTATATATTCTTGATAAAATTGATTTTTAATTACCTCATCTTCATCATAGTTATGTAAATATGCACAAGGTGTAAGATTTATTTTATCTTCTTCGACTGTCTCATTGTAATCTTCTAGGAGTTTTTTATACGACCAAGCCTGATATGAAGGATGGGGTGTTTCTTTTTCACCATGTTTAAAACGAGTTACAACAACTGCGTCCTTATCTGTAATTTCAGCTTTTTGCCATTGCTTTAATTCTATAATAATAACAGAATCTTTTTTACTCTCATCAAGGCCTGTAATAATAAAATCAATTCTTTTTGAAGATCTTGGAATATGATATTCAATTGAAATACCAACATCTTCGGGAATAGAGTCGTCATTTAGTATTCTATCCATAAACTGAAGAGAATTCGTCCATGAATTAACCTCAGACACACCTGTGTCCCTACCTGTTACGTCTTTGTATTTATCTAAGATAATAGAGCCGATACTATTTGTCATAATATCTTCTTGAAATTTTTGTTTTGTTGAGGAGTATACAATCATTGCTAGAGTTTGTTGTATTTAGTTGATTTTCCTTTAGATTTACTTATGGGATATTTTTTTTGATTTTCTTTAATTTTTGAAATTAAAGATTTAGAAATATCAATATTGAAATCATGGGAAATTAACAAAACCCAATAAAAAACATCTGCCAATTCTTTAGATATTTCTTTTTTATTTTCCCTAATATGCTTATCTAAAATTTCTGCATTTTTCCATTGAAAGTGTTCTAGTAACTCAGAGACCTCTAATAATAAAGAAATTCCACAATCTTTGGGATTATGAAATTGTTTCCAATCTCTCTTATCTCGGAAATTTATAACTTTTTTAGTTAAATCTTGGATATCTGACATAGGTCAATAATTACATAAAATCTAATCTTTTTCAATCTATATAAGTAATTGTTGCTGGAAGCTAAAAAAACCAGAATTTGAAACTATAATATGATCACGAACGTCTATTCCGAGTAGTCTTCCTGATTCAACCAGTTTTTTTGTTATATCTCTATCTTCACCTGAAGGTTCTACGCTACCGGAAGGATGATTATGAGCAACAATAACACTTAAAGAGTGAAGCGAAACTGCGGGCTCAAAAACTTCCCTCGGGTGAACCAAACTGGCATTTAATATTCCAATGGAAATCGTCCTATATTCAATGAGATGATTTTTTGAATCAAGATAAAAAGCAATAAAGTGTTCTCGTTTTTCTCGCCCCAGGAGTTTTTGTAAAAATTCTGCAATTATTTTTGTAGAACTAAAATCTATAATTTCTGGTATTTTTTCTTTAGCCAATCTTTCTGATACAGCTTGAAATAATTTTAAGCCAAAAGCATTAGATGGACCTACCCCTTTTACAACTTGTAAATTTTCTAAATCAGCATCCAAAACTTTTTTAAGAGATCCAAAATTTTTTATTAATTCTTTTGCAATCGGCTTACAATCTTTTCGCGGTGTTCCAAGAGTAAGTAAAAGTTCTATAATTTCATAATCATGGAATCCATTAAATCCGCCAGATAGAAATTTTTCTCGGAGCCTTTTTCTGTGACCCTCATTATTGTTATCTTTTAGATTTTTTTGTAAATTCATAAAATACAAAATTACTTTTTATACAAATATTCTACCCCATCACCCGGGAATTTAAAACACTCAAATATAGAGCCTTGGGCAGGGTTTCCCTTTGGGAAACCCTGATTTAATAGTGGGCCAATTTTAACTTTTTAGGGTTTTTGGTTTTTAACATCAGGAATCTTGTGGATGACAAGCCGATAGTAGTCTCTTGTTTCATTATTATACTCGTCTGTTTTTGTTTCAATAAAATTAAGATCAATTTGTATATCTTCATTCTCTAATCTAAGCTCATTTATAGCTTTTTCTAGAGAATTTTTCTTCGCCTTTTCAGAATCATATAATTCTGACATGGAGATTGGAGCCAGGTAAGCAGTGCCTCCAAATTTTAATGTTCTAAAAATCTCAGAGAGTGCCTTTTTTGTTGAATTATAGATATTCTCCTCACCAACTTTATGATTTTCAAAAGAATACTCGCCAATAAAAACATTTGGAATAGATGCGTGAGAAAAAGACAAGTCAAAAGTATTATCAGGAAAAGGTAACTCTCTAACATCAGCATTAATTAATTTATCTTTTAACTCTTCGGGCACATGAATATCTATACCTACAATATCAGCTTCAGTATTTTTATTTAAATAATCTAAAATCTCAACGTCTCCAGCGCCAATATCTAAAACTTTTCCCTTAAAATCTTTTAGATCAATCCCAAGATTACTTAAGACCTTTTGTATATCTTCTGGAATAAGATTTCTTTCATTAAAATTTTGATGTTTTTCTAGCATTTCTTAATTCTACCGAAAAATAACAATATTGGAAACAAGTAACAAAAAGAAAAAACCGCGGTCGTCTGACCGCGGGATTCTCATCTTAGGATGAAGCTGATCTTCTCAGCTTTTCTTCTTTGCGCTACTTCCTGCGGGCCACCAGAATGGCTTGTATCCGAGGATCATCCTGATACCGACGATCGCGACGGCAAAGACTCCGGCGAGCTTGATCAGCTGCCACAAACCATTTGCCATCTGAAAGACGGAGTTCGGGTCGATCAGGAAGTAAATGAGGAAGACCACGACGAGGGCTCCGAGGAACCAGTTGCGACGGGTCATGATGTTATGAAGAACTTCTCTCATGGGAATGGTTAGGTTAATGGTGAGTCCAGGTGTTCTTATATATTATAGCATAATATAAAATAAAGTCAATATAAACAAAAACCCGGGAAGCGCTGACGCTTCCCGGGTCGGATAATCTGCTTTTCGCTCGTCACTACTGGGCAAGATGTCTTAGACCGTTTTTATTCCTCCAGGTACTACGATGCTTCAGTTCCCTGAGTATGTCCACAAATGATGGATATTGAGTCCATCGTGGACGTCGACGGCACAAGGCCGGACAAAAACACCTCGGTCCTACCTACAACATACTATTTATTTAAATTTTTTACAAGAAAAAATGGGACAAGGCTACGCTTGACCCATTTTTGTTGACCACGGCTGAAATTGAGTCAACATTTCCAAGATTCTACATCTTGGAATCTGATAAGATTTATGGATGTGGCTCACGACGTCCTCCACTTTTTCAAACTTCGCACCCACCTTACCAGTCCTATAGTACAATGATTGCTGACTTTTTAACCAGTTTGCAAAACGATCTTCGGCGCTGGCAACGTCCATCCATCTTTTCTCTAAATGTTCAACAAAAACATTAGAGATGTTGCTTTGGAAAAAATGTTCAGCAAAATCACGAAGCCACTGCACAAGCTGATCAAAACTTACCCCGCTACACAGAGACAAGTTTATCAAAGCCCTAATCGAATTCGACAAGAAAAACCATCTTGCCCGCTGATCCCTCTTGTTCACACCGGCAACGTGCATGGCAACCACAAGCCCGACCAAATTGACCAACCTAAAATTTGTCTGACTTGGCTCCAATCCTGCTATCGCCAAATGTACAGAACCAGAAAACGCAGTCTCGCAAAAGATTGCCCGGCCAATTAATGACTCAATGCCGAAACCAAACTCGTACGCCGTCACTTTCCCATTATGGTGCATTCCCACCATGTTCCCAAAACTTTTTGACGAACCGTCAGGATACCTTCGGGCAAAGGTAATCCCTGTTCCGTAAACACCTGGCATTCCGTAATTCCAAACATAAGCGGGTTTTTTCTCAATAGATATATCCATTGAGGAAAAAATACCACTCAGAACACCGTCGCCACTTTCATTTTCCCACACCACAAGATCTTGCTTACTTAGACCGACCACATTGAACAAAAAATCCAATGAGGTTTCAATCGCAAGCTTGAGGTTTTTACTAGGAACAATAGAACCCAGCATCTTAAAGCAGGACACGAACTTAATGGGCTTTTCCATATCGTACGTGATTTTCAAAGCTTGCAGTCGAATGCAATCTTGGAGCAAAAACCAACCGTTACCCAAATATTGCTCCGCTAAAAACCTCTGCTTTAAGGGAACAATTGTTGAGTTCGTGAAAAGAAGCGAATCGTCATTCTCGGGGATCAAAGAACTTGGATCATGCTTAACCAACCCCGCTTCAAGCATGATCCTAAAATAGCCTTCAGAAACATCGTTCTGTAGCTCAAGGATTTTTAACCTGTTTTTCATTGTTGTTATTTTGCAAGGTTTGACTTTTCTATATTAATTTACCTTATCTGTATAAATTTGCCAATACATGATATAAATTAGTATATTATGAACAAAAACATAATCTTTGTAGAACACGGGGGAAAAAACAAAGAATTCACACTCAAAAAAGCTAAGGGGCTTGGCCTTAGAATAATTTTGGCCACGACAAAATTTGATAACTTTTTACTAAAGTATGTCAATGAAAAGGATGTAATCATAGTGGACACTTACGAACCAAAAAAGTTGATAGCCTCTATTTTTAAATTTATTAAAAAAAACAATATAAGAATAGACGCTGTTATTTCCTTTAAAGAAAGTTCTGTTATCCCCACGTCTATCTTAGCCGAAAAATTAGGACTAAGCGGAGTAGGGTCAACTGCAGCCCAGAGAAGTTCTCAAAATAAATTAAATATGAGAACAATATTAAAAAATAATAATTTTAAACTCCAACCAAAATTTATAAAAATAAACATATTTGATAAAAATTTTAAAAAAGAATTAAGAAGATTCCCTAAGCCCTGTGTAATCAAACCCCTAATAGGATCATCAAGTCATGGTGTTAAAAAAATATCTAATAATGAAAATATAGACCGAGATATAGGGGATGTTAAAAAATCTATTGATCCTGAAGACCGAGAAATATTTAAAAAATTTGAAGGATCAATGCTTGTTGAAGAGTATATAAAAGGAAAAGTAATAAGTGTTGATGGTATTGTAATAGATCATAAGGTTCACATTGTAGGAACCACTGAGTTTATTATGGGAAAAGAGCCATATTTTCAACAAATTGGAAGTTTTATACCTGCAAACATACCCAACAAAATGTTTGAAATATGTAAGTCTGAGACTACTAAGGTAATCGACATACTTGGTTTTAATACTTGTGGATTTCACTGTGAGTGGAGAATAAAAGAAGGCAAGCCATATCTACTTGAAATAGCATCGAGGACCGTCGGTGGAGGAATACCTCTTGGATATAAAAAGGTTACAGGTGTTGATTTAACGGAACAGCTTTTTTATGCTTTATTAAAAAAACATGATAAAATAAAATTAAAATCGAAGATTAGTGGCTGTGTTCTACACAAAAGTATACTTCCTAAAATCAGGCAAAATTCAATACTTACTGAATTTAAAGGCTATGAAAAAATAAAATCTAATAAAAATATTTGGCACTCTTTGAAGTTTGCATCTGTGGGAGATAAACTGTTATCCTTACCACAAACACCAACACAGCTCTATTACTATGCCCTTAGGGGTAAAAATTTGAAAGATTTAATTAAGCAATCTCGAGAAATTGAATCTGATGTGTCTTATAAAACCATACAAATTTAAATTAGATTAATATTATGGAAAATAAAATAAAAGAAATGAGTTATACAGATTTCGTGGGTTTTATAAACCAATGGAATGTATTACCAGGAGCATACAACACACTTTCAAAATGGAAAGTTTTTTCTAGTTTAAACAGTAAATCAAGAATTCTGGAAATTGCTTGTACAACAGGTTTCTCTTCTAGAGAAATAGCTTTAATGTCAGAATGCAAGGGTATAGGTATTGATATATCAGAAAAATCAATACAATCTTCTATAAAAAATAAAGAAGCATATGCGCCGAACATAAAAATCAACTATAGACATGCAAGCGCATACGATTTTTCTGATAAAAAAAGATTTACACATATTATACTAGGGTCTAGTTTGGGTTTTTTTGATGAACCGAAAGAAATAATAGAAAAAATGCCCGACCTTCTAAGAGAAGGTGGATATATTCTTGCATCACCATTTTATGTAAATAAAAAAATACCAAAAAAACTTGTAGATAGGGCAAAGGCTGTTTTTGATATTAATATAACACAAGAAAATTACAAAGAAATAATGTCTTTATATTCTGATTTTGAAATAGTTTATGAAGAAAGAAATATACTAATACCAGAAACAAAGGAAGAATTAGAGCATTACTGTCTGTCAACATTAAAAAAACTTAAGGGTGAGGGTACCAATTTAACTAAAGGCGAATATGAAGAGTCCTTTAAAAGATTAATGGAAATCAAGGAAATGTCTAATGTTTTAAGAAGTTATCAAGGCTATAGTGTCCTAGTTTTAAGGTACAGAAAATCAACATATAAAAACAGATGTGTTGAATTGTTTTAAATATTATGATACTCACAGGAGAAGAAATTAAAAAAGAAGTTAAGTCCGATAATATAAATATATTACCGTTTAAGGAAAGTATGGTAAACCCTAATAGTTACAACTATCATCTTGGTAACAAAATAAAGATATTTAAAAAAATTATTAAAGGCAAGTATAAATTTGTAGAAATTGAAATTCCTAAGTATGGATATATATTACATCCAAATACTATGTACTTAGGGCACACACAGGAAATAATCGGTAGTAAAAAGTATGCGATGTCTTTAATAGGTAGAAGCTCTATTGGCCGACTGGGGTTATTTGTGCAAGTATCTGCAGACCTTGGCCACACGACATCAAACCATCAATGGACGCTGGAACTTGTGGCTGTTAATAAAATTAAAATTTACCCGGGAATGAAAATAGGTCAAGTTTCTTTTTGGGCAAACAAAGGTCGAATTAAAAAATATGATGGCTTGCATGGACTACACTCGGGTCCACAAGAGTCTTTAATTTAATATAATATGATACTAACCGGACAAGAAATAATAAGAGAGGTGAAAAATAAAAAAATAATCATTCAAGATTTTGATGAGAGTCGAATAAGCACCAACTCGTACGATCTTTTGTTAGGTAACGAGATTATTAAATATACTGATGAGATATTAGATCCTAAAAATAAATGTAACTTTAAAAAAATTAAAATACCCAAATCTGGTTATAAAATGAATAAAGGTGATTTTATACTAGCATCAACCAAAGAAAAAGTTGGTAGCGATTATTACGTTCCAATCATACATGCAAGATCTGGTATAGCTAGAAAAGGATTATTTGTTCATTGCTCCACTGGTCTTATAGATATAGGATCTCATGGGAATATAACCCTACAGCTTGTATCTACACTGCCTATAAAAATATACCCGGGTATGAGCATATCACAAGTCACCTTCTGGAAAACAAAGGGTAAAATTAAACTATATGACGGCAAGTATCAAAATAGTACGGGACCACAATCTTCTAAAATTTTTAAAGAAAACGTATAATGGGTTTAACTAATTAGCAAAAGGATTTTCTACAATAGTAAATGTTTTTTTATCTGGGTCAACTTCAGCCTTGGCGTTTAGAGGTAGGAACCATTGTGGTTGAGTGTGTCCAAAATCCATATCAGCAATAATAGGTAAGTCTTTAATCAAAAATTCTTCCGAAATAACATCTTTTATAGCTTTATGTATTTTTTCTTTATCATCAGTAGAATACCCTTTAGCACGCCCAAATAACAGACCTGATATTTTATTAAAGACACCCCTAATTGCCATACTTCTTAGAGAATACTTTATATAAGAAATACCCGGCATTTCTTCGGAAGTTTCCAGAAATAATATTTTTCCTTCTAAAAAATTAAGATCTTCCATAAAAGGTGTACCCTTCAACATTTCAAAAATCTCAATATTCCCACCATACAATCTACCTGAAAATTTTCTATCTCCCTGTAGTATTTTCCAACCGTCATTATTTTTATACTCCTTTTTTCGAAGCATAAAATCTGGATCAGACCACAATATGTCCATCTCTGTCCATTTTTTATACGGAATAAGATTAATTTCTGACCATGGTTTCATGAAAAAATTTATAAAATTATCAATAAATTCTTCTTGTAAACCTTCTGGTTCTGAAAACCCTGCCATAATTGATGGCCCATGTATAGTATTTATACCATTACGACTTAGAAAAGTAAGAAGAGTTGTTGTGTCAGAAAATCCCATAAATGGCTTGGGGTTATTTTTAATTCTTTGCATATTCAGATAAGGTAAAATTCTTATCGAATCATTGCCACCAATTGCAGAGATTATCATGTCTGTTTCTGAGTCCTCGAACGCCATCATGAGATCCTCTGCTCGTTTTTTAGGATTATTAAAAAGATCCTGTTTTGAACCTCTTGTGTTGGGATATTCTTTAATTTTTAAGTTAAAATTTTCTTCCAACATTCTTAGTCCTAATTCAAAAACCTTAGGAAAAACCCCTGGGCCAGCCCATGAGGGAGCAACGACACCAATTATTGAACCATTTTTGAGTATTGAATTTTTTTTTGAGTTTTTCATGTAAGCAAACTAAATTATCTAATATTTATATATTGCCCTAAAAAGATGCTTTTTACAAGGAAACTTGTAAATTAAAAATTGCGTGAGTATTATAAAGTAAGTTATTTTTTCAAAAAAGCCCCGGCGCGAACGCCAGGGCTTTCAAGGCATGTGCCTTATCAGTTGTGCAGATGAACCAAACGCTCTTCCCGCACCTTGGTACCTGTGCCCTTTTTCTTGGAGGGCATTTTGGTACCAGTTTGCAAGAGAAGCCCACGCGGCAACACCTTCTCCACCACAGACACGAAGTCTTCTGGGGACAGTTTCGCCAAGGCCGAAGAGATGATATCCTTCTGGTCCTTTGGAGGCAAGATCAGCAGCGCTGATCGCACCATGAGCCGAAGCGAGCTCCTGCTCGGGGCCGGGCTCTTGAGCGCCTTTTTCAGGCGAGGCCGGAGTGCAGCCCTCTGCTTAGGCTTGGACACCTTGGGGGTAGCGACCATCTGCTTTTTGAGCGGAGCGACCAAGTAGATCGCCTTTCCTCGCTCAGCTGGCTTGGGCTCGTCAGGCTCACGCAACGTGAGATTGAAGCGCTTCGCCACGCCCCGGATGTTGATGACCTGTTGCTTGTTGTTGCCAAACAGCAACAGAAGCTCTTCGCCGTCTGGGCTGATCTTCGCGCCTTTGAAGACGCGCTCGAAGCCTTTGGCGACCTTCCTCAGCTTGAGCGATATTGCCTCAAGCGGGAATGTCACCACGCGCAAGACCTCCTCACCCCTTTCCACAGCCTCAACGCCTTCAGGAAGACGCGTGAGCGACGGCACATCGAACAGTAGTCGATAGCATCCTGGTTTCTTCGGGCATGCGACCACTCTCGGAGTGACCATGACGCCGCGCAACAAGGACGACAGCTTCTGGGCGAAGATGGGCCCGACCTTTACGAGCACTTCTTTGGAACCATCTCCGGTCAGGCATAGGTGCACTCGCCCGATAGCAGGCTTTTCGAAAATCTTACTCATGTTCTTGGGTTGGTTTGGTTGATTGGTTTTCTGTGAAGGAACTTTGCGTATTTTAACATTTTAAAAGCTTTTGTCAATACTTGAAATGTTTGTGTTTTTATTCCCCTATGATAGTATTTTAAAAACACATAGCCATGATCAAGAGGTATAAGCTCTTACCTATGGATGAAATAGATGAAGAGGATATCGAAAAAGGAAGACTTGTAAAAGTAAAAGTTCTATCGCCACACGGCCCATCTTCTATGGATTTGGTGGTAAAACACTTTTGGAAAGAAGATGATATCTTTCACTTCTCTTTCAAGTATCCTGCGTCTAATCAATTACACAGGTCTTACATTTTTGGATCTTTCAATCTCGAACTGAACACAGGCGAACTAATAATATACCCGCAGTAACGAAGGAGCCCGAGTAAATCCCCACGACGAAAGTCAGGGGTTTTTTGTTTTTTAATAACCTTGATTTAGTGAGTTTTTTTAGGTATTCTTTATTGGTCCATAAAACAATATGGCTCTATCGTCTAACGGTTAGGACGGGTCCTTCTCAAGGATCAAATCGGAGTTCGATTCTCCGTAGAGTCACAAATAAATAAAACCATCTCATTAAGTAGGTAATATTCTAATGAATTTATAGCGTTTCAAACAACAAAGATTATGGAAGGTAATAGATGTTACTGATTTAAATTAACTACCATCTTTTTTTATTGGTATACCAACTACAAAAATTGCATTTCTTGTTCTTCTGTTTTTTGCTTTTATTTTTTTAATAAACCAAGAGTCTATATCTTTGTATCTTGAGTTTGGTATCGAGTCATACAAGCATCTGTCATATTTATTTTTTATTAAGAAATCTTTTTCAACAAAATTATTGATTCCCTTATATTTTATTATTTTTTGGCAAAATATTTTTACTCTATATGTGACTTTATTTTTAATATTTGGGTAAAGATCAAAACCATTTTTAATTAATAAAGAATATACAACTGGATTCTGAGTAGAGAAACTTATAAAACTTGGACTGTATTCCTTAAATGTTTTTTCTATAAGTTTTTTTGCTATACCATCTCCTGAGGCACTTGGCAAAATTGCTATCCCAGAATAGTGTACAGATTTTAAATTAACGTTTATTTTGCCTGTTATATATCCCTGGATATTCTTTGCACAAAAAGCTATTGCGATAAAATCATTTTTATTTAACTCTTTTTTGAATTCAGATTTTGATTTTATTTTATCTTTTCCATAATTTTTTTCGACAATACTTATAATCTGATCAATGTTGTTCTTTCCTGGGTTTAAAGATGAATCTTTATTAGTTTTTTTATAGATTGAATAATTATACATACTAATTACATTAATATTTTTTATTCTAAATAAATTAAGCTGGTTACATCTTCCTAAAAGAACTTTTCACCTTTTAGAATACTTTCATCTTCAGCGTTGCCAATGAAAAATGAAACTCCTTTTATTTTATTTTTTGCTATTTCTATAAGTGATTTCCCTAAATCAACACCTGTTACTTTTTTAGAAATCTGAGAGAACTTTTCAAGGAAAAAACCTTGACCACAGCCGAGCTCGAGGAGTGATTCTTCTGGCTGAAGGTCTACAACACGTAGGAGGTTCGGCGCGACGACTTGTGTATGATAAGTATTGTCACTCTCTAAGTGATTGTCATACCATTTTGCAACTCCTCCCCACGATGTGTCTTTTTTCATAACAAGAGCATTATACATAGCGTGTGATAAAAGAAAAAGCCCGCCGGTCTACCGGCGGGCTTTCGTGTTCAGATGGGTTTCCTACCCAGAGTGTAGAGGAGCTGGAAGTGGGCCCCTACAGCCCCGAAAAAGCTTTTGTACTCGATGTAGACAATTCCCCTCTCCTTACAAGACCCACGAAGTATCGGAGAAATCGCTGGATAGTGGACGTGGGAAATGTTAGGAAAAAGGTGATGCTCTTTCTGGAAGTTTAATCCTCCCAAAAACCAACATGCAAATCTGCTACTAGTAGCAAAGTTGCAAGTTGTTACAAGCTGGTGAACGACCCAAGAATGCCTTTCTTCGGTGCCGCTAAAGGTCTGTGCTTTTGGCACGGCGTGCGCCGTCTGAAAGACAATCGTAAGAAAAAGTCCGCAAACCAAGTGCATCACCAGAAAGAAAACAAGCGGGAAATACCACTCATTGACCCCAAAGAAAATCGGAACGCCGATCCAAAAGAGGAAGTAAACGATTCGCAATGAAATGAGAGTCGTCCACTCTTTTCGCCTTTTGGAAAGGCTGATGTTAGGATGCTCTTTGAAGTGCCTATCGAGCCTAGTGAATTCCCAAACCACAGCTCTCATGAGCGTGGTCATCGCGTAGAGAAACGGTGCGTAAAGAAATTGGTACTGGTGGACAGATTTCCACTCTTGCTCTTTCGTAAGGCGAAGAAGTCCTCCGGACTCCACGTCTTCATCATGTCCGTCGATGTTTGTATGAGTGTGATGCGCAATGTTATGCTGGTTTTTCCAGTTGTATGGATGAGCCGGCAAAAGGAACATCAGATTTGCGACGAGCTCATTCACCGACTTTTTGTGGTGGAAAGTTCCATGGTTTGCGTCGTGCATAATAGTCATACCGACACCAGCCATACCGATACCAGCAAGAACGGCGAGAGCTAAGAGACACCACCAGAGGCTAATCCCGAGAACAAAGCTCAAAATGTAAGGAACAAGCCACAACGAAAGCATGAAAATAGACTTGAGATATAGAGATGCGTTCCCAGTCTTTTTCATACCTTTTTCGATGAAGTATCCATCGATTCTCTCTCGCAAGGCCTTCATTAAATGGTCTGAATCTTGACTGAAACGTGTCTGTTCCATGACAGTGTTGTTTTCTTTTAATGATATATTTTTTCTAAGAAAAGTCTATGGGGAAATTTTATAAAAATGCGGGTTTTGTTAAGACAAAGAAAAGCACCGCGGGCCGAAGGCCCGCGGTGCTTTTAATTTATATTTTTCTACTGCCAACCCCCTTGTACTTTTTGTTCTTTTGGAAAAGGTGGATAGATATCTTTATCAATCTCTCTTTCAAAGCAAGTTCTTCCCGCTTCGTGAAGCCAAGAGTCTCCTCCTACTCCTGGATACGGCATTGATGAAACAGCGATGTCTCTACCGTCACTAAACATCGGACTGACTCCTCCTCCGTTTCCATATTCCACCCAACCTTGTGGCATCACTTCGCTAAATGTAGCGCAAAGCTCGAACTTCATATCCCCTATCTTTTTGTATTCGTAAGTAAAACCTTTCTGAAATTCTGGATCTACAGGTGTCATAAATCCTGAGATTGGATTTGACATTTCTGCTAAAGTTTCTGGAAGTTTTTCTTTTTGTTGCCAGAAATTTATAACTTGCCATTGGATTGATTGTAAGTCTTGTATTCTTCTTTCATCGAGTCTCCAGTCTCTTTGCTGTGCAGGTGATCCGATAATAGTGAAGCTCCAGATTATAAGAGCGAGAACTATAACAGAAGATTTAATAGCAGAAGAAATTCCAACTGAAATACCCATTACTTTTTTCTTACCCTGAAGTTCCCAAATAAAGTAAACGCCGACGAACACAGCGGCAAGCAGAGTTATCAGAACTTTATAAATAAATCTTTCTGTGATTTCTCCAGAAACAAAATAGTTTACCAAGATAACAAGGTCGACAAGTACAACAACGCTCGAGAGGAATAGGATAAGATAAATCATCCATCTTCTGATAACTTCATCTATCCTTCCAAGCGCGCCAGCTGAAGCTTTTTTCCAGAAATATGAAAGAGCTAGAAAGGCTGGGAAAAAGATGATCAAAGTTGCAAGCGACACTCTGATAGCTTCATAACTCCAAGAAGAGTATCCGTAAGTGTAACTAGCGTTTAGCGCATCTGGCAGGTGCTTGTTTAGAGTTTGAAACGCAAGGTTTAAAAACGAAACCACAGTGGTGATAAGCGTTGCCAAAACCCCAAGAGAAAGAAAAAAGAACTTTGGTGACATCTTTTCATCGCTTCGATTATTTTCTGACATATATTTTTTATTAAAGCTTTTAATAGGTTAATTATAGCATTTTTAGGGATAATAAAAGAGCGGGGCGGCCTTCGGCCGCCCCGCTCTTTTATTTTACTTTTACTACTCAGACAGTCTTTCCATCGCTAGGATAAATGCTCCGCGACGAAGATCTGTTTCGTATTTTCTAGAGTTATCGAGTACTGTGTTCGCTTCTTTTTCCATCTTTACTTTAAGACGCGCCAGCACGTCTTCTTTCGTCCATTTTTCACCCCTTAGGTTTTGTTCCCATTCGAAAGTTGAAACAGTCACACCGCCAGAGTTCGCCAAGATATCAGGCACGACGTGAATTCCTTTCGCGAACAAAATATCGTCTGCTTCTGGAGTTGTAGGTCCGTTTGCAAGCTCTAGCACAAGACGCGCTTTTATGTCTTTTGCATTTTCGACAGTGATTTGGTTTTCAAGTGCAGAAGGGATAAGTACATCGCAAGAAAGTGTCAGAAGATCATTTTGAGAAATTTCTTTTGATCCTGGGAAACCAACTACGGTTCCAGTTTCTTTTTTAAATTCCATAACAGCTTTTACATCGAGACCATCTTCGTTTACTATCGCACCGCGTGAATCCGAAAGAGCGATTATCTTGTGTCCGTCAGCTTCAAATAAAAGCGCTGCATTTCCTCCCACGTTTCCAAGACCTTGAACAACGATAGTAAGAGGACCTTCTAGATTTAGACTTTCTTTGAGAGCGTTAAAAACATAAAGTCCACCCATCGATGTAGCTTCTTCTCTTCCCTCACTTCCGCGGTTAGTCAAAGGTTTACCTGTGAAAGTAGCTCCAGACATTTCTCCTGTTAGCTTTTCATATTCGTCTACCATCCAAGACATAATCTCTCCGTTTGTGTTTACGTCTGGAGCTGGTACGTCTTTTTCTGGCCCAAGAAGAGGAAGCATACCTCTCACCCAACCACGAGATAGTTTTTCAAGTTCATTTTTTGAAAGAAGTTTTGGATCAACTGTTATTCCACCTTTTCCTCCACCCATCGGAATATTTGCAACAGCGCATTTAAGACTCATCCACAGAGCGAGAGCGTTTACTTCGTGCATATCTGCGTCTTGGTGAAAACGAATTCCCCCTTTGTATGGCCCACGTTTGTTGTTGTGCTCTACTCGGTAACCTTCAAATATTTTTTGAGATCCATCGTCCATTATTACAGGAATAGAGATGCGAACTTGTCTGTCTGGATGAGTCATTCTTTCGATAAAACTCTCTGGGAACTCTTTCGCCTGATTTGCACGTCTGATTTGGGATAAAGCATTTTCAAATGGATTTTGCATGGATTTCTTAAATTAAAATTAACTTTTGTATTATAGCAAGTTTGGGCGGGAAAAAGAAAAGGGGCGCGGGCCTTCCGGCCCGCGCCCCTTTTCTTTTTATTTTTATCTATCTGGCGGTACTTCGTAATAGTTTATAAGAAAATGAGCAATATTTATAAACGGCTCTGTTAGCGTTTCTGAGGCAAAACGAGCGCCCACAGGAGCTGTGTTTGAGATGAATATCAGGAACTTTGGATCATAGGCCGGGAAATATCCAACAAAAGAGTGCATATTTTTTCCTTCGATATATCCGCCACCCCGAGGGTTCGGTATTTGAGCTGTTCCTGTTTTGGCAGCGATAGAGTGTCCTGGCATTTTGTATTTTCCTCCACCCAAAGTGTTGTCGACGATAGAAACAAGCATCTGAGATATTTTCTCTGAAGTTCCTTCTTTTAAGATTCTTTTGCCTTCAGTTTTTTCATAAACAATTTCTTTTGTTTTGCCGTCAGTGTATTCAAATTTTTTAACAATATGTGGCTGAATCATATATCCACCGTTTGCCATCGCAGATAAAGCGCGGACTAAAACAACTGGACTAAAAGAGATACCTTGTCCGAAAGAAGCAGTCGCGTATTCTAGCTCTCTTGGAGACTGCAAGTTTGAAACCAGACCTTTTGCTTCGTTTGGTAAATCAACCAGAGACTTTTCACCGATGCCGTATGAAAGCATATATTCACGGAAACGCGCTTTTCCAAGCTGGCGCATAGAGTAGACCATACCAGTGTTCAAAGATTCAGAAAGAACTGTTTGCATTGTTGTTTGTCCTCTTCCCTTTTTGTCGAAGTTTTCTATTTTCTTATCTTCGACTTGAACAAATCCTGGATCGTAAAAAGGTGTTTCTGCAGATATAACTCCGGCGTCGAGAGCGGCGGCGATAACCAAAGGCTTCACAACAGATCCAAATTCAAAAACATTTTCTACAAGAGGATTTGAATATGATGAGACATCTTCTACACTACCGAAGTTATTTAAATCAAAAGATGGCAAGTGAACCATTGCCATTATTTCTCCGTTTTGAGGATTTATCACGATTCCGTTTGCGGCTTCAGAACCGAATTTCTTCATTGTTCTTTCAAGCTCTTGTTCCATAAAGTTTTGAACGACAGGTTCTATCGTGGTCACCACGTCAGCTTTCTTTTCGGCGTCCTCATATGAAGTGTCTGAGAAATTTGAAAATAGTTCAGCAAAAATATTTATCTGAACGTCTTCTTTTCCACGAGAAAGTGTTTCGTTATAAAATCTTTCCAGACCATAACGCCCAGTTATCTCGTCACCTTTATACGCCATAAATCCTAGTGTGTGGGCAGCCAGTGACTCTCCAGGATAAAAACGCCATTTATGTCTAGGTAGCTCCACACCCGGTAAATCCAGGTCCAATATCTTATCAGCGATATCTTTTGGTAACTTTTTTTCTATCTCTTCATATGGATCGTCTTCTTTCGAAGCTCTAGCTAAAAAGTCTTCTTTTTCTATCGGGAAGATTTCGTTTATTTTTTGATATGTCATCTCTTTGTCGACTATATCTCTTGGTCTTATAACCAAAATATAACTAGTCATAACACTCGCCGCAGATATCCGAGCGCCGTCTTTTTTCTCAAAATAAATCGTACCGCGATCGAAAGAGTCAGCAGACTGAACATACGAGTCGCCTCCTTTGCTTGCGTAATATTCTTTGTTTAAATACTGAATATGAAAAAGCCGGGCAATAAGAAATAGCCCGACTAAAATAGCAAAAGCGGATAAAACTCTTATTCTTATTAAAAAACCTTTCTTAACTTTATTCATTATCTAAGTAACGCTGTCTGTTTTCGGCTTACGAATTTTGGATCTCCGTTGTTCACAAAACCAAGATCGTAGGCTTTTTGTAAAGTAACTTGATTATTATAGTCTAAAACTTGTAACTCTAATTCTGAAATACGTGAAGATGCTAAGCGAATCTCACTTTCTACATTTTTTCTATCAACTAGATCGAAAATAGTTCTTCCGAGGAAAAACATATACAAAGAGAAAGAAGCGACAACAAGAAGAATAAGACTAAAGAAAAATACTCTTTGATGATTTAAACGTCCTTTTGGTTTTGCAAATTCGTTATTCATATAATTTTATATTTTTTGTAAAGTTCTAAGTTTTGCGCTTCTCGACCGTGGATTTTCTTTCAGCTCTTCGTCACTCGGCACTATCGTTTTTTTTGTTATAAGCTGGGCCTCGCCTTCTTCTTTCTTTTTTCTAAAAAAGTTTTTTACTATTCTGTCTTCAAGACTGTGAAATGATATGACAGCCATCCGTCCTTCGCTTCCTAGGTGATTGAATCCTTTTTCTAAGAATTCTTCCAAGGCCCCCAGTTCGTCGTTTACTGCAATACGTAGAGCTTGGAAACTTTTTGTTGCTGGATGTATCCGGCCTTTTTTGTAGAAAAACGGCACAGCTCTTTCGATAATTTCAACTAAATCTGTTGTTGTTTTTATCGGCATTTTTTCGCGAGACTCTACTATTTCTCTGGCGATACGTCTAGAAAATCTTTCGTTACCATAACCGTATAAAATATTTGCGATAGATTCTTCTGACCAATTGTTAACTATCATCTCTGCAGTAAAGTCGTTTTCTGTTACGTCTCTTTTTAAGGTCATTGAAAGTGGTTCATCTCTCTTGAAAGAAAATCCTCTTCCTGAGTCTTCTATCTGATATGAGCTGAAACCTAGATCAAGTAAAAATCCATCAACTTTTTCTATGTTTAATTCTGTTAAAACATTGTCGAAATTTCTAAAGTTTGAAAGATGGAAACTTGTATTGCAACCTTTATCTTCTAGTCTTTTCTCTGATCTATCTAGAGCGTCCTGGTCGAGGTCTAGACCTATAACTTTTACGTCTTTCCCAAATCTGTTGCAAATCTCTTCTGTGTGACCACCAGCGCCAAGAGTACAGTCCACAGCAATGCTACCTACTTTGAGGTTTAGGGCGTCTACTGATTCGTGAAGTAAAACTGTCTTATGCATAAAATTAAAGCATTCCTGCGCCTCCTAACTTTTCTGCTAATGAATCAGCTTGTTTTTCTACAAGCTTCTTGTACTCTGACCATTTCGTATCGTTCCAAATTTCAACTCTGTTTTGCACACCAACTAAAGCCACTTTCTCAGAAAGACCTGCTCTTGTTTTCAAGAAATCAGGAAGCAAAAATCTACCGATGTTGTCTACATCTACTTCTGTCGCACCTCCAAACATAAATCGGTTAAAACTTCTGTTGTCAGCTGTTAGCATCGAAAACTCAGAAAGTTTTTCAGAAATCTTAACCCATTCCTTTTTGGTAAATATAAAAAGACAATTATCCAAACCTGGAGTAACAACAAGACTCTTCCCCATTTCCTTTCGGAATTTTGCGGGGAGAGAAACCCTGTTTTTGTTATCAATTGTGTGAATGTATTCGCCTATTAACATATATTTTACAACTTACCACTTTATCCCACCTGTAGGCAATTATACACCACTTCATCCCACACTCCAAAAACCATTTCCCACTCAAAATGTGGATAAGTTTCCTAGTCTTTGACTGTTTTTGGGTTTTATTGTAAAGTATTGAGGAATAACTCCGAAAACCATATCATCATGAGATTCCGAGGTACACAAACCAAGGTTGACCCTAAAACGGGTAAGACAGTAGACAGAACGGTCAAGATGGGATGGAGCGATGGTGAGAAGTTCGAAGAAAACACCTCCATCAGTACAAAAATGACCAGTTTTGCAACCAACATCATTGCGAAAGACCGAGAACGTCTTCGCGATAAATCCTAGCGCGCCAAGCGCAAGGAAGAAGCCCCGTCGGGCATAACCGACGGGGCTTTTTCGTTTTTAAATAATAATAAAATAAGAATCGCCGGCGCGTGAGCGCCGGCGATTCTCTACTGCCCACTTACTACTTTCTACTTACTAAACTACTCTCCTCTTGGTCTCATTATCGGGAAGAAAATCGTATCCCGAAGATTTTTCTGTTCTGTTAGAATCGCAACCAGTCTGTCTATTCCCATTCCGAATCCTGTCATAGGAGGCATTCCGTGCTCCATAGCTGTTAAGAATTCTTCGTTCACGCTCATCGCCTCTTCATCCCCTGCTTCTTTTGCTTTTGATTGGCTTTCTAGAAGCTCTCTTTGAGCGACTGGGTCTACAAGCTCTTGGTATTGGTTTGTTATTTCAGCTCCGGCAATGATCAGCTGACACATGTTTGCAGTTCCGTCACCGTTTTGCGCAGCCAGAGGTTTTAAATCTGTTGGATAATTCATCACGAAAGTCGGGTGAATTATTTTATTTCTAGAAGATTTTTTATATATAAAGTCTAAAAGATTTGCTTTGCCTGTTTTACCTATTTCTTTAGGGTCCATCCCAAATTCTTTTGCTTTATCTTTTATTTCATCTAAGGAAGCAGAGAACATATCAAGCTGTGCATTTTGTTTTAGAAGATCAGAGAAATTTACTCTGTCCCACGCTTTTTCAAAATCCACGTCTACTGCATTTCCATCTTTATCATAGACAGTAAAGACGCTTTTCTTCATAACATCCTTTGCAAGACCTCGCAGTAGATTTTCTGTTAGGTCCATATTTTCAGCAAGTGACATATATGCGGCGTACCACTCCATCATCGTAAATTCTTGAATATGGGTCGGATCAGAACCTTCGTTTCGGAAATTTTTACCTATTTCGTAAATTCTGTTAAAGCCTCCAGCCATAAGGATTTTGTGTTCAATCTCAAGAGAGATGCGCAAAACCATATCCATATCGTAGTCGTTGTGGTGAGTGTTGAAAGTTTTTGCCATCGCTCCCCCAGCCTGTGTCTGAAGAACTGGGGTTTCTATTTCCATAAAAGAAAGAGAATCAAAAAAGTTTCTTATGTATTTCACAACCTCGCTTCTCTTTTGAAATCTTTCAAAAACTTCTCTATCGGACAAAATATCTAAATATCTTTTTCGGTATTTTTCTTCTGCGTCTTGAAGACCTGCCCATTTTTCTGGAAGTGGCGCAAGAGATTTAGTTAAAATTTTCCAATCAGAAACCAAAATACTGTTTGCTCCTCTCTGAGTCACAAAAACCTCACCGGTGATTTGTATAAAATCACCCATATCTATATTTGATTCAAAAAGCGAAAGCTTTTCTTCACCTAAAACATCTTTTTTGAAAACAGTTTGAAATTCGGCTGTTCCGTCATCCAAAACAACAAAAAGAATAGCTCCTTGTCCGCGAATATTCATCACTCTTCCTACGGCAGAAAAACTTCCTTTTAGAGAATTAAAATTATCTACCACCTCTTTTAAAGTGTGGTCTCTTTTTGTATTTAGTTCGTACGGGTTCATACCCGCCTTTTTCAGGTTCTCTATTTTCTCAAGTCGTGCGTCTTTAATTTCATTTAAACTAGCCATTAGTTTATTTTATATCAATTATCTTATATTCGATAGGTCCTGCTGGGCTTTTGAAAGTTACTGAGTCTCCTTTTTTAGCACCGAACAAAGCTTCTCCTAAAGGAGATTGATAAGAGATTTTACCAGCCGCCATATCAGCTTCGCCCTCTCCTACTAATGTATAGTTTTTAGATTTTGTGTCGCCTTTTTTCTTCACTTCGATTTCACATCCGATTCCGGCTGTTTCGCCTTTTTTCTTAGATACGATTTCTGCGTCTTTTAAAATTCTATTAATTTCTTGGATTCTGTCTTCCAGTTTTCCTTGAGCTTCTCTGGCTTGGTGATATTCCGCATTTTCTGAAAGATCTCCTAGGGATTTAGCATATTCAAGGGATTCTATGATTTCCTTTCTTTTAACACTCGAAAGCTCTAAAAGCTCGGCTTTTAGGTCTTCTGCTCGCTCTTTTGTTATATATTCTCTTGTCATATTGGCGTAATTTTATCTATTTTGACCCCTTAAGTCAATGTTAGCAATTATTTTAGATATTCGGGTGCATTTTGATTGGCGAAATCAAGAACTTGTCTCATCACGAAAGATGAACTCAAATCGTTTTTAGATGGACCTTTTTCCATCATAACAGCGAAAGCATACCTCGGATTTTCATATGGAAAGAAACCGACAGACCAAGAGTTTACGAATTTGTTGCCAACACCTGTTTGAGCTGTACCTGTTTTCGCTGCCACATCTACATATGAGACGTTTAGAAGCTGACCTGTTCCGGCTTCTACCACATCTCTCATTCCATCTTTGATAATTTGATAATTTTCAGGCGAAATATCTTTTGATATTTTTTGTGGCTGACTGATACTCTCGAGTGAAAAGCTCGGAGTAACCATCACGCCTTCGTTTGCGATTATTGCAATAGATCTGACCATTTGAATCGGCGTAACTTGAAAACCGTACTGACCAATAGAAGTGTTGTAAGTATCTCCGAGTCTCCATGCATCTCCTTTGAAGACTTTTTTCTTCCAATCTGGGTTCGGGATAAGCCCGCCAACTTCTCCGTTCATATCTACTCCTGTTTTTTCACCAACACCAAAAACTTTCATATATTCTTCTATCTTAGTAATACCAAGACCTGGTTGACCTTTGTATCCTCCACCGATAGCGTAGAAAAAAGTGTTTACAGAGTCTCCAATAGCTCTGACGACGTTTACATATCCGTGACCTTCTTCTCGCCAATCGCGGAAAATAGTAGAAAGCTCTGGATTGTACGGATTTGGAATCTCAATAGAACCCGTACTTAAAACTCTACTATTAATATCTATGATATTTTCGTTTAGAGCGCCGATAGCTACGAATGGCTTAACAATAGAACCCGGAGAATAAAGCCCAGATATCGGTCTGTTTAAGAATGGTTTTTTAGGACTTGTTAAATATTCTTTTATAAGCTCTTGGTTACTACCGTCTGACATAACAGATGGGTCGTACTCTGGGTAACTCGTAGAAACGATTATTTCACCTGTGAAAATATCCATTATAACGCCTGCACCACCTTCGTAACCAATCCGAGAAGAAAGGTCGACTATCGAATCGTGCATCACGCTTTGAAGTCTAGAGTCGATAGAAACATTTAGATTCAGTCCGTGCTCTGGCTGATTTACAATGTTTTCAGATTCTATTTCACCGAGCGCATTTTTCTCTATGAATTTACTTCCGTTTTCCCCATTTAAATATTCGTCGTAATATTTTTCAAGACCATCCTTTCCAATAAATTCCTCTTGCCACCAAAAACCAAATTTATCTTTTTTCGGAACATCTACATAACCTAAAAGAACTCCGAATCCGTTACTCTTAATATATGCTCTTTTGCCGAAAGCCCCTTCCTCCTCTTTTTCTTCGTTCCAAGCGAGCTCAACACCGTTTCTATCGTAAATAATACCCCTGTCAGCGAAAATAATCTGTCCGTTTAATGAGTTTCTCTCGCTAATTTTGTAGTACGCCTCGCCCTTTTTAATCTGAAGAGAGTTTAATTTAAAAGAAAAAATAAAAATCACAATAACAAAAAACCCAGCCAAAAAAACTAAAGAGTTTTTTGATATTGGGGTTTCTATGCGACCCTCAAACTGCTGAGTGTCGAAACCCTGAGAGTTATGACTGTCCATAAAAATCTCATCTGGCTCGATATCTCTTTGTATTCTTTTTCTTTTAAAAAATCTCATCATAATGATTTATTTATATTTAAGAATCTTTTAACGATTAGCGATATGACGAAAATCACAATTGAGGCGAAAAACAAAACTCCTGGGATATTTAAAAAGAAGACTGTTTCAAATCCATAAAGCAGATCGGTCAAAAACATAACCACAAGAGCAAAGTAAAAATTTTCAAAATAAAAAACTGAAAATACAAACAAAATAGATGTTACCCAGAAAGGTAAAAATATAGCCGACACAGCAAGACAGATTTTTATAAAAGTTTTTAGATCCATACATACAGATTATATGTATTTATTTGATTTAAACAAAATATTGACTATTTTATAAAATGTTTTGTTATTGGACTATAAACTAACAAATAAAAAATGCAGGCTTTCGCCTGCATTTTTTATTCTTCGTATTTTTTTCTAAAAAGTCTTCGTAGTAGTCTCCATAGAGTCCTGAGAGCAAGATATATCAAGATAACAGCTAGGATATAGAACAAAACTGAAGTTGAAAAGATAAACAAACAGATAGCTAGAAAGTAAAAGTGTATAAATGATATAACCTTAACGCTTGTTTTGGTATCTTTATCTTCTTTTTCTTCTAGTCTTCTTTTTTCTACTTTATCTTTAGAGGTTTTAAAATCGATTATCTTTTTTTCTCTCCACTCTTCACTCTTTGCAAAGTTCATCTTAAATAATGCATCAGCTTTTTCCAAGAAACTTCCCTCGCCTTCAAAAATATTTGAAAATTTATCGGTTAATGCTTTTTTCACAACATCAGCTGGAACTTCTTTTGTGACGGAAAAATCAACGGAGCCAGTTTTTGATCTTTCTAGGATAACAGTTTCTCCGCCCACTTTTGCCGACGAGACTTTTGCAAAAATATCGTGCTCTCCAGAAGAAACTTTCCAATCTATCGATACAGATTTTGTTTCGTTCGGACTTACACTTATTTCTTTTGTCGATAAAACTGTTTCGTCGTCAAGAAAATCTACTTTTACAGATAGCATAGAACTCTCACCGTTAAAAACAGCTGTGTAGATTTTTACTGTTTGGTCTAGCTTTAAGGATTCTGTGGAAAACCAAACAGGGCCGTCTACAAAACCGGTTCTAAGTGATACAGCCTCTGCAGACCCTGCAAAAGCAAAAAGGAAAAAAGATAGTGCTAGTACGCCAAATCTCATATTTTTATTTCAATGGATCTTCGTTAGAAATGTAGTTATCTACATCCATAACAAATGTTTTTGAAACACCGTTCACCGTTACTGTGTATTCTCCAGCTGTTATTCCTACCACGTTTTCAAGAGCGATAGTTTCCTCGAAAGGCACAAGCGCCTGTGTACACATAACATCTGCGTCTTTTAATTTTCTTGTTTCTAGATTTATGTTAAATGTTTTTCCTAAAAGTTGTTGTTTTGCGTCCCCCAGCTCAGTACATCCGTCTGGTAGATTTCCTTTAACCAAAACGTCTACCTGTACTGGGAAAGATTCCTTAAGTGTGATATCAATACTGTCTACCATCGCTTGTCCTACTTCATATTGTGACTCTTCACCTGCTCTTTTGTTTTTTCTTATCAAAACAAAAGCCACCAAAACGATAACTAACGCTAAGATAATGTAAAAAAAGTTTTTGACCTGTGTATTATTTTCCATAATTTATATAGATTAAAAAGTAATAGGTATATTATAACATTTTATCAAATATAGTATAATACAAACTGTGCAAGAAACAGATCTAATAGTTCAGTCGATGGGCGGATTAAGCTACGGAGGCGTGTTTATCCTAGCCCTTATGTCTAACATGATAATACCAGTACCAGAAGAACTGGTACTGCTTGGAATGGGATATTTAACAAGTCTTGGTATTTTTAAATATTATCTTGTTTCTATTATTTTTATACTCGGAATGTTAGCTAGCGACTATATACTTTATAGTTTAGCGAAACGCGGAAGTAAGTTAACAAAGAAACTTCAAGAAAAACTTGAGAAAAAAGGTATTTTAAAAAACAAAGAGTATTTAGAAAAACATATCAATAAAATAATATTCTTTTCTAGATTTCTTGTTTATCTACGGTTTATCGGTCCTGTAGTTTCTGGAACGCTCGGTATAGACCGAAAGAAATTTATAAAATACGATCTTTTAGCTTTGGTGATATATGTAAATATTTTCCTTGGGCTTGGAAATTATTTTCACAAACAAATAAGCTTCGTGACTGCTGGAGTGGCTAGATTTAAAAACTATCTACTTATAGTGCTCGCAGTGGTGCTTTCTGTTTTGTTACTCAGATATGTTCAGAAAAACTTCTTGAAATGGATTACAATGATTGGAGAATATATCCCAACGATAATACCTGGTCTTGAGAAAAAAGAGGAAGATAATAACTAAAGGAAGTTTAAAATCTCCTCATAACCGATAAAGTTCAAAGCCTTAAAACCCCAACGAAGTAGAAGGTAGAAATTGTCTGTAAATAAAAGAACTCCGATTAAAATAAGAAGTACTCCTCCAAATTTATAGACCCACTTATTTTCACTGATTTTTGTGAAGATGTTTTTCATCCTGTGAGCAAGTAAGGCTGTTACTAAAAAAGGCAGAGCAAGACCCAAAGAAAAAACAGAGAGCAAAAATATTCCAACCAAAACAGTATCTGTGTTCCCTGCTATTAAGAGTATGGACGCAAGGATCGGCCCCACGCACGGAGTCCAGCCAGCAGCAAAGGATACACCTAGAACAAAAGCGCTTCCGGAATTCCCTGGCTTTAAATGTTTAAAACGAAAAAGACTGACTGGTCTTTCAAAAATAGGAAGTCTGAAAACTCTTAAAATATAGAGTCCAAAAATAATAATCAAAATACCGCCGACTTTAGACAAAACAGATCTTACGACAACAAGCTGACCGCCCAGAAAAGAAGCTAAAGCTCCGAGCAAAATAAATACAATTGAAAAACCAAAGATAAAAAACAAAGTATTTATTATAACTTTCTTTTTTTCTCCGGCTGAAACAAAAGACAAAAAACCAGGGACAAGTGGAAGTGTACATGGCGCCAGGAACATAAAAACTCCGGCAAAAAATGCACCAACTAAAAATGCTATCTCCATTTTATCTTAAGATATCTTCTCTAATAATTTTTCCATCTTCAAGAAAAATAATTCTATTACAGTGATTTGTGTATTCTTTTTCGTGCGTAACCATAACGATCGTTTGACCTTTTTTGTTTAAGTCCATAAGCACATCTACGATGTTTGCACTTGAAACAGAGTCCAGGTTAGCTGTCGGTTCATCTGCAAATAAAATAATAGGGTCTTGAGCCACAGCACGCGCGATAGAAACTCTTTGCTGTTCTCCTCCTGAAAGCTGACTTGGTAGGTTTTTATCTTTGTTCACAAGCCCTACGCTCTCTAAGGCCTTTAAAGCTCTTTCTTTCGCGGCACTAGTGTCGAGCCCTCTCATTAAAAGTGGAATCATAATATTTTCAAGAGAAGTAAGTTCTGGAACAAGAGCATAGTCTTGGAAAACATAACCTAAACGGTTAAGCCGAAATTCTGTCTTCTCGCGAATACTGAGCGAGAGAATATCTACACCGTCAATTAAAATCTCACCGGAAGTCGGCTCATCTAAAATACTCATTTGATACATAAGAGTTGATTTACCTGCTCCAGACTTCCCCATTATCGCCAAAAACTCACCCGTTTTAACTTCTAAATCAATCCCTTTTAGAACATGGGTTTCTATTTTTCCGTTTGCGTATGTCTTTTTTAAATTTTTTACTTGTATCATATGAGAATTTTATCTACCTAAAATAGAGTCGAGTGTATTTTTTCTGATAATCATCCAGGCTGGAATAAACCCTGCGATCATTGTTACTATCATTAAGATTATAACTTTTGTTGTTACATCACCAACTGGAGCAACTAATATTCCATCAGAAAATGGAAAGTCTATCGGGTTTTTAGCGACCAGCGGAACAAGAACTCCGTAAAGCACCGCCACACCAACAACCGATCCAGAAAATGCATAGAAGATTGATTGCAAAACATAAGCGAACTGAATAGACCGTGCTTTTGTACCGATTGCCTTTAAAATACCAATGTACTTTCTACGTGTGATGGCGTTTATAAAAATAATAATAAATATAGTGATTGACGCCACAACAATACCAATACCTCCGATGATGTTTCCAAGAATACCGAATGCGAGTTTAATATCGTTTAGAAACTGAGGTATAGATTCTTCAGCTGTTTGTATTTTCGCAACACCTGGAGTAGTACTTCTAACAATAATATTTTTAAGAACAGTTTCTGGCACGCCGTCTTTAGCAACAACAGCAACTTCATTTACATTTAGATTTGATCGATCAAAAAATCTGACGAACTCCCCATCTATCATGAAAACTCTTAGCGAGGTTTCGTTAACCTTACTGTCTACAACCCCTTTTACTGTGTATTCTTTAGTTTTATCTCCGTACGTCATTCGGATTTTTACTCCAGGACCGACGTCGTCGAGAGTTGAAAAACCCTCTCCAAAGTCCGCCGCATATTGGCGAAGCAAGTTTGCACCAATCAAAATACTGTCAGTATCGTCGTTTGTTAGATATTCACCTTCTACTACATATTTAGATAAATTTGTAACATCGTCTTCTCTTTCGGCGTCTATACCTGCAACTTGAGCTCCAACAGTGTCTTTAACTTCATTTTGATCTCTTCTTGTTTTGTAATTTGCTTCCGCGGATGCATTACCAATATATCGATAAGAAAAATTATCGACTTCTTTTATCGTTCCCAGGGTTTGGATTATTGAATTTGTATCTTTTATATACGGATCACCAGAAGGGGTCGATATAAAAACGTTTCCAGTATATTGATTTCTGTTCGCTTCAACCGAACCTTCTATTAGTCCAACTAAAATACCAGAAACACCTACGAGATTTAAAAACGTAAGTGTCATGATAAAAATAATTAAAAGAGTAGTCCAGATAGAAGCTCTTTGGATTTGACGCACACCTAGGAGAAATCCAACTCTTAATGAAGTCCACATATTACTCGAATTTACTGATTATAATATCTGTTTCCAAAAGTCCACTAGTTACTTCTACATATCCGTCTGTTCCGACAAACCCAGTCGTGATGTATGTTTTAACTTGCTCGCCGTCCATATAGACTAAAACAAATTCTCCCATCTCATCTTTTTCTATGAACTGCTTACCGATTTTTAGAACGTTTTCTTTTTTACCGCTAAAAATATTTACACTGGCTGTCATTCCAGATTTAATTTTAGGATCCTGTTCGTTAAAATACACAGAAGCTTCGTAAACAGAAACTCCATCTACAATAGTCTCTGCTGGGTCTATAGATACTACATAACCAGTAAATTTCTCTCCTGGATAAGCGTCTAGAGTAATATCAGCCACTTGACCTTGCTGTATTTGAGACAAGTCCACTTCTGGGATTTGGATTTTAATCTCATAGCTTTCTGGAGAAATCAGAGAAATAGCTGTTTCTGTCGTGCTAGCTATTTCCCCTTTTTGTGGACCGATAAAAGAAACAGTTCCGTCAAAAGGTGCTCGCAGAACTCTTTCACTTATGTCAGCTTGTATTCTAGCGATTTCCGCCTGTGCTTGTTTTATTTTTGCATTTGATATTTCTATAGATACGTTTGAAGAGTCACCTGCATCACGACTCGCCAAAGCTTCTTTGTAATTGTTTAGCACTGTCGCATATGTTGAACTTCTTGTATTAGGAATAGGAATAATCCACTCAGTACTTCTGTAGTTACTGTCTGCATCAAACTGAAGATAAAGCCCTAGGTTACCAAGCTTTGAAATAGAATAAAGATTTACAGTTTCAGTATCTTGAGGTTCAAGCCCAGAATATCTAAAAGAAATACCAGAAGATGCAGCTGATCCGTAGATGTCTATATTATAGACTCCTTCTTTTTTACCAGTGTAAGAACCAGAAACAACAGGGACAACAACGTCGTAGTCCTCATCTTCATCTTTTGGATATGCCTGAAGGTCATTGTTTAGAAGTTCTATATAAGCGCTTTCTACTGCTCTGTCCAGCTCTGCATTAGAAACACGAGTCTCAGCTCTTTGAAGTTCTAGGTTTGCCGTAGCTTTAAGCAAGTCTGCTTCTAAAGACCTGTTATCTAGACTCATAAGTCTGTCTCCTTCTTTCACCGCCTGACCTTCCTGTACGTAAACATTTGAAATAGTTCCGCTTGTATTGAAACGAAGTGATACGTCGTTTGATGACTCAACTTTCCCTGAAAGACTGATTACAGAATTTACATCTCCTCTAGTAACACCACTTCTAATAAGACTTGGATCTTCTTTTTTATTACCGCCGATTATAGTAATAAGTAGCAGTACGAAAGCAGCTCCTAGTAATATGTATTTATTTTTTTTAAAATCTATTTTTTTTGATATTGCATCTAACATAAAATGTATTATAGCATTTAAGTCTTTAAAGAAAAAATACACACTTTTTGAAAAAATGTGTATTTTTTCTTAATACTACTGTATAGAAGAGTCTGATGATGCGCCTGCGTTTGTCTCTAAATCTGTTTGTAGGAACGCTCGATCGCCAGCTGGTCCACCAGTCATCTCTGGTGTTGGAGCCACGACTTCTTTGTTTGTTCTACCAAAAGCTAGATAGATCACGATAATCGCAGCCAAAACCCAAAGGATTATTTTCAAAATTTTTCCCATATTTATAAGATATAAATAATAACTACAGTTAAATTGTAGCAAATTAGGAATTTTTTATCTACAGATTAAAAGAAATAAGGCCACCCCTTGAGGTGGCCTTATTCTACTTGTCGCTGCTTTTTGGTGGACGATCTTTGGTGATCAGCCACCAAAAAAATCCAATATATACCCCAGCCACCAATCCAAGGAAAAGGATTGTGGCGGCAACCGGGTTTAGTTTTAATGTAAGAGCTATCATCAGGTAAGTGATGTTTTGGTTCTCTATATTTGTAACTGTTTAAAAACCTTTTGTCAAAATGTGGATTCATTTTATAATTTTCTTAGAGCACCTTAAAACTAAATCCGATGAAAAACATCTTCCTACTCTCCGCGACGATTTGCATCACAACCTGGGCAAATGCTCAAAGCTGCGACTTTTTAATACCCGAAGAAGGGCGCTTCTGCCCTAAAAGCAAAGAGCGCTTGTACGTAATCCCTGGCGAAGGGATACTCCGCCATATAAAATGCCCAAAAAACAAAGGTGGTGACATCTTTATCCTCTCAAGCAACACCGAGAGTACACACGGATGTCTTTTGAATAAGGACTACGACCTGGGAAAAGAAAAGATGAGAATAGAAAGCGCCGGGCCCAAATTCTTCGTAGTGAAGACGCCCGGCGCAAAATATAAATACGACTTTAAATTAAAGTCGTGGACCACACTCAAAAAGATGGATCCGGGTTTAAGCACGGGAAACAGAGAAGACCCTTAGCAGGGCCTTCTTTCTTTTTTATTTAAATAAAACTTTAAACTCTACAGCATCGTCATTTTCTGGAAGTCCTGATGGATTGTCTTTTCGCAAAATCAGGAATCCATAATCTCCATATTCTGTATTTGTAAACTCTAGGTCTCCTTCAAAGGGTACGTAGTCTGTAGTCATCCACTCGCCTTTTGCTGTTATGTATGACTCGCCGATGATCAGTCCGTCCCAGTTTGTTATCGTGACTGGCGCGCTCGCTTCAAAAAACCAATTCCCTGGAGCTTTTCCTGTTATTTTAAGAGGACTTGAGACAACAGTGTTTTCTTTTGGCGAATCAATAAATATTTCAACTCCTTTTAAGCTTGTCAGAGAAAATACTTCTGTTTCATTTCCTTTATCTGAAGAATCTTCTGGCGCCTGCACTACTTCTTTATTTTTTAAATAACTAAGTAAAAGAAAAGTAAAACCGAGCGCTAATAAAACTACAAATATATTTCTAATTAATTTAAATGTTTCCATGCGCCCATTATATCAAACAAAAGCTTTGTAAAAAAGAAACACAAAACCCCGCAAATGCGGGGTTTTGTGTAAGTGGGATAAAATTATCGCTTCTTCTTTGCAACTTTTTTCTTTGCTGCTTTTTTAGCAACTTTCTTCTTTGCTACTTTTTTAGCAACTTTCTTTTTTGCAGCTTTTTTCTTTGCCATGTTAGTTGGATCACTTGCGTGATTAAATACTAATAATAATATCAACCTACGTTCTCCTTAAAACTTTTGCAAAAGCCTGAAGGAAAGATTGTTTGAAGTGAACGTTACTAAAATTTTACTTCTTATTTGAAAAAAAACATAGAGCAAAATAAAAAAACTGTGCAAAACTTTTTTTATTTTTAAAAATAAATTTATTTTTAATTTTTTATTTTAGATAAAAAATATTTTCAAAATATTTTTTATGATTTTTTTAAAAAAATATAAGATGACTTTTTATTTTTTATGTTATAGAATATAAAAAATCAAAGTCCCATGAGAAGCAGAAACAGCGGAAGACACGTGATCACTCCGACACGCCCAAGAGTTGGAATACTGAGGCCAATAAAAAAGAAAGTAGCCAGAGAATCTACGCCACAAATAAGACAGGTTCAAGACCTCGTCTGGCAAGCGATAATCAAATGGTAGAAACCAAACACCAAGCAACCACCGAGTTCTTTATTGCATACAAAAAGCCCGCGCTCCGCGCGGGCTTTTCTTCTGTTTAGATTGTTTTAAAAGTAATATTTGTTGGCAAAGAAAACTTTGACTGATCGGCTGTCCATCCAACACATTTATAATCAAGTTCTTGATCTACTGGAACGCTGGCTGAAGACTCAACTGTCTTGTCTTCCTGCGCCACCGGAACTTTATAACCTTCGGCAGACATTGATGACCAAGTGTAAACAGATTCTCCGTCGCTTATCATGTGAGTAGTTATGTCACCCATATTTGGAAGGCCTGGGACGGAAACCTTGCTGACAAAATCACCTCTGATTTTTTTGTTTGAAATATAAACTGTTCCTGTCGACTCGCCCATCTGTGTATTGTGAACAAAAGTACACATATAGTTTCCGCCTTTACCCATAAGCCTTGAAAGAGTTGTCTTCTCTTCAAAATCTTTTGATTCTACATTTACCTGATCCGCACTCTGTGACTCTTGTGTGTTTTCCTCAGTTTTTACATCGTCTTTATTGCCTCCAGAAAAAATCAAAAATGCTGCCCCACCTAAAACCAATATTGCTAAAACTATTTTTGCCATATTAAAAATAAATTTAATAAATAATAAATTAAAAAATATTATACACTAAGGTCAACTTTCTTTTCACCATCTCTGTATATAGAAACAAGAGCGTGAAGTAGGCTAAGTGTTAGAGGACCAATCAAAACTCCAATAGGTCCTAAAAATGCTAGTCCTCCTAAAACTGCAAAGAGTATTAGTAGTGGAGGAATATTTAAATGGTTTCCGATAACAAGAGGTCTTAGAACTTCGTCTGATGCACCTACAACAACTCCAGCCCAAATAGAAAGACCGACAGCAGAAGCAGTGTCGCCAGTAGCAAACAAAAATAAAATAACTGGTATCGCAACAAGACCTGTTCCGAACATTGGCACAAGAGATGCTATCGCAGCGATAACTCCGAACAGGACGGCGTTTGGTACTCCAAAAATCGCAAGACCAAGACCCAGTAGCGCGCCTTGGGCAAACCCAATAAAAAGATAACCAAAGATAATACCGTTAACCGCTCTTTTTAATCTCTCAATAACTTTTTTATCATACGTATCTGGAAGCGGACTTAAAAATATAATCGCTCTTTTCCATCTGTCTCCGTCTTTTAGGAAATAGAACATCGAAAGTATTACCAAGAAGAAAGAAAAAATAGTGTTCAGGGTTGAACTAAAAAGTGTTCCCAGGTTTTCAGATATAGAAGAAGCGGCGTCAGCTATTTTTTGTTTCAGGTCTATATCAATACTATCTGGCAAGAAACCAGCTATCTTTATTTCTAAATTTTCTAAGAACTCATTTGAATCATAGGTCGATGTCAGGGACTGATAGAGGTCTGTTGATTGTTGAAACATTAACTTCCCTACAAAAAAGAGTGGTCCACAAAGTATCACAACAAAAAGTAAAATCGTGAGAACTGAAGAAAGCCAGCCTGATTGCCAAGTCATCTTAGACTGAAGCCACTTGTAGACAGGACTGAAGACTAAAGCAAGCGAAGCGGATAATATTATAACTGTTAAAAATGGTCTAAACAGAACCAAAGTAAAAGCTATTGCTAAAATAAGTAAAGTAAAGAAAAAATATTTTGGTGGTATTTTTGTATCCATATATATAAGTATATAGAAAATATTTTTAAATGCGAAGTAATATCCACAAAAAAAAGCCGCCCACCCCCTTCTGGGAATGTGCGGCTTGGGCGAAAATGGTAGATCAGACGACGACCTGAGTTCGCATGTTCTCACGAAGTTGCTTATACAGCTCCATGAACTGTTCAGAGTTATCGATAAGAACATACGCCTGAAGTTGGTCGAATGAAGTGACCATTATCGCAGCCGATGAGTTCTGGGTGTCGACCACATTAGAAACCTCAATGAGCGAAACAATGCAGGTGTCCCCACAAGTAAAGCCCGCTTCAGCCAAATGCTTTTTCCACGGGAAGTGAAGTATGTGAATACACTCCATCTTCTTCGGATGTGAAGTCCTTCGCATATAATATTCAGTGCGAAGGTTATTGTTGCCAACGGAAATCCTGGTCTCAGAGTTACCTGAGTCCAGGATTTCGTTCCACAAGGTGCGAGGTCCGACAAAAAACGCTTCTTCTGCCACTTTCTTCATGTTGCTCAAATTGATTAGGGTGGTTTGTGAACGAATCCAAAAACCATATTACAACAAAGTTTATTTTTGTCAAAGTTTTTAAGGTATTGCTTCGTACGCCCTCTTCCCTTCTTTAAGAACAAAAACATAAACCAAAAACGAAAGTTTTATGTTAACATCTGGTGTATGAACACAAAAGACACTATCTGGGATTTGGTTGTTATCGGCGGTGGTCCAGCTGGGATGATGTCCGCAGGCACGGCAAAAAGCCAAAACAAGAAATTAAAAGTTCTTCTTATAGAGAAGAACGACTCTTTAGGCAAGAAACTTCTTATAACTGGTGGTGGTAGATGCAACATAACAAATGCTGAATTCGACACCCGCATACTACTTTCAAAATACAAAGAAGCTGAGCCTTTTCTGTTTTCACCCTTTAGCACGTTTGGTGTAAAAGAGTCACTCGACTTTTTCCTTTCAAAGGGTCTTGATACAAAAGTTGAAAACGAAAAACGTGCCTTCCCTATCACAGAGCGTGCGCAGTCTGTATGGGACGTTTTAGTAGAAAATCTAAAAGAAAATCAAGTAGAAATACTTTCAAATTCTCCTGTTAAAAAATTAGAAAAAGAAGGTGGACAAGTGACACAGGCGATTTTAGAAAATGGTGAAAAAATCAAAGCAAAGAAATTTATCGTAGCTACAGGCGGAACGTCTCGTCCAGAAACTGGCTCAACGGGTGACGGATTTAAATGGCTGAAAGATTTAGGTCATAAAGTTTTAGATAGCGATGCGTCACTCGTGCCTATTTCCATAAAAGACTCTTGGGTTAAAAAACTATCTGGCGTAACGCTAACAGATATCAAGCTTTCACTTTTCCAAGACGGCGAAAAACAAAAAGTAGAGAAAGGTAAAATTCTTTTTACGCATTTTGGTATTTCTGGTCCGACAGTACTCAATATGAGCAAAGACGTCGGTGAACTTTTAAAATACGGTGAGGTTTTTATTGAACTTGATTTACTACCGAAAGAAAACTACGGAACACTTAACGAAAAACTCCAAGAGCTTTTCAAAACAGAAAATAAAAAGATGATTAAAAATTCTCTGGGAACTTTAATCCCTAATTCTCTAGTAGAAGTAACCCTAGAAAAAGCAGGCGTTCCAGGGGAAACTTTTAACAACAGCGTCACTCGCGAAGGAAGAATATCTTTAGTTCAAAATATTAAACATTTGAAAATGCAGGTGTCGGACCTTTTAGGAAAAGAGAAGGCTATCGTTTCTTCGGGCGGAGTTGATCTTTCGGAAGTAGATTTTAAAACAATGCGTTCACGCCTTTTTGATAATTTATATATCGTCGGAGATGTTTTAAACGTCGACAGGCCGTCAGGAGGATACAGTCTCCAGCTTTGTTGGACGACCGGATACGTGGCAGGAAAAGATGCTGGTGTTTAATAATTAAAAAGATCTCTGTTTTCCAAATGAATTAAAGCGGTTGCCACAGCTTGTTTTGTGTATTCAAGTCTTGTTATTTTATTTTTAGTTAATAAACCAATAAGACCTTCTGAAGATCCAATATTTTTATCATCTGTTAGCCCAGCTTCAAAACAAGCATCTGACATATTCATACCTTCAGCCATTAGTTCTGTGACTCTTTTAGGTGCTTCAAAGGCAGAAGAAAGACCAAGATGAAATTCCTTTCCATCATAAATGGCACATACGCAAACATCCATCTGTCCACTTTTAGTTTCTGGAACGTTCATTAACCCGCTTTCTAAACCAAAACTAAGTTCGCAATCTTCAAAAGCTGATTTTGCTCTATTTTTAGCACCGGTTATAGTTTCATCTAAAGACTTGGGTTGATCACTAACACCTGATGGAACAGAAACGCCTTCTATAAATGAATCTTTTAGGAAATCATATTCTAAAGATAGATCTTTTACTGCTTGTATTTTTTGTGGATTTGTTGAAGCTACCTTAATTTTCATAATTTATCTATTTAAATAAGTAATCGTAAACTGGAGAGCTGTCGCGAAAGTTACCCAAAGAAGATATGGAATATTTGCGTAAACAATCCATTTTGCATATGGCCAAATAGCAACCATCGCCCAGATGAGTGTTCCTAAAACTAAAGCAATATCTATCGCCGCAAATAGATTGTTTTTTAAACCGAACTGAAGCGGAGTAAAAGCAAAGTTAAAAACTAAGTTTAAAAAAAATGGCAGAGCGATAATAAAAGGAATCTGGCCTTTGAAAAGTTTATAAAAAACTGTGCCAAAAGTGTAGGCTATTATTATGTAGAGAACTGTCCAGACGGGTCCGAAAAGAAAAGACGGCGGAGCGAAAGAGGGCTTTATTAAAGTTTGATACCAGTTATATGTATTCATAACTTTATTTTACCATATTATGATTTTTAATAAGATGAAGCTTTTCTTCCCTAGTAAGTCTTTTAAGCTCGGCTTCCCGGCTTCTAGATTTTGCGTAAGTTTTAAACCACTGGCAGTATTTAAGATTTACTGGACGACGTATTTTTGTGTAGTGGGCGCCAGATTTTAGATTGTTGTGAGCGTGAAGTCTTTTTTCAAGATCTGTTGTAGAGCCGACGTACAGAGTTTTATCACTGCACTCCAAGATGTATACGAAATATTTCATTCCCTGATTATACAAGAAAATATAAAGGCGCGCCCTCTGGGCGCGCCTTTATATTTTCCGTATTTATATTTTACTTCTTTTTCTTACTAGCTTTTTTAGCAGAAACTTTTTTAGTTGATTTCTTTTTTGATTTTCCCTCTGTGCTTTCAATGTCAGCTAGAAGCGCTGGAATATCTCTTTCTTTTTCAGGTGACTTTGGTTTGATACCTTGCTTCATCATGTCTATTATTTTATCAAGCTTGGCGTTTAGAGAATCAATCTCTTTCTTTAAATCAGAACCTAAAGTAGCTGGCTTAACATAGTCTCTTTCTGGACGAGCAGCTTTCGGAAATCTTGGCTCACTGAAATTTCTCTTTTCGTATTTGTTTTCAGAACCTCCTTTATTTTCATCTCGCTGATCTCCGAAACAGTCATTACAGAAAACTGGCTTTTGTCCATTTGGTTTAAAAGGAACTTCACAAGTTTTTCCGCAACCTGCGCAAATTGCTTTGTGCATAGTTTTTGGTCCGTCGCTTCTTCCTCCAAATTTAGAGCCAAAAGAAGGTCGCCCTCCGAAAGATGATGGTCTATCACCACCTCTTTTAAATCCGCCTCCGCCTCTATTTTTATCTCCGTATCCACCACTTCTTTTAAATTCTGCCATATGTGAAAGACCAGCGTTTCTAGTCTATTTATTAATAAGTATTGACATCATACACTTGTTTATGTAAAAAAGCAAGGTAAAAAAGAGCGGGCGCCTTTCGGCGCCCGCTCTTTTTATCCACTACTTTGCTTTTGGCTTTTTTGGTTTCTTAGCTTCTTTATTACTTCTTTGTTGACCCTTTGCCATATATTTTTTAAAAAAATATTTTAATAATAAATCTTATTTTTTCTTTGCCGCTCTTTCTCTTTTATATACACTCATCTTTTTATCTTTCTTTGCTGCGAGCATTGCCTTTTTAACAGCCAAACGCTTTTTTGTCTTTCTTGGATTTGCGTTCTGAGGCTTCACATCCTGACTCATTCTTTTTGCCATAATATTTTTAAATAATTATAAATCTTCGTTTTTATTATAGCAGACTTTTTAATTATTTGACAAAGTATTATACATTTCCGCCAAAACAATAAAATTATTATTTTTTAATGACTCTATTATAATTAGTCTCACCTGTAAACCGATCGTAGTAACAAAAATAATAACTATAAATACAGAATAGAAAGATCCTAAACTTCTACTTTGTTTATAATTTATTTTTTTAAAATTAAAAACCTTACTTATTTTTTTAATAAGCATTTCAATCATTATTATAATAAAACTTAACATCATTGAAATTCCTCCTATTGGTGCCATATAATATAAATTAAACTTTAATTACTTCAGATCTTCTTTCGGGATGAAACCATTTCATACTCTTTTTATTTAGAATCATCTCTTTGAAAAATTGTTCGAAAAAAACATAAGCGTTTATGTATGTCAGAATTACACCAAGCGGTGAGTATAAAAGTAAATCTATTCTACCTTTCTTAATACTCGAATATATACCCATTACTATATTTGAAACTAAATATAGTACTAGAAGCTTAAGGAAAAAAACCATATTTAAAAATGGCACCACGAAAAACAAAAGTGGAGACATGAATCCTTCAATATAAGACATCGACAACATCAATGCCGCGCTTGGTTTAGTTACAGAAACATCAAAGTGTTTTTTCAGGTTTTGCCATCCACCACCATACCATCTTCTCATTTGATTAATGTATGAAGATAAAGTATCTGGGTCTTGAGTGTAGACCACAGCCCTTCTGTTGAATTTAATTTTTAGTCCAGCTTTATTGATCTTATAAGTAAAGTCCAAATCTTCAGTTAAAGTATCGTGCTCAAAATTTATAGTTCCGTCTCTAAAAAGACTAGTCTTAAATACACCAGCGCAACCAGGAACCACTAATACGAAACCAATAGTTGATTGGGCTCTTTTATAGATATCTTGACCAATAGTATAGTCAATTTCTCTTAATGATGTTAGAAAATTATATTTCGTACTTTTAACATATCCCGCTACCACAGATAGGTCTTTGTCATTTTTAAAATCTTGTTCTACAAGCTTAATGAAGTTTTTATCAATTATAGTATCTCCATCTGTTGCAATAAAAATATCACCTGTGACTTTCTTTATGCCTAGCTCTTGCGCCTTACTTTTATTACCAGTCGCTTTTGGTATGCGTATTAGAGTAATTTTATCTTTATATTTTTTTAGTATTTCTGAAGTACCGTCTGTAGAGCCGTCATCAACGACAAGTATTTGATCAGGCTTCCTTGTTTGTTTTAAGCACGACAAAATACACGCAGAAATCATTTTTTCTTCGTTGTGAGCCGGAATTAAAACAGAAATTTTTAATCTTTTTCTTGGCATATACCCGTGCACACTATCACATTTCGGGTTAAATGTCAATACCTAGTAAGCCATTATTAGCATTGCTGTTTTTACCTATATTTTCTTCCCTAAGTCTAAAACTTCGTCAATTCTGATTTGATCTACGAATTCTGGAACGTGAGAAACTAAAACCATCGCCCCTTGATATTCGTCTAACGCTTTCGCGATAACTGGAAGGTGTCTGAAGTTTATGTGGTTTGTCGGCTCGTCGAGTATCAAAAGCCCTGGACGCTCTATCACAAGCTGAGCAAAAGCAACCAAACCTTTCTGCCCTTCTGAAAGACTTCCAATTTTTGTATGAACCATTTCACCATTTACTAAAAATCCAGCGAGAACAGTTCTGATTTGTTGTTCATCTACTCTGCCGAAAATCTTTAACATCGCATTTGAAAGAGATTTATATGGAGTGTCGTTAAAATCTAGTGTTGAGAAGTCTTGTCTGTAGTAACCAACTCTCGCCTCAGGTAAAATCTTTCCGCCTTCTGCTCTTCCGTGCGCCAGAGATTCAAGCAATGTACTTTTCCCTATTCCGTTTGGACCAGCGAGCAAAAGGTGGTGGTTTTTTCTTACTTTGATGTTTACTTTTTTTGTGGTCGGTTTACCATTTTTAAGAAGAGACACAGAAGAAAGTTCTAAAATATCTCCGTTTAAATCTTCCTGGAAAGGTATAGTAAAACTTTTTATAGTTTTATCTTCTTTTCGCACGTCGACTTTTTCTTCTTCAAGATCCGCAGCAAGGTCTCGCATTCTTTTCGCCACAGCACGAAGGTTTCCTCCTTTCATCGCAAATTTGTTTGCTTGATCTTTTTTCGCTTGGATCTCTTTTGCCAAAAGTGCGTTCTTTCTATTTTCACGCTCCATCCGCGCTGCTATCTGATCCCGCACGTCTGTATAGTTTCCGACGTACTGCTCTATCTTTCTTGTGTAAACGTCGAGATAAAGAACTGCATCTGTAAAAGCATTCAAGAAGTGAGCGTCGTGAGAAATAACTATCACCGTCTTTTTGTAATTAACCAAAAAGTCTGTTAGGTGAGCGATGCCAGCTTTGTCCAAGTTGTTTGTTGGCTCATCGAGTAAAAGTATGTCGGGCTCTTGAATAAGAGCAGAAGCCAAAAGAAGACGCGCTTGTTGCCCACCAGAAAAAGACCTGATAGTTTTGTCGTGAATCTTTTCATGACCTTCTAGATTTACAACTTCTAAAATATCATCTATTCGTCTATCGATGTCGTAGATTTTTTCTTTAAAAACTTTTTGGAAAAAATCTCGAACGCTAAGATCAAGCTCATCCCGAGGTATAACCTGTCTTGAAAGAGCGATAGTTGCTTTATTTGCCAGGTGAACAGTTCCGTCTTCAGGACTAGACTCGCCTGTAATCAAAGAAAAGAGAGTACTTTTCCCTGCGCCGTTTTGACCCATCACAGTAACCTTCATTCCCCGACGCACAGAAAAAGACACATCTTCTAAGATGGGTTTATTTGGTCCATATTCAAAAAATACTTTTTCAAATCGTATTACGACTTCTCCGTGTGACATTGATACTTACTTTACATTATTTTAGGAAAATTGAAAGGGCTTAAGCTTAATTTTAATCTTCTTTCTTTTTACCCCATTGCCATTTTGGAGACTCACCTTTTTTATATGCAATAAAAACGAAAAGTGCTGTTAGTACAGTAAACGGTAATCCGAACACTAAAAAGTTACTGCCGGAATCAGGGTTCCCCGGGACAGACTCTTCTCTGATAAGAAGAAGAAAAATGACGATAGGAATATAAATAAATGTGACGGCCCAGCCTTGCCAAGAACTCGGAGTCCAGCCCCATCCGTAAAGCTTTCTTTTAAACCAAAGTTTTTCTGATTGTGACATCTTTCAGTTTAATTATTTTTAGGTTTTTTAAAAAATCTTGTGTTAGCTTTTACTAAACAAATTCTTGTACTGTGCTCTATTTTTCCAAAGGAAATAAATATTGAGAAGTAAAAATACGTTTGCTAAAACAGCGCCAGCGGTAAGTAGCCCGCCATCGAGAAAAGCGTGGAATCCGATTATGTTCACAACAATTGGAAGTATTAAAAGTGCGGCAAGAGCTTCACGGCGTGTCCATAGCGCCCAAAGCGCCGCTAAATACACGAGCGCCATTATGTAATTTATATACCCAGCCTCTCCGAGTATTTGAATAAATGAAAACGCTAGGTCTGTGTTATAAAGTTCGCGAGTTGGCGCTGGGAAAATGCCGAGAATTCCTAAAACAGGAAATATTAAAATTAAAGAAAGTATAACCTTAAGAAAATTGTGAATATATTTTTTCATATAATTAAATTGTAACAAGCGGTGGTAATGACGTCAATTTTTAAGCAAGGACTATCCTTGCTTAAACCAAGGTCTTACTCTTAGTAATATTTATCTCATACTTCAAAATCCATTTTATTATGGGGTTTTTGAATATCCACGAAAAAGCGGAAACTTTTATACAGGAAAACATGAGCCGATAATTAATAAAGATCTTTTTGATATGGTTCAAGAACAAACGAAAAGCCAAGTTCTTAGAACTCAGGAACCAAAAGAATTCGCTTTTACAAAAATGATGACTTGTGGACTTTGTGGATCAGGAATCTGTGCCGATGAAAAATTTAAAAAGCTAAAAGACGGATCAGTAAATAGGCATATCTATTATGGATGTACTAGATCTAAAGATAAAAATTGTAAGTGTGGGTATATAAACGAGATTGAATTAATACAGCAATTTGAAAAGTTGATTGATCAAGTAAATATCAATGAGATTGGGATGAAAGAGAAAATCAAATATGAAGTTGAAAGAATCAAACGATTCAATCAGTCAGTTTTGAATACTAAACAACAGATACAGATAAAAGACGTAGACATCAGAGACTACGCCAAGTTTATTTTGAAAGATGGATCAATCGAAGAGAAACGAGAACTGCTTACTTGTTTTAAGAGCAAGATTTTACTTAAAGAAAAGCAAATCTACTTGCCTTAAGAAAAACTGATCGAGAAGTTATACATTCCCATACCACAAACTCCTTGAAGTGGAACTCCAGATTTGGGCGTGCCTATATCAATAACTTCTTCTCCAGTTTGAGCTAGGACTTTCTGGTATCCAATAGATTTGATCACCAAGGATGATGAGCAATCATAGGTGCCGTTTGTTTTAACGACAAGCTTGGTAGGAATATCTGCTTTGGCAGAAGATATTTTTGGAGAATATCCACCCTTAGCATCAATCGTTATATATTGAACACCATCTCGTATCTCTACGTTTTGGGCTTGCTGTATTGAAGTGGTATCAGATATTTTTTGCTTTGATCCACCAACAAATATGATGCCGAGACCTACCACAAGGGCTAAAGTAATAATGATTGAAGCGGTTTTGTTCATAAAGTAATTATATATTAAATAATGGATTGATAATTCCCAGTCCAGCCAAGCCTGCAAGTAGTGCAAACAGTCCAAGACCGATTACTACAATACCGGCAGATTTGAAAAATAAAGGCGCGTTTTTTCCATGTGCAAAGGATGCAGATCCAAATGAGAGGAGCAGTAGCATCGGCAATGTACCAAGGGCAAAGGCGAGCATAATTAGCATTCCTGAACCAAAAGACCCACTACCTAACGCCGAAACCTGCATCGACTGCGTAAAGCCACATGGTAGGAAAAACGTGGCGAAGCCGAGGATGAGAGGTGTAAAAGTCTTGTGTTCAATCCTTCTAAAGAAGTTGAAAATTCCAGACGGCAAAGCGATTTTATTCTTCGCAAAAACTCCGACCAAATTCAGACCTAGCAACAACATCACGAGTGCGGCTAAAAGTCCCAAGACTGCGGTAAGCGTAAAGTTGATTCCAATAGCACTTCCTACAACTCCAAGCACACCACCTAAGACCGCGAAACTGACAATTCTTCCTGTGTGAAATAACAGGAATGTTTTCGTGTCGCTAACATTGTCTTGAGATATCTTTGCCGAAAGAGACAAAACCAATCCTCCAACTATAGCGAGACAACTTGAAACCGAAGCGATGAGACCGATAATGAAACTTGTGATTGGTGTGACCTGTCCCCCGATTCCGAGATTAAGAATCCCTGATTTCTGTAGCAAGAAAAAGAGGATGAGAATGCCTAGACCGATTGGCAACGCCTTCCAAATAACATCATCTACCTGTTTTTCCTTGACAGTCTTTGCAACTGAAAGCACGTAGCCGTTGGACTTTATTTTATCAGTCAATATCTCCGCCAATCTTAGAGGAGACTCCTCACTATTAGTTTCTACTTCTACAATTTCCTTCTTTAAATCAACCCGAACGTTTTGTATGAAGTCTTGCTCATTCAAAATATCCTCAATCAAGATTTTGCAAGATGCGCAATGTGTACCCGATACGTGTAATGTGTGTGTTTTCATGCTTATAATTTCTTAGCTTTAATTCGAAGTGAATTTGATACCACGGAGACCGACGACATCGCCATGGCAAAGCCAGCGAAGATGGGATTCAGAAGCCAACCGAAGATTGGATAGAAAGCTCCTGCCGCAAGCGGTATACCGACAACATTGTAGATGAATGCCCAAAAAAGATTTTGCTTGATTCCTCGCATGGTTATCTTGGAAAGCTTAATGGCCTTAACCAGCTTTGAAATATCACCGCCAAGCAAGGTAATGCCTGCTGACTCGATCGCCACGTCAGTACCCGTCCCCATGGCAATACCCACATCGGCTTGGGCAAGTGCAGGGGCATCATTCACGCCATCTCCCGCCATTGCAACAATGCGACCTTGCGATTGTAACTCCTTTATTTTCTCAAGCTTATCTTGTGGCAATACATGGGCTACAACATCGTCGATACCAACGAGTGATCCGATATACTTTGCAGCTTTCTCATCATCACCGGTAAGCATAACCACTTTAATACCGAGTGCATGGAGGTTTTTAATAGCATCTACTGACTCCTCTTTGATCTCATCTGCCACCATTACGAAACCAAGAACCTTCTCTTTGGTTGCAAGAATCACAGGTGTCTTTCCCTGCAAAGTGAACTTATCTAACTTACCAGCGTCAAATGAAATCTTGAGGTCACTCACAAGTTTTGCGTTTCCTGCAAAATACTCAGTGTCACCGATCTCACCCTTGAGACCCTTTCCTTGTATTCCTTCAAAATTGAAAACATCAGATATTGAGATATTTTTCTCCTGTGCATAATTTACGATTGCGTGCGCGATCGGATGCTCTGACTTCTTCTCAAGTGAGGCAAGGATTGAAACAAGTTCATCATCTTTTAAGCTAGATAAGTTTTGTATGTCGACAAGTGTCGGCTTGCCTTTTGTAATTGTGCCTGTTTTATCAACGACGATAGTGTTTACCTTATGAAGCTTTTCGAGAGTAGCCGCATCTTTGATGAGGATACCTTCCTTAGCACCTTTGCCGACTCCCACAATGATTGCGGTTGGAGTAGCAAGTCCGAGTGCACACGGACAGGCGATCACTAGAATTCCTACAAAAGATACGAGACCAAATGAAAGTGCCTGAGAAAATCCGAGATATTGCGACCCGACAATAAGCCATGTGCCGAGACTAAGGAATGCAATTACAAGAACTATGGGCACAAAAATTGCTGATATTTTGTCTGCCAGTGCCTGTATGGGAGCCTTGCTTCCTTGTGCGTCCTCAACCATCTTTATGATCTGAGCCAAAAGAGTTTCTGATCCGACCTTTGTGGCTTTAAAAGTGAACGATCCGCTTGTATTTATTGTTCCCGATACGACATTGTCACCAATCTTTTTCTGGGCAGGCATCGGTTCCCCTGTAACCATCGATTCGTCAACAAAAGATGCCCCTTCAGTAATAACGCCATCAACAGGAATCTTTGCACCTGGCTTAACAATAATGAAATCGCCATGCTTAACATCATTCACTGAAATCTCGATTTCCTTCCCATCACGAACAACAAGAGCGGTCTTCGCCTGAAGGTTGAGAAGCTTCTCGATTGCATCACCTGTCTTAATTTTAGACTTTGCTTCAAGGTACTTACCGAGTGCAATAAAGGTGATAACAACAATCGTTACGTCGTAGTATTGGTACTCGACATTAATAAACGGACTAAGAACGTCCTCAAGTGCACTGACAGCGAAGCTGTATAAAAAGGCGGCTACCGTACCGATACCGATAAGCGTATCCATGTTCGCTTTACCGTATCGAAGAAACCTATAAAAGCCGAGAAGATACGGCTTACCTACGACGAAAAGGATATAAGTGGCAAATATCGGAAGGAGATGATGAAAGAATTCCTTGAGCGTATAACTCATTGCAGGAACGATGCTGTACTCAGCGAGAATATCCCAACCCATAACGAAAGCGGCAAAAACTGCCAGCGGAATTGCAGAGAGAACTTTCGTTCGCATATCACTAACCTCAGCAAGTTTTTCTTTCTTAGATTGGTTGAGCCCTAGATGTGCCGCATGTTCGCTTTCGGACATACCCATCTCGTTCGCTGTCTCGGGAACCTCAAGAGAATACCCGAGAGGTTCGATATGCTTAGAGAGGTCATGAGGACTGGTTTTTGAAGGATCAAAGGAAACCTTCGCCCTTTCTGTACCATAGTTCACTTCCGCAGAATGCACCCCCTCGACTTTCTTAAATGTTTTTTCAATAACAGATGAGCATGAGGCACAATGCATTCCTTTTACGTTATATGTCTGTGTGTGCATAAAATTATTTTCTCTTTAGCTTATAAACTTTTAAAATTTCCTGCTTTGCCTTTTCAGTCTGTCCAGCTTTCACCTGATTCAGGATGCATCCACCAAGATGATTTTCGAGCAGTAAGTCTTCCACATTGGAAAGTCCCTGCTTGACCGCAGAGGTTTGGGTGATCACGTCAATACAGTAGGTATCGCTTTCAATCATCTTTTGCAGGCCTCGAATCTGCCCCTCGATAAGCTTGAGGCGACGGATAATCTTTCCTTTACTTTTATCTTCCATATATTTCATACTTAGCATTATATACCCCTAGGGGGTATAGTGCAAGTCAAACAAAAAACCACCTTCTCAGATGGCTTTCTGTTCTGGATACTGCTCTCAGCAGGTATGCAATGTGCGGAATAGTTACCTTTGATTTCTACCGAAACTTGAAGAGTCTAGGACACCCCCTTTGGAGGGTTCGTGCCCATGACTCGTTCTTAAAATGCTTTGGAAAATATAGCGATTTTAAGAGTCTCGATAGCTCTCACTTGGCTGCTGCCGGACTAGGACTCGAACCTAGATAGCTGGTACCAAAAACCAGAGTCCTACCATTAGACGATCCGGCAAAATTAATTGCTCTGTTTAAATCTCGCAGGCCTTAGAAAAATCTAATATTCCGGCAAGATCGTAAGTATTAGCTATAAACTAATAACGGGTATTATTGTGCCTTAAAACTTCAAAAAAATCAAGAAAAAAGAGCGCCAGAAATCTGGCGCTCCGAAAATAATCTGGTGCTCAAAGTGTCACCTCGCTTGAGACGAACTCAAAGGTCAACCCTGAAAGCTCCTCGTCTGTAACCTCCCTCGAGGCTCCGTCTGGATGCCCCAAGATAATGGTGTATCCACCTTCGCGTGGCACATCGACACGAAGAGTTTGACCTGGGCACCGCAAACCCTCGTCATCGATGACTGTAACATGGTAATTGGTGCGAAGGCTAAGACACTCCCCTTCACGAGAAATCTGATGTTTACCCACCGCCACCAGTACCAGATCTTTCTTGCCTTTTGAATCGGCAAGTACTGAAGGCTCGATCTTGATTTTGTATTGTACCATGGCCTTATGTGTTTTGGTGATTTTTGTGCTTCCTTATTTTTTATATCATATTTTAAATAAAAAAGCTTGGGGCGCGCGAAGCGCGCCCCGAGCTTTTTATAATCTAACTTTTACTTTCTTACAAACACTTCAAATTCAAAACCCCTCTCGTCATCGGCCCAACGATACCATCAGAATCTAGGCTGTTTTCTGTTTGGAAAGCTTTTACAGCTAGGTCTGTCATCGGTCCGAAAAGTCCATCAACGATGCCAGAGTTAAAGCCCGAAGCATTTAAAACTTCTTGTAGTCTTGAAACTTCACCAAACTTAGAACCTTTTTTCATTAAAGTTTTGAATGAAGATTTTACACAAACATCATTTGATGTGTTTTGTACTGGAGCTTGAGCAATTAAATTTATTCTTGGTCTTGATCCAGAAGAACTTGAACTTCCAGAACTACTCGCCGGCACGACGGCAGCCGGCTTGGCAAATCCAACTGGGTCGATAATAGTACCATTTTCAAGACCATCTTCATCTAAAGATCCACCGTCGACAACATCATATGTCATCTTCAAAGCTCTTTGACCGTCAATAGTTACTTCTTCGATAACGGCAGATTCTATTGTCGTGTATTCACCAGTATCTGGGTCGTATTTTCTAGCAACCAAGCCTTCTAGTGGTGTTTGATTACAGAAACAATAAACAGAAACTGTTGCTGTCTCACCTGCTTCTCGACAATTAACTTCGAAAGAAATAATTCCCAAAGGATAGTCGTATTCTGCGTCTTCTGATGCAAGTTCTGATTCTGCCTCTGAATTAAGATTTGAATTATAGAAGCAATCGCCTGTTGTAACAACTGAAGTATAATTTCCAGAAACGGAATTAACAAAAGAAGAAACATTCTGCTCAATTGAATCAATGTACCCGTTCTCATCTATATCTCCTGTATTTGGTGCCGCATTTTCAATAACAGACGATATTCCATCTTCATCTGATATCTCAACAAGAAAAACGTCATCTACGGCATTTATATCGTTTTCCACAAAGTTGGTTGCCCCTGAGTTGAATACCGCATACCTTCCCCCGTCGGTTAGTGACACCACGGATGCATATGAACCAGCATTCCCCTCTTCTCCATCTTGAGATAAGCTAATTCTTCTAGTTGTATCGAGCAATAAATCTCTAACAAAAACGTCATAATTATACTCGCCAGACGTTGTGTCCCCTTCAACAAACTGTGGTGAACCAGAATAAAAAGAAACATATCTACCATCAGATGAAATTCCTGAGGGGAAAGTTGTGGTAGTGTCGCTAGCCTCAGTTCCATCTGGTCTTAGTGTTATTCTCTCTGTCGTACCAATCTCTATATCGCGAACAAAAATATCATCAACTCCGTTTGTATCTCCAGGTACAAGATTTGTGGCCAAAGAAGAAAATACAGCATATCTTCCATCATTTGAAATACCATGTCTTGTAACCGTAGACAATAAACCGTTTGACTCTACTTCTTCTGAACTAACATTTACCCTTTCAGTAGTATTGAGCAACAGATCTCTTACAAAGTAATCTGAAAGAGCGTTTGTGTCTCCGGAGACGAGAGTATTATCCTCTGATAAAAAAGAAACATATCTTCCATCGCTTGACATTGCTGGGGCGACAGAATAGCCAACAGCCTCATTTCCTTCATTAGTAATACTAACTCTTTCAGTAGTATCTAACAGAAGATCTCTAATGAAAATATCACTTTCACCGTTGGTGTCACCTTCAATTAGGTTAGTGGCAACAGATTCAAATACAACATACCTTCCATTTAAAGATATTGATGGCATCGCTGATGCACCATCTGAGGATGAGGATACTGAGGATGTTTTTTCGTCACCCAATCCAATACTTACGATCTCAATAGAGTTAGTATCTCTATCGTAAATAAAAATATCATCATCACCATTTGTATCTCCGGGTACAAGATTTGTAGCACCAGAAACAAAAACAACATATCTTCCATCTCCAGACATGTCTGCATCAAAAGATTCGCCATTTGATTCAACACCAAGAGTACTAATACTTACTCTTTCAACTGTATCAGTCTCTATTTCATATACAAACACATCCGCTAAATCATTTGTGTCCCCGGCAACCAAGTTTGAAGCCTGCGAAATAAATACAACAAAATTTCCATCCTTAGACAACATACCGTCGGATGAATGAGAGTTTCCCAAAACACCGTCATTGCTTTTACTAAGGATGGTGATATTTTCAACCGAAGCGCTCATGGTATTCGGTTGAAATACAAAGAGCGCGATGATAGTTAGGATATATATTATTTTTTTAAACATTTTTATATTTTATTCTTAATAGTAAAATCAATATTTGAAATACCTATAGTCTAACCATAACAAATTAGCCGGGTAATAAAAGCTTTATTTTGTGGAAAACTAAGAAATAATCTTAGTTAAAGCCATTTCCAAGGGAAGACTTTTAACAAAAGTGTGTTTTATTTGCTTTTCTGCTTCAAGCAACGTCTCTAATGTTTTCGAAGTAATTATTCCCTTTTTATCTTTTAGTATTTCTTTGAAGAATTCTTTATCAGAATCTATAATCTCTTCTTCTAAGATTTTTTTCATCTCTGGAGCATAGCGCATCAAAAGTGCTAATCTTAATTTTATTAAAATAAGTTTTAGATAAGTGTTTATGTCGATATTTTTTTCTTCAGCGTTTTTTAAAGCCTGAAAACCTTTTTGTAAATCTCCTTCCACCAAAGAAAGGATGAAATCATTTACCAACTCACTGCTCGGCGCACCTGTCACTTCTTCTATTTCTTTTATACTTAAGCTCTTATCTTTAGAAAAAGACATTACTTTTTGCAGAGTACTTTGCGTGTCTCGGAAAGACCCGTCACCAAGCAGAGCGATTAGCTCAGCTCCAGCATTGTCTATCGCCACTCCTTCTTTTTTAGCAATAGAGATAACTAAATCTTTTAAGATAGAAATGGTTGGTTTGTGAAAAGTAAAAGTTTGACAACGAGAAACGATAGTGTCAGGAACTTTATCTAGCTCTGTCGTAGCTAAAATAAATATTACGTGAGCTGGCGGTTCTTCTAAGGTTTTAAGAAGTGCATTGAAGGCCTCTTTTGTAAGCATGTGCACTTCGTCTATTATATAAACTTTATACTTTGAATCAAAAGGCATCGTTCGGACCGAATCCCGAACTTCTCTAATATCTTCTATTTTTCTATTTGAAGCGGCGTCGATTTCGTAAATATCGTGGTCTTTCGTGCCGAGCTCGCTCGCTACGATTCTAGCGATAGATGTTTTTCCTGTACCACGCGGTCCATGAAAAAGATATGCGTGAGAAATATTCCCGAGCTTTAAAGCCCCTTTTAAAACTTTAACAATATGATCTTGCCCTAAAACTTCATCGAAAGCTGACGGGCGGTATTTTCTATATAATGCTAATTCTGACATGGAAACATTATACCAAAAAATTAAAAAATGAGTGTTTGACTTAAGCCTTCCAATATGAGATAAATTTCAAAACCCAACACGATGAAAACCAAGGTGCTCTTTTTCGTTCTTGCTTTGGCTTTTGTCACAAAAGCTAATAGCCAAATAGTTGTAGTGAGAGAAATGGAGGTGTCCACGCTTAAGACTCACCAGATTGAAGAATTCGCTAATAACTTTGCAAAAGAGGTTGGCGATTCTCTGGCGATCAACTACCCTGTTTCCGTAGAATATTTACGGTTAACCATTACGGGCGAGACAGATTCGTGTTTCTACTTGCACTATGAAGCTCGTCTGTACGAGTCTGATCAAGAATACGCCGACTTTAAGATCCGCCGAGTTGGTGGCGTCGGTATATCTTCCACTCTAAAAAGATCAATACGAATTGCATTTAGGGGTATGCAAAAGAAGAGTGATGATTTGAAGCCTTCTATTATAAGGACTTATGGGGGCGAGAGAGTGAGAGTAATACCTACCTCCGACCACCAAGCGCTAAAAACCAGGAGGGGGCGGACTGTGACTGTTTGCGTCATGGAGAAGTTCTTCGTAATCAAAAGACTTCATACGTCACACTAGAACTGACAAGTAAAGAGCCTGCGAAAGCAGGCTCTTTTTTTATTCATTATTATCTACTTTCTTTTTCTTCTTCTTTTTACCTTTTGATTTTTCTTTGTCTTTTATTTTTTTATTTATTTTCTTTACAGAGGCTTCTATTATTTTCCCGGCAATATCAACGCCTGTTGCGCGTTCGATACCCTGAAGTCCAGGAGACGAGTTAACCTCGATAATAAGCGGACCACGAGCAGAAATAAGCATGTCCACGCCGGCAACTGTAAGTCCGTGTAAATTCGCAGCCTCCACAGCAACAGCTTTTTCTTTTATTGTCAGATCTATTGGACGAGCGATTCCTCCTTTGTGAAGGTTTGAACGGAATTCGTCACCTTGTCCGCTTCGTTCCATCGCACCCACAACTTCCCCGTCAACAACAAAAGCTCTTATATCTTTTCCTTTTGCTTCTTCAATGAATTCTTGAACAATAATATCTTTTTTAATTCCTGAAAAAGCTTCAACCGCAGATTTTGCAGAAGAAACGGAGTCGGCTTTGATAACACCTGTTCCGTGAGTTCCTTCTAGGAGTTTTAAAATAACTGGAGTTCCACCCGCTTCGGCTATCATTGTTTTCACGTCGTCAGCTTTTGGGTGACGAGCAAAAACAGATTTGGGAATTCCTACTCCTGACTTTGAAAGTATTTGAAGAGATCGAAGCTTGTCGCGAGAACGAATAAGCGCTGTTGAAGTCAGTGTCGATGGAACACCCATCAGGTCAAACTGTCTAATAACAGCTGCGCCGTAAACAGTAACAGAAGCACCGATTCTTGGGATAATAATATCAACGTCTTTGATATATTCATTTCCCACGCGAATAGCCGGCTTTGCTTTCTCCATTATAAGATTACATTTTGTGTGGTCGATAATAGAAACTTCGTGTCCTAATTTAACACCCGCCTCGAGAAGTCTTTTTGTCGAATAAAGATCTGGTTTTCTTGAAAGAATAACTATACGCATATTTTTATTTAGTGAATTTTTTGTTTACGTCAACAATAAAATGTTTTCTAATAATTTTTCTTCCAATTAAAACTGGATGTTTTAGTGTTTTTCTATTACTTAAACTAAGTTTAACTTTTATCTCTTCTCCAGCTAAAATTATTTTAGTTGGCACAACATATCTTAGTTCTGAGTCGCCGTTTGAATTTTTAACTAGTCTTTTTTGAAAGTCATCTACCTGATAAGTGTCTTCTTTGAATTCTGGGTGGTCAGGGTCTAAAAGACTAAACTCTATGACATTCTTGCCATCAACCTCTTTCTCCACAACATGAGTCGTGTGAATAGCGCCGTTATAGGCACCAGTGTCTATTTTTGCCACAATAGATGAAAGACCGAAGTCTGGCAGGTCTATATATTCTAGGCGTCCTATAATCTTTTTGTTACTTTCTAACATAATTAAATTATAACCCAGAATGTACAGATTTATGCAAGGAAAGTCAATCAAAAGAAAAAGGCCGAAGCCTGTGGCTCCGGCCTTTTTCTTTTTTCAGCAATAATTACATTGCTGGAGTTTCTTCAGCTGGTGTAGCTGGAGCATCAGTAGCTGGTGCTTCTGCTGGAGTTACTTCTGGCATTTCTCCTTCTGGCATTGTGTTGTCGTTAGTATTGTCCATAATTATTTTGATTAAACTGATAATTATGCAATCCGAAGACCACATAAATTTATACTAACACAATTTTAAAAGGAAAATTAAAAATAGGACACATCACCGTGCTCGTCAAGGAAATCTTTTGTGTATTTTTCTATCTCATCAACACTTTCAGATTCCATAAGCTTTATCCGAAGCTCTTTTGCTCCGTGAAAATTGTTCACATAAGCCTTGTAGTGCTTTTTCATTATGTTGAAATTTTTATGTGCGCCCAAATACTCTGCAAAAGTTTTAGTGTGCTCGAGCATCACTTCTAATTTCTCTCTTACAGGAACTTCTTTTTTCAAAGAATCGAAAAGCCACGGATTCCCAAAAATTGCACGCCCAAGCATAACTCCATCCACACCTGACTGCTCGGCTTTTTGCGCGCCGTCTTCTAAATTTAAAACGTCTCCGTTTCCAATAACTAAAGTTTTAAGCCCGGACGCCCGAACCAGATCTACAACCTTTTTGATATCATCCCATCTCGCTGGAACTTTTGACATATCTTTTTTTGTTCGTCCGTGAATTATCAGAGCTGAAACACCGGCAGATAGAATTTTGGGAATCCATGTATCTATTTCATTTTTATTAAAACCAAGTCTTGTTTTTACAGACACGGGCAAATTCCCAGCGCCACGTTTGACCGCCTGTATTATTTTTATTGAATGCTCGGGATTTTGTATTGCGCCAGCGCCACAGCCTTGCTTCATTATCGCTTTGTCTGGGCAACCAAAATTTATATCTATCCCATCAAAACCGAGCTCTACGCAAAGCCTTGCAGTAGCTTCCATATTTTCTTCTTTTGATCCGAAAATCTGCGCGACGATAGGTTTTTGGTTTGGCCCAAAAGCAAGATCTATCATAAGCTTGTCTTTTCCAGGAGAATTCAGTCCGTCTGCAGAAACGAACTCAGTCCAAAAAACATCAGGGCCACCGCCTACCTGCCCGTGACGTGAATATTTAGCAATAACTTTTCTAAAAGCGATATCAGTAACGTCAGCCATTGGAGCCAATACAAAAAAAGGCTTTTTGTTTTTAGCCAAATCTTCCCAAAAACCCAAATGAATACTTTCATTTAGGTTTTTGTCGTATTGTATTTTCTTTTTCTTAAATAAATTAAAAAACATTTTACTCTGTAAACCTGTAAAAGATTCTATTTTTGAATCTGGCATCAATATACTCTAGTCTGTTTGGTTTTTCAATAAAGTCTGTTCGGAAAGGATCTTCTTCTACGATAGACATGAACTTGTTGTAAACCTCGCCGATAGTCTGATCAGACGTAAAAAGAAGCTTAGGATAGTCCCTCGAAACTGTTGCCATATTAAAAAGAAGTTCATATTGACCATCTGCTTTGGCGACCAAAGAGTGCACAGGAAAACCTTGGTCGTTTACACCGGTGATCAAAGACTCTACATCTTTTAAGAAATCAAAATTTAAAATATGCTGACCGATAGGATTTTCACTTCCGATATTTGAATAAAAAGTAAAATACACTCCAGAAGAAAACTGTGGAGACTTATCGAAAATAAATCCACTGTTGTCTAAAAAGTAACACTCTCTTTCAAGAGATCTATCGTCATATGTTGGAGGCTCTTCCCCACACCAAAGATGAGCCCTTTCTCTTTCCACTACTGTAAAAAATATTGTCTTACCTTCAAGAGATGTCTCTATACTCAAAATCCGAGGAAAAGCTTTCTTTAAAGATTCTTCCAGATTTTTCTTTGAATAAATAAGTTTGTTTTCACCCGCGAAGACAAGCAATCTTTTCTTCGAAAGAATTTTAAACGTTTCTTTTTTAATATCTTCCTGCTCTAAAATTTCATTTCCGGTTACAGAAACATCTTTTATCAGAAGTTCATCCAAATGCGACAAAAAAGCAAGACCGATCAAGAAAACTACAAACGCCAAAAGTATCCATAGGGTTTTTACAAAAGTTTTCTTGCGACGTTCTTTTGTTACGTTTGACGTACTTGTAATTCGCTCTCGCATCATAAGCGCTAAGAGATTTTATCTTTTCCTAAATATGGGACAAGCACTTCTGGGATTTTTATCGATCCGTCAGCTAGCTGGAAATTTTCAACCAAAGAAACAAGGATTCTTGGAGTTGGTATAGCTGTACAGTTCAGCGAGTGCGCAAATCTGATCTTTCCTTCTTCGTCTTTATATCTGATATTAAATCTTCGTGTTTGGAAATCGTGGAAATATGAAGCAGAAGAAATTTCTCTGTATTTTTGTTCACCTGGAACCCAAAGTTCGATGTCATATTTTTTAACCTGACCAAGACCAAGATCTCCTCCACAGTTCATAACTGTATGATATGGGATTTTCAAACTTTCGATAAATTCTTCTGTATTTCTATTTAACCATTCGTGAAGTTTTACAGATTCTTCATGACTCGCTTCGCACAAAATAACTTGTTCTACTTTATAGAACTCGTGAACACGAATAAGTCCTTTCGTGTCTTTTCCGTGACTTCCAGCTTCTCTTCGGTAACAAGGAGAAAATGCTAAAAACTTTTTAGGTAGATCAGCTTTTGTCAAAACTTCGTTTGAGTAATAACCCATAACCGGCACTTCAGCTGTTCCAGATAAATAGTCGTCGTCTTGAGTTTCAAATAAATCTTCTGCGTCACCCGGCAAGTGTCCTGTTCCAAAGAAATGCTCTTTTCTTGCGATAGCTGGCGCTATCATCGGAGTAAATCCACGCTTTCCGAAAAAGTCCATCGCATATCGCCAAATAGCCATTGAAAGTATCGCTCCATCGTTTTTCAAAAAGTAACCTCGAAATCCGTGAACTTTCGTTCCACGTTCAAAATCCACCATATCAAGCTTTGTCATTATTTCAACGTGGTCTTTTGGTTTAAAATCGAACTCTGGTTTTTCTCCCCAAACTTTTACTTCTTTGTTATCTGCATCGCTGTCTCCGTCTGGAACAGAAATATCGGGAACGTTTGGCACCCGTAGCATCAGCCCTCGCCAAACATCCATAATCTCTTTTAATTTATCTTCTTCTTTTTTCAAATCCTCTTTTAAGATTTGCATTTGACGAATAAGCTCGGCTTTTTCTGATTCATCCTTAAGCTGAGGCATACGCTCGCTCACCAAGTTTTGCTTCGCCCGAAGACGTTCAACTTCTGCCAAAACCACAAGACGCTCGTCGTCCGCCTTTATAAGCTCATCTAAATTAAGCTTTACCTTCTTTTTAGTTATAGCAAGATCTACTATATCTTTATTTTCGCGAATAAATTTGATATCTAACATATTTGGTATTATACAAAAAATGATACAATTTAGAAAGTATGTATCCGATAGAAGAATTTAACAATATTCCATATCGTCTAAAAGAAATACCTGAGCCACCGAAAAAACTCTATATACAAGGAAATTTCCCTGACGAGGAAATGAAGTTTTTGACCGTGGTCGGTTCACGAAAACACAGCACCTACGGGAAAATGGTCTGCGAAAAGCTAATAGAAAAGCTCGCCGGCTACCCCATCGTGATAGTTTCTGGGATGGCTCTCGGTATCGACTCTATAGCACACCAGTCCGCTATAAAAGCTGGACTCAAAACAGTCGCCGTTCCCGGCTCTGGTCTTGATCCAAAAGTTCTATATCCAAAAAGCAATTTTAGTCTTTCAAGGAAAATCCTAGAAGCTGGCGGATGCTTACTTTCAGAATTCGAGCCGGACTTTAAAGCCACAAACTGGAGCTTTATCCAAAGAAACAGAATAGGCGCCGGACTCTCTGACGCTGTTCTATTAATAGAAGCCGAGGAAAAGTCTGGAACCTTAACCACGGCGAGACTCGCAACAGACTATAATAGAGAGGTTTTGGTTGTGCCTGGGAATATCAGCTCGCCGACTTCTAAAGGCACGAACGAACTCCTGCGTCTTGGCGCTGTGCCGATTCTTAAAAGCGCAGATATTTTAGAGGCCTTAGGACTTGCGCCAAAAGAGCCAAAAGAAATTGTTATAGATTTACCCGATGAAGAATATTTGATTTTCAAACTACTGAGCGAGCCAAAGTCTAAAGAAGAACTGGCGATGCTTTGCGAAAAACCAATCTCAGAAGTAAATATTTTAATCTCAATGCTCGAACTCCGCGGACTTATAAAAGAAGTAGACGGAAAAGTTCATCGAAGATAAAATTTTAAGCCTGCCCGCACTCGAAAGGTGCGGGCTTGACTTAAACCCGCAAAAAGTGCAATATCTAGAAAAACACAACCATGAGAAACGAAACGAGCACATTGGTTCTATCTGACGAAGAGTCCCATGAATCCGGCAGGCTACTGGATTTTATCAACGACATATCCAAAGATGTCAGAACAACTATGGTGTTCATAGATGCAACTGATTCTGATATTGCCAAGGTTATGTTGAATGAATCTGGTGACACAATTGAAGAGCCAGTTAACGGGGTAAGTGATATCTTGAACGTCATCGGCAAACAAATGGACAAGGGGAATATCACCGTCGTGGTGATAGGATCTAAAGCAATCCTACCCAACATAACTCTTCGGGCAAACATGACATGGGCGCGAGTAGAGATTTCTCCATGAGCGCTCATAAGCACTGAAGAACAGCGCGGGAGTCCCCCGCGCTTTTTCTTTCCCCTATTTGCATAAATTAAAAATTCGTAGTATTACTTATGAAAGCTGTGCGCTTAAAGCACTTTTAATTAAACTTCAAAATAATGAAACTACTAATAGTTGAGTCGCCTTCAAAAGCGAAAACAATAGAAAAATATCTAGACAACAAGTACGTGGTTCGTGCTTCTGTTGGGCATATCAGAGACCTACCAAAGTCAAACAAAAAAGCCGTCGATATTAAAAACAGTTTTACTCCAACATACGAAATCTCTCCTCTAAAAAAGAAGGTTGTTTCTGAACTAAAAGAAATAGCGAAAACCGCAGACGAAGTAGTCCTGGCAACCGACCTCGACCGCGAGGGTGAAGCTATCGCTTGGCACTTATCCGAAGCCTTAGGACTAAAAAACCCAAAGAGAATAGTCTTTAACGAGATCACAGAGACAGCGATAAAAGAAGCTTTAAAGCACCCTCGGGAAGTTGATATGAATTTAAAAAACGCTCAAGAAGCTCGAAGAGTTCTGGACAGACTTTTTGGTTATGACCTTTCAGGACTTATCTGGAAAAAAGTTCGATATGGACTTTCAGCTGGACGAGTTCAGTCCCCTGCGCTAAGAATAATAATGGAACGCGAAAGAGAAATCAGAGGTTTCGTACCAGAAAAATACTACATACTTTCAGCGCTTCTTAAGAAAGAAAAGGATGAAATGCTTTTTACTTGTGACAAAGAAATTTGGGATAAAAAAGAAGCTGAAGATATTTTCGAAAATACACAAAAAGGAAATTGGTCTGTAACAGCCGTAAAAGAAACAGAGGCTGCCCGGGCGCCAAGACCGCCTTTCACAACTTCAACAATGCAACAAGTCGCCTCGACGCGTCTGGGCTTTGCCCCGTCTAGAACAATGGGCGTCGCGCAAAAACTTTACGAAAAAGGTCTGATCACATATATGAGAACAGACAGTACGAACCTTTCAAAAACAGCGCAATCTCAAATGCTAGAGTACGTAGAGAAAAATTTTGGAAAAGAGTACGCTCGCGCAAACGTATATTCTAAAAAATCTAAAAACGCTCAAGAAGCGCACGAAGCAATCCGTCCAACAAACCCAATGCGCGCTAGCCTCGGCACAACAGAAGACGAAAAAAGACTCTACACTCTAATCTGGGAAAGAGCGATAGCTTCACAGATGACTCCTGCAAAGATTTTGCGAACAAAAGTTTCTGCAAATATAGGCGGAGAAAAAATCCCAAACTTTTCTATAAATGGATCTCGGATACTTTTCCCGGGCTGGCTTGCGGTGGATACACGTTCTCGCGGTGAAGACGTGGAAGTTCCAAAACTTTCTGTAAAAGATGAGCTCGCGCTGATCAAAGCGAACATGGAAGAAAAAGAAACAGCTCCACCAGGCAGATATACAGAAGCTGGACTGATCAAGGAACTTGAAAAAAGAGACATCGGTCGTCCTTCGACTTATGCTTCTATTATTAAAACTATTGTCGACCGAGGATACGTGACAAAAGAAGCGCGCGCGCTGGTGCCGACAGACACAGGAGATGTCGTTTCTACTTTCATAGAAAACAATTTCGGAAACTATATTTCTGACTCTTTCACTTCTGAAATGGAAGGAAACTTAGACGAAATAGCTATCGGAAAAGCGACATATGTAAAAACTCTTTCTGATTTCTACGGACCATTTACAAAAGCTCTGAAAGAAAAAGATAGTATTGAAAAAATTACAAACATCGGAGACGCGCCGGCAGAGTTCCCTTGCCCTGTTTGCGGTAAACCAATGGTTTTCAAACTTTCAAAAAACGGTAAATTTATGAGTTGCTCTGACTTCCCTAACTGCGTCGGAGCTCGAACAGAAGAAGGAAAAGAGCTCGAACCACCAAAAGAAATCGGCGAAATGTGTCCGACTTGTGGAGAAAAACACCAAGGAAAACTAGTTCTTCGTGAAGGACGTTTCGGAATGTTTATCTCTTGCTCACGATATCCAAAATGTAAATTTATAAAAGAAGATGAAGCCGAAGTGGCAAAAAGAAAAACAGGCGTGAAGTGTACAGAATGTAAAGATGGAGAGATGGTAGAGCGAAAAGGAAGATTTGGAATCTTCTACTCTTGCTCAAACTACCCAGACTGTAAACACGCAATCAAAACAAAACCAACTGGTAACATGTGCCCAATGTGCGGAAAGCTGATGATGGAAGGGACGAAGACAATTCCTGAAAGATGTTCTGACAAAAAATGTCCGAATCATAATCCCCATAAATTAGAAAGTAAAAAATAGTCCAAAAGTCCGTCCGTAGCCCTTGGCGAAGGCGGAGAAGAACCAACCCGCCTCGCGTCGACAAGCTCCGCGAGTCGAGGCGGGAACCAAAGAAAAAATAAAGTTTGTAAATGAAAAAGCCCCGACATGCGCGGGGACTTTCATTTTGGCGGCTAGTTCTCAACTATTCAAGCTTTGTTTTTTTTCTTGATTTTTAAGACAACATCTCCCAGTAAATCGTTCCAAGACTCATCTAGTGATTCGTGCTCTGAAAGCAACACGAGGACGAAAATCGGAACATTAAGAGCCTTCGACAATTTCTGAAGGGTTGTGAATCCAGGGCTTTTCTTACCATGCTCCACCATTGAGATGTATTCCTGTGTCAGGCCTGAAATTTTTGCCAACTCAGCTTGCGTCATCTTAGGAGTATAAGACCTGCGCAACAACGTAATGGTTTTTCCAATGTTCATGTTGGTTAGTTTTCTAAAAAAATATTACCACATATAAACCTATTCTGTCAATCTATAAAATTATTATTTTCCAACGTTTTTGGCACTTAAAACTAAAATATTTCGACGCTTAAAATATATCGTTAAGAAATTTATTTGATTTGCTTTAGAAAGTGATGCTGTTTGAGGAAAGTATAGACTTTCTGAGTTCATCACTTTCTTTTCCTTCAAGGGAAAAGAAACCCCTTGACGAGCGGACCCCAATCCCCTATAATAAAAACAGGTCCAAAAACAGTGTCTGCGGTTGGTGAGGGGGGAGATGAGTCGACGGATGTCTGGAGAGTTAAAGGGTTTCAGGCCAGCCGAGAGCTCATCTCTTTCCCGCCACCACGGCACATAGTTCTTTAGAACACTTTACATACTAAAGACCTAGGTCTTTCGTTCGGTCACTGACCAGCTGCAGACGCTCCCACGGAGCGTCTTTTGTATTTTAACTCAAGGGATGAAGATCACTGTCCCCACTTTTAATAACAGGAGTTTTCCAGAAACGTTTCTTGCTTAGTGCATTTTCTATTTGATTTATCTGTTCATTTTTCAAAACTTTAAGCACAACGTATCCAGAGCAAATTCCCAAAACCCCAGAGAAGAAACCTTGTCCGAGTATTCCCCAGAAAGTATTTATATCTAAGAAATTATCAAACACGCCGAGGAATGCATAGGCGACGTAACCCATAAAGAAAGCTCCGGCGAAACTTTGGAAAAAAGATTTCATAAGGAAAGAATCTTTGTTGTCCCGAACTTTAAAATCAGTTCTGAAATAAATCCAAAGGAAAAATGCATTTAGTATTGATCCTAAAGAATACGCCAGAGGAAGCATCACTATTTCTGAATGAGCAATACCTTCGATTCGAAGTAGCGACTCAAAGAAATACTGAAAGACTTCATTTGTTTTAAAAACATGAACCAAATAAAATGCAGAAACTATCGTAAGTAATGTGGAGAAAATATTTATCGAAAGAGGTTTTTTTGTATTCCCTGCTGCGTAGTATCCACGAGTAAACAAAAGTATCAAACTTTGCGCAGAAATAGATATCGCAAAGAGAGCGAGTGACGCAGCGGTAAGTCTGGTGTCATCCCATGTAAAGTTCCCAGTCCCTAAGATCACACGCACAATCTGTGCGCGGAGAACGATAAACAAAAACATAACCGGAAGCGACCAGAAAATAATCTGACGCGCAGCGAGAGCAATATAAGAAACAAATTCGTCCATCTTTTCACTTCGGAAAAAACGAGCAAGTGTAGGGAACGCTGCAACAGAATATGAAATACCGATTATACCGAGAGGCACATTTTGAAGATTCAAAGAAAATTGAAAAATAGAAATCGCGCCTTCACCGATCAGCGAAGCTATCGCCACAATAGCGATGAGCGAGATAGTCGAAAGCGAAAGCCCGATAGTTCGTGGAAGCGAAGTTATGATCATCTCTTTTAAATCAGACCAATTCACTTTCCAAGAGATTTTCGGTAAAAAGTCGTGTTTTACCAAAACTGGGAATTGTATAAGCATATGCATCAGAGCGCCCAAAACAACCCCAAATGCAAGCCCTGGAAGCCACCACAGAGGATAAAAGACCAAAACACCCATGATTATACCTATATTGTAAAAAAGAGGAGAAAGAGCGAAAACAAAGAACTTTTTGAACATCTGGGTAACGGACCCGAAAAGGTTCGAAAGCCCTAAAAAGATAGGCGACAAAATCATGATCCTACTAAGTAAAACGAGGTCTTTTAGCTCCTGCCCAGTGAACCCTGGCGCCACAAGCTTAACGAGGGACGGCATAAAAATAAGACAAAGGACTGATGCAAAAATCATCGCCAGAAGAAAAACAGTGAAAGTGTCGTTTAAGAATTTCTTCGCTTTCGCGCTGTTTCCGTTTAGTTCGCCATCTTCTTTTACGCCAAGTTTTTCCACCAGAAAAGGAAGTAGCACTGTAACAGACGCGAGTGAAGCAACAGAAACGAAAATAAAATCAGGTATTCTAAAAGCTGCGTAGTAGACGTCGAGTGAAGCAGAGGGCCCGAGCTGGTGCGCGAACATTCTGTCTCGCACAAGACCAAGTATTTGCGAAAGCAAAGTAAAAGTTCCGAGAATAATCGCGGCCTGGTTTATGTTTCCGAATTCCCTGTTTAATAAATTAAAAACTTTTTTAACCATAATTAGATAACGATGTTCACTATCTTACCTTTTACGTAAATAAACTTTTTGATTTTTTCTTCACGGACGAAGTCTTGAATAATAGGACGTGATAAAACCAAATCGTTAACTTCTTCTTCAGAAGCGTCAGGGGCGATTTCTATTTCGTCGCGAACTTTTCCGTTTACCTGAACAGCTATTTTTACTTTTTCATCTTTTAGTTTTGATTCGTCAGCTTTTGGCCAATCAGAAAGATGGATTGACGATTTAGCAAAATCGGTTCGCGCAGCATCCTTTAAGGCGCGAACTTCTCCGAGTTCTTGCCAAAGTTCTTCTGTCATATGCGGAGCAAATGGCGCAAGAATTTTTAGGAAATCTAAATAGTTTTCTTTTGAAAAAGATGGTGCTTCTTCCATTTTATTTACCAAAATCATCATCGAAGAAACAGAAGTATTAAATCTGAAATTTTCTATATCATCCGTGATTTTCTTGATAGTTTTATTTACCAAAATATCAACCTCTTTATTTTCTTCTCCGATTCTTTCTTTCGCTCTCCATACACGTTCTAAAAATCTTCTTGTTCCCACAAGTCCGTCTGTGTTCCAAGAAGTGTATTGTTCGAAAGGCCCGATAAACATTTCATAAAGTCTAAAAGAGTCCGCACCGAAACGGTCCACCATCTCATCTGGGTTCACTACATTTCCCCATCGCTTAGACATTTTTCTTCCGTCGCTTGCGAGTATAAGTCCTTGGTTTTTCAAAAGTTTAAAAGGTTCTTCAGTCGGAACATATCCCAAATCTTTTAAAACTTTATGCCAAAAACGTGAATACAAAAGGTGCCCTGTCGCATGTTCTGCGCCGCCAACATACACGTCCACATCTTGCCAATATTTCACCGCATCTTTTCCGGCAAAAGCTTGGCTGTTTTTCGGATCCATATATCGCAAAAAATACCAAGAAGATCCTGCCCAGCCAGGCATCGTATTTGTTTCAAAACCTTTTTCTACCCATTCAGAAACGCCTGCAAGTGGAGATTCACCATTCCCCGCCGGTTTATATGAAGAAACGTTTGGAAGCTCTAGTGGGAGCTCGTTTTCAGAAAGAGGATTAATCAAACCGTCCACACGCTTAAGTGGAATTGGCTCACCCCAATATCTTTGTCGTGCAAAAATAGCATCACGCATTTTGTATTTCATAACCATTTTCCCTCCCACGAATTCTGTGATTTTTGATTTTGCTTCTTCTGACGTTAGGCCATTAAATTCTGCTGAATTAACCAGCACACCTTCTCCATCAAATATTTTTCCGTTTTTCCAAAGATTCCAGAAAAATTTATGGTGCTCCCATGTTACAACCTTATCTATTTCACCCTCAGAGACCCACAAAACATTATGTCTTTCCGTGTCAGCTTCACTTTCAACTTTATCTTCGTCTAACAACTCAATAAAGAAGAATGTATCGTCTGTCTTTTGATTTAATTGTTTTGTATGTCTAAAACCATGAGCAAATAAATGCTCAAACATTTTTGTTTTTATCTCAATATTTTTATATCCAGTCTCTTCAACAATCTCTCTTTTAACAGCATCTTCTACACTTTCACCGTCGTCTACTCCGCCACCAACAAAAACATTATTGTCTTTCTCTTTAAGAACTAAATATAAGTTATTTTTAGGATTTTTTATAACAGCAGTTACGGTTTTTCTTTCGATCGTCTCAACACCCTCTCTCGGGGCGTTAATCCCATCCCCAACAAAACTTGGTGCAATAACTTGTTTAATTTGTAGCCCAAACTTCTTTGCAAATTCAAAGTCTCTTTCATCATGTGCGGGAACAGCCATTATCGCGCCAGTTCCAACTCCGTCTAAAACATAGTTTGTAATCCAAACAGGAATATTTTCTCCTGTCGCAGGATTTACTACTTCAAAGTCAGCACAAACTCCAGTTTTTTCTTTTTCTTTAAAGTCGGTGTTTTCATTCTCTTTTAAAGTTTTTGAAATATAGTTTTTTATTTCATCGCTTGGGTTCCAATCATTTTTAAGCCACTCATTTGCATATCCGGCCGACACCGCAATAAACGTCGCACCGAAAATAGTTTCTGGGCGAGTCGTAAATACTTTTATTTTATGCTCTGGTGTTTCCGCAAAAGCAAATTCAATCTCAGCTCCTTCTGATTTCCCTATCCAGTTCTTTTGAATTTCTTTTATGTGTTCTGGCCAAGATACAGTTTCAAGCCCAGACAAAAGTCTGTCTGCGTACGCGGTGATTCGCAGGAACCACTGACGCATATTTTTCTTTTCAACAGGAAAACCGCCTCGTTCTGAAACAGGTTTACCGTCAGGACCATCAACTATTTCGTCGTTCGCCAAAACTGTGCCAAGCTCTGGACACCAGTTCACCTCACTGTAACCTTCATAAGCCAAACGGTAATTCATCAGCAAATCCTCTTTTTCTTTTTCTGATTTTGAATTCCAAGAAGGGTCTTCTTTTTCAAATCGTAGGGTAAGATCTGAGATAGGTTTTGCTTTACCTTCTTTTTCATCAAAATAAGAATCGTAAAGTTTTAGGAAAATCCACTGTGTCCATTTGTAGTACTCTGGATCTATCGTCTCCACTTCTCTAGACCAATCATACGAAAGACCAATTAGGCTTAGTTGTTTTTTATATGTCTCTATCGCTTTTTCTGTGATAACAGATGGATGCTCACCAGTTTGGATTGCGTATTGTTCAGCCGGAAGACCGAAAGCGTCAAAGCCCATCGGGTGAAGAACGTTGAAGCCCTGCATTCTTCGCATACGAGAAAGAACGTCAGAACCGATGTATCCGCGAGGGTGGCCAACGTGAAGTCCCGCCCCCGAAGGATATGGAAACATATCTAAGATGTATTGTTTTGGTTTACTTCCATTTTCTTCTGTTTTATAAACGTGATTTTCTTCCCAGAATTTCTGCCATTTCGGTTCTATTTCTTTGTGGTTATAGTCTTTTGCCATACGGTAAATAATACCGCAAAATGAGGTGTTTTCAAAATAGAAAAGCCCGGCGCTTCGCGCCGGGCTTTTCTATTACTTTTTAGTTACTTTGAGGTTTTTACCATTTAACTTCGTATATAATCTTTGGGTCTTCAAGATAAACTGGAGCTTCTGGACAATCAATAATTTTGTTTGCCATCATTCTAGTTGTCTTGTACCACTTTCCTGTTGTTCTCGCCATAAATGACGGAACCCAAGGTGAGATTACTTGCTCGAAATATTTTTGTTGGAAAGAGTGAACAGCTTTTTCAGTTGCTTCGTTATAAACTCCGTCAACTGTAAGTCCTGCATTTATTTGTTCATTTAAGAATTCTTGGATTTTTGCAACCTCCCCACCAACATCACCTTTTTTGTGATACATAGCGAAAGGAACACAAGCTCCGAGAACTTCTCCTTCTGTAGAAGCTCCTAGAACTGCTCCGCCTCCAGAGGCTCGTGAGCCTGATGAAGAGCTTCCTGAATTTTGGTTATTATCTTCTTCTATATTTACAGATTCGTCTTCAGTTTCAGAAACTGGATCGTTTGGCTCACTTTCGTCATTTTCTTCTGGTTGTTCATCTGCTGGTTCATCGTTTTCTTGATCTCCCCCACCATCACAATCTTCATTAATAGTCAGTGCATACATTAAACCTGCTGGGTTTGTAGCTGTACTTTCTGATGTTAGAACTGGTGTCCATTTTTGGTTTACAGCTCTTATCTTGATTGTGTTTAATCCTGTGTTTAAATAGTTAGCTGGAATTGTGTGTTCATGCACAACAGAAAACTTAGAATCAGTAGATGGAATATTTTCGATATCTCCTGGAGTCAAAGCTGGGTTACCACTGTAAGCGTAAACAGTGTCACCGTTTACAACAACAGAGTATACGTTGTCTGCAGCTATTTTGATTTCAGAGTCTTGTGGATTTCCTACAATATTGATTGTTTCATTAACTGTGAACACTCCACCATCTTGTCTGTCTGGAAATACTGGTATTGATGCATTGTTCCATACCCACTTAGCGTTAGTTCCGGCGATTGAAGGAACCCATCTTGGGTTAACCTTTGTAACTTTTACCATTCCTTCTCTTCCGTTTTCACTGATTCTAACAATCGGTAAACATACTTCTGGAACTTCTGCATCAGAAACACAGATAACAGAAACATCATCTAGAAATGTTCCGACTGAATTTACTGTTCCCGCGTCTTCAAAAGAAATTTCTGTTGAGTCTCCTGTGGCTGCGAATTCAATAAAGTAAGTAGACCAAAGATTAGATTCTCCTCCGGCAACTGGCCCATGAGACTCTACTTCGTCACCATTTATGTAAACTTTTAAAATATTTTCATCTTCTGATGTGTTTGGTCTTGCAGCAAAAGAGTAAGCAATCTCATAAGTGGCTCCTTCTATTGTATCGAATTCTTGAGAAATTTTAGTCGCAGCTAATCCTCCTGCAGGGTCTCCATAATCTGATCCAAGCTCTGCGTATTGCCCTCCTTCTAAAGCTTCCCATCCATTAACACCGCCGTGAATTTCTAGGTTTGCCTCTGATGGAGCATTTCCATCTGGAGAAACCCAAGTAACCGTCCAGCCCAAATCAACTGTTCCGTTTGGGAAAAGTTGCCATCCTGATTCATTCCCTACTAAAGGGTTTTCAAAACCACCATTTACTATGCTTAGATTTTCCGCACAAACCAAGGGTGCTGGTTCTTCATCGCCATCACATGGCCCTTCATAATCGTTTGAATGCTCGCCCGTTCCAGAATCATGAGCGTTTTCCCAAGCATTAATAGATATATTCAAAGTTTGAGGATTTCCCTCATTTCCCGGTGGAACGTGACAAATAGTAATAGTTTCGTTAGCTGCAAAAGCGACGTTAAAAGTCATCGCAAATATAGTAAACAAACTCAAAACCTTAGTTAAAATATTTCTTTTCATAATATTAATAAAATTAAATGATAAATATGACATTTGCATGCCCTTAAGAACTTTTATTAAAAGTAATCTTCCTTATTTATCATTATGTTCTGATATTTTCATGTTGTCAACAAAAATACCGTATTGACATACGGTATTTTTTGTTTTGTTTTATTAGACTGATGCCACTACTGGCTGTATGAATATCTCTTGGTTGATATACATAAATATCAGAACCAGGATTAGGAGCAATACTCCGTAAGCAATATTTTTTGGATGTTGCTTATTTATCGCGATAAATATCTTCAGAATTATAGAAAATAGGATTATTACGAAGAGTATTACATAAGCTTTGTTTACCGCATCTCCAGGATTCACTAAAAATCTTTCAAACCAATTTGTATAAGTTACTTCAGTTTGAGGGTCTTCCGCTCCGGCGACATTCTGACCTTCGTATAGAGGGTTTGTTGTCTCAGTGAAAATGTTTTCAGGACCAGACACCTCTGTAGAAACTTCTGTTTTAGTTTCGGCCTGAGTTGGTTTTTCTATCTGCGCAACTTTTGTTTGAGTTTTTACAGAAGGCTCTGGCGTAGATTCTACCGGGGCTTCTTTTTTAACTTCAGGTTTTACAATAGATTCTCCTTCCACCTCTGGATTTAAATCAACAGAAGCGACGAGCTCTGCTGGCTCCTCTGCGTCGGGAATATCATTTACTGACGCTGTTTGAGGGGCGGGAGTAGTATTAAGATTTGTAGTAGTCGGCGTTCCGAACATCTGAACAACGAAGGTTGTCTTTTCACCCTTATACATACCTTCTGCAGTAGCGATACCGATTTCTTTATATCTATTATTCAAAATGTTTGCTCGGTGTAGAGGTGAATTCATCCACGCTCTTTGAACATCTTCAGATCTATTGAAGTTAACAGCCAAGTTTTCTCCAGCGTAGATATAGTCGTAGCCAGCTTGTCCGAACCAATGCCAAGGAGTTAAGCCTTCAGGGCTCGTGTGGGCAAAGTAACTTTTTTGTGCCATATCATTTGCTTTTAACTGAGCAGCTAAGACAAGTTCGTCGTTCATAACAAGCTTGCCAGCACCTTGCTCTGCCCTGTCTTCGTTTGCAAGATCAACCAAAAAGGCTGATTGTATAGCAGCTAAGAATTTTGAGTTTTTAACAACGTAAGTACCGATGACTGAGGCGAATAAAAGTATTGAGGCAATAGCCAAAATAACAAGAACAGACCTTTCTCTTAGAAAGTGAGGTTTATGGTCGTTTTCTTGGTTTGGGATAAAGTATTTTTTAAAGCTTTTTTTCATCTCTATATTATAACATAAATAAAATAAAAATCAAGTACCTAGTTCACTAGACTAATTTTACCAATATTTTTGATATTTAACTATTTATTTTGGTTATTTATAAAATCTCTTGTTTTTGGACCCAGAAATCTGAGTGTTTTTTCTATTCCATTTATCCCAGAGGCTTCCTGGAAACTGCGGAGAGCCTTGGCGGTTTTTCCATCGAATAACCTCTTCTCTTCTACCCCCTTAAAAGTAGAATCTTTAAAAGAATCCATAAAACCATTTTTATTTAAAAATTCCTGAAGAGAAAATACATCTACATGATAGCTTCCAAATGAAAGATTTTTCATAAGAGGCTTGCATTTATATTCTTCACCAAAAGAAATCATAAATTTTGAAAAGCTCTCTGTCTCACAAGTTATCTCATCTCTTTCATTGTCCAAGGTACAAGAGTTAAGCTTTACCCATCCTGACTCGTCTGTGTAGTGGAACATTGAGATCAAAGATTCATCAACACCAGAGAGTTCTGAGTGGTCGTAAGACATTGTTACCGTCGCTGGTTTTTTAAGAGATGCTTGTCTGTCATATTCTTCTAGAAGTTTTATATCGTAGATCCGACCTCCGATAGGTTTGTTTCCGGCTGGACATCCGACGTTTGCATCGACATCGGCTATGCTTAATTTTTTAATTTGGAAAATAGATTCTAGATCAAAAGAATCTGGAAGAAGAGAAACCTCAACACCACTTCTTTCAAAATTTACAGACAGCGAATCGACTGGAAGACCGAGACTACTTTCTATTTCATCTAAAATAGCGCCGAGGCATCCGTTAGTCTTGAACGAACTTACATCCGACCTTACGGTATTTGAAGCGGCATCAGAACTCGTAACGTTGTAAAAATAAGTAGTACAAGGCAAAAGACCACTTAAGGAAACATCGTGAGTAAGACTTAGACCTTTAATATTTATTGAGTTGTGTGGACCATTTCCATGGACATCAAAATTTAAATATGTAGAAGCATATTCGTCTGTTTCCCAATATATATTTGCAGTTTTGTCTGTTACAGAAGAAACTTGTGGAGCTACTGTTATAACAGGCCCAGTAACGTCTTCTGTGGGCACGACTTTAACTCTCTCTGATATGTCACCTTCCCCATAGGCGTTATATGCAACAACCCAGAAGTCATAAGAAGCTCCAGCCTTTAATTTTCCCGTAGTGAAAGTTGTAACTGGACCCTCTATCATAAAAGTATCACCGTAAACCCTTTCTACATAGTAAATAATGTACCCACCCACTGGTGAATCACCTTCTGATGCCGGCGGATCCCAAGAAAGCATGACTGTTAAATCTCCGAGGTTTGTAATCTCTAAATTAAGCGGAGCTGAAGGGGGAATGCTTTCTGCACGAGCAGAAAAAGGAGCGAAATAAATCACTGCTAGTAAGAACACTGTAAATATTTTTTTCATATATTATGAGTTAATTAAATCTCTTGTCATTTTACCCACCACTCCTGTTCCCTCTTTTAGACCAAAAGGTTTTAGGATAAGCTCCGCATTTGCTTCTTGGAACTTTATCAGGGCGTCGCGAGTTCCGGCGCCGAACCTTGTCGTCTCTTGACCTGGTGAGCCAGGTCCAGACTCTGCAACAAGAAATCCTCTACCATTAAGATACTCTTGTAGGAGCTTAACTTCTTCGTCAACGTCACCTAATTTTAAATCTTTAGTGATACGAGAATTAGATACTTTTATTAAAGGTTCTTCTTTTTCTGACTCTGAATTTGTAGGCTGACCTCCATTTTCAGTAGAAGGCGTCATGTTAACAAAAACAGGAACTCTATAGTAAACAACTTCTTTTTCTTTTTGAGAAAACTTGAGCGCTGGTACATAAACAACAGCGCCAATAAAGATAGTGACGATAGAAGCCCAAGCAATGTTAAATTTGGTTTTTGAAAAACTTTTATTTTTCATAAATATCTGTTTATATTATAGCAATTAAAAAATAAAAATATTTTAAAAGTTTGTGGAAAACAAAAGACCCGCCGGCGCAAGCGCCGGCGGGTCTTTTGTATAAAGTACATTTTACATCAAGAACAAATCTTACTTCTGTTTGTTTAGTTTTATTTTCCGAACATTAGGTCAAAATTTGGATTTGAGTAATCAATACTATTTACTGATGAAGCGCCAAGAACATTTCCTGACTGAGCCTCTGCTAGTAAATTGTAGATTGTTTCAAGTTCGCCTGTTGTTAGTTCTTTTTGGTCTGTTACTTCTAGTACTTGGTACATCACGCCTGGATCTTCTAGGTATACTGGGGCTTCTGGACAATCAATAATAGCGTTTATAGTCATTCTTGTTGTCTTGTATTGCCATCCTGTAGTGTTAGGAGAAAGTGGTGGTGTCCATGGATCGATAACTTCTTTCCAGTGGAAAGCTTGGAAATCGTGAACAGCTTGTACTGTTGTTGCTCCATAAACTCCATCAACTGTTAATCCTGCGTTCATGTATAGGTTTAGGAATGTTTGTAGGGCTTTAATTTCTCCTCCTGTGTTTCCTGATCGGTTGTATGTAGTAAATGCAACACAACTTGTAGCACCTAATACTTCACCGTCAGAATTTCTTCGAGAACCTGATGAAGAAGAACCTCCTCCACCATTTCCTCCGCCTCCACCGTTACCACAATCATCTTGTATTGAGATTATTCGGTCTTCTGAAACTTGTTCTCCTAGAATATTGAATGAGTAAGTTACTGTGTAGTTTCCGTTTACATTGAAGTCAACAGATTCTGTAATTGTTACGTTATCACCTTCTACAAGAGTTACATTACCATTTAGAAGTGTGTGAGTAACAGTTATGCCTGACAAAAAGTCAAAGTTTTCTGTTCCTCTTTCAACACAAGAGTCTGAAACAACGACTGTTAAATCGTCACTTCCTCCTCCATCACCACCATCGCCGTCATCACAATCTTCGTTTACTGTAAGTGCATACATTAATCCTGCTGGGTTAGTGTCTACATTTGCTGATGTTAGAACTAGTGGCCACTCTTGATTAACAGCTCGTATTACGATTGTGTTTGATCCAGTGTTTAGTAAATTAGCTGGAATTGCGTGTGAGTATACAACTCCGAATCGAGACTCTGGAGATGTAATGTTTTCAATATCTGCTGGTGTTAGCGCTGGGTTACCGTAAACAGTGTTACCGTTTACAACCACAGAGTACACGTTATCAGCAGCGATCTTTATTTCAGAAGCTTCTGGGTTACCAACAATATTAAATGTTTCAGTAACTGTGAATGTTCCTCCGTTTTGTCGATCAGGGAAAACTGGGATAGCAGCATTGTTCCATACCCATTCTGCAGAGCTTCCTGGGATTGAGTTTACCCATCTTGGGTTAAGTCTTGAAACTTCTACCATTCCTTCTCTTCCATTTTCACTAACTCTAATGATTGCTGGACATTCTTCTGGCTCACCTCCGCAATTTTCTTTTACAAAAACTGTTCGAGAGTCAGTCGCAGTAGCGCCGTCGCTATCAGTTACAGTGTAGTTAATAGTATAAGTACCAGCTGTTCCAAAAATAATATTGTGAGTGTAATTTGCCTCTGTTAAAGTAATTGTTCCGTCTTCTGCATCTTCACCTGTAACTCCTGCCAGGAAGTCATAAGTTGTAGCAGTTAGAGGTAAACAAACTTCAAGTGGGTTAACAACTATTTTTGGTGGAATATTTATATCCACTGGACCTCCATCGATACATTTTACAGAAACGTTATCAAGTAAAGTTCCGAAAGAGTCTGGAGTACCTAGGTCAGCAAAAGAAATTATTGTTGTTGATTTAACAGCAGTAAAAGTTCTTGTTATTGTAACCCAGTTTGGTTGTGTACCGTCAACGTTTGTTCTCGTAAAGCTTGTATCCCAAGCAACGTCGTCAAGATATAGTCCGAGTCGATTGTCAGCATAATCAGTTCCAGGACGAGCAGCAAAGTCAAAAGATATTTCATAAGTTTGTCCAGGGACAGTGTTTAATACTTGTGAAATTCTAGTTGATGCTGATTCATTTTGAATTGAGCCAGTTGGTCCATCAAAGTCAGAGTCAAGCTCTGCATATTGATTTCCTTCTGAAGCTTCCCATCCGGCCACGCCTCCGTGGATTTCAAGATTGGCTACAGAATTATTTCCTGCAGAACCTTCCCAAGCAACCATCCAACCAAGACCAGATGTTCCGTCTTGGAAAATATTCCAGTTTCCACCAACGTTTGGATTTTCAAATCCTCCGTTTGTAATAAGATTTAAATCTTTATCACAAGATGGGTTAACGGTTTTTATTTCTTCGTTAACAAGGAAAAGAGTTGTAGTATCAAAACCACTATCATTTCCGTTTAATTCGAATTGACCGTCATAAGCAGTATCTTCTGATGTGAACGGCGCAAACATTGCCCCACCAAGATTGTTATACAATCCAGTTTCACCTTGAGCGTCACCCTCGAAGTAATTTCTTACCCAAGAGTATGGTCCAGCAGGGTCTTCTTCTGTATATTTAACAAACTTAAGACCTTCTACTGAAGTATCAATTGCAAATTCCTGGGTATCACAAACAGCAGCGAAAGCATACCCGTCTGCGTAATTTATTTCTCCAGATGTTGAAAATTCAAAAGAGTACTGAGCCCCTTGAAAATTAAGATTTGTAGAAAAAGTTGCTCCAGGATAAGCTGACCAGTCAGAAACGATATTTCCTTCTGAGTCGATTATCACCTTACAAACTTTTACAGAAGCTAGAGCACCTACTGTTTGGAAAACAGGGCTTTCAGTTTCTTTTACAGGCGCCGCTGATTCATCAAGGACAATTTCTTCTGAAACTGTAGTTGATTCGACAGAGACAACCTCTTCTAAGTCTTTTATGTCTTCTATTAAAATTTCTTCTTTAACGTCTGAGACAACTTCTTCTGTCACCTCTGGCGCTTCCTCTTTTTGAGCCTCTGAGACTTCTTCTTTCGAAGATTCTTCAGCCGCTACTTCTTGTGCGTTAGCAGCAAGTGGCATGAACGCTGTCGATACCACAAACTGTAAAACAAAGAATGAAGCGAAAATTGTCTTTGAGATATTTTTCTTGAATTTCTTCATATAATATGTCTTTTAAAAACTAATAAGCTTTCTACTAATAACTAACTGATAAAGGACACCTATAAAAGACTTTTTGTCTCTTATTGTGTCTCTGAACGAACAATGCTGACCCTTATTACTTTTTCTTTAGGGTTTTTATACATGACGGATTATACACTAAATGTATACCATTTGTCAAGTACCTTACTAAATATCGTTATATATATTACTAAAACAAGCACCTTTGTCAAAAAGGTGCCTGTTTTATTTAGCTTATTTTAGGTTTAGTTAGACATTGAATTTATATAATTTCTTGTCTGAGGCCCGAAGAATCCTGTTCCTAAATTAAGACCTATCGGAGTTAAAATATTTACTTTGTAAGCTTCTTGAAACTTGATCAAAGCCTGTTTTGTTTTAGCTCCGAAGAATTCAGTTTCCTGCCCCGCTGATCCAGGTCCGTCTGTTGAAACAGTGAATCCTTTTAGGTTTAGAAATCTTTGTAGTAGTTTTACATCCATATCTCGAATTCCTACCCATAGATTTTTTGTAAAATTATATTCATTGTTATCCATTGGAGGATTAACAACTATCGGATTTGTAGGGACACTTCCTGTTGTAGTAGAAGGTCTTGAAGGAGAAGGCGTGGGGTCATTATCACCACCTCCAGTATCACCGCCACCAGAACCCTCTTCACCAAACAAACCGAACACAGAGAATGAGGTTGTGGAACAAGTCACAGTTCCACCAACACCGTTTAACGAAGTAGAACAAGAAGATAACTCTCTCCATCCCGCCCCATCTTCATAGTGCCAAATCTTTAACGTATTTGGATCTACATTTCCAACATCTTCATTTTGGTAATCTATAGAAACTGTTACCGGCTTATCAAAAGATGTTACTTCTGTGGATGCGTTTTCGATAGCGTTTAGGATGTAAGGTGAACCAATCCATTCTTTTCCAGCAGGTTTCGCTATTTCTGCGACAACCTCATCTTTAGAAACTTTTAGTGCTTGGATTGCCACGTCTGATCCTGTAACAACCGCTGCTGGAACTGTAACAGTAAGACCTCTTCCTGAAACCTTAGCTGTAACTGTAACCCCAGTATCTGCTGTTGCTTTGTCTTTTGAGTAAGTTATCACAGAAGCGTCTCCTTTACAGCCCGCAGTGGTGAATTCACCAGCCGTGCTTTCAACCATATTTTCCTCAGAGTCAAAAGACGCAACTTTGTAAACATAGATCGTACAAGAAGCAAGGGAGCTGAGGCTTACTGTGTGCCCTTTAACCATCGGAGTCGTATTCATCTTTTCAGTCATTGACCCCATACTGTCTGTTACCCCGTAGTAAACTTGAGAAGATGCTGATTTTGATGTTCCCCAAGTTATCTCCGCGCTGTTACTTGTTACGGTAACAGTTGGCTCAGTAGATATTGAAAGGTCTACACCAGGATCAAGAGCTGGTAGAGTGGTAGCCGTAGCAGCAGCAGAGGCCGCACTATTTCCCGCATCACTGACAGCATAAACAACAAACTCATAGATAGTAGCATCAGCAAGGTCTAATACTGAATATGCTGTGTTTGTTGATTTGGTAGAAATTTCTGTGTAATCAAGACCACTTTCTTTCACTCTATAACCAACAATATAGTCAGTAATAGCAGACCCTTTTTCTGCTGCAGCATCCCAGGTTAAGTTAACTTTATTTTGACCTCCTGTAGCAGAAAGATTTGTTGCGGCGGTTGGAGGCGCACCCACATCAACCGCATCAAGTCCAAATTCTGCCGTAGCTGAATACAGACCCTCGCCTATTGCGTTTACCGCAGATACAGACACCGTATAAGTCTCACCATTTGTAAGCCCTGTCAAAGTATAGAAAGCTTTATTTGTACGAGTATCAACAATAGTTTCATTTTCACCACCAACAACATCATATTTAACATTATATGAGGTGATAGGAGACCCTCCGTCTGCTGGAGCAGTCCAGGTTAAATCAAGAATTCCATCTCCCGCTGTACCCGCCAAATTTTTTGGAGCGTCTGGTGCAAGTTCTCCTTTTTGATGAAGAATATTCGGATATACAAAAAATCCAATAATTAGCGCAAGTGCCAGAGCGACCCCAACACCTACCATCCCCTTGCTCATCTCCACAGCTCCCTCTTCTTTGTTTTGATTCATAATAAAAGTAATTAAGAATTAACTGATAATTGTTTTTATTATAACAATGATTTTTTATATTCGTGTCTAGTTATCCACAAATAAAACAAAAGAGCCTTCAGGCTCTTTTGTTTTATTTACATCCCATTAAAATATTTGCATATCTTGATGTTGTGATATACCACCAACCTGTTGATTTAGTTAACCCTTGCCATGGGAATAAGATTTCTTGTGGATATTTTTCTTGGAAGTCTCTAACGGCCCTATCTGTATACTTTCCAAAAATGCCGTCTATGTCTAGATTGATATTTAATTCCCTATTTAAGAATTCTTGTGCTTTTTTCACTTCTAATGGATCATTTGTCTTTGAACCTTTTCGCAGGAATCCTTTAAAGTACGGACACTCAAGCTTTGGATTGTAGTTTATAGATATAACATCTTCACGAACTCCGACAACGTCGCTGTAAAAACGAGCGTAAACTAATTTTTCTCCAGAAACGCACGAGGAAAGACCCTTACACAGATCCCAATACAAATCTTTTTGTGTGTATTCTCTTTGATAAGTTTCTTTAATGAAGAAATCTGGAGTGTTTGATATTTCAAAGTAAGTTATGGTGTATGGCGCGTAAGCTTCCAAATCTACAAACCGAAAATCTGTGTCCTTTATTTTGTCCTTGAAGCGAATATGAGGCATTATAAAACCAGAACTACTTGAAGACCCTGAAGCCTGTGGCTCTGGATCTGGCTCAGGTTCTGGGTCGTTATCTGTTATAGATGCAGTAACATCTTCTAATAAATAGAGATCGTAGTTTACGTCGAAAGAAGAGACTGCAAATCCCACAAGACCAGTGTGGTTACCTTCTATAACTGCGTCGTTTATGGCTGTTACGGTGACCACTTGCGAGGTATCCCAATCTAGAGTTGTAAATGTCAGAATATTTGCATCCAAAGAAATTTGCGCATCTGAAGACATCGTTACCACAACGTCATCGGTAGGCTGCGTTGACATCACCACACTAAAAGTGTCTGTGGCGCCCCCTTCTGTGACTTCAGTAGTGGTATTTGTTTCTGTCACAACTACACCAACATCGTTATCTAGAATTAAAAGAGATACATCGGCAATAGAAAGATTATTAAAATCTGGGTTCAATGAAGAAGAAGTTGAAGATATAAGACCATCGTGAAGACCTTCAACATCAAGGTCGTCGATTGCTGTGATAGTTACTGTCTGAGGAAGGTCCCAGTCTCCGGATGTAAAAAATAATTCCTCAATATCTAGTGTAATCTGATCGTCTGGGATAAGAGTAACAGTAACATCATCCCCTGGGTCACCCGAGAGAACTACGTCTACAATATTCACATCTCCGTCCTCAGAAAGATCATAACTTCCATAATCCATAATAATAGTATAGAGAACACCAGAATCATTGTCTACAATATTAACAGATGTGTTAGAAATGGCGTAACCGTCGTAAGCAACATCATCTGATTCAACTATATAAGAAATGGTTGCAACCTCTGCTCCTTCCACTTCGGTATCATTTACAGCAGATATGGTAACAGCTTGGGGAGTATCCCAATTTAAATTATCGAAAACGAGAGTTGTTTGATCGAGAATCATATCTGGACTACTGCTTACAAGCGTAACCGTTACGGGATCATTTGGGGAAACGAAATCAAGCACTACATTGATTGTGTCTGTCAGACCTGATTCGTAAACAGTAGTATCTGATCCTGTTTGAGTAACCAAAACATCTGGTGTTAATTCCAGAAAATGGATAAAAAAGGCTTCTTCGTTTAAAGCTCCAACTGCAATATCTTCCACGCCGTCACTATTAAAATCACCCAAATGCGCAATGGAATAGCCATATGAGGCACCTAAACTCAGAACCAGTCCATCTTGGTTTGCCGATGTCATTTTAAATGTCCTGTAAATAGAAGCATCTTCATTCATAAAATGTAAATATGTGGCACCCAACAATGAGTCACCGGGAGCCCCGACAGCAATATCTTCCACGCCATCTGCGTTTAGATCCCCAATCCCTCTAATAGATGAACCGTAAAGACCATTATTAAGAAGCGTTGGTCCATTACTGGTGTTACCGTTAATTTTGGTAGTAGAATCAATAGAGCCATCTATGTTCATAAAGTGAATAAACATGGACCCTCTACCCGCGCCTAGAGAGCCGTCACTGTCTGCCCCTACTGCAATATCTACAACACCGTCATCATTTATGTCACCCACAAAAGAAACAGACGCACCATAAGAATAGCTTTCATCTAAGGCCGGACCATTTGTAGTTAAGTCGTTTATTTTAACAGTCGAATCAACAGAACCATCCGTGTTCATAAATAGAATATAGAAAGCACCGAAGTTAAATCCACTTTCATCATCAAGCGGTGCGCCCACAATAATATCATTCACACCATCTGCGTTTAGATCCACAGATCCGTCAATACTTGAACCAAAATAAGGCCACGTCCCAGAAAAGTCTGGACCATTCGCAGTTAAGTCGTTTATTTCCACTGTAGAATCAATAGATCCGTCTGTGTTCATAAAGTGAATATAGAAAGCACCGAAGTCAACACCTCCGGAGTCATCTCTTGGTGCTCCCACGGCAATATCTATGACGCCGTCATTGTTTAAATCGCCAAGACCTGTAACAGAAGTACCGTAACGATCTAGATTACTAAGTGTGGGACCATTCGCAGTTAAGTCGTTTATTTCCACTGTAGAATCAATAGATCCGTCTGTGTTCATAAAGTGAATATGAACCGCTCCTCGACTAAATCCTCCGGCATCATCGTCAGGTGCGCCAACAGCAACATCATCAATTCCATCATTGTTTAAATCGCCAATATTGCTTACAGAGTATCCGTAATTATCATCGGCCGAAGTGGTCGGGCCATTAGTTGTGCTTGAGTCAATTTTAATAACATCAATGACTGAACCAACCCCCGCAAAAACCTCATCCCCCTTAGGGAAAGCTAAGAAATACAAACTGCCGACAGCTAGAATAGTTAAAATTAAAAAAGATATTTTTTTCCTCATTATTTTTATTATACCAATAAAAAACAATATTTCTGCCAGAAAACTGTGGAATACAGCAAAACGAGAAAGACCGAAACCATATGGTTTCGGTCTTTCATAACAGCGATATGCTCACTATTATTTTTTCGTCCTTGCGGACAAATTCCAGGTTAAGTATTTTAAGTCTACACCTAGGAATAAAACAAAATTACTCACTCTAATATTGCGGGTAATTTTCCACCTCCGGTCTCGATAATAAAACCGCTGTCATAATCCAGCTCGCTGTCTTCACCTGAAGAAAGTTCTCTGAACATTTCATTGATTTCATCACCTAAGCTTTTGGTGATTTCTTTTTGTCCAAAACGGACAAGTGCTAAAGAGCGGGGAATGCTCGAATGTCGACCCGTAGCCAACGACCCCATATATATAAACATTCTTCGAGATTATACAACGCCAACTCAAAAAAGGCAAGATACTATTTTGCCTTGAAAGTTATTTCAACAATCTCTGGGGTATTGAAAAGTCTTACTGGTGGACCAGCTGTGCCTACTCCGCTTGTTGTTATGATTTGCAAACCCTTAAAAGTATTTAGTCCGTAATGATATTTTCCATAAATCGCTTTCGTGATATATCTAAGCGGCCAAAACTGTCCTCTGTGAGTGTGGCCTGACATCATTAGATCAGCGCCGTTAACTTCTAAAGTTTCTAAAAAAGTCGGCGGGTGGTTTATAACAAAAGTTGGAAAATCATTTTCAATATTTAAATTCTCAAAAACTTCAGCCACCTCTGCCTCTTTATTTTTACTTCTGTATTTTAAACCAACAATATTTACTCCGTTGAAAGTCGCAGCCTGATCCTCAAGCACAAAAAATCCAGCATCTTTTATTGATGTTATAAACTTACCGTAGTTCCCGTATTCTTCATGATTTCCTGGTGCGTAAAAAACAGGATACTTCAAAGACATCTGTGACCAAAGAGCAGTCATCGGTGAAGTTTTTACATCAGGTCCATCAAAGAGGTCGCCAGCAATAAAAACCAAGTCGGGGTTTTCTCCGTTTATTTTATTGACTAACCTTTTTACAGCTCTTTTATTATTTACCAAACCGTAGTGAGTGTCAGAGAAAAGTATTGCTTTTTTATTCTCAAAACCTCGAGGAAGATTTTCTATCGCCACTTCATAAGAAACTTTTTTGATATCTCTGGCTTGTATAAATCCTAAAATCGAAAGCGCTGTTGAAGTAATCAAAACAATCCAAGATACGTATACTGGCAGACTTTTTCCGAAAATTTTATAAAGAAGCATCAGAAGCCCGAGTAAAATAGCCCCGAGCAGTAGATAAAAAGCTATCCCAGCACCAACACTCATAAAAGTATATATCCATTTTACAAACTCTAGATTTGAAAAACGGCTGAGAGCGTTCGCTAAAACAAAAATAAACGGAAAAACAAATCCAGCGATACGAATACCGCGAGAAAGTAACGGGCTCATCGGAATAGCTTTGGTATAAAGGAAAGCGGTGAAAAATGAAAGTCCAAGAGTTACCACGCTAACAGATAGAAGGAAAATTATTGATTCTTTTGTCATTGATTAAATATAGCATAAAAAAAGGCCCCAGCGCGATGTGCGCTCGGGGCTTGGACTTGGAAGGCTGAGCCTTAGGAAGGAACTGGAATCCCTAAAGATGACGAACGAATTCTTTCAGAGATAACCCTCTGAGATTCGTAGTGGGAAAAGTACACGGTGACAACTTCGCCACTTCGCTTTCGGAATTGACACATAACCGAAGTTTTATTATCCCGGGGCATACCAGCGAGCGATGTTGCCCGACTAAGGATCAACTCAACCATCTTAACCACTTTTGACGCACCGGGATCAATTTCGCCAATTGCACCCTGCTTTTTGACTTCATCCTCGGCAACGAATGAGTCTTCCCCTAGCGGTCCACTTATGAATGGATAATAACGGATAATCGTCATTTCGCCCTTCTTGTTTATCTTCTTCAAGAGAAGACTCCAGATTTCTTTGTTCTGTACTATCATCTTTAAGTGAGTTTTATTTCATTCTAATTTTCTGGGACTGAAAGTCAACTAAGCACACAGAAATACAAAATCCGCACTTTCGGGTGCGGATTTTGATAAGGTGGACTTTAATATTAATTTTATAAACCGATTAGCTACGGAGCTTCAATATTTAAAAGGAGTTTTGAGTGAATAAAAAGAAAACACCCGTTAAGGTATTTCCTTACGGGCGGCTATCGCGGTCATACTGACTACGATTTTTTCTTGACTGATATGAAGGCCATGAACCTTTCCATGGGAACATCAGAAGGGTCGATATTGTTCTTTCCCAAGAATTCGATCAGATCCTGGAGGTTAACATTACTTACCCCTCCTTCGAATTTATCGTTAACCCCAATGAAGATGCTGTTCCTTCGAGGTCCACTTTTGGTGGGTTTATACAAGAAGAATTTGTCGGTCTTGAGTGTGCGTGGCATGGAATATGGATTTCTGGTTTCTGATTTACAGATTACCTTATTTTTTAATTATGTCAATAGTGCGTGAACCTAAGGAGATTCGGTCACGAATCACTAAGTCTTTTTCTCAGGTTTTCGAAAAAGCCTAAGTGTTCTCGACCCCAGCTCGGTATTGCTTCGCAATATACCTGCGCTTTTCGAATCTCCACGCACACAAAGCAGTTTGTGTGCTTTGCTGGCCACAGACAAAACAAAAAGCCATCTTGAAATACAAGATGGCTTTTTGTTTTGTTGTGGACCTAAGGAGATTCGAACTCCTGACCTTTCGCTTGCAAAGCGACTGCTCTACCAACTGAGCTATAGGCCCTTTTATGGGCATGGCAAGTATTGTACACAATTTTGTTTTTTTTGCAAAATGTATTTACCTAGCCCAAAACATCTCTTTTTATCCTTCTTTGGATTAAGTGATCTATCCAAATATGGTCGGGACATCCGACTTCCTCCATCATAGAAGGCAGGATTTCCCCTTCACCTAGTATCGGCTGACTGTCGACTTCAATAACATAAATACCGCCTTTCGGAGAAAGTATCAGGTTCGCTGTCGAATAGTCGCTCAGGTTAAACTCTTTGTGCAAAGTTTTCATAATATCTGCGATGGCGTCTTTGTGCTCTGCGAGTTTTTTGTCGAGCATCCGGAGTGCGTGCTTTTTATTAAACCTAGTTTCGTAGTCGAGTATTTTTCCAGGTTTTTGAATTTCAAAAGGTGGAAGAACGTATTCTTCTTCTCCGCGAAGTCCGTTGAAAATACCAGAGACAACTTCTGCTCCTTCAATAAACTCTTCGACGATTATTTCATCGAATTTGTCCGCTAGGTCGTTTAGTAGGTAGATAAGGTCAGTGAAAGTTGTAACTAAATATGTGAAGGTGGAAGCAGATCCTAAAACTGGTTTTACAATCCAAGGTGGATGAATCTTTCTGAAAATATCCATCGCTTTTTTACGCAGGAATTCTAATTGCTCTTTTTCATCTTCCATTTTTAGAAGACCTTGTAAGATAAAATATTTTGGAGTTTTGATTCCGAGATCGTTTAACCTTTCTTTTTTCTTTTTCTTGTTTGCTGTCATCGAAGAAGAAAAAGGATCAGAGCCGACGTACGGCACACCGATTTCATCTAGAAAATCTTGAAGCTTCCCATCTTCACCATAAACACCGTACAAAGTATTGAAAACAACATCTACATGTTTTTTCAAATCACGAGGCTCCATAGCCACGCCTTGTTTGTGCCAAGTTCCATCTTTTGTTATCAAAATATCGATAGGTTGATATTTGTCTTTTGGAATATGGTTTAAGATGTATGAACCAGCCGCAAGCGACATGTAGTATTCTGGAGTGATTCCACCACGAATAACACCGACTTTTATTTTAGAATTTAAATTCATCCCGTTAGAAGCAGGTCGCGACAATATCGCAACTCACCGTGGTTAAATTTTTAATTTTAGTGAAATCTTTTTTCATATTTTATATAACCCAAAGCGACCGTGGCTTCTATTGGGATCCATGTTTATATTTTACACGAGATTTCGTTTTTACCGTGTTCAAAACGTGGAAAATTATTTTTTAATACCAAGAAACTTCTTTCCCCGGAGATCCTTATGGTATTTAATAGAAAATCTATGTGCTTCGGAGTTTGCTAGAACTATCGCGTCTTCCCTACCCTTTATATAGTCTTTACCACCCAGAAGTGCCTTCGGCTTATGGCGTTCATCTTTCACGACAGCAATAACAGGTATAGCAGCACCGATTTCATTTAACACTTTTTCAGTAGCTCTTTTTTGAGCCACAGACCCGTCGACAACAATCATATTTGGGTAGACCCATTCAGTATGAGCAAAACGTCTAAGAAGAATTTCCCGAAGAGCACCGACGTCGTTAGACTTATCAAAACCTTTTATCTTAAATTTTCTGTATTCTGATTTTTCCGTGACGCCGTTTGTAACCACCGTCATCACACCTACCATCTCGCTTCCACCAGTATGAGAAACGTCGTAGCCTTCAATACGAAAAGCTTTTTCTCTGTTTTCTGTATTTTCTTTTTTGATTAAAGAAACATCTTTTATATGGTTTAACGCAAAAATCTTTTTCTTTAAAGCGTCTGCCATTTCAAACTTTTCTTCTTTCGCAAGGCTCATCATTTCTTTTTCAAGTTTTTTTACTATTTCGCGTTTTTTACCTTTGAAAAATAAAATCAAATTTTCAATGTTTTCTTCGTACGTATTTTTAAAGTCGTTTTTTGTAAAGTCGGGCGAAAGTCCCAGCTGTCGGTAAAATTCTTTTTGATCTTTCTTTAGAGAGTTTTCATCTTGAAATGGAAAAATCCGGCGGATGATCCGCAGTGCTTCACGTATTACCGAACCGTTCGGAAAAGGTCCAAAAGTAGTTTTTAGTTTATAGTTTATAGTTTTTAGTTCACGTTCTCTTAAAATTATCACCTTAGGAATATCTTCCTTGGTAATTGCCACAACATAAAAACTTTTATTGTCCTTTTCTTTTGTGTTAGCGACGGGTTGATGTTTTTTAATTAAATTTGCTTCGAGGATCAAAGCTTCTAAGACAGAGTCTGTCTGGAAAAATTCTAAAGAATCTGATTTCGTAACCATATCTAGGACCATAGGCCCGCGAGTGTTAAACAAATCTTTTCCGAAGTAGCTTTTTACTCGGTCACGCAGAGACGTCGCTTTCCCAATATACAAAATCTGCCCTTTTTCTTTAAAGAGGTATACACCTGGGCCATCTGTTAATTTCGGTAAATCTTGACTTTTCACAGGATAAATATAGCATAAAGTAAAAGCCCTTCGCCATGAACCCTGAAAAAAACCACCAAAAAGAAGTAGTGGAAGCACTACCCTCTTTTGACCGAATAGACAAAGTTCTTGGGTGGATTCTGCTGTGCATTTTTATCCTATTCATTGTCTTCTGGGTTGCTTCTTTAACACGAAGCAACAAAGAAGTGAATACTGCGCCAATCGAGGCGCCGATGGAGCATGATCCAACTCAGATAGAGATGAACGGATGGAGAGAGCCATCCGCTTTCGATGTCATTATCCACTCCGATAGTGGATTACAAGAGCCCGACACGTAGTCGGGCTCTCTTTTTATTTTTTCATCTTTCTTATACTGTTATAAACTGGACACAATCTTTTTTTACCCCCTAGAAGTAATTTTAAAAAGGCTCACCGGAGGCGATTGTTTACAAAATCGCCGAGGTGGAAGAAAATCTGACTTATTAATGTCAGATTATTCTGGTCTTTTAAAAATTACTTCGAAATTTTTTTCATCGCTCTTTTTGTTTTAATCAAAGTTTTTCGAAGATATGTTCCAGTGTGAGATTTTTCATTATCGGCAACTTCTTCTGGAGTTCCCTTTGCCATAATTTTTCCACCATTTTCACCTCCCTCAGGTCCAAGGTCTACTATATAGTCAACGACTTTTATAAGATCCAAGTTGTGCTCGATAACCACAACTGTATTTCCTTTATAAACCAATTTATCTAAAACTGAAATCAAATTCGCCACGTCATCATAGTGAAGTCCAACCGTCGGCTCGTCTAGTAGGTAAATAGTTCGCTCTGTCATTGGGCGATAAAGTTCTGAAGATATTTTTACACGTTGAGCTTCTCCACCAGAAAGAGTCGTCGCCGGTTGACCAATCTCGACATATGCGAGTCCGACATCTGACAGGGTTTTAAGTCTGTCGTAAATAGCTGGAATGTCATTAAAAAATTCCAAACCTTCTTCGACTGTCATTCGCAAAACATCGTAAACATTTTTACCTTTGTATTTTACTTTTAGAGTTTCTTTGTCGAATCTTTTTCCATTACAAACATCACAAGTCACATAAACTGTCGGCAAAAAGTGCATCTCCACAGACTGAAGACCTTTTCCTTCACAGGCTTCACATCTTCCACCTTTTACGTTAAAAGAAAATCTATTTGCTTTAAAGCCACGGAAACGTGCCTCGTCTGTCGCAGCGAACATATCACGAATATGACTCCAAGCTCCTGTATAAGTAGCAATATTCGAACGCGGAGTTCTACCTATCGGTGACTGATCGATAAGTATCGCGCGTGTTAGATTTTCTGTTCCAGAAAATTCGGCGCAGTTAAAAGTTTTTGCGCTTCTGTATTTTCTTTCAAAACGAGCTTGGAGGTTTTTATGCAAAATCTCGTAAAGGAAAGAAGATTTTCCAGATCCTGAAACTCCAGTTATGGCTGTCATCCGGCCGAGCGGAATCTCAACATTTATATTTTTTATGTTAAAGATTTTTCCACCTTTTATTTTTATCCAGCCTTTATTCGCATCTCTTCGACTTTCAGGCAGAGGAATAATTTCTTCTTCCCGAAGATACGCTATTGTTCGTGAGTTTGTTTTATTTTCTTTTCCTGATAAAAGTTTATCAAGATAATCTGCTACGACGATCTCCCCGCCATGAACTCCAGCTTTCGGACCGATGTCGACAATATAGTCAGACGCGTAAATAGTATCTTCATCGTGTTCAACCACGATTATAGTATTTCCAAGATCTCTTAGGTCTTCTAAGGTTTTTATTAGTTTGTCGTTGTCTCTTTGGTGAAGACCAATAGTCGGCTCGTCGAGTACGTAAAGAGCGCCCACGAGACGAGACCCCAGCTGTGAAGCAAGTCTGATACGTTGAGATTCTCCACCAGAAAGAGTGTTTGCTTTTCTGTTTAGAGTTAAATAGTCGAGTCCCACGTTAAGCATAAAAAGAAGCCTGTCTTCAATTTCTTTCAAAACAGAAATAGAGATTTCTTTTTCTTTTTTAGTAAATTTTATTTTTGTAATAAAATCATATGCTTCTTTAATAGACTGATTTGTGAACTTTACTATGTTCATCCCTTTTTCTCGGTCGCCCAAGAAAACATTTAGAGCTTCTTCTCGGAGTCTGTCGCCGTGACAAGTATCACAAACTTCATCACCAAAAAAGTTTTTAGTTCCTAGTCCGTTACAGTCTGGACACGCTCCGTATGGTGAGTTGAAAGAAAAAAGTCTTGGCTCTATTTCTGGAAAAGTATAACCGTCGTCAGGGCAAATAAGTTTTGCTGACATTAAAATATTTTCTCTGTCCTCTTCTTTGTTATGGAAATCAGAAACAACAATACGTACAAATCCATCTGACTCTGTGATCGCCCGCTCGATGGCTTCTGAAAGTCGCATATCAAAATCTTCTGTACTGTTCAGCGCTTCGCCAAAAGAAAAAGAATCTACAAGCAAATCTATTTCGTGTTTTTTGTTTTTTGATAAATCGATAGAGTCGCGTAGGTTTTTTATCGCTCCGTCCACACGAACTTTTGAATATCCTTTGCCAAGGAAATCGTAAAGCATTTGGTAATACTCGCCTTTTCGTCCACGAACAACTGGAGAGAAAATATGCACAGAATCTTCTGTGTACTCCACACCCATCACCGCTTTTTTATTTGGAGAGTTTTTTAAACTTCTAATTTTGTTTTTTACAAATTCTGAGATTTCTTGGTTTGAAAGTTTTTTAATTTCTTTTCCTGAAATCGGACTGTAAGGTCTGGCAACACGCGCATAAAGAACACGCAGATAATCGTAGATTTCTGTTATTGTCGCCACAGTTGAACGCGGGTTGTTCGAACGTGATTTTTGGTCGATAGAAATAGCCGGAGAAAGTCCTGTGATTTCATCCACGTCTGGTTTTGGCATTTGAGAAAGAAACTGACGTGCATAAGAAGAAAGAGATTCAACGTATCTTCTTTGGCCTTCAGCAAAAATAGTATCGAAAGCAAGAGAAGATTTACCAGAACCAGAAAGACCAGTAAAAACCACCATTTTATTTCGTGGCATTTCAACGCTTACATTTTTAAGATTGTGAGTCTTTGCACCCTTAACCACAATCTTCCCAGCTTCGAATTCTTGTTTTTTCATAGAATATATATAAATACGATAAATCCCCCTCCGGAACTCCTTTGGGGTTTATATAGAGACTATAACACAATTAAGAGCTCCTGATAAGACCTTTTTTGTAATTATATTTAGTGCATTTTTCCCCACTTGCCAAAATATCATTTCTGGGTTACTCTATCCACTCGACTGTTCTTTTTACCAACAACCTAAACCAGCTTGCCCATGGAAGAATTCGGTATCATTGACACAGCCTTCGTAATGCTCGGCATTATGGGGACTGCGTTCGTAGCTCACTGGCTACTCACGCCAAGTGACAAAAGGAGGAAATCCAGGTTAGAGCGCCTAAAGACCGCTTACATCAGATATTCCATCAGACTGAGCGATCTTCTTGAAGGCGCCGGTGATTACATCAAAAGCGTAAAATTCCGAACACAATGAGCCTCGGTTTCATTTTCACATGCGCAGGGCTTGTGATCGGTTGCGTAGCCCTTTGGATCTACAGAAGCAAAACGAACAATCCAGTTGGCTTCAACCGGAAAGTCGTGAGCTTCAACCAAAGGTTTTTGGCGAGGGGTGAATCAGATCGCACATAATACGGTGCGGTATGGAAACATTCGTGTAGCTCTCACTGGAGAGAACACACAATTGATGCTTAAGGCATCTAAAAAGGGCGTCGCGGGAGCGACGCCCTTTCTAATACCCACTACTCTTCTTTTAAATTCTCGAACTTCTCCTTCAGCGCGCGAATCTCATCTCGAAGCAAGGCCGCAGTCTCAAAATCGAGCTCCTTCACAGCTTCATTCATTTGTTTTTCTTTAAGTTTGATCAGCTTTTTAGGATTTTTCGCAAAGATTTTTTCATCAATCTCAAGTTCTCTTTTTACAGCCTTTTTATGATCCGAATCCATCGCCTGCGTTATATCCTGGATTTTTTTGATAATAGTCTTCGGAGTTATTTTATGTTTTTTATTATATTCTTCTTGAACGCCTCTTCTTCTGTTTGTTTCGTCTATCGCTTTTTTCATCGAGTTCGTTATAGAGTCCGCATATAAAACAACGCGACCGTTTACGTTTCTCGCTGCACGTCCGATAGTTTGGATTAGAGAAGTTTCGCTGCGAAGGAAACCTTCTTTGTCAGCATCGAGTATTCCAATGAGCGTTACCTCAGGCAAATCAAGACCTTCGCGAAGCAGGTTTACCCCAACCAAAATATCGAACTCCCCTTTTCGGAACTGTGTTAGGATTTTTATTCTTTCTATTGTTTTAATGTCAGAGTGAACATACTCAGCTTTTATTCCTTCATTTTTCAAATACTCTGACAAATCTTCGGCCATCTTTTTAGTTAAAGTCGTAGCTATAACCCTGCCACCTTTTTTAATCTCAGCTTTTGCTTCGTCAATAAAATCATGAACCTGACCTTTATATTTCTTTCCTTCTATCACTGGACGGATTTCTAGAATTGGATCGATAAGTCCAGTCGGGCGAACTATTTGCTCGACTATTTGCTCACTTAGCTCTTTTTCTTTGTCGCTCGGCGTTGCAGAAACAAACAAAACCTGACCGACGCGCGCGTCGAATTCTTCTGGACGAAGAGGTCTGTTGTCTTTTGCTGAGGGAAGTCTGAAACCGTACTCAACCAAATTTTGTTTTCGAGAAGCGTCGCCTCCGTACATCGCGCCAAGCTGCGGTAAGGTCACGTGTGATTCGTCTATCACAGTTAGGAATTCTGGCTTACCATCTTTATCATGAGGAAAATATGAAAGCAAAGTTTCTGGAGCTTCGCCTGGCATTTTTCCTGAAAGGTGTCTCGAATAGTTTTCAATACCAGAACAATACCCAACTTCTTTTATAAGAGCCAGGTCATAACGCGTTCTTCTTTTTAATCTTTCAGCTTCGAGAATTTTTCCTTCTTTCTCTAAAACTTTAAGCCGGTCTTTTAATTCCGCTTCGATAGATTTTATCGCTTTTTCTTTTTTGTCGTCATTTGTTAAAAAGTGCTTCGCCGGGAAAACGAAAATATGTTCTGGCTTTTCTTCTATCTTTGAAGACACGGGATCGATTTTTATAATCTCGCTAATAGCTTCGCCAGCAAAATTAATCCTGTACATATAGTTTTCTGAGATCGGCATTATCTCAATCATCCCTCCAAGAGCACGAAACTGCCCAGAATTCAAATCAGCATTTGTTCTTTCATAGTGAATACTTATGAACTTTCGCATCAGTTCATTTCGGCCAATCTGCATTCCAACTGTGAGCATCATATTGCTTTGTTTGTATTCTTCAGGAGAACCGAGTCCGTAAATACAAGAAACCGAAGCGACGATGATCACATCGTCACGCGTGAGGAGTGACTGCGTCGAAGCGTGGCGGAGTCTATCTATCTCTTCGTTTATCTGCGCATCTTTTTCTATATAAGTATCGCTCGCCGCCATATACGCTTCTGGTTGATAGTAGTCGTAGTAAGAAACGAAATAGTGCACAGCGTTCTCTGGGAAAAATTCTTTAAACTCGCTGGCAAGCTGTGCGGCCAGAGTTTTATTGTGAGCGATCACAAGGGTTGGTTTTTGAACTTTTTCGATAACATTCGCAACAGTAAAAGTTTTTCCAGAACCAGTCACACCTAATAAGGTCTGCTTTCGCATACCTTTTTTGAGACCTTCTACGAGACCTTTTATAGCCTCTGGCTGATCACCGGCTGGTTTGTATTCACTTTGGAGTTTTAACTTCATAAGGCTATTATACTGTTTTATTTTATACTTGACAAATTAATTTTATATGATAGAATACACGTAAAAGCACACACCATGAACATAAAGAACCAAGAGCTCGGACTAACAAACGCAGCTAAGCGAAGTCTGGCACATCTTGAGGGTGTGGAAACCCTGCAAGACCTCGTCGACAACTACTCGGAACAGGAGTTGTTCGAGGATCATAGATTCCAGAAACACTCCGTAACATACGCAAGCATAATAGGGTGCTTGAATGCCTACGGACTGCAACTATACCCCACCTTCTACGAAAGGAAGAAAGGGTTGGGGGAGCTTCCGTCGGTCGAAAATCCGGAAGAGATACTTCTCACCGAACTCGAACTTTCCCAAGGGTTAATCGAAAGGATGGGCCACTGGGAAAAGCTCCGGACTTTGGGGGACCTTTCGAGAAACCTCAAAGAGTACGGGCTGAAGAAACGATTCCGCCCAGAAGAATTTGATCTCGGTGAATTCTCAAAAGGAAAAGTAGTGCTTGTTGATGAGTCAGAGGAATTGAAAAACCTCTTACGAGACAAGCACAGTCGAGACAAGGTGTACTTCAACGGCTACCCACACTTCAAACTTCCTAAGGTGGTTGGCCACCGGGATGTTCAGAAGATGGAGCAAGGATGGATGGGTTATGGAGGAGGAAAGATGTATGCAGCAAAAGAACCTATCTATGCCGACGCCTATTACAAGTTCGTGGAGTTGAGCTGGGACGAAAAGAAACTTCTCGTCAGAACACTCGCTCTTTACGGACTTTACCCGCCACACGCAAGAATACGACCAACCTTGCGCTAACGGTTGAAATACAAACAAAACAAAAGAGCCCCGTGCGTCGGGGCTCTATTTTTTTACAAAACATCTATTTTACTCTTTCTTAAAGTTTTTTTAAGATAAAAAACTTATCCGTTTAATATTTTGCATAATCTGGTTCCAATCGTTATTTGTCATCCCATGAGCGGTTGGATGAGGTATGACAAAGAAATTACTGCCATTATTTTTACAATAATATAGATTTGATTTATCTAATAACTCACATCCAACAACTTCTTGCCATTTTTTTAAATAACTAAAAGAATAGCAAATTATAATTTTGGGACTATATTTTTTAATAAGATCTTGAAATAACTTAATTCTCAAAGGCATTATTTTATCAATATATTTTTTTCTAGTTTCAAGATAATCTATTTCAAATTTATTATAAAACCAATCTTTTTTCTTGGTTGACCGACATGGAAGAGGCATAAACTCAAGTCTACAGTGATCACTGTTCAGCCTACCAAATTCTTTTCTTTGGAATTCTTTTATTTCATCATTTGTGATTTTTTTATTAGATTTTAAGGTAAGTAAAATTTTGATTATTTTACCCCATGTTCTTTGGATACCAGAGTTAGGTAAAAACCATTTCATGTGATCTTGAACATCAGACATGTCGTTTTGTAAATCAACTACTGATTTATTTTTAGTTCTGTTAAATCTATTTTCTAAATCAATTAAATTACCATGAAATCCCTCTTCCATTCCAATGAACCAAATATCAGCTTTAAGGTTACCATAACCCCAAAATCTATTTATTCTTTCTTCAATTATTTTTTTTGTAAGCATAAATAAACTCCTCCTTAAATTCAAAAAACTTATCTTCTAAAATCGCTTCGCGGATTTTGTGAACAAGGTTCACGATAAAATAAACATTGTGGACTGAAGCGAGAGTGTTAGCTAAAATTTCTTTCGCATGGAAAAGATGCGCTAAATACGCTTTCGTATAATTTTTACAAGTATAACATTCACAGCCTTCTTCAATAGGAGAAAAATCTGTTCTGTATTTTGAATTTGTGATATTTATATTCCCGTTTTTTGTATACAAAGATCCGTTACGAGCGATACGTGTAGGAGCCACGCAGTCAAAAAGATCACATCCATTTTCAATTCCTAAAAACACATCAAGCGGGTCGCCGATACCGAGAAGGTGCCGAGGCTTTTCTTCCGGCAAGACTTCATTCACCCAAGCCACAGCCGTACCCATATCATCTTTATCAAAAGATCCACCGATACCAAAACCGTCGAACATACTTC
>CAZZCB010000001.1:0-98678 GCA_964652835.1 uncultured Candidatus Saccharibacteria bacterium | reverse complement strand
TTGTAAAAAGAATTCAAAGTTTTGAACATGCGGGAAATGGAATACGAGTATTTTTAAAAACAACACACAATGCATGGGTTCAAATAATAGTTGGCGCCATAGTCGTCTGGCTTGGGTTTGTTTTTAACATTTCACAAACAGAATGGCTATTTGTTGTTTTATCTATTGGATTTGTTTTGGTAACAGAGACACTGAACACAGCTTTTGAATTTGATATAGATCTAACCTCTCCGGAATATCACGAATATGCAAAATATACAAAAGATGTTGCCGCTGGTGCAGTTTTGTTGGCATCAATAACTGCAAGCATTATTGGACTTATAATATTTTTACCTAAATTTTTAATGGTTTTATAGGTTTTAAATAAAAAGGCACGGCGGGCAAAGCCCGCCGTGCCTTTTTATTTACCTTATCTTAGGCTTGACAAAAATATATAAATATGCTATATTTTGTAATAGGAGACTGAACATTCACCAAACCCAAAAACGGCAATGAACAGCAAGCAAATGTCGAAGCAGGAGCTGATCAAGAAGATCGGCACAATGATCAACGGCATGCAGAAACACATGGACCAGAAGTCCACTGTGGCAAACATGATGATCCTGATCAACAACAAGATCATCAGCCGTATGACCACCAGCGAATACCTGCGCAATGGATTCGTGCGGATGTTCGTGGGGGACGACGCGCAGGTGAACACCTTCGCTGCACACTGCCTCATGCTAACAATCGAAGAACGCTTCCGCATGAGCAACAACAAGGACGAAGTCCTCGGTTGCCTGTGCGACGCAATGCACATGAGTCGGTTCGGACACGAACCCGAGGTGCAGAAACTCATCCACAAGCTCGCACCTTATGGATGGATGAAGCCTGAGCACCGTAAGGCTGTCGCATAGGCGATCAGCGGCCGAGGACAGAGGCCCGCCCCAGAAGGGGCGGGCCTTTTTCATTTTATGTAAAACATGGACAAAAAACTTTTTTTCAGTATTATGTAGAAGAACCGCTCTTTAAAGAGCACAACACCAAACCAACAGATGAAAAGAAAGAATTCGCCCATTCTCGTGTTCATGCACATGTCTGTACAAGCATATGCACTCTGGAACATCCTTCTGATGCAAGATCGCGAGAAACAGCAAGTGATGTTCCGAGAATTCGTGACACGAAATCCCGTTAAAGACTGGGATTTCTACAGCATGAGAGCTATAGTGAAGTATACCGATATGAAGAACATCAAACTTTTTGAAGGTTGTATGAAGAAGTTGGAGATGTTGTTCAACGAACTGAATCTCGATAATCAACGAACACTGCTCGAGAAGATCAGAGGATACGAACGAGCAACCTTCCCCAAACGTCCCCACGACAATCTTGGACGAATCCTGTTCGGAGAACATGACCGTGCTCGCATCTTGGGAGACATGTTAGAAGGCACACAAGAGCGCTTCCGTCCCCTGCACAGCGCCGCATAGACAAAGCGGAGCGACAAACGCCCGACCTCGAAAGAGGTTCGGGCGTTTTTTTATTTTACTTTATAGCTTTTTCTTATTTTTGAAACCTCTTCATCTTCGGCTTCATCTTTTGCCTCCTTCCCTGCTTCGCCAAGCTTCTTTAGCTCTTCTTCTGGCAAAGCGAAAAGTTCGCGAGATCTTTTTTCCAAATACTCTTCTGTGTTTTTAGCCGGATCATCTAAGACTTCTTCGAGCAGCGCGTGCAAAACCCAGCCCATTTCCCTTCCCGGTTTATACCCCATCTCCACAAATCTGTTTCCATCTATCTTAAGCATTCCCACAGAAACTGGATCACGCATAACTTCTTCTATCATTGATTCATATTTTCGAAGTCTGTATGGTTCTTCTTTTGGTCGCCCCATTCCCACCCGGTCGCAAATACGCAAATCAACTAAATCCCAAACGTTCTCCTTCCCTACTTTTGAAACAAGTCTACGTACAGCAGAGTGAGTTATCTCATCTGGATCAGCAAAAAACATATGGTGTCTTACAAGGTTTGTTATTTTTTGTGTTAAGTCACCTGGGAAACGAAGTCTCTCGCAAATCTTTTTCGTAATTTTTGCACCGACGACTTCATGTCCGTAAAAAGTGTATTTGTTTTTTTCTTCTGACCATTCTCTTGTATGAGGCTTTCCAATATCGTGAAAAAGCCCAGAAAGTCTTATATGAAGAGGCCATTCTTTGTCGGCTGCATGTTGCATAGTTCTAAGGTTGTGCTCCCAAACATCATAGATGTGTTCACCCTTTTGTTCGATACCGATACCGAGCTCGAGTTCAGAGACAATATGTTTTAAGATACCGAGCTTGTGAGAAAGGACTATTCCGAGCATTGGTTCATTTGACATAACCATTTTCAAAAATTCATCCCGAATTCTTTCTGCGGAAATATTTTGAAGCAAATCTACGTTTTTAATCATTGCAGACATTGTTTCGGCAGAAATCGCAAATCCATGCTGGGACGCAAAGCGAACCGCACGGAGAATCCTAAGAGCGTCTTCCTTAAAACGCTCGTCTGCATCCCCTACTGCAATAATCATTTTGTCTTTTATAGCAGTCAGACCGTCGTACAAATCAACCATCTCTTCTTTTGAAACAGAGTATGCGATGGCGTTCATCGTAAAATCTCTTCTCTTCAAATCATCTTCTAAGTTTTGACTGAATTTAACTTCGTCTGGATGTCTGTTATTTGTGTAGCTCCCTTCTATTCTATATGGAGTGACTTCTACCACCTTCAGATTCTCCTCCTCTGTTTCTTCGTTTTTAACACCGACTGTTCCAAAGTCGTTTTCGTAGAAAGACTCTGGAAAAATAGATTGAATCTGATCCGGAGTGGCGTTTGTTGTAATATCCCAATCTTTTGGCGTCTTCCCTGTTAAAAGATCCCTGACGCACCCACCCACGACAAAAGCTTCAAAGCCCGCTTTTTCAAGGCCTTCTGTTACACGGGAAACTTCTTTTGGGATATTAAAACTTTGTTTCATAAGAAACATTTTATAGCAAATCTGGCTTTTTTGCTATTTGTGAAATAGCAAAATCGTGTATAATGACAAAATCCAGCACCCGTGGTGAAATGGATATCACAACGGTCTTCGGAACCGTTATTGCAGGTTCGAGTCCTGCCGGGTGCACAAAAACAAAGTTTTTTAAATACGCCAGTATTTAAAAGCTGTTGTTTTTGCGCCCGGCAGGACGAGAAAGACGGAGGCGGTATACAAGCGAGCTTTGCGAGGCTTGTCGCCGAGTCGGGGTCGAAGGTTCTTAGATTTTTTCGAGTTTACGAGAAAAAAGCTTAAAAACCTGTGACCGAGTCCAAAACACCAGATGTGCACAAGAAACAATTTTTTGATATTATTGTTTTCATAAAAGGTTTGCGGCTATGGTTTAGTGGTAAAATACGTCCTTGCCAAGGATGAGTCGGGAGTTCGATTCTCCCTAGCCGCACAATAGAAAAAACGCCATTTGTGGCGTTTTTTCTATTGTGCGGCCAGAAGGAGTAAATTAATTTATTCCTGTGGAGAATCGAAAGGCGCAGGTATATTTTTGTTTTGCGCAGCAAAGGCAAAAATAACGAGCCGGGGTCGCGCAAAATTTACGTCAGTAAATTTACATGTGACCGATTCTCACAATAGGCATATTTTACTCGCGTTAAGAATTCCTTAAGTTTGTCTCTTATCGCCCACAATGTCCTTTATAAAGGACATTGTGTATTTATTCACAAATGTCTCTTTGTTTTTAGACTGTGAGCTTGTTGATAAATAAGGCTACTTTGGCAAAGTGCTGTGGATAACCCTGTTAGTATTGTTGGTAACTTACCTGTTTTTGTCCGTTTTGTGTAAAAAAGTTTTTACCTATTTTTATAAAACGTTGTATTATAAGGCTTAAATAGGATTATATATTAAATAATACTAAAATCGTTTCACGTGAAACATATTTACATGTTTCATCTGAAACACTTTTATGTGTAAAACAAGGCTTTTATAGTAAAATATACCCATATTAAGTTTCACCTGAAACAATATGAGGAAATTTACGTCTAAAACACAGCAAGTGGGTGAGATCGGTGAGAAATTGGCCGAAAGGAAGCTTTTAAAGCTTGGATTTCAGATACTAGAGAGGAATTATACAAAACAAGGTGGGGAAATAGATATTGTAGCCAAAAAGGGTAAAAAGATACACTTTGTTGAGGTAAAAAGTGTTTCATGTGAAATATCCAGTCAAAATAACAATGGAAATGTTACACATGTAACAAAATCAGGATATAGGCCGGAAGAAAACCTTAGTTTTCATAAATTCCTTAAAATAGCCAGAACATTAGATATTTACCTTTTAGAGAACAATGTTTCAGGTGAAACACCTTGGCAGATAGATTTGGCTTGTGTTTACATAGATCTGGCTAAAAAACAGGGAAGAGTTGAGATCTTAGAGAATATAATTATTTGACAAAGATTTCTTTAGGTCCATACTTACGTGAAGATGTTCCACATGAAACACATCAAGCAAAATGGGAAGAGTGATCTCAATCCCAGACTATCGCGCAGAGAGACTACAGGAAAGCCTGGATCCATCACATTTCGACAACATCTACGACTTTCTACGTGCACGCTTCGGAGAATCGACCGACGAATGGGTTATTGAGCTCTACGCGAGTATGTACAGAGAAATCTGCCACATGAGTAATGATGAGCTTGATTACTCTATTGTGGTTAGTGATGGAAAGACACGAAAAGCCCTCAGAAACTTCTGAGGGTGTTTTTTATTGTTTTAAATTAAAAGTATGGTAATATAGCTTTTGTTGCTACACAAATGCGGCCTAACGGCTAGCATTCTCGTGTGGGGAAAATAAGTTTTTATAAGTTATGAACAAAGTCGGGGTGTGCAAAGTAAATACTGTACGGCTAACATTCTCCGAGAATAATGTAATTTGTTTGTAAATTAAATATTTTTTGTATTTTTGGTCGGGGTGTGGTGTAACGGCTAACATTCTCGTTTTGGGTACGAGCGACTCCGGGTTCGAATCCCGGCACCCCGACCAAGGATAGAAAAAGATTGAGAATATTTAAAATATTTGATATCCTTGTTTTATACAAATTGCGGGATTAGTTTATCGGTAAAACAACAGTTTTCCAAACTGTGGTGAGGAGTTCGACTCTCCTATCCCGCACATAAAACACAAAGTCCAGACGCGACAGCGTTTGGGCTTTTGTGTTTTACAGCGGTAGAAAAGCCCTCAGACGGAGGCGGTATACAAGCAAACAGATAAAAAAGAAAAACCCGGCACAATCCGGGTTTTTCTTTATTTAGATAATCTTTTCGAAAAGACTATTTTATCTACTATTGGCGACGTAGGGCGAGAGAAATAAAAATTACTTTTTATTTCCGAGCCGAGGAGCCAATACAAGAACCAATAGTTGCTTTTATTTTACAGCGTCTTTAAGAGCTTTAGCTGCTCGGAACTTTGGAACTTTTTGTGCAGCAACTTTTACTGCTTCTCCTGTTCGTGGGTTTCGTGCTGTTCTAGCTGCTCTCATTTTAGCTGAGAAAATACCAAATCCTGAGATTGATACTTCGTCTCCTTTTTTAAGAGACTTTGTAATAGTGTCAAAAATACCGTCTACTACTTGTTCTGCTTGAGTTTTTGTTCCTCCAAGCATTTCGTGTACTGCTTCAACAAGTGATGCTTTATTCATACTTTAATTTAATCTAAATTAATAATGACCATCCATCTTACCGCCACAAGCGGTGACAAAAGCCTGGGTATATTATATATCAATGAAAAAACGTTGCAATAGCCCAAAAATAAAGGGTGTGGGGAAGTGGGGAAAGGAAAGGCCCGCGTAAGCGAAGCTTCCGCGGGCCTTTCTACTTTACAAACTTTTAAACTTTACACTTTATAACTGTTTTCTATCTAGCAAAATTGATTATTCTGTTCTCTCGTATAACCACAACCTTTATTTCTCCTGGATATTTAAGCTCGCTTTCGATCTTCATAGCAATATCTCTAGAAAGGTCTTTTGCTGCAATATCTGTTATATTTTCAGGGTTTACGAACACTCTCACTTCTCGTCCCGCAGCGATAGCATACGCCTTATCTACTCCATCAAATCCTGTAACAAGCGATTCTAGCTCTGTTAGACGTTTGATATAGTTTTCAGCAGAATCGCTTCTCGCCCCCGGTCTTCCTCCTGAAATAGCGTCGGCTGTTTGAACAATATGTGCCTCGATAGTTTCATAAGGGAATTCTTCGTGGTGAGACTTCATCGCATCGATTATCTTTTGGTCTGTTCCAAATTTCTGAAGGATTCTCATTCCTATCTCAACGTGAGTTCCTTGAACTTCGTGAGTCAGAGCCTTTCCAATATCGTGTACAAGAGCTCCTGCTTTCGCCACAGCGACGTCAGCACCAAGTTCTTCTGCTAGTATTCCTGCTACGTGCGCCATCTCCACAGAGTGAGCTAAGACGTTTTGACCGTAACTTGTTCGGAAGTGAAGTCTTCCGACAATAGCCACCACGCGAGGATCTAGGTTAAAGATTCCACATTCATAAACAGCTTCTTCACCTTTTTGTTTAATTATTTTATTTATATCTTCTTGTGCTTTCTGTATCATCTCTTCGATTTTTGCTGGCTGGATTCTTCCGTCGATTATTAGATTTTCCAGAGCAACTCTCGCAACTTGTCTTCTGACTGGATCAAAAGATGAAACGATAATAGAGCCTGGTGTGTCGTCTACTATAAGCTCTACTCCAGATGCTCTTTCGAAAGCTCGTATATTTCGTCCTTCTTTCCCAATGATTTTTCCTTTGATATCTTCTGAAGGGATGTTTACTGTTGTCGCCATCATCTCAGAAACACTGTCGTTTGCGATTCTTTGAATAGATGTCGCCAGGATATCTTTCGCTCTTCTTTCTAATTTTTCTCCTGCAGTGTTTTCGAGTTTTTGCATTCGAATCAAGAAATCTTCTTCGTATTTTTCTTCTATTTGTTTTATTAGTTTTTCTTTTGCCTGATCTTCAGAAAGTCGTGATATTTCTTCAAGCTTTTTCTGTTGTTCGTTTTTCTTACTTTCTACTTCTTCTTTAATCTTCTGAACTTCTTCTATTCTTTGTTTAACTTTTTCTACTTCTTTAGAAAGTTCTTCTTCTTTTTTTAGAAGGGAATCGTCTTTCTTGTTTAGACGTTCTTCATTCTTTTTAAATTCTTCTTCTTTTTTCTTTTCTTCTTCCTCTACTTCTTTTAGTCTCTCTTCTGCTTTTTCGTTTGCCTCACTGATTATCTTTTGTGCGTCTTCTTTGGCCTCGATCATCTTTTGCTTGATTTCAAGCTCAACACCTCCTTTTTGACCCAAAGAAATCGCGATTCTTAAAAAATATCCGGCAATACCTCCGACCACCAAAGATAGTGCCGCAATTATTATTGTACTCATAAGCGATTTTGTCGCTCTAAAAAATTACCTAGAAAAGGTTTTGATGTTTATTAAGTGATTTCGTTTTTTGAAAAGTTTTATAAAACATACGGAATTTCGGGGTTTTTTCTGGAATTACTTAGATTGACTTTGTTTAATTATTAATCGGTAACTTTAATATACCAGAGAAAAAAGGCTTTGTCTAACTAAAAGAAGGCCCGCAGGCTGTGCCTGCGGGCCTTCTTTTAGTTGTTACTTATCGAACAAAACTTATAACAATATGTCTATCTTTTCCAAATCCAGATGACTCTGATTTTAGGTCTGCGTGTTTTGAAACATATTCGTGGACTATTCTTCTTTCAAATGAATTCATCGGCTCTAGCTCTATCTTGCTTTTGAAAAATCGAGCGCGTTCAGACATCATATGTGCAATGGTTTTTATCTTTTCAACTTTTGCTTTTTGATAATTATTTACATCGAGTGTTACGTGAGGAGTATTTTCTTTGTATTTTTTCTCAACAAATCTTTTCAGTAAGAAATTCAGAGATTGTATAGTTTCACCGTCTTTTCCTATTAAAAAATTAGAATCTTTACTTTCCACAGAGAACCAAAAAGATCCAGAGTCCATATCAAGCTCACTAGAAACATTTGGAAAATCAAACCCAAGCTTACTGAGTAATTCTTCTATTATCTTTTTGATTTCTGTTTCCATAAGCTAAATATTATTTATTGATAATCTCAGCCTCTATTACTTCCTGCTTTTTCGCCATCTTTTTGTTAATCAAAACTTCTTGAACCGTTGTGAAGATGTTGTTAACAGACCAGTAAAGGGCGATGGCTCCAGAGATTTGGTATGAGATAAATCCAACAAACACCGGCATTATAAATCTCATTTGCTTACTCATCATGTTTGAAATATTTGCTTGCATCGATCCATCGTTCTTAACTTCTGGATTTCTTTTCACGGCTAAGTCTATTTGGAAAAACTGAGTGACTCCGGCCAAGACCGCAAGGAAAAGATTTCGCGCGCCGAGATCAAACTCTCCCAAGAAATTCACGTTTATAGTTTCTGGCGCTTTTATAAAAGAGTAAAGATGTTCCAAGGAAGTAAAATCGAATCCGTTTAAGAAAACTTTGTATAGCGCGAAGATAATAGGGAGCTGGATCAAGATTGGTAAACATCCAGAAAGTGGGTTTATCTTTTCTTGCTTATATAATTCAAAAGTTTTTGTTGCTTGTTCTTGCTTGTCTGTGTATTTTGCCTTTATTTCATTTATCTTTGGTTCTAGCTGTTTGAGCTTTATTTGGCTAATAATAGCTTTTCGGTGAAGAGGGAGAAGGATAAATTTAATAATAATAGTAAGTAAAATAATAGCCAAACCAATATCTCCGCCAGGAATAACGTTAATAAGGTAGACTAAAGCGTTATATATTGGTTCATAAAAAATGGTATTAAACATTTCTTGATTTTAACGTAAAATGACGGATTTTCAAAGTTTTATTTGTTTTTCCGGAACATTATCCACCCCAGAACCTCCCCATGGGTGACATCTTGAGATTCGGCGGGTTGAGAGCCAAAAACCCTTTAAAAATCCGTGTTTTTGGAATGCTTCCATCGAGTAGTGTGAACAGGTTGGGTAAAACCGGCATCTGACACCCAAAAGATAGAAAATAGGGGATATTAGCTTTTGGTAAAGCCAGATAAGGCCCATAAATAAGTATTTCATCTTTTTATTATACCAAAAGCCCTGATTTTTTAAGTAAATCAAGAGTTTCTCCTTTTATTTGATCAAAAGTTCGGTCTAAAGCACCTGGTTTTATATAGAAAACAACAAAAAAGCCTGGTTTTATAAGACTTTTATGGTTATTCACCACAGAATTAACCCTTCTTTTGATTAAATTCCTTTTTGGAGATATTTTTGAGACCTTTTTTGATACAACGGTCGCAAAAAGGCTTATTTTCTGGTCATTTTTAAGATATTTAATAGACAAAAACGGGGAAGATAGACCTTTCCCGTTTTTGTTAATTTCCTCAAAAAACCCTTTAGATATCCTATTTGTCTTAGGAATCATAGAAATAAATTATCTAGGTTTAGATACAGTCAATTTAGCTCGCCCTTTTCTTCGGCGATTTGTTAGGATTTTCTTTCCACTTGTTGTGGCTGTTCTCGCTAGAAATCCATGAGTTCGAGCTCTTTTTTTCTTTTTTGGACTATATGTAAATGACATAAGTAGGAGGATTATATACTAGACATAAAAATAAATCAATGGTTAATGCCTAATAAATTTTTAAAAAGAATTTTTGTTTTATATAATGTAGTTATCCACAGTTTATAAACATTTTTATTTATAAAAATGTTTTCCATAAAAATACTATAATACTTCTAACTTACTTTAGCTTTAAATTTTTTTAATCATGATTGATAACAAACAGATCTGGGAAAGTTGTTTAAACGAGATTGAAAATAATCTTTCTAGAGCTAATTTTGTTACTTGGTTTAAAAATACAAAACTAACTAAACAAGAAAATGGTACTGCATACGTAGGGGTGCCAAACGAGTTCGTAAGAGATTGGCTAAAGAACAAACACGAGAAACTTATACTAAAAGTTTTAATGAACTATTCAAACAACATAAGAAATGTTGAGTTTAGTATCTACAAACATAATCCAAATAAGAAAGAAGGGGATATTGGAAGCTCTCAAAACATCATAATTAACAACGAATTACCTTTAAACAATCTATATATAGATAAAAGAGACAATCTAAACCCACGATACGTGTTTGATACGTTCGTTGTTGGTTCTTTTAATGAACTGGCTTACGCTGCGGCGCAAGCTATTATTAAAAATCCAGGTAAATCATATAACCCGTTCTTTATCTATGGGCCAACAGGTCTTGGAAAGACTCACTTAATCCAAGCGATAGGGAACTCTATTAAAGAAAAGTTTCCAGGAAAGACTGTTCACTATATTCCGCTTGAAAAATTTGCTGTTGATTACGTAAACTCTCTTAGAAACAACAAGCCAAACGAATTTAAACAAAAGTATCGACAATACGACGTTTTAATCATGGACGACGTTCAGTTTATTTCAAATAAAGAAAAGACTCAGGAGGAACTTTTCCACCTTTTCAACAGCTTGTATGAAAACAACAAACAAATCGTGTTTTCATCTGATAAACACCCAAACTATATTCCAGGACTTGAAGACCGACTTCGTTCAAGATTCGGATCAGGAATGATCGTAGACGTAACAGAGCCAGAAACAGAGTCAAAGGTGGCTATTATTAAGTCAAAACTTGAAGAAAACGGTATTGATCTTTCTGATGATATTATTGATTATATTGCTCTTTCTATAAGTGGAAGTATTCGAGAACTTGAAGGAACTTTAAACACTATTATCTGCCAAGTTCAGTTTAAAAAACGTGACTTAACCTTAATAGAGGTTAAAAAGCTTATAAAAAACAACATTAAACCAAAGAAAAGTGTTTCTGTTCAGAATATTGTTAAAACAATAAGTGATTTTTATGATATTGCCGAAGATAGTATTTATGAAAAGACAAGAAGAAAGGAAATAGTAAAGGCAAGACAAGTGATAATGTACATTCTAAGAGAAGATTTCAATGTCTCTTACCCTCTAATAGGACAAAAACTAGGCGGAAAAGACCACACAACAGTAATTCACTCATGCTTAAAGATTAAAAACGACATAAAAGAAGATCCTAAATTAGTAGAAGAAATAGAACAAATAAGAGTAATGTTTAGTTAAAAATTGTTGATAAGTATGTTGATAAGTATCTAGTTTTGTTTATAACTTCGTGGGGATAAAAAAGAGTTATGAACATAAACTTTAAAAACAGATTTTTTATTAGAAGTTTTAAACTCTTTTGAGAAAGATATACACAAAATAAAATCTCTCTTTAGGGTTATGAATAAAAAAGATTGTGAGCTTATCCACATTATCAACAGGGTTAATAAATATAATCTTTTATAAATAGAGTTTTATACATTTAATATATCTTATATGAAATTAGAATGTGGAGCAGATAAAATAAAAGAAGCTGTTTCTCAGGTAGAAAAGATTGTGAGTAAAAATTCTACTCTAGAAGTTTTAAATTCTGTCCTTTTAACAGCAGTAGGAAAGTCTCTTAAGTTAAAGGCCACAAACTTAAGCTTGGGTATTGAAATAGAAATCCCGGCAAACATTGAGAAGGAAGGTGAGATTGCAATACTTGGATCTGTTCTAAGTGGCGCGGTGCTAAATTTAGGTAATGAAAAGATAATTAGCTTTGAACAAAAAGAAAATAATTTAGTTATTTCAAATAAAAATAGTTCAGTACTTCTTAAATCGATTCCTAAAGAAGATTTTCCTACACTACCAGACGTTGTGGGTGACAGCTTCGAAATCTCTTCTACGGAGCTTTTAGAGGGTATTAAAGCAGTGTTCTACAGTTCATCCGTATCTGATATTAAACCAGAAATCTCAAGTGTGTTTTTATATACAAACGAAGATAAAATATATTTTATTGCAACAGACTCATTTCGTCTCGCTGAAAAATCTATAAAAAACAAAAACGAAGCTGATATTTCAACACTTTTAATCCCATATAAAAATATTATAGAGATTCTAAAAGTGGTTGCTGGGCTAAATATTGATATGAAGGTTGTTTATAATAAAAACCAAATATCTTTTAATTCACCAGGTTTCTTTTTAACTTCAAGACTTATCGATGGAGTTTTTCCAGACTATCGACAAATTATTCCTAAAGAATATGAGACAACGGTTATTGTCCTTAAGAATGATTTGCAAAATGCACTAAAACTTTCAAATGTCTTTTCAGATAAATTTAATCAAATAACAATATCTATAAAGCCAGAAGAAAAACTATTTGAAATATATTCAGAAAACAAAGATGTTGGAGAAAATAAAACAAAACTAGAAGGTTCTCTAAAAGGAAAAGATGTACAGATGAATATAAACCTAAAATACCTTTCAGACTGTTTCCAATCTATAAACGACGATTCAATATCTCTAAACTTTAACGGATCAAACAGACCTCTTATTATAAAAGGCAATGGAGATAAGGATTTCCAATATCTAATAATGCCTATGAATAGATAATATGGCGGATATAAAAGATTTACTTTCAAAATTTAATAATATCTTAAACAAAGGCTTTGCCGAAAAAGATGTTATTGTCAGGGTTTTTGAAAGAGTCTTAGATGTAAAAATAGACAGAGAAGATGTTTCTTTTAAAAACGATACTCTGTTTATAAAATCAGACTCATATCTAAAAGCTGAGATAAAATTAAACAAAGAATCTCTTTTAAAAGAAATTAAAAAACAAGGATTGGAAAAGATAGTGAAAGATATAAAATAAAAACCGCCCATCTGGGCGGTTTTTATTTGCTTTTTGTTATTCCCAGAAAATGAAAGCGATACCGATAATTCCTAAAATTAGACCAACGAGTTGAATAGTGGAAAGACTTTCTTTATAGAAGATCACACCTATTGCCACTGCAACAATAGCTGAAAAAATCGAAAACAAAACGGCACCTTTCGCAAGCCCTGCTCCATTTTTAAGAGAGATTAACCAAAAAAAGTTTGCAGCTAGATAAGTTAACAAAGCCAGTACTGCGAGAAAATTATGTCCTCGTATTTGCCAAGTCTTTGAAACAATATCTGCCACAGCCTCTAGTGCTACAAGTATAAATAACGGTATTAGCCAATGCATATTATATATCTACTGAGAAACTTACACTTGCCTCTGCTTTGTTATAAACCTCATCGCGAACGATAACCTTTAGTTCATTCACTGACTGGATATTTTCTATCGCTGAAGGAGTGAAAGAAAAATTAAAAGGTAGATTTTTTGTATTTCCAAGATATGTATTGTTTACAAAAATATCAAACGAATCTACTGGATACTCTGTTTCGTAATCGAGCTGAATAAATATTGGCTGATCTGCTGGATATAACTCTACAGCATCAGGATATTCGATATCTATCGTTGGTTGTTTTTCTGCTGTGTGGACGTTGTCGTAGGCAGTAGGAAGATCTCCTTCGTCTACAGTGTTGAATCTACTTTTGTTTAGGTTCCACCAATTTTGTACTGAATATTCCCAGTTTTCATATTGTCTTCCTCCTGGGTTTTCCGGATTTGGGCCGGTTGGATTTGCTCGGTCTATCCAGTGAAGTTCGTTGTGAACTTCTGTTACAGTTAATTCTTCCAATGTTTCTTCTGGGGTGGATTCTGTTGCCAGTCTTCCTGATATAGAGTCTATTAAAACACTTTCTCCACCAAGCCAGTTTCCGCGCATTATTGGTTTAAGATCGAGTGATTCGTTTATGAAAGGTGGGGTGAAAGATTCGCTTGAAACTTTTGTTAAAGCAAAATCCATAAATTCTCGCCATAGTCTTCCTGATATAGCAGAACCTTTTTTCATCGGTGTGTTGTCATTGTTTCCAGACCAAACACCCACAACTATATTTGGTGTATAGCCCATCATCCATGCGTCTTTGTTGTTGTTTGTTGTTCCTGTTTTACCAGCCACATCTCTTTCTCCAAAATTCAGGAATGAGTTTGCCCCAAACAAAGGTGTACGAGCTTCGTTATCACTCAACATATCTGAGATAATTCTCGCTGCGTTTGCATCTACCACTGTTTGTCCGCTTGACTCTGTGTGTTCTTCTAAGATATTTCCACTAGAATCTTCTACTTTTAAAATAGAGACTGGTTCATAGCGAACTCCCTCTGCCGCGAAAACACTGTAAGCGGAAGTCATATCTAGAAGAGTTACTTCACCACCTCCCAAAACTAGCGTTAGTCCGTACTGGTTAGCATCAGAAAGAGTTTTAATACCCATATTCTTTGCTGTTTTTAGGGCGTCGTTTATTGTTGTTAAGTAAAGAAGTTTAACAGCTGGTACGTTTCTTGATTCACCCAGAGCTTGTCTTAGAGTGACCGGCCCTTTATATACATCATCGTAGTTTGAAGGACTGTAACAGTCTCCCTGGCCTCCGCTTAGCGCTCTTCCTTGCGGGTTACAAGTTGTCTGGAATTCTGTTTTTGTGTCAAATAAAACAGAATTAGGAGTGAAACCTTTCATCATCGCTGTTACATAAATAAATGGCTTAAATGACGAACCTGGCTGTCTTTTAGCTGTTGCGATGTTGTATTTTCCATCAATTTCTTCGTCAAAATAATTTCTAGAACCAACCATTGTTAGGATTTCTCCAGTGTTTGGATCCATTGCGACTAATCCTGCGTTTGACGCATTCCAAAGTTCTTCGTTTTCTTTTGCGTGTTTGTATACAACCTGCTCAGCTTTTTGCTGAAGATCGTAATCAAGAGTTGTGATAACTCTCAGTCCACCAGACTCTACAACATCTGCGCCGTACTTCTGCTCTAAATATTCTCTGACATAAAAGACAAAGTGTGGAGCTTTTATACTAAATCTACTTTGAGGCAAAAATTCTACAATTTCTTCTTTTGCGGTGTTATATTCTTCCTCCGTGATTCTTCCTTGTTTAAACATCTCAGACAAAACAAGATTTTTTCTTGTATCTAGAATCTCTTTGTTTTTTCCATATGGAGAATAGTAAGTCGGAGCTTTTGGTATCGCTGCCAGGTATGCAGATTCTGCAATAGTTAAATCGACTGGATTTTTACTAAAGAAATAGTTTGAAGCTTCTTTTATTCCATAAATATTTCCTCCATAAGGGATTTCGTTTAAATATGTTGCCAGAATGGCGTCTTTTGACATTTCTTTTTCAAGTTTTAAAGCTAAAAACCATTCCTTTAGTTTTCTTGAAATTCTTTTTTCGTTTGTAAGTAAAGAGTTTTTAACAACCTGTTGTGTGATGGTCGAACCTCCTTGAGAGAAACTTCCTGATTTTAGGTTTGCAACCAGAGCCCGGATAAATGCTCTCGGTTGAACTCCTTTATGGTCGTAGAAGTCTTTATCTTCGATCGCCAGAGTGGCATCTTTTACAAAATCTCCCATCTCTTCAAAAGAGATAACGGTTCTTTTTACATCTTGGTGGATATCGAATAAAACTTCTTCGCCTGTTCTGTCGTAGATCTTTGTAGATCTGGCGACACGTCTTTCATCGAAAGATTTGAAGTCTGGAACGCGCAAGGTGGCAACCCAAATTATCGAAAAGCTGGCAAGTAGGCCTCCCAGAACCAAGAAGATTAAACCTGCGTTCATAACGTGGTGTTTTTTAAGTCTCAAGCTTTTTATCTTGTTTTTTATTTTGCTCGCGTGAATTCCTTTAATGTTTTTTATTTTGTTTTTTAGTTTTTTTATCATTACTTTTATCTTATCAGTAAAAAAGAATTTACGCATATATATTAAAGACGAAGTGGTGGAAAATATATTACCCAGATCTTGGTGTTTTGCAAGAATTTACCAAAGCCCGCTGAAATGCTAAAATACGGGGACTATGGCAAAAATAATTACTGATTCTAAAAAAATCGAAGAACTTTTAACTCGGGGCGTTGAAGAGGTTATTGACGCTGAAAATTTAAAGAAAAAATTAATGAGCGGAAAACAGCTTCGGATAAAACTCGGTATCGATCCAACAAGTCCTAATATTCACCTGGGTAGATCTATTCCACTTTTAAAGCTTCGTGATTTCCAAGAGCTTGGTCACAAAGTTGTTTTTATCGCAGGGGACTTCACTGGGATTATCGGTGACACATCTGATAAAGATTCTGAAAGACCGATGCTAACAGATAAAATAATAAAAGAGAATTTAAAGAACTACAAAAAACAAGTTGGTAAAATTATCGACTTAAAAAAATGTGAATTTCACCAAAACAGTAAATGGCTGAAAAAGCTTGGATATAAGGAGGTGGGAGAGCACGCAAATATTTTTTCTATCAATGGATTTATCTCTCGGGAAAATATTGCAAAAAGATTAAAAGAAGGGAAGAGAGTTTCACTTCGCGAGGTTTTGTATCCTCTAATGCAAGGATATGACTCTGTGGCAGTAAAAGCAGATGTCGAGCTTGGTGGAACAGATCAAAAATTTAACCTTTTGGCTGGGCGTGATATGCAAAAAGAGGTTGGCCAAAACCCACAAGATGTTGTAATGACTAAGATTATAAATGGTCTTGATGGTAGAAAAATGAGTTCTTCTTGGGGAAATACTATTAACTTCCTAGACGACGCAAACAATATGTTTGGGAAAATTATGTCCATGTCTGACGATTTAGTTATCCCATACTTTACGCTTCTAACTCGTGTTCCACTCGATATGATTTCCGAACATGAAAAATCTTTATCTCTTGGCTTTAATCCAAAAGATATAAAAATGAAGCTCGCTTTTGAGATTACAAAAATGTATACCAGTGATAAAGAAGCTTTGAAAGCTTGGGAGAACTGGGAAAATACTTTTTCTAAAAAAGAAATACCAAAAAACATAAAAGAGATTTCTGTAAAAAGTGGTACGAAGCTCGGCGAGGTTTTGGTAAAAAATAATTTACTTCCTTCAAACAGTGAATTCACAAGAAGGATTTCCGGCGGGGCGGTAAAAGATTTAGAAACAGAAGAGGTGGTAAAAGAAAATATTGAAGTTAAAAAAAATATGACGCTTAAATACGGTAAAAAAGATTTTGTGAGGATTTTAGTTAAATAGAAAAGGCGAAGGGGTTAGCGCTTGGCGCTAACCCCTTTCTGTTTCGCTTCCTCAACCTTCTTCCTCTCGTAGTATTGGAGGACGACAGACTTGATCTCGCCAGAGTATTTTGTTTCCCTGGTTTTCCCATTCTTGCCGCCACCGTTCCATGCATTCAGGTCTGCATCAAGGTTCCTTTTACGGCTGTACCTTTTCTCACACAGATCTGTGTAGTCATGAAGAGACTGAAGAAAGAACCTTAGCCTTTCTCGCGACCTTCCATGAAGATCTGGTAGTGAGTATTGTTGCCACCCTCTTTCTGCGCGAATTTGGTTCATCTCCTCTAAGGCAGGACCATGAATTTGTCCGTATCCATAGGCTGTTCCACTGTCTCCAATGGTGTCGCCCCTGAAACGCGTTTCTTGGAAAAGCCACGCAGCGTAACCGACGGCCGGTTCGATGTTGTGTTTTTCCCAAAAGTGAGCGTTTTGAACAAGAAACGTGTCAGCTTCAAAAACCGCTCGACACTCCTTGACCGCATAGTCAAAGTGCTTCCACTCAGACTCGCCCAACTTCTTTTTGTATTCCGTGGATATTGCCGGCTTGCTGCGCTGGACTTCTTTTCCAGGAAAGCGGTCACACCTTAAAACAAGGTAGAGGATTGTTACAATAACAAGCCCCAAAAGAGCGATTGAAAAGTTTTTCGTACTCATGGTTGATGGGGTTTGGTAAGAACTTCTGTGTCACCATAGCACTAAAAAGTGTTTTTGTCAATCTACATAACAACAAATCTCACTGTGAGAATTAGATATAAATAAAGAGGCGCGCCCCTCGGGCGCCCCTCTTTATTTCATCTTTAATTCCACTCGTCTGGATTGTATCCTCCAGAATAATCTTCATCATCTTCATCTAACAAATCTTCATCATCGAGACCCAGAGCCTCTTCCTCAGCAGGAAGAACTTCGTCTAGCGGATCCAGTTCTTCTGGTAGATCAGCCCCGATCAGTAAATCATCATCTAACTCACTTGCAAACAAATCCTCTCCAAGTAAATCGTCGTGTCCCATGTGTTTTTAAAATTGATTATTATAATTACGCTATTTTTAGCAGAAAGCCTTATTAAAGGCAAGAGGGAAAAACAGCTTTTGGGGAAATTAAAATCTTTCCGTCGCAAATCCTGTGATAGCCACAGCGACTGCGTCGATTTCATCGTCTTGTTTTACCTCTTTTGGCAGAGTAACCAGTTTATGAACCATCATATGTACAGCACTTTTATCTGCCTTTCCATATCCTGTCACAGCGCTTTTTATTTGAAGCGGTGTGTACTGTAGAACTTTTAGTCCCAGGTTTTGCGCGACGAAAACTATCGCCCCGCGCGCCTCAGAAACTCCCATCGCAGTCTTCGCATTGTTTTCAAAAAAAAGTTTTTCAATAGCCATCACTTCTGGAGAGAATTCTTTTATAACTTTTTCTATTTCTTTTCCAATCAAAAATATCCGCTCGTCGAGCGACATCTTTGCATTCGTCTTAAAACAGTTTGAGTACAGAACATTTTCCTTGCGGTCAGTTTTGTTTTTCTCCAAAACCGCAATCCCAACCCGCTCATACCCTGGATCTATACCGATTATTTTCATATTCTATATTCTAAAACAAATCATACTTTTTAATAAGCTCTTGGGGGATGTAAAACTCTCTAGACATTTTCTTTCTAAGTAACTTAGCCTTGTTTTTGTTTCTTTCTATGATTAGTTTAACTTTTTGTTTATCTGTTAAGAACTTATTTAGGTTTTCCTGGATACCTTTTATATTAACTTCCTTCTTAAAAACATCATCAATTTTTACAGCTGTTTCTTTTTTGAGTTTAGTTTTCACTATGTAGTCTCCAATAACAACAATATAATCATTTAATATTCTTTTCTCATCAATATCGACGTTTACATATTTGCTCGCAAAATCTTTTTTATATTGCTTATCTCCAAAATCTGTTCCACCAATCCTAAAAAAACCAAACCTTTTATGCTTATCGAAGCTTTTAAAAAACTCCTTCTGGCTTTCCTCTCTATCTTTGAGATGAATCCATATTTCATGTGGTTCATAAGAAAAAATGGGGAAATCACCAAACTCCAATCCAACAGACTTAGTTATATGTTTCCAGTACATATCTAGTTTTTTTAAAGAGTTAAATTGGTGTGTTGTTGACTCACCATCTTTTATTTTAGGGGTTGGTCCTTCACCACCAAGTTTATTTATCAAATTTTGAAGCCATTCCTGGCTAACAACCATTTTCTTTTTATTTTTTATTAAAACCCCTTGTTTTATGAGCTTATTTAGTGATTTGTATACACCTTGAATAGTTACATTTTTACCCAAGTCATCCAAATGATTTTTTAGATCAAATGCCGTGCCCTCTTTCTTTAAAAAAAATAAAAAGGCAATTTCTTCAATGTTGTTGTTTTGCAACGGAATCATGTAGGCAAGTATATCATTTTTTAAACTAAAAGTTTAATAATATCTATATTTAGGCATATATTTTGATAATGTCAAGACTTTCCGATACTATTTAAGACATATGAAAACATTAAGAATAAAAAAACAATATGAAGAAATAGCAATCGTATTTTCAAATACACACGAAGACCAAAATTGGGTTAATAGGGCTGTTCTTTATGAAGTTTTGTCAAAAGATATTAAAAATAAAAAAATCCTTGATCTAGGTTGTGGAGATGGCAAGGATATGAACTACTACTCAAAATTAGGAGCCGTTGTTTACGGAGTAGATATGTCTTTGGAATTTATAAAAATGGCAAAAATAAACAATCCATCTTTTTCTGAAAATATAAAACTCTCTGACTTTGAGAAAGTGAAATTTCCAGATAAAAGCTTTGATTTAGTTGTGAGTAAATATGCAATGCAAACATCAAAAAATATTGGTAAGGTTTTTAGCGAAGCTCACAGGCTTTTAAAAAAGAATGGATATTTTATTCTATTGGTTACACACCCATTAAGACAATACATGGAAAGAAGAGGTAAAAACAAAAATTACTTCAAAACAAAAATTGTAGATTCTGTTTTGTTTAATGGATCACTAACTGTAAAAGAACCAACCCATACTTTTTATGAATATTTTTCTCCAGAAATATTAAGTAAGTTTAATCTTGAATTGTTCGACGAAAGATATGATCCAGCTGCAGAAAAAATTGATGGAGATATTTATCCAGGGTTTATGGTTATGAAATTTAAGAAACGTTAACATGAAAATAGGAATTTTTAGTTCGGCGAGCTTTAAAGTTTCAAGTAAAAATAAAAAACTTGCAAAAAGTATCGCAGAATATTTAAAAGAAAAAGGTGTAGAAGTTGTTACTGGCGGATCTTTAGGGATTCCAGGTATTATCGCTGAACACACATATAAACTCGGAGGAAAAACATCCGTCTACTCTCCAGATAAAAATAAAAAAGACCACGATAAACGTCACGACAATCACTGTCTCGATTTCTATCGCAACAAAAAATTCATCCCCGGTTTTACCGCCAGAAGTTTGGCAATGATAAAAAGTATTGACGGCGCCATCGTTTTAAACGGCCGGATAGGCACGCTTTCAGAATTTACTATTGCGATAGAAGAAGGTTTACCAGTTTCTGTTTTAGAGGGAACGGACGGAATAACAGATTATCTTAAAACAATAATAAAAATATCAAAGAAAAAGTATTCTAAAGACAAAATTTATTTTACTTCTTCCTACAAAAAGGCGGTGGATAATTTATTAAAACTAAACAAAAAATAAAAACTTACCCTCGGTGAGTTTTTATTTTAAATAAAAAGACTGAAGTAATTAGACTAAATAATAAAGAAATTAGTGTGCTCAAAAGCACACCCATAATTGGAAAAGTAAAATAACAGCCTAAAATATATATTAATATAGATATTGATCCAATCGGCATATTTCGAGAAACAAGAGATAGTTTTTGTGTTCCATAATTAAAGTGGTAGATCATTAGAACCGACGAAAAAGCTGCCGGGAAAACAGAAAAAACACTACCCCAAAAAGAGGTTAAAGTTTTACTTAATATTGTTATAAGAACAACGATTATTCCAACAAATATTCCGCGAAATATTTTTTGTGACAAGTTGTATTTTTTAATCTTAATAAGATCTTTTGTTTTATTTTTGTTTCCTTCTTTAAACCACAAATGACTTATTGTCATTAGTATAAAATAAACAAAAATCGAAATAGGTAGACTTATTTTAAGCGACACAATAATAGACGAGATAATGATCCACATGGCGCTACTTATCAGAAACGATAGTGCTATTTGAAATATTTTTTGTTTAACAATCCTGCTAATCTTTATAGAAGTTTTTGAATAAAAGTTTGTAAACAGTGTTGTGGCCCCTAAAACTGCAATAGCGGTAGGTGCAACCTCGGGAATTATTTCTGGGGATGAAACCCAAGATAAAAATATAAAACCTAGAACAACAGTTGTTGGAAATGAGACGACGATCCCCGACAATTTACTATTTAGTTTTTCAGACCAGAAAGTTAGGGCTGATATTAAAATTCCGCCAATTAAAAAAGAAGATAATATTTGTATAAGAAAAAGATTATTCATTTTTATATTTTACCCCTTAAGGCAACATCTCCCAAAAGCCCTTAAAGATTTGTCGCATATTTTCAGCTATCACAGCGTCGTGGATTTCCACCACATAGTGTGGCTTACTTTGTGTGTTTGCAATAAAAACAAAGTCACCTAAAACAGAATACGTAACTTTTATTTTATCCGCACCAGCCCAATATTTAGCCCGTCTTTCATATTTCTCGTGCAGCTTGTCGCCAATCATCACACTTTCTTCGGCGTTTGTTATGAGGTTTGATTTAATTTTCCCTGCAGAAAAATCAAAATACCATTTAAACCAGTCTGGAATATAGTCTATAAGTCCATGATCTTGGAAACCCCACCATGTGCCGTCGCCGGCAAGTCCGGAGCTGTTCCAAACGGGAGCTCTTTCATACATAAAGTCTTTAAAGCTGTGTTCGTCTATAAATCTGACTTTTGGCACAGAATAGTTTTTAGATTTTGGCACAGATAAAAGCTCCGCACTCAGCTCTTCTGCTATTTTTATCTTTTCTTCTATTTCAAGCCTTTCTTTTTTTACAGACTTTATTATGTTTTCTGGGGGCAGGGCGACGAAATACAGCGTTGGACTGAGCTCGTCGGCTAAAATAAAGCCTTTTTCTACCAGAGATTTACCTACTCCGTAGGAGGTAGGGCGGGTTACGCCTGTTTTTCGAGCAATCATTGCTGGGGTTATTTTAGTGTTTTCAAGAACACACAAATACACCTTTATTTCATTATCTGTAAGTCCTAGCCTTTTTAATTTATCTTCCATGTCTAAATGCTACTAAAAATACTCATTGTTGTAAAGAGGTTATCAACAGTTTTTAAACATTGATTCACAACGTTTTTTTAGAAAAAATATAACAAAATATAAAAAGTAATTTGACAAGATTGACAAAACCTGCTATGATATGTCCAGAAAGTTGTTCATCGAAAAGATTCAGTTTCAGAAAAGGTTTCGGTTGTGTGTTTAGGCCTAACACATAACCCTAACCCCATGAACCCCATGAACACTCAGCGCGCCCAACTCTACTCTCGCCTCGAGGTGAAAACCTCTAACACGCGATTAGTGGAAATGAATAACGTGCTCCCCAACGGGAACAAGTTGTTTGTGAAGCTCGAGTGTGAAAATGCTCCTGGTTTCAACCACTATGTCCGTATCTACTTGGCTTTGTTCAAGCACTTCGAAGAGAAGGGTTTGATCAAGCCGGGTCAAAGAGTCTACGATTTCACCAGTGGAAGCGCTGGCATCGCAATGGCTTCGCTCGCTGCCCAACTCGGGTATGTGTGCGAGGTTGCGATGCCTGCCGATGGTGAAAAAGCTCGTGAGCGTGCAATCTTGGAGTGGATTCCTTCACACCAACTGCACCTCACTGACTCTCTGGCTTACGTTGACGGCGCACCCGTTTTCTCAAGGAAGTTCCTTGCGAAAAATAGGGATTGTTTCTTCTTTAACCACAGCATGGTCCTGGAAGGGAAAGTGCCCATGGTGAACGAAGAGGCGATGGCCGCCTGTGCCAACGTGGTAGACGAAGCGTTGCGCGACATGGAGAACGTGACCCCTGATGTCTTTGTGGCAATATCCGGTAATGGGACAACCCAGAACGGATATGGTCGCAGGATCAAGGAGTTGTGTCCTTCGGTCAAGATCGTTGGAGCCGAAAGTTTTGAGAGTGGTTTCGTGTACGACAAACTTTATCCTGGACGCTTCGAAGAAGAGTTCGGGATGAACCTGTCGCAACGCGGAGAGTTCTCAAGGCATAGGTTGCCAGGTACGAGCTACCGAGTGCATTTCGATGTGCCCGCTCTGGAGGCTTCCTTGCCACTTCTCGCAGCAGAGAAGTTGGTCTGGGATTCAAGCACTCTCAGGGAGTACACCGAGATCACGGGTCAAGAGCCCCCAAAAGATGCCATAGTGTTCGACACCGGCATCCCAAATGAGCTCAAGACCTTCGGTCGAACGACCTGGGCTGGCTATAAGGTGGCAGAAAATTTGGCACGGGAAACCGAGGGTCAAAACTACCTGATAGTCGCCTACGATCACGCGAACCGCTACGACAGCTGGTGGGAGCAGACGGAAAAAACCAAACAAAGCTAGTCAAAGTCACAGACAGACTAACCTCTGGTTAGGGAGCTAAGGTCCCCTAAAACTGAAGATCGTCGTGAGACGAACAACCCAAAGTAGACAAGGCTAAGGTCTTGTCTCTACTTTTGAGAATTTCACCTCGGTGGAATTTTCAAAGAGTGGAGATATATTTAGTTCTTTTAAAAATATAAATTAATTTATGTTGTGTGTTTAGGCCTAACACATAACATAAACCATCATGAACACTCAGCGCAAAAACCTCTACACACGCATGATGTCTGAAGTCCGCAATTCGCCAATCGAAACCATTGAGTTTGAGGGTAACACTTACCACTTCAAACTTGACTACAAGTTGCCGTACGGTGAGTGCCACTATTCCCGAGTGTTCCTGAAGCTCATCTACTTGAAAGAGTGCCTCGGCCTCATCAAGCCAGGTGACACGCTTCTGGAAACCACTTCGGGCAGTGGCGGACGTGCCGCAGCCGCAGTTGCCACTGCTCTTGGTTACAATATCAAGATCGCAGTGCCTGCTGGTGGTGAGAAGGCTCGTGAGCGGGCGATCGAAGAAGCTGGCGGGGAGCTTATCCTCACGCCAGCCGAAGCGTACGTGAACGGATTCCCAGAGTTTATCAAGGCTTTTCTTGCTAAACATCCCGAAACTAAATATATCAACCACGCGATGGGTGACATATTCGGGAGAGGAATTTCGATTAACAACGCTGCGACTAATGCGTTCCGTCCCTTCGTCGAAGAAGTCGTCGAAGCCGGTATTCGACCGGATGTGGTCATTTGCCCTTTGGGTAATGGCACCACGGCACTTCCCATGGCAACCGGGTTCAAGTCACTCTTTCCCCAATCGAAAGTGTTCGGGTTTGAATCTGTGGCATCTGGCAATGCTCACCGCAAATACTATCCTCCTGGGAAGTACGAAAGGATTTTTGGAATCAACCCAGACATGTTTTTGCGACATGACTTACCCGGATCATCACCTTCTCACACCACCTTTTCCATGCCCGCACTTGATGTGGCAATACCACTACTCGACGGTGTTGGATTGGTGACAAGCGACTACGTAGATCAACTCTTCATTGAATCTGTTGGCTTTAAGCCGGCAGATAAAAGTGAGTGGGTTGTGAAGTGGGACGACTTTCACCACGAAGCGTTGTCGGAGTTTGGTCGCACAGGAAGGGCTGGGTTTGCGGTTGCTGTGAAATTGGCGCGGATGCACAAGATGTCTGGCAAACATTTCTTGATACCCGTGTTCGACGCTGCTTGGCACTACGATTCGTAGGACTAAGCGGCGCCTAAGAAGTTCGAGCCGACGAAAACTCGTCGGCTCCAATTTTGAGAAATTAAAGAAATTTGATTTTTCAAAGATTGGAATAACTTAAATATATGAAAAATAATAAAATACTAATTTTAGGAGGAACGTCTGGTATAGGTTTCCAAACAGCAAAAATATTATCAAAAGATAATGAGGTTATTGTTGTTGGTAGAAATGAAAACAAAGGAGACCTTGCTTCTGTGTTTGGAAATATTGAATTTATACAATGCGATATTTCTAAAAACAAAGAAAGAGAAGAGTTGGTTAAAAAATTAGAAAAATATAATATTTCAAAAATAATACATTGCGCTGGAATTTTTTCTCAAGATAAAACAAAAGAATATAAAAAACTATATAAAGAAATAAAATTGGGCGGGGTTCAAATAATAAAAGAATTGCTGAAAACAAATAACGTAAGTCATGTTTGCGCGGTTGGATCTCTGTATACTTTTCTTCCTGATAATAAAGACTATTCTTTTGAAAAAGATGTACATGAAAAACTTGAAAATGAATTAATGAAAATAAAAGACGTATTTATTAATTGCGTTGCTCCAGGACTTGTTGACACAGGTCTTTCAAGACAAGGTTTTGGTAAAAAATTTAATCAGGTTTTAAAAGATTCACCAGGGAGCAGAATTTTAAACCCGGAAGAAGTGGCTGAATCTATTTTTTGGTTAGTGAATCAAAACGTGATTAGTAATATGGTTATACCAATAGACGGAGGGTATTTGAGAAATTTGAAAAAACAATAAAGCGTAGCTCTGTTTTTACAGGGCTCCACTTTTGAGGACTTGAGTTCGCTCGAGTTTTCAAAGAGTGGAAGTATTGACTAATAGCTAAATATATGTTTATATTTAGCCACTGTTCCTTAAACAAAAACCAACCAACCCCCGCAAACATGACAACCTTGACCATCATCTGCATCGTTGCAATTATTGTCTTAGTTTTTATGTATGTCGAAAAAAAGTTCGAAATCGCCGATAACTTGTCCGAGACACTCAGTTATTGGTCCATGGATCTCAAGGAATGGTTTAAGGAGAGGGTCGCACTTCTTCCTTGCCAGCACCCTGTGCCGGTCGACATGGTTGTCTTAAGTAGTAAGTATTTTGAGGACGTTGCCGCTGTTGCATCTATGTGGGTAGCCATACCCTATAGTAAAGATGACTACATGGCTCCTGCTCGATCTTTCCGAAACCGATTCAAGACCGAGAACGGATTTATCGTGACAGGTTTTCGGAAAGTTTGGCCGATAACGCCACTTCCTGAAATATCTATCGCGTGGCTGTACGGTCCGATTGAGAGCGTGTTCATTACTGAGCGCGACTGGAACCTCATTAAAGATGGCAATTGGGACGGTTATGTTCTGCGCTGTCACGAAGAGAGGTTCGTTCACACTGGTCGTTTTGGTAAAATGCGCACACTTACTTCGGGGAAGTTGGTGGGGCCGGTTTCGCAAGTGGAAATTGCGAAGCTTAAGGCCGTCGATGCATTCATTGCATCGTGAAAATATTCCATGTTTTTGCTCCGGACACGTGTCCGGAGCTTTTTCTTATTGAAAAATTTATTTATTCTGCATTTGTATAAACATCTTGGATGTCTTCGTTTTCTTCAAGAGCTTCTATGATGATAGAAAGTTTTTCTAAATCTTCTTCACTTGCGCTCATTGTAGTATTTGGAGTCCACTCGCCTTCGGCATTTTTAGAAAAATTCCAAGCCACAGATCCGGCGCCCCCAAGAGATGATCCGTTTTTTGAAAGAATATGTTTTACTGCCTGACTCGTTCTATTGTTGTTGTCTGTAAGCCCAGTGATGATAATTCCTATTCCCGCTGGGCCGTAAGCCTCGAATAAAACAGGCTGTAAATCAACCCCCGGTTCAGAACCTTTTTTAATAGCTCTTTCGAGAGTGTCGCTTGGCATATTTTCTTTCCTTGCTCGTTCGATAGCAACACGAAGACCTGGAGAGTTTTGATCACCTCCTGATTTTTTAGATTCTGCTTGTATAAGTCTGACAAGTTTAGAAAAAACTTGAGATTTTTTCGCATTGTTGTCAGCAATTTTTCCTTGTTTTTTATGTGATGATCCCATTTGTATAGTTACTAGGCCTTAGGCGCTAGGCATTAGTTTTTTAATTAATCCAGTAATCATTTTCATAATCTCGTTTATATCGGTCTGTATTTTTTCAAAATCATCAGGTTCTATATATCCGATATCTTTGGCGACTATAATCTGTGTTTCTAGTTCGGCACAAGAGCCGAGAGAAATATATAAAAACTGAATAAAATTTTTGTTTGTCCTACGTAATTTTCCTTCTGCAATATTCGAAGGTATCGATATTGCAGATCTTTGAATTTGACTAGTTAATGAAAATTTTTCTTCAGCAGGAAATGATTTTGTTGTTTTATAAACAAGCCTTACAAGATCCATTGATTTCTGCCATACAATTAAGTCTTTAAAAGTTTTCATAGCTAAAGCCTGATGCCTACTGCCTAATCCCCAGGTGCTGATATGCTTTTTCTGTCGCTGTTCGTCCGCGAGGTGTTCTTTCGAGAAGTCCTAGTCTTAAAAGATATGGTTCGATAACTTCTTCTATTGTTGCCTCTTCTTCACTTGTTGCTGCGGCGAGAGTGTTTAGTCCTACGGGTCCGCCGCCGAACTTTTCGATTATTGTCCTTAAAAGATTTCTGTCCGTTTCAAAAAGTCCGATATCGTCAACACCTAAAAGCTCTAGCGCTTTACGGACATTTTCTTTTGTTAACTTTTCTTTATTTATTTGAGCGTAGTCGCGAGCGCGTTTTAAAAAGTAGTTAGAAGTTCTTGGTGTGAACCGCGCTCTCTTTGCTATTTCTTCCACTGCTCCTTCGTCCGCTTCTGTTCCCAAAAGAAGACTCGCTCGTTTCACAATCTCTTTCATTTCGTTATCTGTATAAAATTCAAGTCTGTGAACTCCGCCTGAGAAACGTGAACGAAGTGGGGAAGAGATGAGCGCTGGACGAGTCGTCGCTGCGATGAGCGTGAAAGGTGGTAGGTCGAGCTGGATAGTTCTAGCAGAAGGACCCTTACCGATGATGATATCGAGCACTCCTGACTCCATCGCAGGGTAGAGAACTTCTTCAACCATTTTGTTTAGTCGGTGAATCTCGTCGATGAATAAAATATCTCCAGGAGAAAGATTTGTTAGAACGCTCGCGAGGTCCCCAACTTTTTCTATCGCAGGCCCAGATGTTATTTTCATTTGTTTCCCTGCTTCACGAGCGATCAGGTGTGCAAGAGTTGTTTTACCAAGTCCGGGTGGTCCGTGGAATAAAATATGTTCTGGGACATGACCCCTTTCTTCTGCTGCTTGGATAAGTATTTTTAGGTTTTGTTTAATTTTTTCCTGACCAATATACTCGTCCCAAGTGCGAGGTCTTAAAGTATTGTCTAAAAAGCTGTCGCTCTTTATTTCTTCATTTGTATTTGTATCACTTGACATTTTATTTTTTATATGCTAAACTACTCAGGTAAGTAAATTAAAGATTTAAAAACATTATATCACTTTTGTGATTTTTTGTTCAAAACAAAGACGTTTTAGTCTTTTTTTATTTTGTAAGGAACGTATGCACGGTGCGTCCTTATAAATGTACTTTACAATATTTTTGTCCGTGATATATTATCTGTCTCATTGAAAAGGGTTTAGAAACCTCTAAGTAATCAGGCTCTGTCTCTATAACTTCAAAAAGGACGCAATGGTTACCGCATCAAGCGGAGTTACTGCGGCTATCCTTTAAGATTTTATTACTTTTCTTACTTTGTAAGAAAAAGGATTATTTGGAGGTTTGTAGATCTTTTTCAATAAAAACAAAAGGACGGCGCGTAAGCGTCGTCCTTTTGTTTTAACTATTCTTCTTTGACCTTTATCTCCTCGTAAATATCAACTGCTTTTTTAACTTCCTCTATTGTTGTGATACCGGCGACAGCTTTTACGATGCCGTCTTCTTTCATGTCCAATATCCCTTGTTTGTTTGCGATGACCTTTATCTCGTCTTCACTTGGGTTCATCGGCATAATGTCTATTATCGCATCGTCCGATATGATAGCTTCGAAAATACCAATACGTCCTTTATATCCAATTCCGTTACATTTTTCACATCCGACTGGTTTCCAAAGTTCTATTTTCTGGTCCGCGCTTACTCCATAAGAAGCTAAATCTTTTCCAAACTTTCCAGCGTCAGATAAAATCTTTCTTACGATCTCTTCCTCGTCTTTTGTGACTACTCTTTTTTGTTTACAGTGAACGCAGAGTTTTCTAACCAGACGTTGGGCGATAGAAAGTGAAAGGGCAGAGGCTAGGATTTTCGGATTAACTCCAAGGTCTATTAGTCTCGGCACTGCGCCGGCGGCGTTGTTTGTGTGGAGAGTAGAGAAAACCATGTGCCCGGTAAGTGAAGATTCGACTGCAATCTTCGCTGTTTCTCCATCTCTGATTTCTCCGATCATTAGCACGTCCGGGTCTTGTCTTAGTGCGCTTCGGAGACCTTCTAGAAATCCGTAACCTTTTTTGTGATCAGTCTGTGTTTGGGTTATTCCTTCTAGGTGGTATTCAATAGGGTTTTCTATAGTTAGGATTTTAATTTCCGGAGAATATATTCTTTGTAGGAAAGTGTAGAGACTTGTTGTTTTACCAGAACCTGTAGGACCTGTGATTATGATTAGTCCGTTTGGTTTTTCTATTTCTCTCTCGATTATTTTGAAAAGTTTTTTCTCAATACCTAGTTCTTCCATCGGCACCATTATCGATTGTGGATTTAGAAGACGCATAACTATTCCTTCACCGTATGCTCCAGGGATAACAGAAGTACGCATTGAAACTTCGTATTCATTTAGCCAAATAGAGAAACGTCCGTCCTGCGCTTGGTTCTTAGAAAGCTTTAGTCCTGAAACAAGTTTTATTCTTGAGTTTATAAGATTGTAAATTCTTTCATCAAGTTTTAGAACTTCGTGCAGTATTCCGTCGAGTCTGATTCTAACTTGAACAAAATCTTCTGCCGGCTCGATGTGCACGTCAGATGCTTTCAGTGCGATCGCTCCAGCGAAAATAATTTCGATAATCTTAGAAACTTTGTGAGTTGATGTTGCGTCCGTAATGTTTTGAACTTCTTTTTGGATATCTTCAAGCTTTTTAATTTTCTCCGCAGTCTTAAGAAGTGTTTCTCCGGAGATAGACAGACTTCCAGCCTTTAACTTTTCAGCTTGAGAAACTTCTTGATATCTGTCCCAAACTTTTTCTAGGCTTTTCTTAGAAGCCATAAAATAAATTACTTTGTATCCTTTTCTTTCGAGAGTTTTCTTTAGATTTAAAACCTCCATACGCTCTGGCGCGTGCACTGCGATCAAAACTTTCTTTGCGGAAATATTAAAAGGGGCAACTTCTATTTCTCGTGCCTCTTGTTCCGGGACAGTCTTTAGGGCGTCGTTTTCAATGGTTACTTTTGTTAAATCAATATACGGAACACCGTATTTTGTCTCGGCAAGGGTTTTAGCCAAATCCTCTTCTTCGGCAGTGCGAAGAAGTTCGACTTGTTTTAACTGCTTTTCGTCATCAAATAGGACTGTCATACGCGATTAATTATACTCTATGTCAAGAAAAAGCACATATTTACAAGGGGAAAACAGTGGGGTAGGGGCTTTTAGGGTGCTTGACAAAAAACCCGAGATATGCTATATTATACCAGGAAATGAGTCTTGGACTCAGACAAACCGAAAACAACCAGAAACGACATATAAACCCCAACGACCATGAAAAATCTGATCTTTGTCATTCTCTTCGTGTGCGCAATGGCTCAGCCATTGCTCGCGCAAACCTCCGCTCATTCGCAAGAGTGGGTGAAGGCTGTAAAGGAGGTCGTTTTGGCCTCAAGTGGATGGGAGGCCACCAATTCGGTGGTTCCCGGAGGTATCTCCCCGGAGATGCTGAACGATGAGATGTGGGAAGATGTCCTGTTCGGATATCCGAGCCACGTTAAGCCTGTGAATCTTGAGGGTGACTTCATCCTCTTGGACGGCGCCAACGAATACCGTCTCATTGATACCACGCTTTCTGTGTGGGTGTCGGACTTGTCCGTACCTTTCTACATTCCACCCAGTTTGGGTGTGGATGTGGATGATCCGAAATTCTTAGTACCCCTTTACGAGGGATCTACGAGCCGGATCATCAAAGTGTACACCCCTTCTGGGCAAATGCCAGATGTTCTGGCTGAAGCAAAGAAAGGGTTTTCCGAGACCAGCGATGACGCGACGAAAGTTGCCAACATCGAGTGGGTCGAGGAAGGTAAGTCGTTCTTCCATGAAGACCGTTTCTATCAGAAGAACGGAGACAAGTGGGAGACCGAAGATCCTGATGCGCCTAAGGCTATCAAAGCCGGTGACCGCAAAAAGGACCCGACATTCATCTTCAGCAAGAACGCTGAGGGTGAGTGGGAGCCTACCGCTTCGAACAAGCGCAATGGTTATAAGTTCGGCATGGGAGACTATGCTGGATATAGCCAGAACTACTACCGGCACGCCAGCAACGGCGCGCCACTCGGTAGTGCTGGTGCCTACGGCTATCCCGTGATGTTGCAACCCTTTTACTCACAACCAATGTGGGGTGGAGGCTTCGGTAACAACTGGGGAATAGGTGGCTTCGGCGGAGGCTTCTCTGTTGGTTTCGGCTTCGGCGGTGGATTTGGTAACGGTTTCGGCTGTATGCCATCCATTCCTTATTACGGCTGTATGCCTAATCGTTGGGTAAGCGGTGGTTCCTCTGTGTGGAATGGCTACAGCCATGTCGGGATCGACTGGGTTGGTAGTGGTGTTGGCTACACAGTCAGCAACAATTACTACGGGGACGTTTACAACGACGGCTGTGGCGGATGCAAATCTGCCGTAACCTCAGGAGGAAACGTTGAAGAGGAGTATGTTGAGCTTGCTTCGGCAGAGCTTGGCGGAAACTCCACCTCATTCACTCAGTCGACCAAAGCTTCGGCTGAAGGTCAAACTAAAGTTGGACTCGCAACGTCGGTAACGACGGAGCGTAAAGTCCCAGCCTTGGTTCTGCCTTCTTCCATCCCTACCGGTTCGGTGGCTGATAGAAAGGTTGTCGAGGGTAACAAACCCACGATCAAGCTTCCTCCTTCAACCCCGGATATGGTAGCTGCTCCTCCCAGCAAAGAGCCTATGGCTCCCAGGGGTGGTCTGCAGGCACCAGCTGGTGCCAATGGACGCGGCACGTCTGAAACTTTCGCCGAGAACCGTCAAGGTTCATCCGGTGTAAGCACTAAGCCTGCCGCAAAGCCGCAAACCGCTCCCCAAGGGCGTGTGAATGGTGGATCTACTGCTCAGACTACCAAGCCTTCAGGTTATGGTACGAAGCCGAGCGTTAATCCTCCTAAACAGCCTCGAGCGAACGGAAACCGGGGTCAAGTTTACGGTAACACCACTCCTTCACGGAACGGTGGAACTGTCAGCCGAAACACTGGAGGTGTGCGACCTTCTGCTAGTCCTTCTCGGACACATCATCAGGTGCGTACTGTTAGCGGTAACACCCGAGTGGCTACTAAGCCAGTGGCAGTCAGGCCGTCGCAACCTGCTCGGCAGCAAATGCGGACCAATTCCGCACCTGCTCGCAATGCGATGCAAAGCGGTGGTTCCAGCAGTGGACCCAAGCGTCGCTAACACGAAGGGAACTAGCCCCAAAACGGGGAAAGTAGTAGAGGGGCCTCAATGGCCCCTCTACATTCCTAAGTTTTTGATAGAAATATCGAATATTTAGGAATGTTTTACTTGAAAAAAGTCTTTTAAAACAAGGGTAAAATAATAAAAGTTATAAAATAATGCTTGACAAATATATTGTAAAGTGCTATAATATAGTGGTTATAAGTTAATAAACCTGTGAAAGCAGGACACACAAAATATGAAAAACACAATAAAAAAACTAAATATTTTCGCGTTTGTACTGGTGTTCTCTTTCTCTGGTCTGTTCGCTAACCCATCTTTTGCTCAAAGCAACGGTGGTGCAACTTATTGGAACGGAGAAGAACTTGTCCCTATAGACTGGGATGGTTCTGGAAACAACAACGATGACGACGATAACGATGATGACAACGACAATAATAACGATGATCAAGTTACAACTCTTTCTGCGACAAGTATTGATGAAGACTCTGCGAGACTAAGAGGAGAAGTTACAAACGGAAGCAACGTAGATGTTTGGTTTGTTATCGATGATAACGACTCAACACCTTCTTGTTCTGATGATGATCTAGAATACAGTGTTTCAGGAGATTTTGATGACGGAGATGTGTTCTCTAGAACAGTATCTGGTCTTGACGAAGATGAAACTTATTATTTCAGAGCTTGTACTAACGATGACTCTGGAAGCGTAAGATCATTTACAACTGATGACGACAACAACAATAATAATGATAACGACGATGATGACAACAACTCATCTGCAAGTGGTATAAATGCAATAACTTTATATGCGACAAATGTTACAAGTTATTCAGCAAATCTAAACGGAATTTCTGTTATAAACGATGGTGGAAACGGAAATGCTTGGTTTGAATATGGTCGCACTACTGCTATGGGTAACAGAACTCCAAATCAATCTATCGGAAACGGAACAAGTAATATTTCAAGACAAATACTTGGTCTTTCTCAAAAAACTACTTACTACGTAAGACTTGTTATTCAAAACAACGAAGGAACAGATTACGGCGATATTTCAACTTTTACAACTGGAGGTGTATATGTAAATACTAACACTGGGGTTGTCTCAGGAGCTACATCGACAAACACAACAGTAAGCACTGTAAACAATTCTGTATTCCTAAGTCTTGACCTAAGTTCAAATCTAGAAAAAGTTTCTATCGGAGACACTGTAACTTATACTGTTTCTTATAAAAACAATTCTGGAAAAGATCTTAAAAACGTAATAATGCAAGTTAATCTTCCAAAGGAAACTGCATTTAGAAAAACAACTCTTGGTGGATATTCAAAATCTACAAACTCAGTAGTTGTTACGGTGGAAACTCTTCCAAAAGAAGCTAAAGGAGAATTCTTTGTAATAGTAGATGTTCTAAAGAGCGCGCAAGGAGAAACTCTTCTTATTGCATCTCTTTTAGGAATCCACGATCACCCGACAACAGTAGGTGCTAAAGTAGACTCACTGGTTTACTCAATCATCGAAGTTGTTAGCGGAGGTTCTAACCAATCAGCAAACTCTATCTTTGCAGGTAAATTCTTCCCATCATCTTTTATTGGATGGCTTATAATTGTCCTAATCATATTCTTTATAATCTTAATCGCTAGAAAACTAGCAAGAGATAAAGAAGAAAGAGAAGAACAAGAAAAAGCAGAAGAGGGAATTAAAATAGCTAAATAAAAAGATAAATAACAAAAACCCCGAAAGGGGTTTTTGTTATTTATCTTGGGCAACCTTAATATAAAGTGCCCTAAAACCAGACTTTCTCTTTTGGCTAAAATCAAGTAAAATCGAAGTATTATAAATTAAATAACTTGTTTTTGGGCAAGTAGAGTTGAAATCAAAAAATAGATTTCAATCCTAAAGCCTGAAAACAAGCATTTGCCAGATTGGCAGGAAATTAAAATGAAAGAAAAGAAATATACTTTAGAAGTAGGAGGAAAAGAGGTAACAGCTATTTTTTCTGATTTAGTAGATCAAGCAAACTCTGTGATTATGTCTTGTGGCGAAACGAGAGTTCTCGTTACAGCCGTGATGTCAAAAGAAAAAAGTCAGACCGACTGGTTTAACTTAACAGTAGACTATATCGAAAAGTTCTACGCGTCAGGAAAAATCGGCGGCGGACGTTTTATGAAAAGAGAAGGTAAGCCGACAGATGAAGCTGTTCTCGCGGGAAGAGTTATCGACAGAACTCTTCGCCCTCTTTTTAACCAGCAAATGGAATACGGTGTGCAGATTATTGCGACAGTGCTCGCAATGGACGAATCTATTGATCCAGGAATATTGGCGGTGAATGGAGCTTCACTAGCTCTTCATACTTCTGAGATACCTTGGGCTGGTCCAATCGGTGCAGTGCGTTTAATAGAGAGAAACGGTGAATCTATTTTTAATCCATCACTGAAAAGCAGAGGAGAAGGTTTTGAATACGATCTTATTGTTTGCGGAAAAGAAGACAAGATAAATATGATAGAAGCTGTGGCTTACCAAATCCCAGAAAATATTATCGCTGATGCTCTAGGAAAAGCAGAAGTAGAAATTAAAAAACTTGAAAACTGGCAAAATGAAATCCGAAAAGAAATCGGTAAAGAAAAGAAAGTTTTAGAAGAAGAAAAAATATCTAACGAGGCCCTCTCTTTGTTTGAAGAAAAAATAAGACCTGTTTTAAAAGATCACGCAGTGACAGGAGTCCCTGGAAAAGAAAAAATGGAAAGCCTAAAAAAGGTTTGGAAAGAATTACTCAAGACAAATTTCCCAGAGAGTGCTGGCTTTAAAAAAGAGCTAGATTTTTTTGAAGGTCAGCTCGACGCACTTCTCCATAAAGAGGCCGTAGAAAACAATGTCAGAGCGGATGGACGTGCGATGGATGAGGTGCGCGGACTCTACGCTCAGGCCGGAGGATTTTCAAAAGTTCTTCACGGCTCTGGTATCTTCTACCGAGGAGAAACTCATATTTTCACAGCGCTAACGCTCGGTGGACCAGAAGACGCTCAGCTTATAGACGGTATGGAGAACGAAGAAAACAAACAGTTTATGCACCACTACAACTTCCCACCTTTTTCTGTTGGAGAGATGGGCAGAGCTGGGTTTGTCAACAGAAGAGAGGTTGGTCACGGAGCTTTAGCTGAAAAAGCCTTGGAAGTGGTTCTGCCGAGCAAGCTAGAATTCCCGTATACGATAAGACTTGTTTCTGAGGCGATGGCTTCAAACGGTTCGACTTCTCAAGCTTCTATCTGCGCATCGTCTCTTGCGCTGATGGACGGTGGTGTGCCGATCAAAGCTCCCGTAGCAGGTATTGCTATGGGTCTGATGTATAAAGATGAAAATAATTATAAAATCCTAACAGATATTCAAGGCCCAGAAGATCACTACGGAGATATGGATTTTAAAGTTGCTGGAACAGAAAACGGACTGACTGCAATACAACTCGATGTAAAAGTAGATGGAGTTTCTCGGAAAATTCTATCAGAAGCTATGACACAAAGTTTGTCTGCTAGAAATAAAATTATTCAAACTATTAAAGAAGCTATTGCAGAACCTAGAAAAGATATTTCACCTTTTGCGCCGAAAATAGTAGTGACAAAAATATCTCCAGATAAAATCGGAATGGTAATAGGTTCTGGAGGAAAAACAATAAACGAAATCAGAGACAAAACAAAAACAGAGATCACGATAGAGGATGACGGAACTGTGTTTATCACAGGAAAAGATGGTGGAGCTGACGAAGCGAAAAAGATAATCGAAAATATGACTTACGAATGGAAAGTTGGAGATACTTCAAGTGCTGAGATTAGCGGAATAAAAGATTTTGGAGCTTTTGCAAAAATGATGAACGGACAAGAGGGGATGATTCACATTTCTGAAATAGCGCCTTTCCGGGTGGAGAAAGTAGAAGAAGTTCTAAAGCTTGGACAAATAGTTCCAGTTAAAATTATCAAAAATGAAATGGGTAAATTAGGACTTTCTATTAAAGAAGCTGATAAGGATTTCGTGAAGAATCCGAAAGGGTAGAAAGTGAAACGTAGAACGTGGAGCTTAAAACGTAAAAGCCCGGCGCCAGAGGCGCCGGGCTTTTACGTTGACAATTTTTTATACCTGAGTAATATATTCCAGGTAAGTTCTTTTAAGACCATCAAGCCCTTAGGGGTTCAGAGATAAATGCAGGGGTAGCTCAGATGGTAGAGCATGTGTATCACAAGCACAAGGTCGCAGGTTCGAGTCCTGCCCCCAGCACGAAGGCCCGTTTACGCAATGTAGATGGGCCTTTTTCCTTGTCTAAATATACTTGACAAAATAATCTATTTATGCTATTATATACAAGAACCTAGAAACCAACCAACCTGCGTAAAACCAGGTAAAACACAGCCCTTTCCCATGAAAAACAAGATCAATTTTCACCTCATCGCTCTGGTTATCATGCTGGTGACCTCTGTGTGTGTTGGCGTTGTTAACGCCCAGTCCTATCACGGACAAGCGTCCGTGTTGATGGGCGACTACACCATCCCGGATTTCGGGGAGGTTTCCACTCCGGAGCTGGGCAACCAGTTCCACCATATTGGTGGAGAAGCCTTCTTCTCGCTGAGTAAGAAGGAAAGCTTCTTCGTTGGAGGCAGTGCCCAGAACTACTCGCGGTACAATACCGCAGTGAGCTCTGTGAGCCCGCTTGTGAAAGGTCGAGTCCAAGGCAATCATCGTCTTATCGAGTTTGCTGTTGGGCCAACCTTCCAGTACCGTGGTCACGGAGCTATCGGTGGAACGATCATCGCTCGTGCGGAATTCCGCTCCTGCGATGACAACCTGTCGATGTTCGCCGGCGTGCACGCTGAGGTTGGTGGTCGAGGTATCTTCTATGACCAACATGTTGGAGCTCGATTCAAGAGCTTCGAAGGTCGTATTGGAATATCTTCCATTGCCCAGGGTCAGTATGCACAGATCAGTTACTTCACCTGTGAGCGTTACTCACTCGGCGTAACCTATGCCTGGGATCAGGCGATGAACAATTTGCTGGAAAGTCAGGGTCTCGGCGACTACCGTCGCCAAGCGCTTGCTTTCCAAGCAGCCGTAAACTTCTAAGGAGAAGTTCTGCGACGAAGGCCCGTACTTGTGCGGGCCTTTTTCATTTCGTTTTTTCTAAAGCGTGGTAAAATATTTTCATGAGTTTAGATCAAGATAGGGAAGTTTTAAAAAATGAGCTTGAAAAAACCACAGCAGTTGTGGGACCTTCACCTCTCTCAAAAGAAAACACTGATTCAAAAAAAGTCGGTATTGGTATCAGAACTTATTCTGCTGATATTGCAGAAATTATGCGACGTGAAAAAGGTTCTGTTATAAAGATAGCCCTAGCCGAACAAGAAAGAAGAAAGGCTTATAAAGAAACAAAAGATCCGACAAGTACAAAAAATCTTATTGTGATACTGCTCGGTGTTATGTTTATCGTGGCGGGTATTCTTATTTTTGTTTACACAATAATGAATAAAGATAATCCTGTTTCTGTTGTCGCCCCTATCGGTTCACCTAGTCTTATTTATTCTGAAAACCAAACACAAACAGATATAACAAGTCTAACAAGAGGGAATTTTTTCACTGCTATTCACAATACACTAAAAGCAGATTTTGCTGAGAACGAAACGATAACTAATATGTTTATAACCAATCAGACTTCTGTGGGAAAAAGTTTGATAAACGTAAATGTACTATTTAGTAAACTCGGTATAGATGTTCCTGAAACGGTCACAAATAATTTAACAGGTCAGTTTATGCTTGGTGTTTATAAGGTTGAAGACAAGGGAAATCTCTTCCTTATTTTAAAGGTTAAGGATTTTAATGAATCTTTCTCAGCGATGAAAGACTGGGAAGTTTCGATGGTAAACGACCTTGTTAGATTGTTTAAAATTGATCCAAAATCTTTTGCCGGAGATATTTTCCTGAGAACATTTCAAAGCGGGGTAACCTTCAACAAGGAGTCTAGAAACCTGTATGATGAAAACGGAGCCTTGGTTTTCTCATATATTTACTTGGATAGAAATACTATTTTAATGACAAGTCACACGCCGTCGGTAGAAGAGATTATAAAAAGGATTAATTCACAAAGTATTAGATAATTGGTAAAATAATAATACTTGTCCCGTTAGAGATTTTTACTTAAATTCTTTAATAGGTTAAAGAAAGTTACAGACGGATATTATTCATAAAATTTTAAATAGGTATGCAAATTAATAATTTGCTATCTCTAATGGGATGACAACAGAAACAAATAAATTTAAAGGAATGCTTTTAGAAGAAAGAGCGAAGCTTGAAGCAGAGCTTTCAGAGCTTGGAATAATGGATCCAGAGACTGGGGACTGGGGTGCTTATCAAAAAGAAGGTGAGGCCGAAGTCTCAGATAAGAATGACGCAGCGGATGTTGATGAAGATTTTGCAATAAGAGCAAACACTTTAGGACAGCTTGAAAAAAGATATTTAGATGTTAAAAATGCTTTGGCAAAAATAGAGAGAGCTGACGGAAGTTTTGGAAAATGTGAGCTATCAGGAAAAGATATCGAAGAAGATAGGCTTATGGCGAATCCAGCTGCGAGGACGTGTAAGGAACACATGAATGATTAATCTTAAAAAACCCGAAAGGGTTTTTTAATTTCCTTTCTTTTTGTAGAGGGGATTGAATTGTGCGAGCGGTGTTCTCGTGTAGGGTCGAAACCTCTTCGATTGTTGTTTGTGGTTTTAAAAACTTTTTCACACTTTTTGTTTTTATTACTTTAAACAAAATATTGGTTGCGGTATACTTTTATTATGTCATTCTCGAGAGTATATTCTGCTCAGGTGAATGTTTTAGACGGGCAGTTAATTACAATAGAAACAGATATCGGAAGAGGTCTGCATAATTTTTCTGTTGTTGGTCTCCCCGACAAAGCCGTCGAAGAAGCCAGAGACCGCGTCGGCAGCGCTATTAAAAACTCCGGATTTTCATCTCCAAAACAAAGTAATCAAAAAATAGTTGTCTCTCTTTCTCCTGCTTCTGTGAAAAAAGAAGGATCGTATTTTGATTTAGGAATTGCCCTCGGGTATCTTCTTTCAAACGAAGAGCTTAAATTCAGTCCTGAGAAAAAAGCTTTTGTGGGAGAGCTTTCTTTGAACGGAGAATTAAAACCAGTGAAAGGGATTTTGGCGCTGGTTAAAACTTTAAAAGATTTGGGATTTAAGGAGGTTTTCATACCAGATGTAAATAAAGAAGAGGCGGCGCTGATAGAAGGAATAGATATTTTTCCGGCAAAAAATTTACTCGAAGTTATAAACCATTTGAAAGAAGATGTGAATTTCAGTATCGCCCCGCAAGAGCTGACCGAGATTTTATCCGGGCCCCCAAAAGCACATAACGATTTTTCTGATATTCGTGGGCAAGACGTAGCAAAAAGAGGGCTTGAGATTGCGGCAGCTGGCGGGCACAATATCGCTATGTATGGGCCGCCTGGAACAGGGAAGACAATGCTTGCTCGTGCATTCTCTGGCATTCTTCCCCCGCTTTCAAAAGAAGATATTTTAGAAATTACTGGCATACACAGTGTGGCTGGAACTTTAGATGGCGCCCTGATAACTCATCCACCTTTTCGCTCTCCACACAATACCTCGAGCTACGTTTCTGTTATTGGCGGTGGAACTTTTCCAAAACCTGGTGAAGTAACTTTGGCACACAAAGGAGTTTTGTTTCTAGATGAATTCCCAGAGTTCGACAGAAGGGTAATAGAGTCACTTCGTCAGCCACTAGAAGATAGAGTTGTTCATATTTCAAGATCAAAAGGCACTGCGGTTTTCCCGACTAACTTTATTTTAATAGCTGCGATGAATCCGCCACCAGATAACGCCACGGCAAGTGAGATAGTTCGTTATAAAAAGAAAATCTCAGGGCCGATAATAGACCGGATAGATATGTGGGTTGATGTGCCAAAGATAGATTACGAACTTTTAGGTGCGAAAGAAAAATCAGGCGAGACAAGTAGTGAGATTGTTAAAAGGGTTATAAAAGCTCGGCAGAGGCAAGCGAAAAGACTTACTGGATCAAAAGCTAAAACAAATAGCGAAATGTCAGTTCGTGATTTAGATAAGGTTGTTTTCTTAAAAGATGATATAAAAAATATTTTAAATACTTCTGCGGAAAAACTCGGACTTTCTGCGCGCGCATATCACAGGATTATAAAACTCGCGCGGACCATTGCGGATTTAGATGACAAAGAAGATATAGAAACAAAACATATTTTAGAGGCGCTGGCGTATAGACCGAAAGAAGAGTATTAAGTAGAAGTAAAAATAAAGCCGCACTCTTCGGGTGCGGCTTTATTTTTACTTCCTATCAAATTACCAAGTAGGAGTTTTAACAGGGCCCTTCTTTCCTCTGTATTCGATGTGTAGGTGTGGACCAGTTGAACGTCCCGTGTTTCCAACATATCCGATCACTTCTCCTTGTTTAACAGTCTGCCCTTGGGTCACATCTATTTTACTCATGTGGGCGTAGAGTACGTTTGCTCTTCCATCGTCGATGATTAACATTGTTCCGTAACCCCCGTTGTATCCGCCATTTTTAACTGAAATAACTCTACCAGCAGATGAAGCAACAATCGGAGTTCCTTCTTTTGCGGCTAGGTCTTGAGCTTGGTATGGTCCGTGGAAGCCTTGGCTTTTAACAGAACCTCTTGGAACTGGGTGGGTATAGAATCCAGAAGGCGCGCCAGACTTAGTCGTAGAAGCGGTAGTTTTGACTGTTGTTTTTGTACTAGTCGCAACTTTTGTAACTTCTTTTACTGGCTCGACTGGTAGGTTTTCTGCATTTGGGATAACTATCTCAGAGCCAATCACCAAAACTCCATCTTCACCTATATCGTTAAATACTGAAATATCAAATTCGTCGCTCTTAAATTTTTTAGCAATACTAGATAGTGTGTCACCCTTTTCCACTTTATATGTAGCTCCGTCTATCGGAAGAATAAGTAGTTCTTGACCAGTTTTTAAGTCTCCGTCTGTTCGTATGTTGTTAAAACCTCTTATAGTGCTTACTTTTACGCCAAACATGTCTGCTATTTGAGAAAGTGTGTCTCCTTCACGTACTATATATACACTGATTTCATCCGCCCCTGCTTTTACCACTTTCGGCGCACTTTCTTCTCCTGAGATCCCCGTGGCAAGTAAGGCATTTTCTTCTATTAGTATCTCAGCTCCTCCTGTCGAGCCAGCCCCGGCCGGAGATATGTCAGATTGAAGCAGTTTTAGGTTTTGAGAGTTTGAGCTTAGATTTTTTGATTTTAGGATTTCGTCCCCAGAAGATTTGGCTATCGGCAGAACAATCAAAGAAAAGGTTAGAGCAAAAGGAATAGAAGCCTTTCCAAGGAAAAGCCATTTTTTAAGGTTATTTGATACCTGTCCCGAATAACTGATTTGATTAAGGGGATCTGGGTCTTGTTGTTGAGTTTTTATAAGCCTTTTTGGTTTATTGTTGATTAATCTTTCTGGAAAACCCTTATTTTGCAACGTTTAATTGAAAAATGGTTTATTAGACGCGCATCCAAATCAACACGTATGTAAATGGTATCTTACCCTGGGTCCCTAGTCAATCGGTTTGTGGATAAACTACAGGTGGCTGTTTTTGTCAAAGTTTGTTGTATAATAAATTTATTATGTCACCTAAAAATTTAGAAGATTTTGATTTAAATAAAATAAAGCAAAGAATGGCTCAGGGTGAGGATCGTGCAACCGATGCCCTTCATTTTAAAATTGAGGAAGAGGCTGCGGGTATCAGAGAAAGGAGCTTCGGACGCACCAGAAGAAGGGGTTTTGAGGGAAAGAAAGGTAGACATAGGGATGATTCAGGGGAGTTTTTTGATGCGTCTCCTGTATATGATAATTCAGGGTACAGTACTTCTCAAATAGAAGAAGCTAGAGATAATTTAAAAGTATTCTTAGGGCTTGGATTTTCAGCTAATGAAATAAATGAGGTTTACTCAAGGGAGGATTTAGCTGAGATATTACAAAATAATTATACAAAAGATAAATGGCTTGAAATCTCAAGAGCTAGATTTTCGGGCGAGAATAAAAATTCTGCAGAGCAAAAAATAGGAAATAAACAGTCAATTTTTGTTGGAGAAAATGAAAACAAAAAAACCATCCAAGCTAAAGTTAAAATCCTAAAACACGACATAAAACTAGCTCAGTCTGAAATTGCAAAAAATAAAAAAGAATCAAAGGATATATTTTTGCTGGGTGATAGACTAAAAAAACTAGAGAATGAATTGGCCGAAAAACAATCTATTTTGGATTTTTATGACGCGGGACTTACTAACGAAGATATAAACAAGCTTTCTAATGTTAGTGACTATGTAAATAGAAAAATAGACGATAAACTTTTAAATAAAAAAGGTTTTATTCAGGGTGATATAAAATCTTTAACAGAGGAAGAAAGAAATCAAATACTTGACTCAGGTGTAACAAAAGATGAGTTTGTTATGGGCTATGAAGACGGGGAATATTCGTCTAGTGTAAATATAAAAAAAATAGAGGATGGTCTTATTAGACTAAGAACAGCTCTAAAATATGCAAAAACAGATGATGATAAAAGTGAGATTTCTAAAAAAATTAATAAGGCGGAAATATCCGTCGCACTTTTAAAGAGGGGGTTTAGTAATACTGAAATTAACAGAATGTCTGCAGCGGAAGCCACTCGAATTTTAAACACCAATATGAGTAAGGGGATGTATATTGAGAGTTTAAGAAATAAAAAGACAAGCCCTGAAAATAATGAAAGAAAAGAAAATCCTCCTACAAAAAGCGCTGTAGTACCGATGTCACCAGAAGCTTTTTCTGGGGATGACGCAGGGCTGGGGGACGTTGATGATTTTAGAGGGGTGGAGAATGGAAGATTTCTTCCAGTTCTTGGATTTACAAACGAAGACCTTCGAGGAATGTCTATAGAGGATCAACAGAAAGCTTTCAGAGAGCAGATAACCAAAGAAGAATGGTTTAAGAATCATGCAGAAGCTTTGGTGCAAGAAGATGCTGTTGTTAATAAAGAACAAAAAGAAGAAGAAAGAAATATCAGAGTTCTGTCTGTTCGCCATAGTGACGAGGAGGGTCTGGATGTTCATGTTAGATATGTTTCTGTAAAAGAAGCAAAAGAACTCCTTAATTCAGGTGATGTGCAGGTGGACATAGAAGATTTAAATAAAAAAATAGAAGAGCAAGAAGAGGTTATTAAAGAATTAAGAGTGGTAGATGGATCAGAGGAAGTTATAAAGCAAGAAGAGGAAGAACTTGAAGATTTGGAAGCTTTAAAACAAGAGGCCCTAAACAAACCAAAAAATGAAACACTTGAACCTGAGCTGGAGGAGAAATCAGATTATGAAGAAAGAAAAGATGTATTAGAAAAAAATGGTTGGTCAAAGGAAGAATACGAGGCTCTTACAAAAGAAGACCAGGATTTTGTTTATTGGAAAGGGGTTAAAGAAGAAGAGTATTCTCGAAATAAAACCCCAGAAGAAAATAATACTAATGTAGAAGACCGAAAGAAAGAAACGGTTAGTGAATTTGTAGATCGTATTTGGGCAACGAAAAACGAGTCAGGTAGCATTCACCTACAAGTAGAAGACGAAGATTTCTATAATCAAAATTCTGAAGAAATAAAAAAAGAGATCGCAAAAAGAGGCGCTTTGGAAGCGGCTGGAAATGAATCAGGGACTAAAGATGTTTCAGAAAATGCGCAAGATTTACCAGAAGATGAAAGAGGGGTTAATGAAGCTCCATCAATAAATTTAGAAAATATAAGTGTGTCCTCTGGTGTAAAAGAAAGACTAAGTGATCTTGGTATAGAATCCTTGCAAAGTCTTTATGCGATGTCTCCAGAGTTTTTCTCTCTATTGCCTGACAAGCAGATGTATCTACTTTCAAAGATTGAACAAAAGATATATCTCGATGCAGATCTTGCTTCAAAAGACCAAAACGAAGAAGAGATAAAAAATATGGGATTCTTTAAAAAGATTGGGGCGAGTTTTACAAAAGACCAAAGACAAGTTTCTCTTCGAGATAAAGCCATAAATAAAATAATAGACGGTGGACTTGAGGATTATAAAGAGGATATTGCCACTCTAGGTAAATATTTGATGGGGGCGCCAAAACTTAAATACAGAGATACTATAAAAGGAAGACCTGTTCCTAATTTTGAGTATGTTCAGGTTGGAAATTCTAGAGATCAAAAAATAGAAGAAGCTAAAACATTTTTCAATGCGTCCGCTAGTCGTTTCTCCGAAATCCCTTATGAATGGTCACTAGAAACAGCTACAAATTCTCAAAGGAAAATTTATCGTGAAGCATTAGAAGATTATATGAAAGAAAAAAATGAGCTTTCACGAGCAATGCTTTCTGCTGTTGAAAAAGAGTATCAAGATAAAGGAAAAACAAATGAAGAAGAAATTGAAATTGCCGGAAAATATAAAGAAGCGCAAACACAAGTTATGATGATGATCAGAGAAACGGACATGCATGTTAACTTTGGACGATACATAACGCAAAATCCAGAAATGGAAAAAATATCATCGTCTTTTTCTGAAAAAATCTTAGGAACGGATATGGGTAATTGGGCTAAGGGCGCGGCACTTATTGGAGCTGGTTACGCCACCAAGTGGCTAGGTAGAACTTTTGCGGCTACAGGCATAGGTATTGTTGTAGCAGGTGCTGTCGGAGGATATTTGGCAGATAGAAAGAAAAGACTAGAGTTTGAAGGCAAAGAGCTTAGAAAAAGGTATGGAAAAGAGGTTGACGACCTCGGAATTAAAAAATCTATTAATTCTGAAAATGTTCACGAAAGACTTGGAAAATTAGTTAGTCAATTTGAAAAAACGACTGATGATAAAAGTAAGGCAAGAATACTTGAAACTATCAAGACTAGAATTTTTGTGACAGACGAGATGATGAGAGATGGTCGTATAAACTTCGGTAAATCAAAAGATCAAATAGTAAACCAATTTAAAATCTCTGATCTTATGTCGAAGGCTGCTGTGCTTGTTGAAATGAATGGCGGATTTGGAGTAGATACGAACACTGATGGGGTCTTCGATAAGTCAACAAACGAAGCTTCAAAAGAAGAGCAGGTTTTTGAAAGATTTAAACAATTTATAAAAGACGACCAGGCTCAAAGCGAAAAAGACAAAGCCAGAGCCTTGGCTGTTTTGAAAGGTGCTAGCGTTGCGATGCTCGGTTTTAGCTTTGGTGCAGGCATTAGACATGCGCAGGAACAAGGTTACTTTAATGCTGCATGGGAAGCTATGCTAGATAAAAGTGGTGATGCTGTGGAAAAAATAAAAAATTTAAAAGGTCAAATCACAGGAGTGCCTTATGACTATTTTAAAACAGAGGGCACACCAATTACCCCAAAGACTTCAGAGATCATCGGGGGTGAGGGCCTAAGCCAGACCCCAGAAGATTTAACAGTTAAAAACATTCCTTCAGAATCTGGCGTCCTGGAATCTGCGATGGCTGGATCAAGGGGTGCTATCGGTGCGATAGATGATTTACAAGATAGCCTTAAACTAAAATTTGGAAACGATGTGCCTGCGCAGTATAAAGACCTTATGGCAAAAACCCCAGACCAGCTTGCCAGAGAATGGGGATTCTATAAACCTGGTGAGGTTAATGAAAGCGCTGTGATTAAAAAGGGAGAAGGATTTTCTATCGATTCAAAAGGAGTGGTTAGATTTATGGGGTTAAACGGTGAAGATGTCGTGTATAAACCAGAGGCGGTCACAGAGGTGGAGGCTGTAGAATCTGAAAGAAAGTTTTTCAATGCTGGAAATGAATCTTCTGGAGCCCCAGAAAACTCTTATGCTAAGGCGCCTTCTCGTGACTTTGACTATGAGAAAGCTCTAAGGGCAAAGATTGATGAGGGGTATAACGTTGTGAGTAAGGAAATAAAACCAGGTCCTTCTAATTGGTATGAAAAACCTGTTCCAACAGAATTCAGTAAAGAGCCGGCACCTAACGTAACTTCTGTTTCTGAGGGGCAAGATTTTGTTCTAAACAAAGAAGCTTCTCCAAGTAAGGCTGTGCCCGTAGCTGAAAGCGCAAATGTTTCAGGAAAAAGCTACGAGATATCTTTTGACGAAAGAGAAGGCAAGAAGTATATACCAATTGCCGCCCTGTCTTCTTGGAATATGGACGACACTCCTGTTGCTCGAAATGAAGCTTTGGGAGAAATAATAAATTCTAAATACCACGAGGCGCTAAAGTATAATCTTGACTTTGACAGACTAGCCGTTGCGCAAGAATTTTTAGATTCAGGTAAATATCCAGCGGGAAGTGAAGAATACGAAGCTCTACAAAATACTATAAATGAACAGAAAAATAAAATCTCAGCGGCTCTTAGGGCTGAAGATGTTTTTGAGACAGCCGTTCCGTCGCCAGGAAAATCATCTTTGGGTGGAGTCGAATATTTAACAAATTCTAGCACACAGGTTGATTTAGGAAGTAAGCTTTTTAAAGCAGATGAAGTAGTAAATACTTACGGAGAGGTTACAGGATCTTCAAAAAACTTAGTATCTTTTAAAAATGGATATATTGGAATTTACGAAGAAGCAAAAGACCAAGGCTTGATAAATGAAAAAATAAATAAAATACGAAGAGATAATGCTGGTAAAATAGGAACGCTGGTCTATGAAAAAGCTACAAGACTTCAAGATGGAACAATTAGAGTCTTAAAAATATACAAAAAGTAAGTAAAATAATACACAGAAAGTCCCCAATCGGGGGCTTTTTGATTTATGTTATAGTATCTTTCATGGATTATTTATCTGGTTTAAATGAAAGACAAAAAGAAGCGGTTCTGCACACGCACGGAGCGCTTTTGATAGTGGCTGGAGCTGGAGCTGGTAAAACGAAAACAGTAACTCACCGTATTATCCACCTTATACATGAAGGTGTGGCGCCTGAAAATATATTAGCTGTTACTTTTACAAATAAAGCGGCAAAAGAGATGGTCGAACGCGTCGGGCACATGCTTTTGGGCACGACTTCTCGTCCGATGATTGCCACTTTTCACTCACTTGCGGTAAAAATTCTACGAGAAAATGCTGAGAAAATAGGATTTAATAGACACTTTGTAATACTCGACGACGCAGATACAAACTCTATCATAAAAGACGTTTTAAAAGATTTAAATATCGACCCAAAGCAAAGTCCTATCCGGATGTTTAAAAGTGTGATCTCTTCCCAGAAAAATAATTTCGTAAGTCTCGAAGAGTTCGGTAAAAATGCTCAGTCCTATAACGCACAAGTGATAGCTCGCGTTTGGCAAAAGTATGAAGAGAAAAAAATAAAAGAAAAAGGAATGGATTTTGATGACCTTCTTTTAAAAACAGTTTTGCTTTTTCAAGATCACAAAGATGTTTTGGATATGTATCAAGAAAGGTGGAAATTTATTCACGTCGACGAGTATCAGGACACAAACACAGTTCAGTATTTACTGACAAAACTTTTGGCGAAAAAATATGGAAATATTTGCGTGGTCGGAGACTCAGACCAAAATATTTATAGCTGGCGTGGAGCAGATATAACTAACATTTTAAATTTCGAAGAAGATTATCCAGGTGCGAAAGTAGTTTTACTTGAGCAAAATTACCGGTCAACAAAAAATATTATTGGGGCTGCAAATCACATAATCAGAAAAAACAAACAAAGAAAAGATAAAAACTTATTTACAGAAAACGAAGACGGGGAACTGATTTCGGTTTTTGAAAGTTATAACGACAAATATGAAGCAGAGTTCGTGGCGGATAAAGTAACAGAGCTTATGGACAAGGGTGTGAATCCAAACGACATCGCTGTGCTTTATAGAGCAAATTTCCAGTCCCGACTTTTTGAAGAATACATGCTTAAGTACTCACTGCCTTACCAAGTTTTAGGTGTTCGCTTTTTTGATAGAAAAGAAATCAAAGACGTTCTTTCTTATCTTCGTGGAAGTTTAAACCCAGATTCACTTTCTGATATTAGAAGAATTATAAACGAACCAAAAAGAGGTTTAGGAAAAACTACTTTAGATAAATTCTTCGCTGGGCAGGAGTCTGTTTTGCCTTTAAAAACAAGGCTTAAAATAAAGTCTTTCTATGAGTCTTTGGAAAAAATCAGGAATTTTGCGGAAACTCATTTACCGTCAGAAACTATTGCTTACGTTATAAAAGAGTCTGGCATAGAAGCCGATCTTTTAAAGTCAGGACTCGAAGATGATTTAGAAAGACTTGAAAACGTAAAAGAACTTATTACTTTTGCGACCAAATACGACGAGCTAGAAAAAATGGACGGCATCGAGCTTCTTTTAGAAGAAGCGGCTCTCGCATCTGATCAAGACACTTTGAGTGAAACAGTAAAAAAGAAACCTAAAAACGGAGTAAAGCTGATGACTGTTCACGCATCGAAAGGTCTGGAGTTCGAATATGTTTTTATTGTCGGACTTGAAGATGATTTGTTTCCTCATGGAAAAAAGTCTATGAACAGAGATTATAACGAAGAAGAAGAGAGAAGACTTTTCTACGTTGCTGTGACTCGGTCTAAAAAGAAATTGTTTTTAAGTTACGCAACTATCAGGATGGTTTTTGGAAATACAGAAGTTAGAAACCCTTCAGAATTTTTAGAAGATATTCCAGAAGAATTTGTTCATAGAGAAGAAAGAGACAGTAGTGGCTTTGGGAATAATATAGTGTATATTTAGGGGATGAAAGCTAAAAAACACCTTGGACAAAATTTCTTAAAATCTGGAAAAGCTCTACGAGATATTATTTTGGCTGCAAAAATTAGTGGGGAAGATACCGTGGTTGAAATCGGCCCAGGAAAAGGAGCTCTAACAGAAAAAGTTTTAGAGTCCGCAGGGAAGGTTATTGCTATTGAAAAAGATGAAGAGCTTATCCCGGTGCTTGAAGAGAAATTTAAAGAAGAAATAAAAAGTAAAAAACTTATTCTTTTAAAAGATGATATTTTAACTTTCGATCTTTCAAAGCTTCCTAAAAAATATAAAATAGTTGCAAATATTCCTTTCTATATAACAGGTGCTATTTTAGAAAAATTCTTAGAGTCAAAGTATCAGCCGGCCGTTATGGCGCTGATTGTTCAAAAAGAAGTGGCGGAAAGAGTGGTGGCACGTGACGGCAAAGAAAGTATTTTGTCGATGAGCGTTCGGGTTTTTGGCGAGCCAAAATTCGTGAGTAAAATCCCAGCTCGGTATTTTTCTCCAGAGCCAAAAGTAGACTCGGCCATACTTTTGATAGAAAATATTAAAAATACCCTAAAAGATAAAGAAAAAGATGAATTTTTCAGACTCATAAAAGGAGGATTTTCTCAAAAAAGAAAGACTTTAATAAAAAATCTTAGCGGTCTAGGTGTCAAAAGAGAGCTTTTAGAAGAGAAATTTAAAGAGCTAGGCCTTGATCAAAACATAAGAGCTGAAAAACTGAGTCTTTCGGACTGGCTTTTGCTTTTAAAATCTATTTAGTATCCACACGAAAGCTTTTGGTTTTGGTATATAATAGAAATATGAAAAAAATCATATTTTTTGTTTTTATAATTCTTTTTGGGTTGTCTGTAAATATCACGCTTGCGCAAGCACTCATGCCTTTTGGTGGACAGGTTGTGACGGCGCCGGTTCCGGGCGCAGTTTGCCCAGACGTTGATTTTGCTCCTGAAGATCCTTTTATCACTACACCAACAATATTGACTCCTCCAATAGTGGGTCCGTTTCAACAAACCTTATCACCACTTACTCAGTTCGGGCTAATTGCCCCAGGCTCTTGGATTTTGGGACTTTATCTTCCTGTACCATTACCCGACTGTACAGTTGTCGTACCTCCGATAGTTAGCCCTATCCCAGTTCTTAGGGCTGTTATGTGGGGAACATCTCTACCGCTACCAATATAAATAAACTATGCAAAAATACTTACCAAGCAAACAATTTGTAAAAATAATCGGTACTGCTGTTTTGTTGGCGTTACTTATTTTTATTTTTGGTAAAATTTTAAATAAAAAAACAGTCTGGCAAAATTCTTCGAGCGAAGCATTTGCATCGGTAGCCGAAAGTGAAGATTTCTTTTCTTTAGATACAGACGAAGATGGACTATATGACTGGGAAGAGGCTTTATGGGGAACAAACCCAAGTCTGAAAGACACAGACGGTGATGGTCTAGATGATAAAAAATATGTTGAAAACAAAAGAAAAGAGGTGGATTTTGATGAGACATATAAATCTAACCCCAACAACGAAACAGAAGTTTTTGCTAAGCAGTTTTTTACGACCGCCTCTGTTTTAAATCAAAATGGTTCATTTAACCAAGATACGGTAGATCAATTTTCTCAAGGAATAGGTCAGTCGATTGAAAATTTTAGCTTGAAAGACAAATATACAATGTCTGACCTTAAGATAGGTAATACTTCCGTTGATCAATATAAAAAAGATGTTTCAGATATTTATGCAAGGCTTGGTAAATTAGAAACAAGTGAATTAACATTACTTGCGTATATTTTGGAAAACCCAGAAGATAAGTATGGACTAGATGAGCTAGGAAAATATTTAAGTTTTTCGGAAGGACTAATTAAAGGTTTATTAGGTACTAAAGTTCCAAACTCAAACGTTGGTTTACATTTGTCATATATAAACAACCTAGATAAAATGTCTGAAATAATGAAAAGCGTCTTCTTTCTAGAAGAGGATCCGTTAAAAGTCGCAACTTATTTTAGTAAGTATGACGAGTATTCAGAAAAGTTGCTTAACGATATTAATGCATTTAAAAAGTATTTTTCTACAAATGGTGTAATATAATAAGAGTATGAAAAGTTTTTCTTTTTTTAAAAAAACAATATCCTCTTTCCTTGTTGTAACTATTTTATTAGTTTCAATTTTTTCCGCACATACACCAAAGGCAGAAGCACAGCTTTTTGGTGGTGGGGGAAATGCTAGTGGGGGATTAAATATCCAAGGTATTGCGGGGGTTGCCTTGACTTGCAGTACTAAATTTTTTGCAGAAAGAAAAGCGGCGAAAGCCGCTGCCGCATTGTCTGAGAAAGGTGAGGCCGCCGTCGTTGACGGGGTTGGTGAATTAAGTGAGGCTGTTATTGGGACAGATATAACAGATGCAGCTTCGGGGGTGACCCCAGGACCTAAAGTTCCTGTGGTGGATGAGACGGTAAAGGCGTCTGTTCAGGCAGAGGTGGGAAAAGTTAACACTGAAACAACACTACAAAGTTTTAAAGAGGAATGTCTAGATCTTATCGCGCGGTTTATTGTTCTAAAGATTATTGATAAGATAACCTTCATGACCGTTGAATGGATTAACAGCGGGTTTGAAGGAAATCCATTTTATCCAGAAGATAGGGCTAATTTTTTTGAAGAAATTGCAAAAGACGAGATAGTAAGTTTTACTGGTTGGTTTTCAATGAATCCAGAAGACTACCCTTTTGGAAGAATACTATCTGAAACAATATTGCTTACTGTTCAAAACAGGCTTCAAGACAATATGCGGTTTTCTTTAAACCAGGTTCTTCAAAGTAATAATCAATATGCCTCATATGAAAACTTCCAAGCCAGATTTAGTGTTGGAGGGTGGGCTGGATATACAGCCTTTGCTCAACCAAACAATAATATTTTCGGTAACTACATAATGGCAAACAACCATCTCTCTCGACAAATAGCGGGTAGTGATATTAATATTGTTGAAAATTTCCAGCAGGAGTTAAATGAAGCTGGTGGACTTTTAAACCAGAGAGTTTGCAGGCTTACAAACACAGGAGATCCTGCTGATGTGTATTTCGACAGAAATGACCCTATGCATATGGGGGGCTACTCTTTAATGGGTCCAAACGGAACCGTTTCTGATGTTATCGAGCTTCTTCCTGAGGCTGTTCAAGCAGAACTTTCGGACGTAGAGGGAGACTACGCTCAAAGAGAAATGTATAACTATTTCGTCAACAGAAGTAATTGTGCAAAATGGGAGACGGTAACCCCGGGTAGATTTATTGCCGAACAAACTAGCCAGGCTCTGGGTTCACCTCTAAGGGGGCTTGAACTTGCTGATGAATTTAATGAAAACCTAGGTCTAATACTAGATACACTAGCGGCTCAGTTGTTTGAGCAAGGGTTGAGGGCCTTTCAAAGACCGGACGGTCAATATAGCTCAAATCCAAACGACCCTAATTATAATGCTTTATGGGCGCAATCAAACGACCCAGATTTTGGAGCCAACGCGAACCAGCCACCAGTCTCCGAGGTTTTAAACGGAGAAGGTCTAGATTCTGGTTTACTTGAAATACAACAATCTTATCTGATACAAGCTAACTCTGCTATACAAAATATCTCAACTTTAATAAGAGACATAAGAGCGCTAGATTATTGCGTGCCTGGGCCAAATCCAAGATGGAACGAATTTGCGTCTATTAATTTACAATCTATGATTAATGAAGTTGCGCCGAGTGGAGACGGGGTTTATTACGCTGCCGTTGTTGAGGATCTTACAGGAATTATTATTCCTGAATATATTGTTCCTGACTACACTCAGTTTAGCTTGTTTATGAATTTTGTTTTTACTAAATATAGAAATGAGGTTCTTGCAAATTACTCTTCTCTCCAGGCTCCACCAACAATAAGACCTGTTGCCTCGAACTATTTTTCACAAATAGAAGGCTACCAAACTCAAATAGGTATACTACAAAATCAAGTTAACAACCTAATACCTGTTATACCTCAAATACAAGCCATTTTCTCTCAATATGAATCTCTTACCCCAGAACAACAAGGAGATCCAAATAGTCCTGAAATGCAGGTCATAGAGTCTCTTTTAGATAATATCTATAATCAAAACGCCATAGTTAGTCAAGGTCAGTTAGATCAAGTAACCTCAAATGTTTCAAACTACGCCTCTCAAATATTTGCAGTCAATGGATACATAAATGATTGTTTAAGTGAGGTTTCGACGGGGTATACAGCATTAAATGAAAGAATTCAGTATCCATTCCAATCCATATATGAAAACACCATTATTGGAAACAACCTACCTGTAAACGCCGATAGATTCTTAAATAACATAAACTTTGGGGACGATAACACTGAAATCAATATTTCAGGATTCAATGATTTCACATTTACAGTGCCAACCGTTACAACTGAGATATTCGCAAATAATCTACAGTCTCTATACTAAAGATTTACACAATAAAAATCTTCGCTTTTTAAGAAGAGTGTTATAATTTCATTATAGTGAATTGGTCTTGCCTATAATGAAAAAAATAGCAATTTTAGCAGCTTCAATATTTGTAGTTTTCTCTGGATACTTTGTGTCTCCAGCGCCTTTGGCCTTTGCTCAAGGGGCGCCAACAGATCAGGGTTCCTTAGTTCTAGACACAAATATAGAAAGCGCAGTAGAAAAAGGTTGCTCGAATTGGTCTAACCCTTTTTCTGCCAATTGTTTACTTTATGCTTTTTATAATGTGATCTTAGAACCATCTTTTTGGCTGGTTGGAGTTGCTGCAAAGATCTTAGACTTTTTCTTGGGATACAGTCTAGATTCAAATGCTTATCGTTCAGATTTCATTATAAAAGGTTGGGGGCTAATACGAGATATCTCAAACGTGGCGTTTATTTTTACGTTGCTTTATTTGGCAATACGACATATTTTAGGTTCAAGTTCTAAAAAATATATTCCAACTTTGATCATAGTCGCTCTTCTTTTAAACTTCTCACTTTTTTTTACAAAAGTTGTCATAGATGCAGGTAATATTCTAGCCCGAGCTTTTTACAACAGTATTGTTATTGAAAATGATCAATCCTATGCAGACGCAGAAGGTTATAAATCAATAACTTTTGGTATTGTTGATAAAATAAATCCACAAAATTTACTCAGTTCATCAATATTTTTGTCTGGATCTAGTAGCGCCTCTGGTCAATACAGTACTCAGACAGGTCAGTTTACAGGAACAGTTACACCCGTAATTGAAAAGACTGGTACTATTTTTGCGGTATTTATTTTGATGGTCATCGTCAACGGTTTCCTTATGTGGACATTTGTGTCTGTGGCGTTACTTTTTGTCGGGCGAGTTATCGGTCTTTGGTTCTCGATGATTTTTTCTCCGATAGCTTTTATAACACTAGCCGTACCTGGAAGCGGAGGACTCGTAAAACAAATGAGTTTCGATACTTGGAAAGACACAGTTCTAAAGCTTGCTTTTATGGCCCCTATTTTTATCTTCTTCCTTTATTTAATGATTTCATTCCTTTCTATTTTTGGAACAGGCCCAGCGGTTCCAGCTGAGGGTGCTGATATTTTTACAAACTTAATGAAGATTTTCATCCCGTTTATTTTTATAATAGTTTTGCTTCAAATAGCTAAGAAAACAGCCGACAGTATGGCTGGGGAATTTGGCAGTATGGTTAAGAGTATTGTGGGTAAGGTCGCAGGTGTTGCGGCTGGTGGTGCGTTGGGTGCGACTGCTTTTGCGGGAAGGAAAGTTGTTGGTGGACTTGCTTCATCTGCTCTAAAGGCTGGTAATTATAATGCTCGTATTGCCGAAGCCAGAACTGCTCTTAAAAATACAGACGACCCTGTACAAAAACGACTTTTGCAAAAAGAATTATATAGCTTACAGAGTACAAAAAATCGTCTTAATAATTGGAAAAAAAGTAGCTTTGATATCAGAAATGCCGACAAGTCAAAAATGCTAGGTGGTGCGGTTGGTGGTGTTGCTGGTTTTGCGGGTAAAAACATTATAAAACCGGCATCAACAGCTTTTGCTGGTGATAAAATGACATTCGGAAAAGGATCCACGGAAAGTCGAGACAAGTTTGAAAAAGACAAACGAAAAGAAAAGCTTGAGATGGCAGAAGATCAATCATCTGTTTCGTTTAGAGAAAGAGACAAGGTTGTTGGTAAACGTAGGCAGGATGAATTGTTTGCCCTACTTGATACGAAGAACGAAATAAAGCGTGGTTTTGATGAAGAGACAAAGGAGGTTACTGAAAGATTAGACGAGCTTATAAAAAAGGGTGTGTTAAATAAAGACGAGTCAGAAGAAAGAGATAAGCTTGAAAAAAGGTTAAACAAAGAAATTCCAGAAGAAAGAGAGAAAAAATTAAAAGAAATTGATAAAAAAGGAGAGGAGGTTAGAAGGAAAAAAGACGAAGACTTTATTAAAGATGAAGAGAAAGAAAGACGCGGTCTTGTTGCTGATGCTGTGGCGTCTAGAGATGTCTGGGGCATGATGATGGGAGTTGATAATAAAGAAATAGCCAACGATATAAGAAGTGGTAAAGCATCTAAGAGTGATGCAGAAAAATTCTCAGAGCTTGCTAAAAAATTAGCAAAAGAGGATGAAAAACCTAAGCCAGCCACTCCGCCATCAGCCACTCCGCCACCAGGGGGAGGTGCAATATAAAATAAAAATATATGGATGAAAATCAAAAAAAGTTAATAGAAGAGCAGATGAAGAAAATCCCAGCCGAGGTGCGGGAAGCTATTCGTGCGTCGGACTGGGAGCGAACGATTTTTAACATTGGTCGCGAGCATAAAATGCACATAGACGACATCGACACTCTCTCTGTTGAAACTATTTTGACCATGATAGGGCTCGAGCATCCAAAAGACTATCCAGAAAATATTCAAAAAAGAATTGGTCTTTCAGACGATGAACTTATGAATATTGTTGACCAGGTAAACGAGAGACTTTTTTCAAAAATCAGAGAAGCTTTGCGACTTCACTATGAAAAAGTTTCTGCTGGGGAAATAATGGCAGACGAAGAAAAAGACGAGCTTCACTACTCTGGGATTGAGGTTGAAGATGGTTATACTCCAAAATCAGAAAAGAAAACAATCGAAACTTTTGTAGATAAAAGAATTAAAGCCCCAGAGCCTGTTGTAGAAAAAACCCCAGAGCCAGAGCCTTCAACAAAAGAAGTTCCCGTGAGTGTTCCAGCGATGATGGCAAAAGAAGGGGTAATAAAAATACCTGAAATAAAATTTGATCCATATCGTGAACCAATAGAATAAAACAAAACCCCGCAAGGGGTTTTGTTCATCCACAATATTTTTGGTTTAAAACTGTATACTAAATACCGAATACTGTATACTATGTATATGCGATTTCAAGTTCCACAATTTATTGAAATAGAGGATAAGATTTTCGGTCCTTTTACCTTTAAGCAGTTCATATATCTTTTAGGTGGTGCCGGGGGAGCTTATGTTTTATCAAAAGTCTTACCGCTTTTAATAGCCATACCTTTGATTCTAGTTGTTGTCGGGCTGGCTCTTGCCCTTACTTTTTACAAAGTAAATGGTAGAGATTTTTCTGAAGTTCTGCAATCTTCTATGAATTACTTTTTTAGAAGTAAGCTTTTTATTTGGAAACAAAGAGCTCCTAAAAAAGAAAAAGTTTTACCTAGTCGTATCGAAAAATCTACCTCTGGTGAGGCCCTTCCTCGTCTTACAGAAGGTAAATTAAAAGATATTTCATGGAGCTTAGACGTTTTAGATATGAATAAAAGAAAATAATTTATGGCTTTAAATGCTCGCGCTTCACAAGAATTTGTACCAATAAAAGAAATCCAGGATGGGATTGTTGTTTTAAAAGATGGTGGACTCCGGTCTATTTTAATGGCTTCTTCGGTGAACATCTCTCTTAAATCAGAAGACGAACAAAACGCTATTATTATGCAGTTCCAAAACTTTTTAAACACATTGGATTTTTCAGTTCAGATCTCTATTCAATCTAGAAAATATGATGTTACTTCATATCTCGCAACTCTTGAAGAGAAATTAAAAAATCAAACAGAGCCACTACTCAAGATTCAAACACAAGAGTATATGCAGTTCATCCAAAATTTTACAGATGATGTTAATATTATGACAAAGCACTTTTTTGTTGTTGTGCCCTATACTCCCGCAGTGCTAGCTTCTTCTGGTGGTTTTTTGGAAAAGATTTTACCAAGCAGTAAAAGTAATCAAAACAAAAAAGAGGAGTTTGAGCTTTACCGGTCACAGCTCGAGCAGAGGGTAGCCCTTGTTCAGCAAGGTCTTTCGCGCGTTGGAGTACGAACAGTTGCGCTAAAGACAGATGAAGAAGTCGAGCTTTTCTATAAAGTGTTTAACCCTGGCGATGCCGAATCTAAGATAAACTTTAACAAAGAATAATATGGGTTTTTTAGATAATATTTTAAAATCAAATAAATCTGGATCAAAAAAGCGTGAGATAATGCCGGTTTTACCGAAGGAGATTTACGAAGCCGCAACTCTTGAGCTTCAGGATATTTTGGCTCCGTCAGCCCTAAAGGTTTCTCCAAAAAACCTAAACCTGGGAGATAAAATAACCAGAACTTATTTCGTTATCTCGTATCCCCGTTATCTTTCAGATAACTGGTTTACGCCGATAATCAACCTAGACAAAATATTCGATGTTGCTATTCACATTCACAACATAAACACAGAAGATATTTTAAAAAAGTTCCAGAAGAAAGTTGCTGAAGTTCAAAGTCAGATAAATGTGCGTGAATCAAAAGGTCTTGTGCGCGACCCTGTTTTAGATACTGCGTATCAGGATCTTGAAAACCTTCGCGATAGCCTACAACAAGCTCAACAGAAAATGTTTGACGTTGGACTTTATATAACTATATACGCTGACAGCGAAAAAGAACTTTCAAAGATAGAAAGTGAAATAAAATCAATGCTTGAATCAAAGCTTGTGTATATAAAACCAGCCCTTTTCCAACAAGACGTAGGTTTCAACAGTGTTATCCCAACAGGGAACGATTTTTTGGCGATTCACCAAAAGCTAAACTCAGAACCACTTTCTAGTCTTTTTCCGTTTGTCTCTTTCGACCTTTCTTCAGACAAGGGTATTTTGTATGGGGTAAATAGACACAACTCGTCACTTATTATTTTCGATAGATTTTCTCTTGAGAACTACAACTCTGTAACTTTCGCCAAGTCTGGTTCTGGTAAATCTTATTCTACAAAACTTGAGATTTTGCGAACACTAATGTTTGATGCAGAAGTTATTGTTATCGACCCGGAAAGAGAATATGAGTATCTTGCAGAAGCTATCGGCGGGCGATATTTTAATATTTCTCTTTCTTCAGAGCACCACATAAACCCTTTTGATTTACCAATGCCAACAGGTGACGAAACGCCAGACGATATTTTGAGGGGAAACACCATCCAGCTCGTAGGACTTTTTAGAATCATGCTCGGCGGACTTTCGCCGGAAGAAGATGCACTAATAGACAAAGCCATAACAGAAACTTATGCAATGAAAGATATTTCAGCAGAATCTGATTTCTCAAATATCGAACCGCCGCTTTTGTCTGACTTTGAAATGGTTCTTTCGGGACTTGAGGGAAGCGAATCTGTGGTAACTAGACTTATAAAATATACTCAGGGTACTTGGAAGAATTTCCTAAACCAACCAACAAACGTAGATATAAATAGAAAATTTATAGTTTTTTCTGTTAGAGACATGGAGGACGACCTAAAACCTGTTGCGATGTATATCATCACACACTTTATCTGGAACGCTGTCCGTAAAAATCTAAAGAAGAGACTTCTTATTGTCGATGAGGCTTGGTGGATGATGAAATCTGAAGATACGGCGAGTTTCCTTTATTCAATCGCAAAAAGAGGTAGAAAATACTATCTTGGCCTTTCAACAATAACTCAAGACGTAAATGATTTTATAAACTCACCGTATGGTATGCCTATCGTGACGAACTCGTCGATGCAGATTCTTTTGAAACAATCCACAAGTTCTGCTGATGCATTGCAAAAAGTTTTCAACCTGACAGATGAGGAAAAATATTTGCTTCTAGAATCAGAAGTCGGAGAGGGAATTTTCTTTGCCGGGCTTAAACACGTGGCTATTAAAATAATCGCTTCATATACAGAAGACCAGATTATCACATCTGATCCGTCGCAGATTTTAGCTATTAAAAAAGCAAAAGATGAATATATGGAAGAAGAAGGTGGGGGAAAGCCAAATCCAGCAAAAGACGAATCCTACGAGGTTAACTATGAAGAAGATCTGCCTTTAGAGTCAAAAAGTGATGATTTAGAGCCAGATGAAACCGTGACCGCAGAACAGCCGGCTATGGAAAATAAGCCTAAAGTAAGAATTGTTCTAGAAAATAAGACCGAAACTGATAAAATGGAAGACGAAAACAATAAACTTGACGCCGAAATAGAAGAGCTGGAAAAGATGTTTAAGGATCAAATCTAGAATTCACAACATTTAAAGACTTTTTTCGTATCTTCTTGGTATAATAAAGCCAATGGATACAGATAATAAAACAACAGATAATAAAATAACTGGTGGCGAGAAAGATACTTTACATAATGCGGGTGTCGATTTGTCATCTGGAGATAGCAAAACAGAAGAATTTATAGATATAGATAGTGCTCCTGTGTCGGGCGACGATGCAGATCTTAAAAAAATAGGCTTAGAATTTGCTCCGCAAGGAAGCAAAGAAGATTTAAGTTTACTAAAAGAGCAGATGGATAAAAAATCTACTCCGGCAAAAGAGGAGGCCTTGGAAAGCGTCGCTCCGGCTACTGACCCAATAAAACCTTTACCAAATAAAGTTGAAACAAATATTTCTGATTTAGAAAAAGAGTTTAACCAAACTGTCGGACACTCTTCTGCTCCAGCGAAAAATGAATCCTTAAATGAAAAAATCTTAAGTCTTCAGTCGATGCTTTCTAAAATAGTAGAAAAGCTCGGGTTTAAAAAAACAGAAGTAAAAGAAGAATTAGATAATCTAAAAAAAGTAAAAGAAGATATTGCTAAAGATATAGAAAACATAAAAGAACTTGAAGAATCAAAACAAAAAATAGAAAGTCAGTTAAATAAAGTTGATGCTATAAAAGGGGAGATATCAAATATTGAAAAAGAAGTTGAGGAAGAGCTAAAATTTTAAACTATTATGAAAGGCATTTTGTCAAAAAAAATAATATTCTCAGCCTTTGTTTTTTTTGCGTTGCCCTTTTTTGTAGGCGCTCAGTCTCTAGAGCTTAAATCTTCTCCAAGCTATCCTTCTCCTGGTGAGATGGTTTCCGTTTCTGTTTCTTCTTTTGGTCTTGATCTAAATAACTCAGAAATTTCTTGGTATAAAGACGGAAAGCTAGAAAGTAAAGGAAAGGGAATAAAAAACTTTTCTTTCTCTGTTGGTGAAAATGGAAATACTATAAAAAGCATAGCCAAGATAAATGGGGGTAGTCTCGAAGCTTCTATAAAAATAAACCCATCTTCTATGGATGTCCTCTGGGAGGTTGTTGGTGGATATGAGCCACCTTTTTATAAAGGTAAGATAATCCCTATAAAACAGTCCAGAATAAAGGTTGTGGCTATTCCTCAGATTACAAACAGTAAGGGTTTTGTTCCTAGTCCGGAAACTTTCGTATATTCTTGGCATAAAGACGGATCTAATTTTGCCGGCCAATCAGGCTACGGAAAAAACAGCTTCCTTTATTCTCCTGGTATTTTAGATAAACAAAACTCAGTTCAGGTTTCGGCTGCCGGGCTTTCTAGGTCTTTAGAAAAGAGCGTTACTATCACCCCGGGTAGCAGTGAAGTTCACTTTTATGAATTTAGCTCTGCCTACGGACCTTTATATAACAAAGCCGTAAAAACAGATCAAAATTTCAATAAAAGAAAAATAAACATAATAGCTGAGCCATATTTTATTTTCACAAAAAATCTTAAAGACCCCTCACTTCTAACTGAGTGGAAGGTGGGGGGCAGGGTTTTTGCTACAGATTTTCCTAATATGATTTTCCTTGATGTTGCTCAAAATGTTAATTCAGTAGATTTAAATTTCAGAACAAACAACAAGACAGAGTTATTACAAGAAAACTCAAGACCTTTGAGATTAAATATTACAGAAAATGAATAGTTTTATTAAAAATCTTTTAACTGTCTTTCTTTTCCTTACAGGTTTTTTTGTTTTTTCCGGCGCCCACTCAGTAGAGGCCTGTGAGATAGTATCTGGTCAGACGTCCATCAGACCCCAAGGTTGGTTTACCATAAATCAGTACGAGGATGATCCTAGGCCATTTGTATATCTAGATGTAAAAACTATAGATTGTAATACTACTGGCGGAAATATATTCAGAGTCCTTTTGCAAAATATTCAATTTAGTACAACATTATCATTTGGTATCGAGGTCGTCCCAATACAAGAAATAAAAATAGCACTTACTGACTCTACTTCGTCACCAAATGGTTCTACTGATTTTCAGTCTACAACAAGTGACTTTTCAATACCTCTTCTGGTTGGAGAACGAGGAGTTTTGGGGGGGTGTGAGGCGGTGGCAGGAATAGAGGACTGTATAATTGCAATTAAAATATTTAACGACAGCATAACAGGGTCACCAGAAATTTTTAACCTATCTCAAAATGGTAGTGGGCTAATGTATGAATGTGACTATTCATGTCAAACGTACTGGCAACTTGGATGTCCCGTCGGCGCCGGTCAGGCGCCAAACCCTTTACCGTATGGTGGTATTTGTAGCACGGATAATACAACCATAGACATAACAACAACTGGTGTTATAAACACTGGTGGTGTTGTTTCAGGTGAGTATTCAACCACCCCTCTGGCACCACTTCCAGGATTCACAGGGGACCCAGACGTGGGTCAATGGCTTGAATCTCTGTTCACGATACTTATAGTTGTCGCAGGACTTTTGGCGCTGATAATGATTGTTGTTGGAGGTATAACATATCTAACATCTGAGTCTTTTGGAGAAAAAGGAAAGGGAAAAAGTTACATAGTAAATGCAATAACAGGACTTGTTTTAGCATTGGGCGCTTGGGTTATATTAAACACAATAAACCCAGAGCTTGCAGAGGATTTAAATATTAAAATACCAACAGTCACATTAGATGGACCAACAAGAGAATGGGACAACGGTAATGCTACACCAGGTACAAATATCGCACCTACTGCAATGTTAAATGGTCAACCTATCGTTATGGGAATGCCATGGCCAGATGATTCTCAGCAAAGAGGTCAGTTATCTGCTGCAGGTATATCTGTTTCATCTTCCGGTAATTCTAACTGTACACCAACAGCTGGTACGCCAAATTGTACTTCTGTTTATTTTGATTCAACCGCTGAGTCTGTAATCGGGCAGATAATATCCTTTAAAAATAGTTGTAACTGTGAAATGGTCATAACAGGAGGGAGTGAGGCCTGGCTTCACTCCACACATGGTCCAAATAAAAAGATTATAGACATGAGGGCTACAGAATCTTTAAATACATACTTAAATGGTTTACCAGGAGGGCCATCCCCAAGCGCTAATTTCCCTAGCGGTCAGACGATTAATATTGATGGAGTTGGAAGTTTTTACGCAGAACCAAGTGGCTCAACAGGAAACACTACCGCTAAACATTGGCACATAACATTTAACTAAATATGTCACAAAAACTTTTTAAAATCTTACTCGTTTCAGTTCTGGCTATCGGCCTTGTTATTTTAGGTATTATTTTGGTTCGCGCAAAAAACAAAAAAGATGCGCTGGAAATACAGACGAATATTGAAAATCCTTTTGGAATAAATTCAGAAGATACTTCTTTGGGCGATGGGAATAATTCTAGTGGGGGAGATGGCAGTTCTGAAGAAGGTGAAGGGGATGGAGCCGTTCCTGTTCAGGTTGATTTTGTTTCAAATGAAGATTCTCCAATAGTTCAAAAAATAAGTGAAGAGCCTGTATCTGGCACCACCTTTACTTATATCGAAAGAGAGATAATAGTTCCAGAAGAAGTTTCTGCGAACTTGGTAGAAGGGTATGATTTTACAGGATATCCATCTCTTAAATTTGGAGACGACAGGAAAGAGGTTGTAGATTTAAAAACTGTTTTGAATAGACAAGACCCTTCGCCGTCTTTAGCTATAGACAACGCTTTTGACACAACTCTAAAAAATGCAGTTATCGAATTCCAGGACAAAAGCGGACTAACTCCGGACGGAGTTGTGGGTCCGATGATGTACAAGAAGCTTAACGAATTCCAGGGTATTGTGCCAAAGGTGGCGAAAGCTCCTCTGAAGGAAACTGTAGAGCTTGTCCGTTTTGTAGATAGATCAAACGGATATATTTTTGACAAGGCGATAAAACCAAATGAGCCACTTGCTAGAGTTACTAGTTCTCAGGTTGCTAGAGTATACGAGTCTTATTTTGATAATACAAAAAGCTTCTTGCTCATGAGATATCTTAAAGACGGTATTGTTGAAAATGTTGTCGCGAGTATTAAAAAGCCAGATCTTCTTTTGGGGGACTCTGCAAAATATGCAACGCTTGAAACAAAACTTCTGACTAATAATATAACTTTTGTTTCTCCTATATCTTCAGGACAAAAAATATTTTACTTGTTAAAACAATCCTCTGGTGTGGACGGCGTGATATATGATTTTAAAACAGGGGCTTCTAAAAAAGTTTGGTCATCAAAATTCTCAGAATGGATCCCTCAAGCTATATCTGAAAATACTATTTCTTTAACCACTCGCGCATCTGGCAGATATCCAGGAAACTCATATATCTTAGATGTTAAAAATAATAGTCTGAAAAATATAATCTCAAACGTAAACGGGCTAACGACAAATATAAGTCCAGATGGAAAAAAGGCTCTATACAGTTCATATGAAAACGCGACTTTAAAAACTTCTTTATTAAACATCGCAACAGGACAGATCTCAGATTTCGCCCCAACAACTCTTCCTGAAAAATGTATATGGACAAAAGATAGTAAAACTATTTATTGTGGCGCCCCATCTTCTGTTCCAACAGCCACTTATCCAGACGACTGGTATAAAGGGGAGACTCTATTCTCAGATATGATTTGGAAAATAGATGTTGCGACGAATACTGCAAAAATATTACTCGATCAAAATAAGATAAAAGGCCAAATAGATGTTACAAGTCCGGTTGTAAATGATAAACAAGATTATTTTATCTTTATAAACAAACACGATATGAACTTGTACGGAGTAGATTTAGGTAGACTATAAAATAAAAAGACCCCGCACGAAGTGCGGGGTCTTTTTATTTTATTTCTTAATTCCAGATTTAGGTTTCTCCATTATCTTGTCTACGATTCCGTACTTTACTGCTTCTTTTGCGTCCATCCAGTAGTCTCTGTCTCCGTCTTTTTCAACCTTTTCAACTTTTTGACCTGTGTTTTCTGCAAGGATTTTATTTAATTTAGCTTTCGTCTTTATTATTCTGTCTGCCGTTATAGCGATATCAGAAGCTTGTCCTTCAACTCCGCCAAGTGGTTGATGGATCATAACTTCCGCGTTTGGAAGTATAAATCTCTTACCTTTTGCTCCAGCTGAAAGTATTACTGCACCCATTGAAGCTGCCATACCTACACAAACTGTCGCCACATCTGGTTTGATATGATTCATTGTGTCTATTATCGCAAGTCCGTCTTTTACGTTTCCGCCTGGAGAGTTTACGTACATATATATATCTTTTTTAGGATCTTCTGATTCTAGAAAAAGAAGTTGAGCGATTATGTTACTTGATGAGTTTTCTTCAACCCCTGTTCCCAGGAAGATAATCCGCTCCTTTAGTAGGCGAGAGTATATGTCGTAAGCCCGTTCTCCGTTATGTGTCTTTTCTATTACTGTTGGTATTAACATATGTGGTTTATAGTTATTAGTGTCTAGTAATTTTTTATTAATTACCAAAAAATGGCTTAAAATAAAGGTTTTTGGTAGACAAACTATAGCATAAATAAAAGTGCTTGACAAGTTTTTATTATATGCTATACTGCCAAACAAACGACCAGCAATTTCGTTGGTTGTAACCAAATCCTTTTCGCATGAAAACGAAAGCATTGTTCCTTTCCATGGGACTGTTCGCCTGTGTGGCGTTCAGCCCGACCGCCTTCGCGGCACCCGATACGGGGCCGAAGGCTGACCATAATGAATTCATCAAGAGCATCACCGCTGACCAGCAGGCCGCCGAGGACATCACCGACATGGTGGTGGACCAGGGCAACGACATCGACATCAACATCATGTATTCCGCCCCAGGGCAAGCCAACGGCCAGGAGACCGGCGTGCACCGATCCGATCACACGGACGGCAACCGTTACATCTTGAACCCCGCCCTGGATCTGATGACCGTGAGCAATGCGCTGCCCTTGGCCGCAACGGAACCCGAACGATCGTGCTACAACATGATCATGAAGGACCGCTACAGCCTGGACAACAAGAAGACCGCCGCCGGCCTGCCCCTCGTGGGTGTCGCAAAGCATGCGCCTCAGATGGTGCCCCTGCTGCGGCGCCATCCTGCCTGGACGATGCCGCGCTACTTGCGATGCTGAAGATCGTGTGCCTGGTAGTGGCACGCACATGATCGATGAACCCGTGACCCGCACTGGAATACCCCGTTAAGGTAATCACCAGGCGAGCCACATGCCACATAGAAGGGCGCTCCGATATCGGAGCGCCCTTTCTGCTTTTAAATATCCGCAAAATAAAATTGAAGAGATTTCTACCTCATATGGGAACACCGTTTTCCTTTTTCTCACCTTACTCGGAATAGTTTTTGACGCTTAAAATATATCGCCTGCCTACCGGCAGGCAGGTTAAGAAATTTATTTGATTTGCTTTAATCCACCACTTACGACCCTACACGAGAGCACCGTTAAAAAACTAAGATAATTTGTCTTAAAAACCAGCACTGTTTAAGCAAAAACCAGAAGTGTTTACACACTTCTGGTTTTTGTGAGTTTGCAGGTTTTTTGACTTAAATTATCTTAGTTTTAGGTGTGAAGTGTGGGTCTTGATTCTTTGTTTCTTTCTTATTAAGAAGAAAGAAAATTTAAATTTTATTTTAAATCTTCCAAAAACTTAAATACTTCTTCGTTTACTAGCACGTTTTCAATATACATCTTCGCGCTATTTTCGTCGGCATCTTTGTAAGCCTGCATTACTTTTGCAACCTCTTCTTTAACTTTTTCCGCGTCAGGTCGGAGGCCTTCTTTTACTGCTATTTCTCCAACAACCATTTGAACTTTTGCTCTTTTTTCTGCATCACCCTTAAATTCGTTTCGGACATCTTCATCAGATTTACCAATACTTTTTAGGTAGTCTTCATATTTTAGTCCCATTCTTTCAATATCACTCCTCATTCTAGCAATCATCTTTTCTGTTTCAGATTTTATTAAAATCTCAGGCACGTCTATAGTCGTTTCTTTTTCAATAGACTCTATTAGAGCAAGTCTGTTTTTTTCTTTTGCTTTTAGCTCTTTGTCTTTTAAGATATCCGCGCGAACCTTTGTTTCAAAGTCTGCCATATCAGAAAAGTTGCCAAGAGTTTTAAGATACTCTAAATCAAGCTCTGGAAGATTTTCATCAGAAATTTCTGGATGGTCGTGACCTTTTACGTCTGGATTTGCTTTATGAAAATCGTCGTGCGCCTTTGCTCTTTTGATTTGTTTGATAAAGCTTTGGTACTCTTCGTCTTTTACTTCGGCGATTTCTTTAGTTTTAGAAACTTCTTTTGCGATAGATTTGTAGTCAGGAAGATTTATTTCTGGGATTGCAGCTGTTAGGATAGTAAAGCCAAGCGGATTTCCGTTTGCGAGTTTTGTGATATTTATTTGCGGATAACCAATAGCGTCAATCTTATTTTCAGTGATTATTTGTGGGTATACTTTTGAAAGGGTAACCTGAGCCATTTCTTCGAGGATTATCTGATCTCCAAGTTTCTTAATAACCATATCTTTTGGAGCTTTTCCTTTTCGGAATCCGTCTAGCTCCATGTGCTCTGAAAGCTTTGAAACAGCCATATCTCGAGCTTTTTCAAAGTCCGCAGTTTCTACTTCGCCTTTAATTTCAACGATTGATTTTTCTTTTTTATTTATCTCTAAGTTATTTATTTTCATAATAACCATATTACTCAAAAGTCTTGTTTTGTCCAATATAATTTAAAATGCCCCGCGGCCTTCGGCCGCGGGGCATTTTTTTTACATATCTAGATCTTCAGCGTTCATATCTTCAAATCCTGTATCAAGTGATTCTATTTCGGCTTCAAGCTCTGCTTCTGCGCTGACCTCCTCCATATTTGTTTGCTGGTTTTGGTTTAAATCAGTATCAGTCTCTGAGGCACTCTGTCCGTCTGGAATTTGCGCCATCTGGTTTTTATTCGATAGGTAATACACCACAAGTCCAAGAAGAATTAAAACAACTAGTATTGATCCAAAAAGTCCGCCCTTTTTTTCTTGTTCCATAATATTTTTTTAAAAAAGAATTATTAATTAGTATTTACGTTTGCCTCTAGGGAAACATCCACATCCGCCTGTACGCTCGCTTTTGCAAGCCTTAGCTCCTGTACGCATTCCTTAAGAGCTAGGTGTGAAGATTTAATACCTGCTTTTATCGCCTCTACTAATTTCCGAGCTTCTTCTTTTTTTGCTTCTCTTTCATCTTCTGCGTATCTTTCTTCTAACAGCGCTCTTAGACTCTCAATATCTTTTTCAATTTGAACCATAAAAGATTTTGATTCTTCAAGTTTTACTTTCGCCTTAGAAACATCTGTTCCCATATTGTTTTCAGTCTCTAGTCTTAGCTCCATTCTTGTTTGAAATTCTGAAAGTTTATCTGCTGTAAATTTAAATCTTTCTGCAAACTTAGCTCTAAATTCTGAACGCATAATATTTCTTGTATCGACTGTTGCATTTTTGAATGCCTCTCTAGCTTTTTGAAATTCTGCTCTTCGCTCTTCTACTTCTTCAACTGAAAGCTTTTTCTGAAGATCTAGTCTTCGAAGATTTATTCCATTTTCAAATGGTGCTCCGACTCTAGCTTCAGCTCCTATTTCTAAATTAGTTCCGACATTAGCTTCTACTCCTCCTGGGAAAAGTGAAACTAAAAGTGCCGTCATAAATATATATTTAAATGATTTCATATTTTATTTGATTAATTCTGGTAATACTCCAATTGTAACTTCTTTTTAAATTTGGGTAAAGTAAAGAAAAATCCCGCAAGGCCAGAGGTCTTGCGGGATTTTTCTTGTATTATTTACCAAATTTTTGGTTATATAACTCTATTGATTTAAGCACCGCTTCCATAGCTTCTTTTTTACCAGAAATCTTTGGAATTTTTACGATATCTTTTTGTCCTTTCTTAAGTTCTTTGTATGTCTCAAAGAAGTGAGCAAATTCTTTCATCATATGTTTGTTCAAATCTGCCAAATCATGTGTATCGTCCCATCTTTTATCATCCACCGGAACTGCGATTATCTTATAGTCAGATTCTCCGTCGTCGATCATTTCCATTACTGCCACTGGCCTGGACTTTACCAAGATACCAGGGTGAAGAGGGAAGGTGGTTAGCACTACTACATCCAGTGGGTCGTTATCTTCCCAAAGTGTTTGAGGAACGAATCCGTAATCAAATGGGTATGGCGCTGAGCTGTAGTTTGCTCTATCTAGACTTATAAGTCCTGTTTCCTTATCAATCTCATATTTGTTCGGTGAATTTTTGGGAATTTCGATTATTACGTTTATTTCGTTTGGAATATTTTCACCTTTTGATACTTCGTGCCAAAGATTCATAAATAGTTTCTAGTTATTAGTTTATAGTGGTTAGTAAAATTACTCCTCGTCCTCTATTTTTCCTTCTTCCTTAGAAGCTTCTTCTGCTGGCGTCACTTCTGGCGCATCTGCACCTTTAATATCTATTTTCCATCCAGTAAGTTTCGCAGCTAGTCTCACGTTTTGTCCTCCTTTTCCTATAGCAAGTGATAGTTGGTCGTTTGCTACTTCTATAACTGCGACTTTTTCGTTCTCACCTTTTTCATTTGTTCGTTCTACTAGTTTGATAGAGATTATTTTTGCTGGAGATATGGCTGAGGAAACAAACTCTTCAGGATCTTCACTCCAAGGGATAATATCAATTTTTTCTCCACCGAGTTCGTTCATCACTGTTGTTACCCTAACTCCTCGTTGTCCTACGCAAGCTCCGATTGGATCTACGTTATTATCGTTTGAGTAAACAGCTATTTTAGATCTTGCTCCCGCTTCTCGGGCAATGCTTCTTATCTCCACAACTCCACTTGCTATCTCAGGAGCTTCTATTGCGAAAAGTTTCTCAATAAATTTTGGGTGAGTTCTTGAAAGGAAAAGATTTACTCCTCGGTGTCCTTCTTCAACTTTTGTTAAGTAGGCTTTTATTCTTTGGCCTGTCATAAATCTTTCACCAAAAATCTGCTCTTCTCTCGGGATTATTCCTGTTGCTTTGTTAAAGTCCACGAAAACAATTCCTCTTTCTACTTTTTGAACAATTCCGTTTATTATTTCTCCTTCTTGTCCGCCGTACTCCTCCATAACTGCACCTCTTTCTGCTTCACGGATTCTTTGGATAATAACTTGTTTAGCAGTTTGTGCAGCCACACGTCCGAAATCATCTTTCATTTCAAGAGGGAAGATTATCTCTTCACCTAGTTTTGCGTCGTTTTTCATCATCTTTGCGTCTGCCAGTAAGATGTGTTTTTCAGGGTTAAAAACAGGTTTTACGTCTGCTTCTAGAGTCTCAGTGTTTTCTTCTAGGAAATCTTCTATATCTTCACCATCTTCCAGGAATCTAACAGTAGATTCATCTACTACTATTTTTACTTGGTGGAATTCAGTCGCCCCAGAATCTAGATCGAGTTTTACCCGAACTATTTGGCCTTTTTTACCGTAATCTTTTTTGTATGCGGCAGCCAAAGACTGCTCGATTGCGTCGATTATCTTATCTTTCGGTATCTTCTTTTCTTCTTCTAATTGTAATAATGCTGATTTTAATGCTTTTAGATCTAACATATTGGTTTATATTTAATTGTAATAGGGGGCAAAGCCCCGGCTTCTTCATTAAAAAAAGTCCGGCAAGAGCAGGACGATTTACCCTTCAATAATAAATCATTTTCCTTCCGAGGTCAAATTATCCACATTGTTGTTTTTATTTGTAAATCTTTCTTAATTTAGAGTGGTATAATATTTCTGTAAAACATTTAAAAATAAAATTTCTAATTTATGAACCTTAAGTCAATTTTCTCTAATAAAAAATATAAATACATACTAATTTTTATTTTAATTATTCTATTTATATTTGTAGTTTCTAGGTTGTCTGCCTATTTTAAAGAAATCAAGGAAACAAAAGAAATGATAAAACAAGCATATGAAGCAACAAGAGCGCCAGACCAAGAACCAAAAATACTAACAGAAGAGGAAATGATAAAACAAGCATATGAAGCAACAAGAGCGCCAGACCAAGAACCAAAAATACTAACAGAAGAGGAAATGATAAAACAAGCATATGAAGCAACAAGAGCGCCAGACTCAAATTAAAATATTATAAATTAAAATTTAAATATATAAATTATGGAACCGGAGAAAAAAAATAGAAAACTTTTAATTATAATACTGCTTGTTTTGCTAGTCGTAATTATAGTTATTGTGGTTAAAAAGGGGGACAGACTAAGCTCTGTAAACAAGGCCGAACAAGAAAGACTCAGGATAATAGCCGAGCTAAGCGCTTCAGCAGAAAAGTCTACTATCAAAATATCTGACGAACAAAAAGAAGCTATAATAAAAGATCTCTCAGATTCAAGTCCTAAAAATTCTGTAAATATTTCAGAAGAACAAAAGCAACAAATAATCAAAGATTTAAGTAACAGTAACTAAATATGAGTTTTTTAAAAAAGTTTAAAAAAACACTTGGAAAATCATATATACTAGCTTTAGCTTTGTTTCTTTTCCTTAGTGCCGGCGGTATTGCATATGGTACTGATGTCGGCGGGACTCTCGGTCCTGCAGACGGAGACACTGGGCCAGTTTCTCCAGGTGGCAACAATGATGAAATAGGAACCATCAGAGGTTTCGCTTGGATGGGGGTTGAAATAAATAACCCTGGAAATCCTGAAGGTGGTGGCGGTTGGCTTAAATTCAACTGCGCCCCAGAAGACTGCTCAACTGATTGGGGGGTAAGAGTGGAGATGGATGAAAATAGTAGTCAGTACGGGATGCTTTCTGGGCAGGCTTGGAGTATTAACTACGGATGGCTCTCTTTTGACCCTACTGTAGTAGAGAGTTGCTGGCTAGCGAATCCTTCCGAAACACTTAACTCAACCGCAAGAGCTCTTCTTGGATCGGGTAGTACTAAATCTCCGATACTCGGATGGGGAAAGTTCGTAGCGGGTGACGACAGCTTAACAGACAACTGGGACGGATGTGTGTCTTTCAATGGGGTTGAATATGGAGTTTTTGTGGATAGTGCCACAGGAGCTCTCGAAGGTTGGGCGTGGGGAAGCTTCATAGGCGGATGGATAAGTTTCCAAACCCCAGAATGTCCTGACTGTGATACAACTATCGTCCTAACAGATTTAGTTGATATAGATTTCTGGGCAGATGCATACAATGTTCCCGTGGGTGGTGGAACAAGACTAAAATGGGCCGCTCAAAACACTCCACTTAACTTCGTGAGCGCTTGTACTCAATATGGAAACACAAGCAACTACAGTCACTGGAGAAGTAATGCACCATTCTTGGCATTTGCAAACGTCGGAAACATCAGCGTGAACGCCGGAAACTTGCCAGACGGTCAGCACAATATAAACAACATAGACCAAACAACAACATACAGTCTTACTTGTAAGGACAGAGATGGAAATACTCTACCGACGAAATATGTAACTATAAACGTGGGCGCTCCCGTAACTGGTTGTATGGATCCACTTGCGACAAACTATAATCCTTTAGCAAATGTTCCAGGAAGGTGTACATACGGTCCGGTTCTTGGTTGTACAAATCCTGCGGCTGTAAACTACAACCCTCTCGCAACACAGGACGATGGAAGTTGCAGGATCGGAGACCCTCCTGTTACGAACTTAAATCTTAATGCCTCTCCCACTTCTTTGGTTGTAGGTAGTGGTCAGTATAATGTTGGTCTTACTTGGACCTCAAACAATCCTTCTCAGTTAAACTCTTGTGTTGGGTTGCCAATAGTAAGTAATGGAAGTATCGATGGCGGACTTCAAACAACTTGGGACGGCGCACAAGATTCGCCAAACGTAACTATTCCTTATCTGGTAAACCTTGCTCCGTACGCTTCAAGCGCCATTGCCGGTCAGACATTTGTGTTCAAGATAAGATGTAACGTCAGCGGGGGTGGTCAACTCGAAGACAGCGCTACTGTTATAATGACAGCCTCAACCACACCTATTGATCCACCAATTGTTGATGTAAGAATTATGCAGCCAAACAGTGAGGGAGTAGGAACCCCGATTGCTTATAACAACGAAACTCTTCCAGCCGCTGGTTCAATCGTGAGACTAGAATGGACGGTAGCAAACGTTATGCTCGATACTTGTCAGGGAACATCTGTGCAGTTTGACAGCACTAGCGGAGCACCCTTTGGTGAAAATATTGATTGGGAGACCAACTCTTTCGCATCGCCTACAGGAGACGTGTTAACAGATATGACTATACCGGGAGTAGGAAACGGACTATCTACCAACTTCACTCTTACTTGTACAGGAGACGACGGGGTAACAGAGGTTTCAGATACAGCCATAGTTTGTATCGAAGGTCAGTTCTGTTCATCTTCTGGTTCTGGAATACCTGGATATGTAGAGTTCTAAAAAGATTTATAAAACAAAAAACCACAAACAAAGTTTGTGGTTTTTTGTTTTATATTTAATAGCCTTAGAACTTTTACTTCTTTTGATCTGAGGCATGAATTCTTCCGAAAGGGGAATTAGGCTTATGAAATGAGAAAGACTTAAAAGTTTTCCACAAAATATTTAGCATTGTCAATTTAAAGTTAATAAAAATGATATTATATAAGAAGTAATTTATAAATTTATTATCAAAAATATGCGCACATTTTTATCAAAAGTTTTATTAACGTTTTTTATCTTCATTTTTACTTTCTCTAGTGTTGGCGGTATCGCAAATGCTACTGATATTGGTGGAGCCCTGGGTCCAGGAGGCGGAGGTCAGGTTGTCCCGGTTAACCCTGTCGTTCCTTCAAGTCAGGGATATAGCTGGCAACCACCAGCAGGACCTCCTTTAGGGAACAACACTCCATCTCCGGTAAACATTGGACCTCAATCTCAAACAAAAAGAGGACCTCTTACAATACAGGGAAATTTTAAGGGACAAGGTATAAATATTTTTGAAAGCAACCCTGTTCCTGGTATACCAGCTTTATCTGGGGCATTCACTCCTTTTTATTTTTTCAATAATGTTTTTGTTGGAAGTCCAGCAGAAGAAATATATCCAACTGTAGATATTCAAGGAACACTAAGATACAAGCCACCAGCTCCTGCCACACCACCTGGATCAACGGGTGGTCAAGTTGGCGGACAGCTTGGAACGCAAGATGGACAAACACTACCTGATGGTCAACCAGAATCTGGGTATGTTCTAACTTCTACGGACAACCTCGGTACTGTTTCTTGGAGACCAGGTCTTCCAAACGGTGGTGCTGACGGAAACACTCTTATATGGAGCGAAACTTGTAACTGTTGGACAACTGGTCCAGGAGGGGGAACAGGCACAGTTCTTCCCGCAGGAGAAGCTGGTCAAACGATGTGGTTTAACGGAGAAACTGGTCAGTGGGAAGCGACAAATAAGATTGAGTATTTTAGTGCCGACATGAACAACTTGAGAGTAAACACTGAGTCCACAAATTTAAACTCTCGCGTTGTTGGTATTGGTAACTCTACTTCTCTTGATTCCCAAACAACCGTCAGCAGTAATTACTTTAACGTAAGAGGATACAATACAATTACTTTGGGTTCTGGTGATGGTAATGTTTTATCACAAGCAACAAATATTTTGTCACAAAATGTTACAATACGACCATATAATGTAGGTAACAGTACTCAAAACTTAAGAGTCGTTTCAAACAATGTTGAATACGTTGACCCATCTAATACAATTCTACAAACTTTAAATTTTAACTCATCGAATGTTAATTACAACGATCCAAACGGTACTTTTCCTCAAAACGTAACTTTCAACTCATCTTCAGTTAAATTCAAAGGTCCGATAAGTGATCCAGCTCTAGTAAACCCAGGACTTGGAAGAATACCTTATTCAGTGGATGACGAAGGAACTTTTAGATGGAATGAAAACTTAACCTACAATCAAGAGCAGATAGCAGGTCAAAACTTCGGAGTTTTGAATATAAATAACCCTCAAAATGGTTTTGGGTTGTTAAGAAATCAAGGCTACACAAATCTTCTAGACGATGTTGTTGTCGGCGAGCAAGGTCAAGTGTTTTTGACTGGTCTGATTTCAGGATATCTTCCAGAAAGAGAACAAGGGTTGATAAAACCTCTTTGTTATGTTGAAACAACAAAAAGAATTGTAAATTGTAATATGGATTTTCCTACGGAAAACCCAAACGAAAATGGTGACGTCTTTACACCAGGTTTAGCAGATCCTACATTTGATGGAACTCTAACTTATACACCAGATAGTTCTCAGCAGTATCACGAATTTGATCACACTGGAACCGTAAATGTAAAATATTGTGCTGGTGGAGGAGGTGGAGGAGGTGGAGGTAGGGGGCAAGGTAATAGTGAGCATGATCCTTTTCAAGGTGGAAACGGTGGTGGTGGGGGAGCAGCAGGTGATTGTAGTGACATATCCCTAGACGTTACTCCGGGAGATAGACTATACTTTGTCATAGGCGAGGGTGGTGAAGGAGGTTCGGCTGCTGTGTATAATCAACCTTTCTCTGGTAGCACAACAAATACATTTGCTTCTATGGGTGAGGCCGGTGGTATAACCCAGTTATTTTTCAGACAGTCTGATTCTGAAACGCAAAACCAGGTAGGACAAACAATGATTGGTGGTCCGGGTGGACAGCCAGGTCGCTCATCTTCTCAAGGGCTAATGGGATTAGTGGCTTCACATGGAAACTCAGATCTTGCCACTGGGTGGGCTGGCTGGTGGTTTAATGGAGGTTTGGGAAGATTTTCTAATGGTCAGCTAAATGATACAACACAGCCAGGATCAAACAACACAACATGTAATGCCTGCGGTGGTGCCGGTGGTATGGGTGAGGCATATGATTCTAATGGAAACCTAAGAACACCATCAAACAATCCAATGACTAGTTACTCAGACTTAAGTTACAGAGGTGGTGGTGGAGTGGCGCCCGGTACAACCCAAAATTCTTACACAAACAGAAACGGTGTGGCGGGTAGAGGTGGGGGTCCAAGTTTTGGAGGAGGTGGAGGAGGTGGGTCATTTGGACAACTAACCATAATACTTCCGACACCAGGAATTGTTTTAAGAGGTGGTGCTGGTGGCCCTGGTGGTGACGGATATGTAACAATCTCTGGCTTACCAAACTACAATGGATCAACATCTGGTAATGAGTGGGTCTGGTCATCTCCGGGTACATACACAGCTACTCAAACACAAATTCTTAATGGTATACCGTCAGGCGTTTCAAATGTTACCGTAGAGCTTTGGGGTGCTGGAGGAGGGGCTGGAGATATTAACGTACCGGGATTCTATTCAAGTCAAAAGTTTTCTGGTGCAGGTGGAGGTGGTGGATATAAAAAAATATCTGTTCCGATTCAAGAGCTTTCACAATATGAGTTTAATGTTGGATCAAGAGGTCTAAATGGTGGAACCGTAACAACTATGGACGGTTATGGTGATACAGGAGGTGTCACTACAGCAATAAGTCCTTCGGGATCAGTATTTAGCGCATTTGGTGGACGTGGTGGAGATCCATTCTCTTCATCTGACAGCACACCTTCGGGGGGCTTGGGTGGATCGATGAACCCAGTATCTACGCCTCCAAATGGGCAGCCTGGTACATCTGGTCAAGACGGAGCACAGCCTAGTTCAACCACAGTAAATTGTAGTAGTCCGGGTTCAGGAGAGGGTGTTGGTTTTGGTGGATGGGGCGCTGGTGCACCAAGAACATGTAAGGAGTCATTATTTGATGGGTCTGATACAATTCAGGGTCAAGCTTCACACGGAAGAATTAGAATTTCTTGGTAATAAATAATATACCAAACAAAAAACGCTCGAAGGAGCGTTTTTTGTTTTTCTTTTTTTTGGACACAAGTAATATCTGATATAATTATGAGCATGGTAAAACAAAAACAAAAATGGTTAGTTGTTGCAAACTGGAAGATGAGCCCTGTTTCCGGAAAACTTGCTAAACAAGTTTTCTCTTCTGTGAAAAAAGTCGCAAATAAAATGAGAAACGTGGACACTGTTGTTTGTCCGCCATATATTTATATGGAAAATATGAAAACCTCAGGACATCGTTTTGTTTTAGGCGCGCAAGACCTTTTCCCTTTGGGCGAGGGATCTTTCACTGGAAATATTTCATACCTTCAGCTTAAAAATCTAGGAGTTAAATATTCTTTAATCGGTCACTCAGAAAAAAGAAATCAAGGTGAGACAAATGAGGCAATAAACGAAAAAGTGAAAGCAGGGCTAAGAGGTATGATAACCCCGATTATCTGTATCGGTGAAAAATACAGAGACGAGTCAGGAGAATATCTAAAGTTCATTAAAGAACAAATATCTAGTTCTTTAACTGGTCTTCCTAAAACATCTATAAAAGATATCGTCGTAGCGTATGAGCCGGTCTGGGCGATAGGTTCTACTGCAAAAAGAGAACCGACAACTAAAGAGATTTTTGAAGTAACTATTTTTATCAAAAAAGTTTTGAGTGATATTTATGATACAAAATCTGTTCCTCCAACAAAAATACTTTACGGTGGTTCTGTCGATGACAAAAACGTAGAGATTATTTTAAAAGAGGGAGGAGTAGATGGAGTTCTTGTTGGACGCGCTAGTCTTGATCCAAAAAAGTTTAATGAAATCTTAAAAAAGGTAGAAAATATAAAAAGATAATGAATGAATCTGGTAGTAGAAAATTACATTAAAAGTTTTGCTGGCAAATGAGGTATTAAAAAAGTCGATTTTATAAATTAATTTAAATAAAAATGAATAAACTCTTTCAGAGTCATGTCATTTTTCACTAACCGGATGAAATCAATTCTAGAAATCCAAAACCTAAAAGGAAGAACAGCTCTTGTGAGAGTAGATTTTAATGTTCCCTTAGGTGAAGACGGGGTGGTGGACAACACAGAAGATTGGCGGATTGAAAAAGCTCTAGATACCATAAAGCACCTTTCAAAGCTCGGCGCAAAAGTTATTTTGATAAGTCATATTGGCCGGGACCCTAAAGAGTCTTTAAAACCTGTTGCTGATTTTCTAAACAAATTTATCCCGGTAAAATTTATTCCTATTCTCTACGGAGAAGACGTTTTAGGAATAGCAGAAAACCTCTCTGAAGGAGAAGTGATAATGCTTGAAAATTTAAGAAGCAACGAAGGCGAAGAAAAAAACACAGAAGAGTTTTCTGCATACCTCGCGAGTCTGGCAGATTTTTATGTAAACGAGGCGTTCTCTGTTTCTCATAGACCGCACGCATCTATCGTCGGTGTTACAAAGTTTTTGCCATCATATGTTGGCATTTGGTTTCTGAAAGAAGTTGAAAATCTTAAAAAGTTAGACAATCCTGAAAAACCTTTTCTGTTTATATTAGGTGGTTCTAAATTTGAAACAAAAGTTCCTTTGATTGAAAAGTTTTCAAATATTGCAGACAGTGTTTTTATTGGTGGGGCGCTGGCAAATAATTTTATGAAAAAGATTGGATTTGAAACAGGGAAATCACTTCTCGATGAATCTGTAAATGTTACAAAGTTTTTCGACAAGCCAAATATTAAAATTCCTTTTGACGTTATTGTAAGAACAAAAGAAGTTAAAACTCCAAACGGGCTTTCTAAAGAAGATATGATCACAGATATGGGACCAGAAACTTTGGACGATTTAAAAAATACAATCATTTCTTCAAAAACAGTTTTATGGAACGGACCTCTTGGTTTTTACGAAGAAGGTTTTGACACATCTTCAAAAGAAATATTAAAAACCATCTCAGAGTCAAAGGCTTTTTCAGTTCTCGGTGGGGGAGATACAGTAAAGCTGGTAAAAGAAATGGGTCTTGAAAATAAAATATCTTTTATCTCAACTGGTGGTGGGGCGATGTTAGAATTTCTTTCTTCGGGAACACTGGTTGGCATAGAAGCTCTAAACAAGTAATTGTTTTCCACACTTAAATATCTAAACAAGAGAAAGATTGGTATAATTTCAGTGTAATTTATTATTAAATCTAAAAGCAATGAAATTTATTAAAAAGATGTCAGATTTTAAAAATCAAAAAGTTATGTTCGGACTTTTTGCAGTTCTTTTTATGGGATCTATTGTCCAAACTGGCGCAATCCTAAAAAGTCAGTCGAGTAATCAAGCTGCGCAAGTTTTACTTAATAGTGGGCCAACAAAAAGTTGTCTCTCTGTAACTCATCTTTATAATCAGTCAGAGTTTTTTCATAACGGACCAGATTTTTCTCCACCAGGAGATTATTATAGATTTAGAGGTGCCTATCGTATAAAAAATAACTGTGCTTTTGGGGTAAAAATACTTGATACAGATCAGTATTCACAAAACATAGCAAAGCTTCAAGGTCTTTCATGGAGCGGAAATCCAGTAGACTTAAATCTAACAGATGAAACAGTTTTTCCAAATAGTCAGTGGGCTCCAGCAGAAACGGTGGATTGTTTGAATTGTTTTTCACCATCTGATAGCGCTCAGAGTTATCCAGTTTCTTCCCAGTCATCTCCTACCATAAATGCTTTTCCACTTAGTTCTGGTCAAGAAAGAGATTACATAGTAACGAAATATGTTTCTGTGTATGATTCAAATGATTTTTCTAATCTTTACCAAAACTATATTCGAGTAATGGTTAATGAAATTAAATACTTTAAAGATTCTGCACTATCTGATGGTGTGGTCTCATCAAGCGAAGTAGCAACAAGTTTATTTACATCGTCTGAAAAAGAAATGTATGTTGGCGACTATGTTAAATTTATACATAATGGAGATTATTCAGGGATGGCAGGTGAGGACTCAAATATAAAAGATGCAACGAAAGAGGGCACAACAGAAAAAGAAGCAAGTGTTCGATAAGATAAATAAAAAGAAGGAAGGGCTCAACCGTTCGGTCGAGCCCTTCTTTTTAACCCTTGATCACGCGCATCGCTGTGCCGTCGTCAAAAGTTAGAATGTATTGTCCGGGAGCAAATTCTCCCGTATTGATATTGTTATCACCAGAACCCCTAAGCACCATTCTGCCCGTGGCATCTGATATTTTCCATCCACCTTGTCCAGTTCTTGTCTTGATAAACAAGTGGTCCTCGAAAGGGTTTGGAAAGCATGCATCCGAGCTCTTGCTCGAGACATTTGCCACAGATGTTGTGATGGAAAAATCAGCAACATCTATCCATTCACTTTGTGTTTCCACTATGGTGAATGGGCCAAAGACCGCCTCCGCCTCCGTGTTCACTCTTTGCATTTTTGCGGTCAAGCGAATCTCTGTCGAAGGTCCCTGGTATTGCCAGCTCATACTTTGAGCAGTTGGTTGTCCAGTCGCGCAAGACAGTTCTTGTTCGAAGATGGTTTCCCCGAGAGTGTTTTCTCCAGTGACCAGGATCACAATCTCGAAGTTTGAGCATGTTGCCAGGATTCCGAAACCATTACCGAACTCAGTTTCCGATGAAATGTCCCAGGAAACCTCCCCGGTATTGTCTACTTGCAGGGATGAGATGGTTAAATCAGGCGCCGGTTCAGTGCTTATTGTTATCGGTGTGGTGACAGCGATAGAACCGACATCATCAATAAATCCCAGAGCCACTGTAAAAGCAGAAGTGTTAACAGTAAGGTTCGGATTCGGGTCTGTGACCTCAAATACGTGGCGTCCTGGCGTGATATTTTGCCAGAAAACAGGGTTACCGCCGTTTATTGAGTATATTGCCACTCTGCTTCCTTGGTCCCACGGCGCATCAAACTGAATTGCTGCACTCCTGTGTCCGTTGGGCACGGGTCCGACCTGCGAGCCATCCTGGCAGGTCCATGGAATCCACACATTGATAGGCTCATCTTGAGCCGAAAGTGTCGCAATGCGGAGCATGGCGAAAATGGCTAGATAAAGCTTCAGGTTTTTCATGGGTCGGTGGTGTTGAAGGATCGTTTATTGCAATGTGTCACAAATATACCTAAATGTCAATGCCAAGATGTCTAATCTTATTTTTTTTATTTATAAATATTTTTGCCAGTAAGATAAAAAGAAGAGGGGATGAGCCTTGTGGCTCATCCCCCTTTTTTGTTGTCACTGCGTGACCTTGGTCACGGTGACGGTTTTTCCTGCGCCAGTTCCCCTGACGAAGTACGTGCCAGCTTTCAGGTTGGCTGTACTTACTACTCCACCTGATCCACTGGCCACCACCTTGCCTTCGGCTGACCACACGTTAACAGTCTCTGTAGACGAAACGTTGAGGTGGTCCGTGAACGGGTTTGGCCATGCAGACAGTGTGTTTACTTTAGCGGCGCCCGGGACAGAGGTGCTGATTTCTCCGGCCGGGAAGCAAAAGTCTTCCGAGCTGAGTATCAATTGAGGTCCGAAGTCCTCCGGTGTATCGCCAAAATCACGAAGGATTAGACTATGCCTGACGCAAAGCTCCGTAAGGGGACCGTCGTAGGTGAATGTTCCGTAGAAGGTTTGATTTCCGAAGCTTTCAGAAAGTATACGCTCGTACGAGTAGACAATGCTTCCGGATTCCTCATCCTCGGCTTCGGTGACCAGCGTGAGCTGATGCTCGAAACATCCACCGTAACCAGGGGAGCCTGCGGGAAGGACAAAGCCACTGATTGTGGCTAAGGTGCTCACGAGCCCTGCATCTTCTCCAGACCAATTGTCCAGGAATTCAGGTGCGCCCATCCACACGGTTATGTTTCCGAGCGATACGTCGTTAGATGTGGTGTTTCCAGTTTCATCCATCACCGACATGGTGATGAAGTGATCAGGGTTTCCCAGGCCTATTCCTTCGTAGGTGGTCTCATAGAGACCGTTTCCGGTTACCGGAAGGAAATGATGAATGTCGCCGTTCAAGTTGCAACGGAGATATCGGACTGATCCTTGGGTGAAGCCAGAGACATTCACCCTTACGGTGAACTCGTTTGGTTTCTTGAGTAGGTATCTGACAGAATCGCCATTGTCACACGTCCAGTCGACGAAACAGATCGTCTCCTGGGACATTAAAGTGTTTGCCCCACCGAAAAGTAGAGCTAGGATTGCGAAGAGCTTTTTCATATTACGGGTTGGTTTTATTATATAGTATCATAAATATACTTATTTGTCAATAAAAAATTTGAAGAAAAGCCTCTAATTTCTTCATCTATAAAACTTTATTTTACTGGAAATCCACACCGTTTAAATAATTATATTTAAATATATTTGCTATACTTAAGTTATGAAATTACAAAAAATAGAAAAGCTACAAATATTTGGTGCGGTAATAGCTTCAGCACTTATGATTTTCACCGCAGGTTTTTATTTCAATGACAAAGTAACTAGTGAAAATCAAAGTGCTCAAATCTTAAGATTTAGAAGCGCTCCAACTGCAGCTAAAAATCAAGCGCCGGCTACTCCTGTATATAATCCTCCTTCATCTACGACGACTTCTTCGATTGGAAACCTAACATCAAATCAAGCAATATCTGCAAATCCTGTTTGGAGAAAGATAGTCTCAAATACTGGAATAGAGTATACAGAAATTCCACAAACAAGTTTCCAGGCGGTTCTTAACTTCTGTGAGCAGTTAGACAGCGTAGCTCCAGATTTGGGTGGAAATAAAATTGCTGCTCGGATGAATGATGGAAAATTTTACTGTATCAATCCAAATGGTAACGTTGGTTCTCAGTGTGGATCACCAAATGGTACTGAGGCAGAGTGTCGCGCTTCTGGATGTTGTGGATCTTGTATCGGGGGATTGCCAAACGGCATCACAGATATCACTCAGTTACCAAACATAATATTTATACCTGAAAGTATAATAAAAGTTATTAAACAAAAGACAAATTAAAAATGTGAAAGGGCCCCGCGTTGCGGGGCCCTTCATTTATGTGTGCTCAGGAGTTTACCTGAAAAGCTTGTCGGTTGGTTCTCGAACGGTGACATACTTCATCTCCATCCTTACTCCATTGCTTCGGTAGAACATCCTTCCGTTATCCCAGATGAGTTCTCTCATTACGAAGCACGAGGTTACGAGCCCCCTGCTTCCGCCTCGGGAGTATCCGTAGAATACTGCGATGTTCTTACTGGTAGAATCCATGAACTCAACCAGCACCTTTCCTTTGTACTTAAGTCCTGGGGTTTCCAGACATAGGCACTGCCGGTTTAACGGCGGGATCACTCCGAAGTCGACGTATCCAGACAAACGTATCTCTACGCTATCCTGAAGAATGGGGAGGTTTTTGATAAACGGTTGAGCATCTGCTTTAGAGAAAGCAAATACCAGCACTGTGGTTAAAATGAGCTTTCTCATGTGACAGGGTTTTAATTCACACTATCACAAATATACCCAAATGTCAATGCTATTAAAGCATTGATTTGATACTTTCTGCTTGCTCTAAGAGTATTTCATTAGAGACTTCATCCCCCATATGGATTTCAAGTTTTTCACCTTCGCGAACGGGATACATTTTTATATGCACATGTGGCACATGGAAGCCTTCAACCAGCATACAAACTCTTTTAGCGCCTAGAGCCTTATGCATTGCAGGGCCTATTTTTTTAGCAAGGTTAAACAGATAGTTATAATTTTCTTCATCTAAATCAAAAACATAATCCACTGGTTTTTTAGGGATAATCAAGACCTGACCAGAGACGGCAGGGAATTTGTCCATTATCGCCACAGCTTTTTCGTCTTCATAGACAAAAACAGCCGGAATCTCTCTATCTATTATTTTCTCAAATATTGTTTTCATCCGGATAGTGAAAAATGACATGACTCTAAAAGAGTTTATTCATTTTTATTTAGGTTAAGTTGCTAAAAGTTGACTACTGTTTATTCTTTATCCAGTGTAGAGACTTTTAATGTCATTTTCTACTACCGGACAAATATATCTATAATTTTAACACATTTTAAATATGGTAGAATTGGAAAATGACAATAGAGGAAATCCCAGAAAAATTTGATAAAGAGCTTGCTCGGTATTCTCCGCTTTTACGTAGACTCCTTTTTAATCGAGGTATAAAAACAGAAAGTGAAGCCAGGGCTTTTCTTTTTCCTTCATATGAAGATGACGTTCACGATCCTTTTTTAATGCTTAACATGGAAGGCGCGATAGAGAGGTTTTACCGAGCGATTAAAGGAGGTGAAAAGATAGTTGTGTATTCTGACTATGATTGTGATGGTATTCCGGGCGCTGTCGTGATGAACGATTTATTTAAAAATATAAAATACACAAACTTTGAGATTTATATTCCCGATAGACACAAAGAAGGTTACGGTCTAAATATCGACGCGATAAAACAAATCGCCGAAGGTGGCGCAAAACTTCTCATAACACTTGACCTCGGTATCACAGCGGTAGAAGAAACCTCTCTGGCTAAAAGTCTCGGTATGGATGTGATAATAACAGATCACCACCAGCCTCAGGAAAATCTGCCAGACGCGCTTTTTATTTTAAATCCAAAACAGGAAAACGATATATATCCATACGACATGCTTTGTGGTTCGGGTGTTGCTTTTAAATTCGTCCAGGCTTTTTTTAAGAAACACGGAAAAGAATTTGAAGTTCCAGAAGGTTTTGAAAAATGGATGCTTGATATGGTTGGCATCGCAACGCTCGCCGATATGGTTCCGCTAGTCGGAGAGAATAGAGTTTTTGCGTATTATGGAATGAAAGTTTTAAAGAAGACAAAAAGACTTGGCCTTTTAAAACTTTTTAGAAAGACAAATCTAAAACCAGAAAATCTTCAAGATGAAGACGTGACTTTTACTATTTGCCCACGGCTTAACGCAGCAGGGAGGATGGATCATCCACGTTATGCTTTTGATTTGCTGGCGGCAGACAACGATGCTGACGCAGGGAAATTCGCCGACTATTTAACAAAGATAAACAACGAAAGAAAAACATTGGTTGCGACTATGATGCGCACAGTCCACAAAGAGGTAAAATCTAGAAAAGAAGAAAAGTCTGTTATTTTTATTGGTGATACGACTTGGCGTGCCGGCGTGCTAGGGCTTGTGGCAGGGAAGATAACAGAAGAATATAAAAAACCGGCTTTTGTTTGGGGTCTTGAAGGTGGAGAAATAATAAAAGGATCTTGCCGGTCTTCGGGTGAAGTAAACTTGGTGGACATGATGACACTTTTGCCAGAAAAAAGCTTTCTTGAATTTGGTGGTCACGCTATGGCTGGCGGGTTTTCTGTTTCTCGCGAAGAAATTCATTTCTTAGAAGAAAGACTAGAGGAGGCTTACACAAAATCTCCAAAGAAAAGCGTAGAGTCTGACGAAGAAGTTTTGGTTGACGCCCATCTGTCTTTGGACGATGTAACGAGAGATGTTTGGAATGAAGTAAACATGATGGCACCTTTTGGTGTGGCAAATCCGAAACCAGTTTTTGCTTTTGACGATATTTTAATATCAGAGATTAGAAAGTTTGGAAAAAATAATGAACATATAGAAATATCTTTTAGAAATTCTAGGGGTCGCGATATAAAAGCGATACAGTTTTTTAAATCTTTCGATAGTTTGCCGGAAAATGTTCGTGATGGAAAAAAGATAAACTTAAAAGCTCACATCGAAAAATCTACTTTTGGATGGAAAGAAGAAATCCGCCTGAGAATTGTTGAGATTTCTTAATCTAAATGATATTCTATTTAAAACCCGAGAAACCATGGAAGCATCTGTACAAGACTGGATGACTTTTTCAGGCCTGGTTCTTTTGGCGTCTCTACTCCTCTTCGTGAACTATTGGTCTGAAGAGAAGATGCATGAAGAATATTCTGCTTTCTACAAGCATAACAAGGAGCAGGGGCTCCGGTTTCGCAATTCTAGGCGTGAGACGCTACTGAAGATTCGGAACAACAAGATTATGGAAAACATGCGTGGTCGTGGAAGGCTCGACACTCGCTTTGTTGAGTTTGGAGAGAACAGAATAGTCTAGCCAGATACACCTCAGATCAGCTTTGAAGCTGGTCTTTTTCTTTGTTATAATAAATCCAATGTCAGAAAATATAAAAGAAATAAAAGTTTTTACCGATGGTGGAGCAATAGGTAACCCAGGCCCAGGCGGATGGGGAGCTATTGTTTTTAATCAAACAGACAAAAAGGTGATAGAGCTTGGCGGAAAAGAAGATAAAACAACAAATAACCGAATGGAAATGATGGCGATAATAAAAGCCTTAGAAAGCTGTGAAGACGGACTTATAACTGTTTACTCAGATTCAAAATATGTTATCAGTGGGATTACTCAGTGGGTTTTTGGTTGGGAAAAAAATGATTGGAAAACTAAAAATAAAACAGACGTTTTAAACAAGGATCTGTGGCAGAAATTAATCGAAGTGACGAAAGATAAAGATATAGAATATAAACACGTTGAGGGTCACGTGGGGATAGCAGGGAACGAGAGGGTGGACACTATCGCAAACTCTTTTGCTCGCGGAAAAGAAGTTTCTCTTTTTAAAGGTGACTTGAAAGACTATACTGTCGATCTTTTAAATATGGACAAAGACGAAGGTGCTGCTCTCCAAAAATCAAAAACGAAATCAAAATCTTCTGCCAAAGCATACTCATATATCAGCATGGTTGATGGAAAAGTTGAGAGTCATAAAACTTGGGGAGAATGCGAAGCGCGGGTAAAAGGAAAGAAGGCGAGATTCAAAAAAACTTTTTCAAAAGAAGACGAGGAAAATACAATCAAAGAGTGGTTAGGTTAAAAAAATGAGAGACAAAATTATTTTCATAAGTATTTTTTCTTTTTTAATGGGCGTTTTCGTGCGCTCATTTTTATTTATACCAACAGCATATTACTTTATATTTGGCTTAGCCTCTTTAATTTTTATTTTAAGTTTTTTGTTTTTAAAGAAAAACATGCTTCTGTATATCTTTATATCCGTCACTTTTATATTTTTTGGTATCTTTAGGTTTGATTATAAAGATTCTCGTGAACCTAAAAATGTTTTTGACGATTTGGTCGGCACAGAAGTTTCTTTCGAAGGAGTAGTCTTGCGTGAGCCAGATAGGAGAGAGAGCAGTCAAAGACTAATAGTTGGATTTGAAGACGTAAATATTTTAGTTGCGACAGATCTTTATCCTGAATTTATGTATGGGGATTTGCTGAAAGTTTCAGGTAAGCTTTCAAAGCCAAAAAATTTTACAACCGATATCGGAAAAGAGTTTGACTATGTTAACTATTTATCAAAAGACAGTATTTACTACAATATTTCTTTTGCAGATGTGTCTTTTGTGGATTCTGGATACGGTTCTTCTTTTACAAGTTTTTTACTGAGGATCAAGGCGAAGTTTTTGGGAAAGATAGAAGCCATCGTTCCGCCTCCGCAAAGCTCTCTTTTGAGTGGTTTGCTTCTTGGCGTTAAGCAATCTTTAGGAAAAGATTTACAGCAAAACTTTGTCGACACCGGACTTGTTCATATTGTTGTTTTGTCTGGTTACAACGTAACAATCGTCGCAGAAGCGATAATGCGGTTCCTTTCTTTTTTGCCTTTAACTTTTGGTATTGCCGTCGGATCTTTCTCGATTGTTTTGTTTGCTGTGATGACCGGTGCTGGCGCGACTATCGTCCGCGCATCACTAATGGCGATACTCGCGCTCCTCGCTCGTGGGACGGGTAACGCTTTTAACATCACCCGAGCTTTAGCTTTAGCTGGTTTTTTCATGGTTCTACACAATCCTTATATTTTATACTTTGATTTATCTTTTCAGCTTTCTTTTTTGGCGACGCTCGGGCTTATCTATCTTTCTCCTTTATTTGAAAAATATTTTATGTGGCTTCCGAAAAAAGCAGGACTCAGAGAGATTGCCTCCGCGACCATTGCAACTCAGATTTTCGTTCTACCTTTTATTCTTTATAAAATGGGAACGCTTTCTTTAATCGCTCCGATAACCAACCTTTTAGTTTTACCCGTTATCCCCGCGACGATGTTTTTTGGTTTTTTAACGGGAGTGATAGGAATGCTTTCTGAAACTTTAGCCATGCCGTTTGGTTTTATTTCAAATATTCTTTTGAAGTTTGAGATTTTTATCGTTAATACATTTTCTAGTATGAGTTTTGCCGCGGTTGAGGTCCGAAACTTTTCTATATTTTTAGTTATTATTGTCTACATATTTATCTTTTGGATTTTGAGTAAACATTATAAAATTTATAACAATGGACAAAGAAAATAAAATTTTAATAGTTTTTATATTTCTTCTAGCTGGGATTAATATTTTTGTTTGGACTTTTTCTCCTAAAACTTCTTCTGGGTTTTTAACAGTTTCTTTTCTTGATGTGGAGCAGGGGGATTCTGTTTTTATCGAAGCTCCAAATGGGAGTCAGCTTTTAATCGATGGGGGAAGAAATGATTTTGTTGTCAGTGAGCTTTCGGGCGCGCTAGATTTTGGCGATAAAATAATAGACGTTGTTTTATCTACTCACCCAGACGGTGACCATATCGGCGGACTCCCTGAAATATTCGACAGGTTTGATATTTTAAATTATGTAGATAACGGTGCAAAAGGCGACACCGGAACATATCTTTCTTTGTCTGACAGAGTTTCATCCGAGTCTTCAAGATATATAAAAGCAGAGAGAGGTTTAGTTATTATTTTAGATAAAGAAAAAAATATATATTTTCAGGTTCTGGCCCCAGATAAAAACTTTACTTTTGGCGACACGAACGATATGTCTGTCGTCGGCAGGCTCGTTTATGGTGATTCTAGTTTTATGCTAACCGGCGACGCTTCAAAAGCTGTTGAAAATATTTTAGTTTACTCTGACCCGGATTTACTGGACAGTGATATTTTAAAAGCCGGTCACCACGGATCTAAAACTTCTTCAGGTCTTTTGTTTTTAGAAAAAGTGAGTCCAGAGATTTCCGTGATTTCAGCTGGTCAAGATAATACCTACGGACATCCGCATGTGAGCGTTATAGAAAATATAAAAAAGGTGGATTCAGAAATACTTGAAACCTCAAAAGAGGGAACAATAACTTTTCAGTCCGACGGGGTAAATATTTGGAGAAAATAAATATTTTGTAGATGTTAGTTTTTAGAAGATAGAATAAATCAAAATCTATACAATAATGAAAAATCCGCCGAAAGGCGGATTTCACTAGAAACTATAAACTGTTTTCTATAAACTATTATATTATTCCTGCTTTCTTTAGAGTTTTAAATGCTCCGTTTTTGTTTATTGTTTTAATAGCTTTTGTTGAGATTTCAAGTCTGATAGTTTGACCTGTTTCTGGAACGTAAATCTTCTTCTTTTGAAGGTTTACTTTTTGTTTTCGAGTACCTGTTGGGTTGAATTGGGTAGCACGAACACGATTACTGTACCCGCCAGCCATGTTGTGTGTTTTTTTAGTTATTGGACATATTTTTGCCATAAGTTCCTTTATGCTATCATAAGGCATATAAATATGCAATCCCGTTTGAGATTTATATTCAAAACCCTCTGAATTCTCGCTAATTTGTAAAAACTCAGCTATTTATATCTTATCAGTTTATATTATGCAAATCCCTGATTTGCTGTGCCAAGCAAGATGCCAGATCTAAATTCAATATTCTATATAATCGTACTTTTAATGTCTGTTGTTGTTCACGAAGTGGCCCACGGATATGCAGCTCTTTATTTTGGTGACAAAACAGCCGAATATGCTGGCAGACTTACTCTAAATCCTCTAAAACATCTAGATCCTTTCGGCTCTGTGATTTTGCCACTTCTTTTGGTTATAAGTAACGCGCCGTTTTTAATAGGTTGGGCAAAGCCTGTGCCTTATAACCCAGCAAACCTCCGTGACCAAAAGAAGGGAGTTCTTTGGGTTGCGTCTGCTGGTATATTGGTGAACCTGGCCATTGCCTTACTCTTCGGTCTTGTTATTAGAATTTCTATTGCGACTGGAGCCTTAGGAGAATCTTTCATCAGTCTCGCATCGGTTATTGTTTTGCTAAACATTGTTTTAGCTATTTTTAACCTTATTCCTATACCTCCGCTCGATGGATCGAAAATACTTTTTACTCTTTTAGGGAATTCCGGAAGGAAGCTCGAAGCGCTCTCAACAAAGTATTCTTTGTTTATTTTACTCTTCTTTATTTTCTTCCTTTGGAAGTTCATTTCTCCTGTTGTTTATTCACTTTTTTCACTAATAACTGGACTATCTTTGTAGTATAATAATACTCAAGGATTATGACTCTTTTTGCTCAAAAAAAGAATATTTTTAACATCTTCGCAAGCATAGCTTTTCTAGCTTCTTTATTTTTCTACCATGTTTCTTTTGGAGATGTAGTTATGACTGTTGACGACCCGACTGACACTGTCGCCGACAACGGACTTTGTTCTATTGTGGAGGCTTTAACCAACGCGGCTGCCGGAGACCAGAGTGGTTCGGTTGACTGTACGGCAGGAGATGCTATTCATACCACTATAAACTTGCAGACAGATATTACTTTATCTAATGAATGGCCAAATATTCCAACTTACGGCTATGCACTAGGAAGTCCTAGCGGAAATATGATTCTAAATGGAAACGGTCACACTATCAGTCGAGATGTAGGGGCGGGTGATTTTGGTATATGGAAAATGGTTGGAGGATATGACTACGAATTTAACGACGTAACATTTTCAAATGGGGTAACAAACAATCTAGATTCAGATAGAAATAAAGGGGGAGCTTTAAATATCTTAGCTCCACTTAGTGTTGCTTTCAATAACGTAACATTTCAAGATAACTCAGCAGAAGAGGGTGGGGCGCTTTACATAAGAAAAGATTCTGCGCCGTCGACGAGTGTTAACATGACAGATGTTACCTTCAATACAAATCTAGGAGATCTTGGTGGGTCAATTTATCTTCATACCGTGGCTGACTTTACCGGGACAGAGCTTTCTTTTTCAATGGGCGGGGGATTGCTTTTGCCAGGCGATGGAAATTCTATATATGCGCTTAATTCCGTTTTGGATATTTCTGAAAGTTATTTTAGTAATAATCCTTCTGCTACTCGGGGCGGAGCTTTTTACTTAGACGGTTCAACTCTAGAGGTCTATGACTCTATATTTGATAGGAATTTTGCTGCAAGAGGCGGTTCTTTCTATTTGATAAATTCAGCGGTATTAGAATCTTTTAACAACTTCTTCCATCAAAGCCAGGGTGATTCTGGAGGTGGGGTGATTTACTCATATCAAACAGAGGGTGGTCTTCAGAATCAAATAAACTTTTATCACAATACAGCGCTTAACTCTTTCGACGGGGCTTTTGGCGGTGGAATATTTTTAAATTGTATTGATGATGGAATAGATTGTTTTGGTGCAGCATTTGGAATACAAAACTACGTGTTTGAGAATAATCTTTTTGATTCTCAAGGATGTGATGGAACAATAACAGATGCAGTATTCACAAATAACTTAGGTGGGGAAATAGGACAAGGATGTGGAACAAACCCTGATGCGACAAATATAGAAACAACCCTAGAAGATAACGGCGGCCCATATCAAAGCTTTGCCATTCTTTCAGGAAGTAACGCTATGGATACAGCTGTTTCTGGAACGCTCGGCTGTCCAGCTACAGACGGAAGAGGTGTGCCAAGACCTTACAACAGCGTCTGTGATATCGGTGCATATGAATATACGGGCGACGTTAGCGTTATTGTTAGTGAGTCTGGCGGATCAACAGAAGTTTCAGAATCTGGAACGCCCGATACTTACACTGTTGTTTTAGGAAAAGGTCCGACATCTTCTGTGACGGTAAACATCTCAGAAAGCGACCCTGATATCGAAACATCTCCGTCATCTCTTACTTTTACAACCTTAAACTGGTTTACTCCGCAAACTGTTACGATAAGTGCGGTAGATAATTCTGATAACGACGGAGACAGAACAAGAACTATTTCTCATACAGTTTCTACTTCAGATGTCGCATATACTTTGGTCACTCCGAGCAGTGTTTCGGTTTTGGTGTCAGATGACGACTCGTCTGGTTCGAGTAGTTCCTCTGGTTCTAGTAGTACAGGACCTTCGAACCCTGTAACTCCAGTGGTGCCAGTTGTACCTTTTGTTCTACCTGGTTGCACAGATCCTTCTGCAATAAACTACGCCTCATGGGCAAATCAAGATAACGGCACATGTCTTTTCCCGTCACCAGAAGTTCCAGGATGCACAAATCCTTCTGCAACAAATTACAACCCTTCTGCTACTGAAAATAATGGCTCTTGTGTGTTCGAAGAAGTTACTCCTCCGGAAATAATTCCAGAGCCAGCACCCGAAGATCCTGCGCCGATAGTACCGACCCCTTCAGAAGAACCTAATCCTCCGGTAACTCCAAACGAAACAGAAAATCCAAGCGCACCCGAAGAATCTGAAAACCTAAATATAAACTCTCTAAAAAATATTCTTATAGATATTTTTGTCGGGATAAATATTCAAACAGAAGATGTTAAAAAAACAGCAGAACCTGTTTCTGTTTTAGGTGTTGCTTTGCCAACTTTAATCTTCGTTGTAACTCAACCTGCCGTCGCGGCTTCGATCCCAGTACGACTATGGAGCGTTGTTCCGACACTGCTTGGTTTTAAAAGAAGAAAAAGACCTTGGGGAACTGTTTATGATTCAGTAACCAAGCAACCGCTTGATCCAGTGTATGTGACTTTGTTCGACCAAAGTGGTAAAGAAGTCGCTACAACTATCACCGACTTAGATGGACGTTTTGGATTCCTTGTTCCTGCTGGCATATATAGACTTTCTGCGCACAAAGACAACTACGAATTCCCATCAAAGAAAATGCTAGGAAAACAAAAAGACGAACTTTACGGAGATTTGTATTTCAACGAACTGGTTGAGGTTAAAGGTGAAGAAGATATTTTGATTAAAAACATTCCGATGGACGCAATAAATTTCAACTGGAATGAATTTGAAAAAGGAAACAATAAAAAACTAATGAAGTTTTACTCAAAGAGAGAGCTGTTCTTCGCAAATATTTCAAGTGTTACTTTCTATGCCGGGGTCGTATCTTCAATATTCTTAATGTTCACAGCGCCAGCGCCGATCAACTTAATAATCTTCGGTATTTACGTAGTCGTGTTCTTGCTTAGACTCTTTGGACTCAGACCTAAAAAACCAGGATATGTTTTTGATGAATCTGGATTTCCGCTTTCTTTCGGAATCATTAAAATATTTTCAGCTGGGCTAAGCAGGGAAGTCGCTCACGCTGTTATCGGAAAAACTGGCAAATACTATTCGCTTGTTCCAAACGGGGAATATTATATGAAGATCTTAAAGAAGACTGGAGAAGACCAGTATATAGATGTTCACACAACAGAAATCTTTAAGGTTTCTGAGGGGTATATTAAAGAAAAGGTTAACGTTTAGGTGCTTGACAAAACGATTTGAATATGTTACGATATCACAAAATTATTAGATAAAAATTATCACATGAATTTACTAAAGAAATCATTATTTATCGGTGTTTTGGGTCTAACTTTCTCTCTTGTTAATAGTGGGGAAGTTTTTGCTGCGACAATAACAACAGGTCAAAACTGTAGTTTTGTGGACGCGGTTTTATCAGCGCAGGGCAACACTGCCGTAGGGGGTTGCGTGGCTGGATCGGGAACATCTGACACTATTATTTTAAATCAAAATATATCTCTAGCTTCTGCATATCAAAATACAGAAAATGCATTGCCTGTTATTACAACAAATATAATCATAGAAGGAAACGGTAACACTGTTACAAGTGATCATTTCAATGCGCCAAATCCTTTTAGAATTTTTGAGGTAAATGGAGGAAACCTAACAATAAATAATACAGTATTTCAAAACTCACCTGGCATAAATGGCCATGTTGATTTTGGATCTCTTATAAAATCTTCTGGAGGTAATCTAAATCTAAAAAATATTTCTGCTTTTGATTTCTCTTCAGCTGTAGACGGCGGAGCTATCTACTCAGTAAACACACCTATATCTATAACAAAAAGTTTATTCCAATTTGGTGGCGCTGAAAGAGGAGGAGTGCTATTTATGGACGGAGGTCAAAAGCTTTCTATCTTTCTAACAGAAATGAAAAACAACTCTTCTGTGTATGAAGGTGGAGCTGTTGCTGTAAAAGGAGAAGTTAATATTGTGATCGACTCTTCTTTGTTCAAACAAAATGCAGGTGAATACGCCGCGGCAATAAGCGCTGGATTTTTATCTAATCAAAAAAGTCTAATAATAAAAAATTCTGAATTTGAAAAGAACTATTCAAACAACGAAGGTGCTGTTGAGTGGGGAGGATGGGATGGAAAAGTTTCTATTACAGGAACAACATTTTTCGATAACAAAGGTTTTAACGATGGAGCAGCTTTCGTAAACCAAGACGCTATCGCAGAAGTTGAAATAATAAACTCAACTTTCTCTTATAACGAATCTTTCGGCGTTGGTTCTGCTGTTTTAAACAGGGGAGAAGAAAGCCAATTCACTATCGCTTATACAAGTTTCGTTAATAATAACTCAAATGGAAACGGTGGAGCTTTCACAAGTATCTCACCACTAGCTTGGTTTAGTTCAAGACTAGAAAACAGTATCTTTAGTCAAAACGCTGGAGGTGATTGTAACCTTGCGACTGAAGTTGGTTTACTAAAAATAAACAACTTATCTGACGATGGATCTTGTGGAAACACTTCGGCTACTGGAGTTTTCGATACTCTAGCTAATAACGGCGGACCATCAAGAACTCACAAACTAGTTGATGGAAGTAACGCTATCGATACTGCTGTGACAGTTGGAGTAAGAGTTAAGTGTCCAAAGGTAGACCAAAGAGGCTACGCACGTATGGTAGATGGTAACAGTGACGGTGTCGCTTTGTGTGATATCGGTGCTTACGAATATACTCGAAAAAGACCAAGCACTCCTACAACCGTTAGATAATAAATAATTTAAAAGCCCGAAGCGAAAGCTTCGGGCTTTTAAATTATTTTATTTTAGTTATTTTTCTTCACTTGTACCGCTAGATTTATCAGGAGTAGTCCGATAGCGAGCATGAGTAATATATTTGTTAAGTTTATTTCGTTACTGCTTGCGATAAGAGAAGCAGGGAGAGTTTCTGCTGGTGTTTCTTTTGCCGGAGTTTCCTCTACGGGCGCTGGCACTTCTTCTGCTGGCACTTCTTCCACCTGCTCTACTTTTGCTGGCGTTATTCCCGCATCACTTTCGAGATCTTCAACTCTGTCTGACAACTCTTGTACTGCTTTTACCAGAACAGCTGTAAGTTGTCCGTAAGAGATACCTTTTGTTCCCATACCTCCATCTGAAACTATCTCAGGCACGACTGTTTCCATTTCTTGTGCGATAAATCCAATAGAAGGCTCTCCTGTTTTTATATATTCAAATGATCTCGGCTGTATCTTTTCTATAGTTTCTAGACCGTATGATATATCTTTTATATTTGTTTTTAGACTTCGGTCTGATGCGCTCACCCAAGTCCCATCTAGTTTTAGATATCCCCCTGTTTCTGTTGTCATGAACGCGTTACTTGCTTCGGCTGATGTTAGGTCTGCTTTCGTTACATCTCCAAGCCCGATAGTTCCTCCTTTGTTTATTATAAATGCGTTACTTCGTGCAACCTCTGAAGTTCCGTTACCGACTGTAAACAAAACATCGGCTGTGTCTACTAAGGTCTTTGATCCTAGAGATATTCTTGGGTACATACCTAAAGAAACTTCTCCATAGGTTGTAGTCTTTGTTCCGACCCCTATTGAAACTGATTCGTTTCCATCAGGGTTCGGTAAGTCTGCGGTATTTATATAGTTTTCAGTAATCAGTTTTAAAGAGGAAGAAGATGTGAGTGGAATCCATGTTTCTCCATCTGAATATTCTAAATGTTCTCCAGTCATATTAAACCTTAAAAGTCCCTCAGCCAAAGATATAGGTCTGTCTGCATCTGTTCCTCTTGGTAAGGCTAATGCATCTGTTTTACTTGAAATGTCAAAACTCCACCCAGGTCTATTTGTTCCAATACCGATTTTTCCATTTTTTAGTATTGTGAATGCGTCAGATCTTGCTACGGAGCTTGATCCGTTACCTACGTTCAGTAGTCGGTCAGTACCAGACCAAGATTCGGATGAGGGACTATGGTCTGTTGGATATGAACCGAGAGATATTTCGCGGAACGATGCGGCGATAGTACCTGGTCCAATTGCGATGGATTCATTGCCGCTACTTAGACTTAAATGGCCCATTGATAATGAGCTTGCTCCGCTGGCAGTTCCACCACCAATCGCCACTGAAAAGTTACCAGTTGATTGAGTAGCGTTACCAATCGCCACTGAAAAGTCGCCAGACGCCGTTGGGCCGGGTTCGAGTGTGTTAGGATCTTCGTGTCCAACAGCTATAGAATAATCACCCGATGCTGTGGAACCAGAACCAATAACAATAGAGTTTGTTCCAGATGTTACGTTTGTAACTGCTCCCAATGCATTTTCTTTATATAAATCTTTATCTAAATTTACAGTACAGAAAAGGTCTCCAGGCGCACACGCTGGGTCACGAGTTTCTCCTGCTCGGTAAGGACTCGAAACTGCTATTGTTTTGCTGATAAAAAAGAATGATCCAACTATTAATAATAAAATAAAAACACTTTTATAGGTTTGGTTTATTTTCATAAGCTTATTATATAAAACTTTAAACCAAAACAACACAAAGAAAGTGGAAAAGAAAGAGCCCCTCGCAATTGCGAGGGGCTTTATCAATGCTCGGTAGAGCGATGTCATTCAACAACTATTCGAAGCCTGGTTCCGTGCTCACCTACGAGGGTAAAAACGCCATAGCTTTGGATGTTGTGATTCTCACCGTGAGGTGAGACTATCGATCCGTTCATCGAGAACAGTGTTGACCGTTCACCGGGCAGGTTCGCGACATCTCCCACATTATGGATTACGCCTCGAAGACGTTCCTTGTGGTGGACTACCACAACCCACGATTCTTCGAAGTTTCCGTCAAAATCCGTTTGCCGGAGACGGTAATAGTTGTCTCCTGGGTCAGGGTTTTGATCGCTGAACGAGTAGCCTAACACTTGCACACTCGTGCCAGCACCAGGGAGCGTGCCGATTTCTTTCCAATCAAACATATCGCTCGAGCGGAAGAGTGTGAAGTGAGAGTTGTTACTTTCGCTCACCGTTGTCCATCTTAGAACGCTTGCGTCGCCTGATACTTCTCCAGTGAAGGAGGTTAGGGTTATAGGGAGAGTAGACCCTGAAACCTCAAATTGAACATCTTCAACATTCCACCTGCCACTAGACTGAGTTCCTCCACCAGCATGTAGTCTGAAGGTTACAGTTTGCCCACTGGACAAAAAGATTCCTCCAAGATTAATACTATGCCCATTACAGCCTACTAAAGATGTGTTGTTTGAGTACAGAGGGGTTGCATACGTGTCCAGGCTCCAACGTACATGCCAATCTGTAGGGCCGTTGATGGTACGATTGGTTGAAAGTCTGAGCCATTCCAAGTTTACATTTTGAGAGACCGTAATCGATATCTCAATGTAGCTAGTTGGCAAGAACGGGACGATAAGTGGCCAATTATTCCAAGAAGCCGAACGGTCTGTAGCAGATCCAGGGCACCCAATAGGGTATCCAAGTCCTCCAGCGCCCACAACACTAATGTTACTGGCAGCGCTTACGAAGAGTGGGTTAGTGGAAGTGGCGATGACCGTGTTGTCACAGTTCCATTCGGCCACGACCTGAGTATTTGCTTTGAAGGTACATACGACCACCAAAGCAAGGAGAAGCAGAAGCTTTTTCATCGCGTTGATGGGTTTAAGTTTTTTTCAATCATACCATAAAAACAAAAAAAAGCAATAGGCAAATAATAAATGTGGAAAACTTTAAATTTCTTATAGTTGGGTAATAATAATCCACCAACCTTTGTAAATTTCAGAAAAAATAAAATTTATTTTGATATAATCATACCAATGAAGAAGTTTTTACTACATACAATAACTTCGGTTTTTTTTCTTTCACTCTTTTTCTTTTTTACTAATGAAAAGGTTTTTTCTGCAACTGGTAGTATAGATCCAGATAACGCCGGGTATAAATACGCAGAGCATTTAGATGACGGTAATCAAATAAATTTTGATTGTCTAAACTGTAGCGCTTCTGTTTCCGATGATGAGCTTACCGGATATGTCTGGTCTGAGAGTTTTGGTTGGATAAATTTAAGCCCTGCGCAAAGTGGAGTTTTAAATGACGGTGATGGAAATCTATCTGGTTATGCTTGGGGAGAGCTTGCTGGCTGGGTGAACTTTAACCCTGTTAACGGTGGAGTGTCTATTGAAGAAGGATTTTTTAACGGCGAAGCTTGGGGTGAAAATACCGGCTGGATTATTTTTGACTGCAGTGATCTGGTGAACTCGTGTGTCTATACTGATTGGAGGCCACCATCTACCAACCCTCCGGGTGGGGGAGGTGGAGGAAATGACCCTGCGTGCCGCGATGGAGAAGACAATGACGGAGATGGCTTTGAAGATTATCCTGAAGATCTAGGTTGTCAAAGTTTAAATGATAACAACGAACAGTTAATAGCTTGTTCTGATCCAGACGCTGATAATTTTAATCAGCAAACAAATATTCACGACGACTCGGTTTGTCTGTATTCTCCAGTTTTGGGATGTACTGATTCTATTGCTCTAAACTATAACCCGGGAGCTTCTGTTCCCAACAACTCTTGTGTTTATGGTGGATG